>NZ_URHZ01000004.1 GCF_900547735.1 uncultured Clostridium sp. | reverse complement strand
CCTCGTTTTTTGCCTTGTCACCACAATACGTCATCAGAATTATCGTTTCTACGTGGCTCGAGAGGATAGGAAGTATGTCAAATGCCTACTCTCGTTTATGGGAACATATCCACTAACCTCTTTCTGTTTGTGGAAACATATCAGCAAGATTGCTCTATAAAGCAAAAATAGTACTTGCACCTATTATACTTTGTACAAGCACTATTTCACAATATAAATATGGTATTTTATTTGCCACATTCATCATGATGCTGATGTTCATGGCAAACAGAACCAGTCGACTTTAAAGAGCCTTCCAAGTATGCTTCTACTGCTGCTTTGGCATTACCTTTTGCTCCAACAATAACTTCGATGTTCCTTTCATTAAAAATCTCAACTGCACCTCCGCCCATACCACCGCTGATGATGACATTTACACCACGATCGGCAAGAAAATTAGGCAGGAATCCAGGTTTATGTCCAGGGTTAGCAATAGTTTCACTTTTGACAATTTGATTATTTTCGGTGTCAAAAATCATAAACCCTTCGCAATGCCCAAAATGCTCTGTTACCATTTCCTTTTCACTTGCTACTGCTATTTTCATCATTGTTTTTTCCTCCAATTTTTTATTTTGAATATATTCATCTAATATTTCTGCTGCATGTTCAACAAGTTCTGCACAGGGACGTTTTTTATAATACTCTTCATTTCTTTCTTCTGGTATGTGACTTTGTCTATCAACAGATAAACCTAAAAGCTCTCTGCAAATAATTGATTGGTTTTCATCCTTAAAATTCATTGCAAGTGACTGAATCAGCTTGTAATGGTCGGTTTTGGCAACTCTATCTAAAGGATTTGAATACCCATCTAGCATTCCTGCAACTATGAACATTCCACTGACTGCTCCACATACCTCTCGTAGTCTTCCCATTCCACCACCAAATGAAGAAGAAATTTTCAGTGCTGTTTCTGAGTCTAGTCCTGTTTCATCACAAAAGGCTAACACTACCGATTGAGAGCAATTGTATCCTTTTGTGAATAATTCTTTTGCTAATGTTGAATGTTCACTCACTTTTTATTTTCCTCAAGTCTTTCCTCTAGTAATTTTGATGTGCTATCAAGCCAATTGCCATCAAAAAGCTCTATCATGCCCTTGTCACAGGCAGCTGAAATTTTCGGATCAATAGGTAGTTTAGCAAGAACCTTTAAATTATGTTTTTCAGCAATTTCTTCAATGTGGCTTTCACCAAATATCTGATAGTCCTTGCCGTTATCAGGGCATTTAAAATAAGACATATTTTCTACCAAACCAATGATTGGGATATTCATCATTTCTGCCATCTTGACGGCTTTAGATACAATCATGGATACCAGCTCTTGTGGAGAAGTTACGACAATAATCCCATCAACAGCAATGGATTGAAATACTGTAAGGGGAACATCGCCGGTTCCTGGTGGCATATCAATAAACATAAAATCTACATCACTCCAGATAACATCAGTCCAGAACTGTTTAACTGTACCAGCAATTATTGGGCCTCTCCATACAACAGGATCAGTATCCTTTTCTAAAAGTAAATTAACAGACATAATATCAATGCCGGTCTTTGTTTTAACAGGGAATAGTCCAAATTCGCTACCAGTGGCTTTTTCCCGAATTCCGAATGCCTTTGGAATAGAAGGTCCTGTAATATCTGCATCAAGAATGGCAGTATGATAACCCATTCTATTCATGGTAACAGCGAGCATGGAAGTAACAAGTGACTTTCCTACTCCGCCTTTACCACTGACAATACCTATGACTTTTTTTACGCTGCTCATCTCATGTAACTTCTCGGAAAAATCAGTTTTTTGTTCTTTTCTTTCTGCACAGTCCTCCGAGCAACTGCTACAGCTTTGATTGCAATTTTCACTCATAATCTTAGCTCCTTTATTTTAGATTGTTATTTCACTACCTACTGACAGATAGTCAATGCTATTACCCATAGCTGCTTTCAGTCGATTATAGGGTTCTAAGCCTGTACAATGGCAAGTATAATACTTTGCTTTTGTATCTATCAAGAATCTACTTATTTTATCTATCGTCTCAAAGTTTTCATTTCCGCCCGAGGATCGGCTGGAAAGGTGAAATCCACCTATTACATAATCAGGCATGCTACCTTTTAAGTCATAAAAATGCTCAATAATATTAACAATGCCATTATGGGCACAGCCTGTTACCAAAAGCGTCTTTCCATCTTCCTCTAATATGAGATTTTGCTCGTGTGCAAAAGTATCGTTCATCATTTGACCGTTCTGCTCTATAAGCAATCCAGCATTTGACATTGGACGAGGTTTTCTTTGAGTAATATTGGAGAATACTTCGATTCCTTTACTGATAAAGAATTGATCTGATGTGAGAACAATTTGTCTGTTCTGCTTCAGTTCCTCTTCCAAACCGATAAATTCTAATGTATCATTCGGACGCAAAGCATGGTATTTCTCAAATGCAAAGCACTGTAAAAACACCTTAGCTTTTGTGTTTTCCTTAAAAAACATTCTTAGTCCACCACCATGGTCATAATGTCCGTGCGAAATTATTAGATAATCAATATCCGAAATATTTACATCCAACTTTTTAGCATTTTCAAGAAACAACTCACTTGCTCCAACATCAAATAAAATTTTTAGAGCATTTGTTTCAATATACAGACTAAGACCATGTTCGTTACCGAAGTCTTTCGATATCGATGTGTTTTCCACTAATGTTTTGATAATCATGGCCTTAGCCCACCACCTTCTTCAAAAAGTAATTTCATTGTCTCATTGTAAACCACTTTCACTGCTACACCTGATGGACAGTTTATGTCTACAATGGTCTGCCCGTTATTAATCGCTTTTACTGCGTCCGAATCAAAAGGTATTCTACCCATAAAAGCCAGCCCTTGTTTTTTACATAACTCTACTATCTTTACTGAATTTTCTACGTTAGTGTCAAATTTATTTATACATACTACTGTCATAGTCCCGAATTTCACCGCTGTTTTTATGATTCGTTCCAAATCACTAATGCCCGATATGGAAGGTTCAGCCACTATCAGAACCATATCTACACCGCTAAGTGATGCTATAACAGGACATCCTATGCCGGGAGAACCATCAATAATTGCAAGATGGGCATCAATTACTGCCGACTTCATCTGTTTTTTAACCTCTGTGACCAGCATTCCTGAAGTGCCGCTACCCATTTTAAGCTGTGCTGTAGAAAAAACGTCTCCTTGATTTACGTATAACATCAACTCACCAGCTACAGCCGGTTTTAAAGATACAGCTTCTACCGGACAAACAGTCTCGCAAACTCCACACCCTTCACATGCAAAAGGATCTACTTTGTATTTCTTATCTACTGAAATAGAATCGAATCTGCAGTTTTGTCTACAACTATCGCATTCGATGCATAGTTCTGGATTTATCTCCGCTTTTGGTAAACCATAATAATCTGTTTTCATTGGTTGAGAGTTTTGTTCTGTTATAAGGTGTAGGTTAGGTGCATCTACATCACAATCAGCATAAGCCTTAGCGTTTGAAAGCTTGATAAAAGCACTTGCTATAGTAGTTTTCCCAGTGCCGCCTTTTCCACTAAGGATTAGTAGTTGTTTCATTACACTGCACCTCCTTTGCCACTGTTTTCAGCAGAAAAGAAAACAGTTCTCGGTACTTTTCATTTTTATTAACGGCAATTTCCGCATTCGAGTTCAAGGTTCCAAGTTCATTGTCAAATGGAATCCGCCCTAATATCTTTATATTATTTTCAAAACAAAACTTCTCTGCTGGGTTTTCTTCATCCAAGCATTTGTTAAGAACCACCCCAAATGGCTTATTAAATAACTTGACCAGATCGTATACCATATTGAGGTTATGAACACCAAACATTGTAGGTTCAGCTACTAATATACAATAGTCTGCATCCTTAATACTTTCCATTACAATACAGGCACTTCCAGGAGGACAGTCAATAAAAGTCAGTTTATCTGCTTCAGGTTTATTCTCAGCAAGCAACTTTTTTATAATAGGGATACCAGAAGCTTCACCAGTATTTAGTATTCCTGTGGATACCGTTACTTCGTCGGAAATCCCTTTTTGTACCTTGCCAATAACCTTTGCTTTCTCTGTTAGTGCCTTTTCAGGACAAACCAAGATGCAGCCACCGCAGGAGTGGCACACATCGTCAAAGACAATCAGTTTGTTTTTAATATAGGCGAGGGCGTTAAAGTTGCAAAAATCAACGCATTTTCGACATCCATTGCATAATTCTTCATCCACTTTTGGAATTTTTACTGATATTTCTTCCTCTTGGACATCTTCGGGTTTAAAAAATAGATGCCCATTTGGCTCTTCGACATCACAATCTATATATGTTGATATTTTTGCTGCCGCAGCTAAATTTACCGATACCAGTGTTTTTCCTGTGCCGCCCTTGCCGCTTAGCACAGCTATTCTCATATTAATTGCCTCCGTGCCCATGAAATCCGGCATGAATTTCATCTAGCAAAGGAAGTTTTCCATCGATGAAAGCATCAATATTATCCTTTACTGATGCGGATGTCGTTTTAAATATTTCAATATCAGCAGATTTGAGCACTTCAGCAGCATTTTCCCCGCAACGAGGAGTAAGCAAAACATTTGCTTTATTATCTACTATCGTCTGTGCAGCCTTAATCCCTGCACCACCTGTACTTGCTGCTGCACTGTTATCAAGAAATACACTTTCCTTAGTATCTACATCATAAATAAGGAAATAAGGAGTGCGTCCAAAGGATACACATACGTTTGAATCCACACTTTTCTCATCTACCGGAATTGCTATTTTCATAAGAATCCTCCATTCTTTTAACTACTAAATAATTATTGATTGCATTGCGCAATGCACTTACTCCTAAATTTGAGCAATGAACCTTGCTTTCAGGAAGCCCATCTAGAGCTTCGATTATATCCTCTTCTGTAATTCTTAATGCTTCATCCAGGCCTTTTCCTTTTGCCATCACCGATGTCATACTGGACGTTGCAATTGATGCACTGCAGCCAAACACAAGATAACTTATGTCATCTATATGATTGTCTTTCACCTTTATATAAACGGTAAGATAATCTCCGCACGAAGGGTCTCCAAAACTTCCTTCAGCGTCAGCATCTGGCATGCTATGAGCATTTTGAGGGCACATAAAATGTTCAATTACTTTTTCGGAATATATAATTAGTCACCTCGATTCTCATTATCTGTAAAGAATCTGCCACGTCCATGCCTATGACAGCCTCGGCCACATCCATTTCCCGATCCATCACAAAGACGGTATTCGCCTCCCTCAATTATTAACACTTTACCATTCACCAATGATTCAGCTAACTTTCTTCTGGCTTCTACATATATTCCCTGAACGGTAGCACGGGCAATATTCATTTGTTTTGCACACTCTTCCTGAGTAAAACCCTCCAAATCTATAAGCCTTATTGTTTCATATTCATCAACTGTCATGTTTACATGATCTTGATCGTCCAACACTGAATCAAGAGGGCCAAATTTATTACTTTCTGGCAGACAACACACTTTTCTCCATTTCATTGGTCTTGGCATAATCTATCACCCCATTTCTAATCAGAAATAACCAGAGCGTCCTCCAGTTACCTCTAATACCCGTTACAGGTACTTTAATTGTTTATCAATGACTTCGATTCGGCTTTGCAGTAATTCTTTTTGTTCTTGAAGGAAGTCTTTATGTGTTTTTGTCGCATATTGATTTATTGCTAAACCTCTCCCAAATCCACTACCAAAACCTCGTCTGCAAGCAAATCCAAGACCTAATCCAAGTCCAGCACCACGCTTGACTGCATTTTTCCCTGTGCAAAAGCCTAAACCGTGTCCAGTCATTGTTCCAGCACCCATTGGGCCAGTTCCATCTCTTCTAGGCATACCATTCACCTCCTTGTAGTTTATGACATATGCCATTTACTATCATTAGTATACCTCTGTTAATCGCATATGTCAATAACTCTTTAAATTTTATTTTAAAAATATGCTATAACTCAATTGCAAAGCTTCACTTTTTGATTGATTAAGTTTCTCATTTCAATTAAAAAGTAAACTGATTTAGTAAAAAACACCCCATAGACTCTTATAGCCTACAGGGTGTTATATTTTAATTGTGACACAAAATTAGCATCGTTAATCTTCTATATATTCTATAGCTTTAACAGGACAAGCATTTATTGTAGTTTGAAGTTTTTCCTTATCTATTGTAGTTGCATCATGTGCCTTAATGACTGCCTTTTTACTCTTTATTTCAAAGAGTTCTGGATAATTCTTAGTACACAAAGTGCAACCCATGCAAGCACCTTTATTAATTATTAATCCTACTTGTGATGTTTCCTCGCTTGGCAAATCCTTATCCTTTATTATCTTGTCTGCAATCCACGAAAAAATGATAATTGCCACAACAGTTAATATCCAACGAATAACCATAAACTTAGGGCCTAGAAACTTTGCTTCATTTAAAAGCATTGGAACCTTAATGACTGCCCAAGAACTTAAAATAATAATGATGTTTCTAATTGATGCACCTTTTTTGTGAAGCATAACGCACATTGGAAATGCCGCATATATTGGGCCTGCTGAAATACTTCCAATTACAAAAGCTAGAAAAACACCTTTGGCTTTGGCGTCCTTACCTAGAAATTTCATTATTTTTTCTTTTGAAACCCACATATCTAAAAGCGCAGTAAGCACGAAGATAACTGGCATAATCATAAGCATTTCCTTAATGTAATAGCCACTGTTTTTAACTGATTCTATCCCCATAGACGGATTAATGGTAGTCATAATTGCATATGCCAAAATAATTATAAAAAAGAACAAATTATCCTTTATTTTTTTTAAGACCATTATATAATCACCCCCATTACATATGCAATAATTATAGCGAACAGAAAACTAAGTCCGTTACGAACTGCTGTAAACTTAACGCCGAATTCCTTTTTCTCAAGAGGGAAGGTTACAACACCGACCATTGTTAAAGTTGTTAAAAATGCCACGGAAGGAACTATCCCAACTCCCGCATCTACCAGTGTCCCTACTAGCGGGAAAGCGATAAAGGCTGGAATTAGTGTAATTGTTCCTAACAAAGCCGATGCTATTGTTGCAATTGCAGTTGACTGTTTTTCCACAAAAGATGCAATATCTGCCGGTGGAAGTAGTGTCAGGATTAATCCAATTGCAAAAATGATTGAAAATATACTTATAGCCATTCCTTTTCCCATATTAAATGCCATTTTAAGTGCTTGATTTGTCTTTCCCTTATTTTTAGCAAAAGAAACTCCAAGAAAAATTAAAGTTCCAATCCATATGCCGATTGTAAAAATATCCATTTATAATTCCTCCATCTTGTTTATATCTTTGGTGCTGGTGATTTTACAACAATTAATTCTAGAGTATCATCATTAAGATTTTTTACATTCATTTTTGTATTAACTGGAATCTTTATCAAAGTATTATACGAATACTCGTGAACTTCTTGTTCATCAAGACCGATAGACAGAGTTCCTTTCATAACGGTCATATAAACATTAGAGTTGGAGAAATGTTCAGGCAACCCCTCACCCTTATTAAAGACCATGTGCAAATAATGTAGGTTTTCATCAAAAACAACCTTCTCCACTGCTTTCTCATTTTTCTTAGATAACTCAAATACTTTTTCTATCATAATAAATTGCCTCCTTTTTATTCGTTGTAATCATATTAACATTATATTTTATAACTAAATAGACACATAAGTTTCTTTTTGATATAATAAAAATAAAAAGGTGATTTTATGGTTGAAGACTTAAAAAATCTACCTCACTTTAAAGATGTAGATCAAAAAGTATTAGAAAGTTTAATTTTAAGCAATCAAATTATTAAGCGTTCTTATAACAAAGGAATAACTGTGCATGAGCAATATTCAGAGTGTTATGGAATGGATATAGTTCTTTCAGGCAATTTAATAGCCTATTCTCTAGCATCTAACGGTTCTGAAACTATTGTATTTAAATTTTGCGAAGGCAGTATTATTGGGGCAAATCTCTTATTCGGGGAGCAAAATAGATATCCAATGAATATTTATTGTACAGCTGGATGTACCCTTTTCCATATTTCAAAAATAGCAGTTAGCAAGCTGCTAAAAGAATATAGTTTTGTTATGTCCTTTGTGAAGTCACTATCCTTAAACTCCCAAGGGATGAATAAAAAAATAGCTATGTATACTCAGAAATCTTTAAGAGAAAACCTGATGGATTACCTTGTTGCACTTTCTGCCGTTCAGAAATCTAAAACTATCATTTTACCTATTTCAAAAAAACAGCTTGCTGACCATTTTGGTGTTCAAAGACCATCGCTTTTTCGTGAATTAAAACGAATGAAAGATGAAGGGTTAATAGAAATCGATAATAGAAATATTACAATTCATGATTAACATTAGAAAGCACCCCTAGCTTTTATAAGTCTAGGGGGATTCCCCATAATTAAAATTTACATTTTCACATCAATCTCCATCCCAGATTTAAAGGCAACAGTTACTTTCTCATCATGTACCGTAATCTTTTCTATCAGCTTGCGTACTACCTGCTCGTCATACACCTGTATTGTACCTCTCTGCTCGGCAAGGAACTGCTGCATTTCAGCAATTCGCTGTTTCAAACCTTCTCGTTCTGCATTCTCCGCCATAGCATTCTGCTTTTGTTCTCGCAAAAGGTCTATCTCATCAGCAAGGTCTTCATAATCCTGTCTGGCATTTGCTCGTTTTAGAAGCTCCTGCTGCAGTTCTTCCAGCTTGGCATCAAGGCTTTCCATCGAAGTCTCATCTTCCAAAGCAAGCACCATCGCTATATTTTTTTCCAAGGCAGTAAGCATTTCATCCTTGCCACCAAGCGCCGTGTTGATTGCCTTTACCACAGCGTTCTGCAATTCTTCTTCCTGCACAGTTGGTGCATCGCAGCAGTCAGGGCCATGCTCCACACGGTTTACGCATCGCCA
This sequence comes from uncultured Clostridium sp., assembly GCF_900547735.1. Classification (GTDB taxonomy): domain Bacteria; phylum Bacillota; class Clostridia; order Lachnospirales; family Lachnospiraceae; genus Otoolea. The sequence goes on along the minus strand of NZ_URHZ01000004.1, from coordinate 110,031 downwards.
TACCGTGGAATGTTTCCCGCGGTTGTTCCAAGCAATCCTTCGATAAATATCCCCACATTTTGAACAATACACAATACTGGAAAGTGCGTATTTGCTACTGTAAACTCGTTTCTTCCGATTCGCTCCACTGTGAAGGTTAGCTCGTCTGAGCATCTCTTCCTGCACCTGCATATAGAGGTCACGGGGAATAATCGGTTCATGGCTGTTCTCCACATAATACTGCGGAACGATGCCGTTATTCTTCACTCTCTTTTTGGTAAGAACGTCCACGGTATATGTCTTCTGTAAAAGGGCATCACCAATATATTTTTCGTTTTTCAGGATTTTCTTGACCGATTCAGGACGCCACTTTGCCTTTCCGGCGGCTGTTAAAATTCCATCATCCATCAAGCCATCTCCGATTTGCTTTAGGCTTGCGCCCTGTAGGTATTCACGGTAAATTCGTTTGACGATTTCTGCCTCGGCAGGCTCTATGATGAGGTGTCCATCTTCGTCTTTGGTGTATCCCATAAAGCGATTATGGTTGACCTGCACCTCACCATTCTGAAATCGGAACTGCATACCCATCTTTACATTCTTGCTTAAGGACTCCGATTCTTGCTGTGCAAGACTGGCCATGATGGTCAGCAGAACCTCGCCCTTGGAATCCATTGTATTGATGTTTTCCTTTTCAAAAAACACAGGGATATTCTTTTCCTTTAATTGTCTTATATATCGAAGGCAATCCAAGGTATTACGGGCAAATCGGCTGATAGACTTTGTAATGATCATATCAATATGACCTTCCATACATTCAGAAATCATGCGGTTGAACTCCTCACGCTTTTTGGTATTGGTGCCGGATATACCATCATCAGCAAATATACCGGCAAACTCCCATTCCTCATTTTTCTGTATAAAATTGGTGTAATGCTCCACCTGTGCATCATAACTGGTAGCCTGCTCATCGCTGTCGGTACTGACACGGCAGTACGCTGCGACCCTGAGCTTCGGCTTTACTTCTTTGTTTACTGTATTTCCCACACGCTTTCGTGCTGGGATAACTGTTATACTCTTATTCACTCATCGCCACCTCACTTTCAATCAAGCTGTAAGCATATTCCGCCTGTGAAAATGGATCCGCAAATTTTCTCTCAGCAGACGGCATGGTAAACCTTGTATCCGCCACAGGCTTTTGTGCAGCCTGCAGTTCTCTGACCCTGCCCAAGGAAGATGCTCTCGATATTCGGATTTCTTCCGCCTTATCAAAACGCTTTCTGTCGATAATGGCAGGATAATATTCATCGCCAAGGTAATGCGTGTTTCTTAGCATTCTCCCTGCACTGCCATGATAAATATCAAGACCCGCATTCTCTGCCGCAGGCTTTAATCCAAGTCCTGCAATGTAGCCATCAAACAGCTTTATGACTACCTCAGCCTGTTTTTCATCAACCTCTGCTTTTCCATTTATAATCTTATATCCGTAGGGTATATGTGCCATTATCCCACCAACCTTTCCTTTAATTTCAGTCCACACTTCAGTTCAAAGACGATTTCTTTTCTGGAAAGCACTGTAATCCCTTCTACATAGGAAAGGAATATCTCATCCGAATATTCCGTCAGCATCTCACTGCCGGATGCAAATTTTATAAATGTCTCCAAGGCTTCAATCTTTGTCCTGTCACCGCTGACGGAATTTATCATTTGTTTCTTTTCTTCCTGCAAATGCTTTTCTTCCAAAATCAAAGCATTGTTTTCCTTGCTAAAAAGTGCTGGCTCTAATAGTCCGCCTGCCATAAGGCTCGTCAGCACCTGCCTTTTCTCCATATTCTTTTCCAGTTTAGTTTCATATTCCTGTATCTGTAGAAGCCTATCCTTATCATCAAATCCCTGCAGGCTGTGAAGCAGTGGCTTTAATATCATCTGATGGGCAAATATCAGTTTATTCATCATGGTAAGGAATGCTGTCTTTACTCCATCATCCGTAATGTACTTCATGGAACAGGAGTTCCTGTCCTCGATATGATGGGTGCAGCACCAAGCAATGTAGCTTCCGCTCGGCTTATAGTGGATTCTTCTTTTAAAGACTCCGCCGCACTCTCCACACTTGATTCCGCCTGAGAATCCATAACGGTTCTGATAACGCTCCGTTCGCTCTCCATTGCCTTTTTCTCGGCCACGCTGATTCAGAACCTCGTTTGCCTTATCAAAAATCTCATGACTTATAATTGGCTCATGGTGGTTCTCGCACAGATATTGATTCAATTCCCCATCATTGGTATGACGGCCGAATTGGCTGTCGGTGTAGGTCTTTTGGAAAATCACATCTCCTGTGAATTTTTCGTTGCGGATAATTGCATTAATTGCTCCGGGTGTCCATTTGCCTCCTTTTTTGCTCTTCACTCCGCTATCGTTCAGTTCCTTTGCAACGGCATGAGTGCTTTTCCCGGCAAGCGTATCTTCAAATATCTTTTTTACGACTTCTGCCTGCTCCGGCACAACAATCATTTCTCCACCAGCATTTTCATAGCCATAAGGTGGATAGGAAATAATGTAGGTGCCATTCTGAAAACGTTTCTGTATAGACCATTTGTTATTTTCAGAAATGGATACCGATTCGCTTTCCGCAAGACTGCTTAAGATGGAGAGCATCAATTCGCTTTCCATCGTATCCGTGTTAATATTTTCTTTTTCAAAAATCACGGTCACATTTAATGCCATCAGCTTTCTTACCAGTTCCAAACAGTCTGTGGTATTTCTGCTGAATCGACTGATGGACTTCGTAATGACCAAATCCACAAGACCTTTTTCGCAGGAATCTATCAGGGCATTCAGCCCGTCACGGCACTCTTTTTTTGTACCTGTGATACCTTGATCGTAAAATATCCCTGCATACTCCCACTCGTCATTGGACTTGATGTAATCCTCATAATGTGCCTTCTGCGTATCAAGACTGATTAACTGTTCATCGCTTGCAGTAGAAACTCTGCAATAGGCAGCAACACGGGTTTTTGCCTTAACCGATAAGGCTTCATTTTCTTCAATTTTTGTTATCCTTTTCATCATCTCACCTCGCTTTCGGTATGGACATATTCCCGTACTAATCGATATATATCAAGTCATTTAGGGCATAATCTCAGCTAAATATGGAGAGAAAGTTTGACGGTTTCTTTCGCTGATTTTGTTGAATTCATCCACAGAAATCAGACCTTTATCGAGCAGCATTCTTCCCATCTTCTGTGCTAAAATATAGTCATATTCCCGCTGCAGTTCTGCCTCTGTATATTGGTGTCTCTGTGGCACAACTTCTATCTGTTCTCCTGTCAGTTTCGTTATCTGCATGATATTCCTCCAATCCAAAGGATTCTTCCTTCAAATCTCAGTCAAAGAAAAATCATGCCAGTAAACCCCTTAAGCAAAAAAATAATGCCTACCAAGGAAATCACTCCTCAGTAGGCATTCATACTTATCTCAATATTTCATTCACTTTTGCTTGTACCGCAGCGTAATTATAACCTGCGGCTGCTAGTCTTTGCTTTCGGTCTGTTCCATTACCCCAATCACCATGAATGACTTCTCTGGCAATTGTATCAATAGATTTTGAAGATGCCGTGTTACTGCCAGATAAGATTTCATTTACTCTTGCTTGAACTGCTGTGTAATCATAACCTGCGGTTGTTAATCGCTGCTTACGCTCATCCCCATTACCCCAATTGCCTTGAATGACCTCTCTGGCAATCGCATCTATGGATTTTGAAGTATTACTCAATACCGGATAAACTTGATTTCCAGATCCATCAAATACTTTATAGCCACTATTGGCATTGGCGCATCTCTTTGCATTCTCAAGACTATTAAATGCACCCTTTTGTGATTTCGCATCCGCCCAGCTTTTACGTACTCGATATAAAGTGCCAGTATTTGTGGATGGACTTTGCGAAGACGCACCACCAAGTGCTGCTGTCACCTTAGAAGCTAAATCTCCCATTCTGGCATAAAGCCAATTTCCGGGACAGCTTTTGTTTGCAAACCATCGATGCACGGTAAGCACCATCTCATCAGACTTTGGTGCATAGTTAAGGGATGTATTCTTATCCCCAAACCATAACAGTTTCTTCTTTCCATTTCTCCTACAGATATCGGTACAGAGTTTTACGAGCATATTATAAACAGAAGCATTCATTGCATAAGGCTCCGACCTGTCAGATGCACACTCGATAGTGACTGCCCGTTGATCATTGGCATTGCTAGAAGAACACCAAGAACGGTTCTTTTCCTCTACGCATAATGACACCCTGCCATCTGTCCCAATCCCGTAGTTACAACTTGCCTGTACAGATGAACTTGTAAAACATCCACAGATACTTTCTGCAGATAACTGACCGACCACACAGTGTGGTGTGATGCGGTCAATGGAATGTGTTCTTTGTCCGGAATGATTCGGACTTAATCTGGTGTATGACACCATTGAACTATTTGACATATTAGTTATCCTCACTTTCTGCTCTGTTATGGAGCTGCTCTAATACATTTTTGATTTTCGTAGGAATCGGTAAGCCTAAGTGTCCAGCATTTTCTAAAAGGGAAATACCCTCATTGGAAATGTAGAAAAATACCACTGCTGTTCTAAGAATGCTGCCTGTTCCAATCACCTGCACATCAAGAATATTTGCGATGCCTACCAGTAAGAAAATCAACACCTTTCTGCAAATCCCTTTAAACCCGACTTCACTAGAAAGTGTGTGGTCAGTGATGGCGCACATCACTCCTGTGATGTAATCCACGACTACAAATGCAAGTAATGCAAAAAGTAGTCCGTCACAACCACCTAGAAAATAGCCAAGCCACCCTCCAATGCCTGCAAAAACAAGTTGAATCGTGTTCCAAAATTCCTTCATCATAAAATCCTCCTTCGATTTTTTTGTATAAGAAAAGCAGCTAATCCTTATGGACTGCTGCTGTTTCCTCGTTTGTTTTAAGTTTAGTAATCTCATCATTTAGGGCTTCTGCCTGCTTTTCATGATAGTCTTCCATCTCCTTTAAATAGGACTGCTCCTCGGAGACTGATTCTGCTACCACCGCCGAGCGGACATCTGCAAGCAAACTTCCCAAGATTCCCTCTACCATATAGTTTGGAATGGGATACTGCTTTTGCAATGATGTGATGCATCCGTTTAATTCTGTTCTGAATCGTTGATACGCTACTGCGTAATTGATTGTTGGTTTCTCCATGTTATTTCGCCTCCACATTCAAATTTTCTAAGATTAAATCAAGCTTGGAATCAATCTGTTTTAGATAGACAAGGTCGGTTTCTTTTTCTGCCACCTGTGTGCTGACACTGACGGATACCGATATTGCATTCTCCTTTGTTCCTTCATTCACTGTAACTTCCTGCTCCGGCAGGATTAAATCTTCTACGACTTCACTCATAACGCTCACCTCCTAGTAATAAGTAAGATCCATTAGAATCCCATTTTTAAATACCATCTTTCCATTGGCTCCCCATTTGGTTACTACTCCAGACGAATTGACCGACAGCACCTGCACATAGTTGATAGTCGCTGTTATTCCATATCCGGTTGGCCACTGTACATCACGCAGTTTGAAACCATGTGCATACAAATCACACCCCATATGCATTCCGTACTCGTTATAAATGGAACTAGCTCTGGAAAAACAAAGCATGGTCGTATAGGCTGATGCAGAAGACGTTGCTTTTTGCGAAAACGCCATATACTTTCCTTGATAATCAAGATCAAAGACCAACCCCTTATGTGCAGCATTACTGCTCCATTGATTTGTTCCAATCTTTCCAACATAATAATTATCCCGATAGAAGTGGTTCCCATTTTCATCAAACACCGCTCGCTTTTGTGCTGTACTAATCGTTCCGTTATACAATCCAATCTCCCCGGCTGTTATTTGCACATACTTACTGGCACCATTAAACCCAAGAAGAAAACTGTTATAGTTTTGTTGCATATAGGTGCCAAACTCTCCCTTTTTAACCATCGTAAAAATGCTGTTCTCCGCTACCGTAATGCGGGAAATGGCTGTATCTGCCGTACTCTTTGCCGCAGTGATATCCGAATCCTTGACCCTATCCCAAGCAGGAGACTCTGATGTACTGATGGTATCCGTTGAGATATACTTCCAGAGTTTCTTTACATTGTCCGAATACGGGCTGTGTTCCGATTCTGGATAGGAAGTACCACTTACCTCTATCGCTGCTCCTGCATCTGTTGGCAGGCTACTCTCCGTTGCTATGACTTCCTGATACGCAGATGCTTTCGCAGCACCCGTAATCTTAAATCCATAGTAATCATGTGCCGATGAATCAGTTCTCCAGTACACCCAGAAAATATTGGACGGCACATATACCGTTACTCCTCCTATGGTTCCTCCCATTTTTGGAAGTGCATAGGTTTTTCCATTTAACTGATAGAAAATCTGTACCCAATCATAAGCTGCACTCTCCGTCTTACTGTCTGCCGAGAAGGTAATACCAAGCACCTGCCGCTTAACCGTATACCGATAGGCATATCCAGTCGCTGTGTTGAAGAAAAAATCCCCCATATGGCTGCTTCGAAGCACCGATGTATTCCATGAATTTGCTGGAGCATTAGAAGTGGCTGGGACATAGTTTCCATAGAAATTTCCATTCTTCTCTTTTAGATTTTGATTGATGGTTTCCACGCTTGCTTCAATCTTTCCACCAGTCACAGAAAACTTCGTGTTAATCTCACTCATGGTGTAATAGTTCTTCAACTTATTATCCGTAGCAGTATTTGCATTGCTCTCCGCTTTCGATATTTTCTGCTCCATCTGCGAGGTATAAGATACATCAATCTTTTCAGAAGTAATGCTTCCTGCCACAATTCGGTTCCCATATATCTGACCATCCAGTGTCATACCCACGTTGTAGGGGCCGTTGTAGCCATTGGAACTACCACCGATTCCATTCATATTGACCTGGAGTATCTTTTTTGCAGTGTTCTTATCTGGCGTATCCATATATAGATCACGCAGCCATCTGCCCTCGCTGTCATATTCCGACAGCTTGTATCCACCATTGGTTCCCGTCATCTGTGCAGTTAGGTTGTTGATGGCACTCTGCACACGGGTGTTATCTATCTTTCTGCGTTCTTCGGAGTTTTCTACGATATTTTTATAAGTACGTTCCACCTGCTCGCTGTAGCTTTGCTTTTTACTTTCTCCAAGTGTCAGTTTTGCTTCTCCCGGACGCTGTAATGGGATGGTCTGCTTCATCAAAGGAAATACCCTGTCCATCCCATAAGGCTTTGCCAGACAATGAATCCGGTCACCATAGTGAATTGAGGTGTATTCCACACCAAGCACGGATAGATCAAGTGCTGTCAGTTCCAAGGTCAACGATTCAAACTGTGCATCAAGTAACCATTCTGTTCCTTTGCGCATGAGATTTTCTGGCATGGTTACATCGTTATAGTGCTGCACCGAGCATATCCAGCCAAACTGCGCCCTCGCTTCTTCAGACACCAGATAGTTCTTCCCACCATTGACCGATGTAATATCCGTATAGGTTTTAAGGACACTCTGGGCATCTTCTGTCTCCAGTTCTTTTCCTAGCGGAATCATGACTGTGGAAATATCATCTGCACTAAGGCTTTCACTATAATCAAGAAGATTGAGTCCAAACTCGATGGGCTGTGTAGCATACACACCGATTTCTTCAATGTTTAACCAGTCCAGATATAATTTGCCACCAGTATGACGATATCTTAAATATCCGCCAAGCCTATCCGTCAGCTTATCGGTAATGGCATCCAATGTAGTCTCAAAATCCGTATAGCGATATAGCGAATCATTGGGATCGGTAACAGTCACGCTCCCAAGAGTAAACTGCTTTCTGCTTTCCACCTTATTGTTGTGTTCGGTTAAGAATGCGGACAACATCTGCCTTGGTGTTTTATTATGAAATTCTGCTTGTGGCTGTAAGGAATCTGCAAGGAAACTTAATACCCCTGCACACTCCACTTTCTTATTCTTGTGAAAGTCAAGTTCTTGATTTCTCACCTCCCCATAGAAGATTTCCTTGCTGCCTTCCATAACACTGACCATTGACTTTCGATTTTCAAAAGCATCATAAAGAGGATTGATGGTCGGACAGATAAAGGTAAGGCTGCCTGCTTTTCCAACCTCTAAGGTAAGTATAGGGTCGGTCAACACTGCTTCTTCATCTCCCGGATAATAAAGACATTTATCATCCAATAAAATCTGATACATCATAACCACCCCCGTCTTGTGTATATACCGATATTTGCTTTTCCTTTAAAGAACAGTGATGTCTCTTTTTGAATGGATAATTCTGGGATGCGGTTTTTTCCAGAAGTCAGCGTATAGGTCTTACTGTTTACCGTCAGTGTTAAACTGCCACTTAAACTGGTCACCCAAAGGATAGGAACAATCGGCATCGTCCCTCCTACTGTGATCGATGTGGAAAGTGTCGTAGTAACAGAAACGGAAACCATCCGATATCCCATATGTTCTGTAGCATTTCCCACTGACCACGGTACGCTTTTGATTGTTGTCATTTCATACTTAAAAGGACGAAGCTGATAATCCAGTTCAATAAAAGAATGATTCTTGTCCGACTTCCACTGATTTACACTTACCCTTCCCACATAAAAATGCGTGGGATCATCTTCTAATGTCACCGCTAACCTTTGGCCATGCAAAAACGATAAAATACTATCATAGACTTCGCTCCAGTCCCTTCCTGGTCTGACATAAAACTCGAAGCTCCCTGTCCGATCAGCATAGGTTATGTTCCCACTAACAGCTTCTGAAAGATCCAGTGAACCACTCACTCCCGGAATCTCTAAATAAGAAAAGTTGGGCGATGGTGGATTTACCACGGGTCTTGATGTGGGTATCAGACCAAAGTCTTTATAAGTATGCTTATTTCCGATTGTAATTGAATGATACATTCCTACCACCCCCTTTTCTTTCTTGCTGCCAATGTGCCAAGTCTCGTATCCATAGCAGGTGCCATTGCTCCTACCATCTCTCCTGAATCCAGAAGAATGGATGCATTAGCAAACTGTGGAAAATATTCATTCATCATTGCCATCATTTTATTCATGGCAGAAAAGACATCGCTGTTACTTCCTGCCGCCATATTCTGTAACGTATCCAGTCCCATAATCACTTCGGGACCTGCCTCACCACCACCGAGGAGTTTTCCTCCGCTGCTTCCAAAGATAGTCGCACCATTTAAAAGCATCGGTTTATTCATTGCCTTCTTGTACCAGTCAATAGATAAGTGGGGAACACTTGGCGGAGCAAGTGAGAAACTTCCCTGAATTGAAAAATGCGGTAAGTTGATATGAGGCAGACTGATTTTCATGCCAGAAAAGAATCCGGTAATCTTATCAATGATGCCTTTGATTGTATCTCTCGCGCCCTCAATCGGTGTGACGATGGCACTTTTAATACCATTCCAGATAGAAGTTGCCACGCTTTTGATTCCATTAAAGACATTGCTTACGGTATTTTTCACTGCTTCAAATACAGAAGACACCTTATCTTTCACAGCATCTACTACCGTTCCAATAACATCTTTGACTCCGTTCCACACATTGCTTGCTACCGATTTTATAGCATTAAACACTGTGGTCACCACTGTCTTGATGGCATTCACGACTGCTGAAACCTTACTGCTGATGGCATCCCAAATAGTACTGATGACCGTTTGAATGGTTCCCATCACCGTGGATATAACAGAAGATACCGCATGAATGGCTGTCGTGATAAAGGACTTAATTGCATTCCAGACTGCCATCACAATCCCTTTGCAATTCTCCCAAATAAACTGAAATGGGAGCGTAATAATATCCACCGCTGCACTGATAATGGAACCAACCGCCATAAGTGCCACTTGCACGACACTCTTGATGGTTTCCCAAATGCCAGTAAAGAAAGAAACGATACCGTTCCAAATTCCCTCAAAGAAAGTCTTAATACTTGTCCAGACTTCTGTCCAGCTTGTACCAAACCAACCAAGGACTGCATCTGCGATTCCTTTGATGGTCTCCATGACTGTTGAAAATACGCCCTTGATTCCTTCCCATATCCCAGAAAAGATTTCTTTGATGCCCGTCCACATCTGACTCCAGTTCCCGGTAAACAACCCAATAAATACATCTAAAATTCCAGTGATTACATCAAGTACGGTAGAAAGTACCGTAGCGATCACACTAAAGGCTCCCTCAAATAGTGGTGCAAGGATAGAACACAATCCTTCCCATGCTGCCTTTAGCACATCTGTAATATCTTTAAACGAAAACCCAAGTGCATTGAGCCTGTCCACAATTCCCTGACAAAAGCCAGATACGGTATCCTTAATTTTCTGCCATGTACCTAAAATAGCATCCCGAAATCCCTCATTGGTATTCCATAAATGCACAAAAGCTGCCACTAATACCCCAATCACGGCTACCACTGCAACAACTGGTGCTGATATTCCACCAAGTGCCGCGCCTAACTTTCCAAACAGTCCACTCGCTCCTCCTACTTTCGAGGATAGGTTTAAGATCCCTTTTCCAAGAGACGCAAATCCCTTCATGGCAATTCCTACCTTGGAGATAGTCGTACCAAGAATAATGAGAAATGGTCCTATAGCTGCAACTAAAAGAGCAATCTTTAGGATGGCTTCTCTCGTCCCCTCATCCATTCCATTTAACTTATCTACAAACTCCTGCACTTTGGATACTACATTTCGTATCATTGGCATTAAGATATCGCCAAAGGAAATGGCAAGTTCCTGTAACTGACTCTTTAAGATGGTAAGCTGTCCCATGAGATTGTCCTGCATGGTATCTGCCATCTTCTCTGCGGTTCCATCACAGTTATCAATGGCACCGGAGAGTTTTTCAATATCCCCAGGCGCGGCATTCATCAATGCCAGAAAACCACTCATTGCATTTTTACCAACCAGTGATTCCGCTGTCTGTGCTTTTTCTGATTCTGATAACCCCGAAAATGCTGTCCGGCAGTCTGCTAATATATCTGATAGATTTCTCATACTACCATCTGCATTGGTAGTAGCTACTGTCACTTCTCCTATGTTCTTGCCACTGATTTTGAAGTCACTACTTAAGTTATTCATGATGGTACGAAGTGCTGTACCTGCCTGTGTGGACTTGATTCCTGCATTGGCCATGAGTCCGATTGCTTCTGCCGTATCTTCTGCTGAAAAACCTAATGCTCCTGCAATTGGCGCACAGTATTTAAATGTCTCTCCCATCATGGATACATTGGTGTTTGCGTTGGAAGAGGCGGCTGCAAGAATGTCAGCAAAATGACCAGAGTCCTTAGCTGATAAACCAAAGGCTGTCAATGCATCAGTTACAATATCCGATGTGGTTGCAAGATCTTCTCCACTGGCGGCCGCAAGGTTCATAACACCTTCTACACCGTCTAGCATATCCTCTGTTTTCCATCCAGCCATTGCCATATAGTTCATGGCTTCTGCTGCTTCGGATGCTGAAAACTTGGTCTTGCTTCCCATCTCTCGTGCTTTGTCACGGAGTTTGTCAAAGTCCTCTCCTGTTGCACCAGATACTGCTGCCACCTTACTCATGGCTGTATCAAAATCAGCAGAAGTTTTGACCGCTGCAACACCAAGACCACCGATGACGGTTGTAACACCCATCATCTTTTTTCCGGCACCAGAGATAGAATTTCCAACGGATTCCATCTTACTTCCAGCTTCCTCAATCTTCGTTAGTGCTGTATTGGAATTAATGGCTTCCTGCTGTAATCTCTTTAATTCCTGCTCCGTCTCTACAATTTCACGCTGCAGGGCATCGTATTTATCTTGACCTAACGTTCCATTTTCAAGCTGTTCTTTTGCCTGAGCCTGAGCAGTCTTTAAAGTATCCAACTTATCCTTTGTGGAACCGATAGCATCCTTTAGAAGTTTTTGCTTCTGTGTCAGAAGTTCCGTGTTGGATGGATCAAGTTTCAATAATTTATTCACATCACGCAGAGAGGACTGTGTGGTGCGAATGGTAGACTGCACACCTTTTAATGCCTTATCTAGTCCAGTGGTATCGCCACCGATTTCGACTGTAATTCCTTTGATTCTGTTAGCCACCCATCACACCTCCCTCCGTAAAAATGGGTATAAAAATAGCCCAGATTTCTCTGAGCATAAAGAAAGCACCTACCATTTCTGATAGATGCTGCGTTATATAGTTATTCTGTTTTCAGTTCGACAAGCTGACGTTTAACGAGCCATGCAAATACAGAAATTAGACAGATGCGTCAAGCTTGTTTGTAAGCAGATGTATAATTTTCTGTATTTATACGGCGACAACCGACACGAAATAGATGTGAAGCATCTATGAGTGGGCATGGTTCGTTTTTGATAAACTGTGATTTATGCTTTGCGTTTCCTATATTTTTCTTTTGCATATTCATATGCTTCCTGAATAAGAGGTTTTAATTCTTCAAAGGTTTTTTCAGAGGGGTTTAATGAACATATCCATCCCATCCATGCATATATGGGGTGGGGAAGTATCTGATTTATTGCTGAAAAATTATAATCCATATCTACTATACCCCCTTTAGATGGTCGCTTAGGTATAGAACCAAACATTTCTGCAAAAGTAGTTTTTCGTACTCCCAAATTTACACGGTATATATTCTCTCTATTTAAATTTGAGCTTTTATCATTATCACCATCTTTTTCTTTTACTGTTAAAACATAGACACCACGCTTTAGAATATTACCCGGATTATAGAATACCCCTCTTTCGCCCCAACTATCAACCAAAACTGTTCCCTCTAAATTATCAATACAGTATTTCAAGATTTCATCTGCTATCATATGTTGTCCTCCAAATTCAAGTTTTTAGTTTAAGGCTTTCTTTAAATCAGATACATATTGTGTCTGTTGCTTTTTCAGAAATGCTTTTACAAAAGGTTTCATTATTACTTTTTTTGCGGTTACATCTTCTGTAAAAATCATTTCAGCTTGACCGTCTTTTTCAGCAAAAATTCCAGTCCAATGCCCTTTCATATTACTGTTTTCAATATCAAACTCCCACCTTTTATATGGTTGTGAAACGGTAATTGTAAATGTTGTGGAAAACCCATCTTTCGTATATTCCACAAATTGTTTTTCATTCAGTTTCTCTATTTTACCTAAATCACTTCTCCACTGATAGTTTTCCAAAGAAGTAACAATATCCCAAACATCTTGTACACTTGCAGAAAACACCGCCTTTATTTCTGAAATTGCCATTCTGATTCCCTCCATCAAATTCAAATTTAATGATTTTAGTATAACATCCGTCACGCATCATATCAACGCAATTCATATTAGAACCGATCAAATTCCTCCTGCCCTGCGACTTTTTTGTATTTCACATTATCATTGCCTTTCTCTGTCCAGATATCAAGTACCAACCCAATAGTCAGCAAATCCAAATCCCGAATAGAGATGCCAATCTCTACGCAGCGCAGGAGAAACAGTGGGGTTGTCATTTCGCGGTTACTTTTTTCAAGTTTTTTTTAGACTCGATATCGGTAATCATGTTCTGTCCCCAAAGTTCTAAGATTTCTGGTAGCACCTCATAGATGGAAAACATATCGAACTGGTCGAGCCATTCATCAATATCCGCCGGAATAGAACTGTCGGCATGGTAGGCCATGATATAAGCCACATTCTCAAATATCTCCAAATCCTCAATCTGTAATTCTTCGCCTTCCTCTGTTTTTCCTTTGTAGGAAGATTCAAGCTTTGTCAAATCTTTAAAAATATCACGCTTAAACTTTGCCCGATATAACCTTGGTACCGTTGCTGAAGAACGAAACGGTACCTTCTTTCCACATATTTCAATCTCTTTTTTAAGCATTCTTCACTACCTCCGCTTTCGCTTTCATGACTGCAGCCTTTTCTCCAGAACTAATATAAACATTCTTATACCAGTTATCATAAGCCGTGGTATCTGTGGTATCTCCGGTACGTGCTTTTACCAACCCATCAGACCGAGGGTCTGCTGTAATAGACAATGTTTCCGTTCCCGGCTCAATGGTATCCTCTTTTGTCTCAGATTCGATAGATGGACGAGATGCCGTGCAGTTATACAAGACATGACGAATTGCATTGATATCCCCATCAAATTCAAAGAGCAGTGCAAACTTCACACTTTCCCCAAGACCACTGTTTTCTACCAGTACACCTTTTCCATCCAGTACCTCTTGCAAGATTGCTGTTCTAAACCACTCTGGAATCAATGCGATTTCCAAATCACCGCTATATCCATTATTGGTTACACTTCTGTAATAAACGATGCCATCTGCATAGAAGGGACTAGATTCTCCCTCTGCATCCAAGCTAATGCTGACTGCACCCGGTATTGCCTGTGGTGTTGCGTAGGTGTAAGTCACTACACCTGCGTCCGACACTGTTTCTGTCATTTTCGCAGCATGGACATTTTTCAAATTATACTTTACTTTATTTCCCACAAGTCTTAGACCTCCATTTCAAAAATAAATAGGACCTCATAGAGTTTTTCGCTCTCGATCCACACTTCGGACTTTTCATAAAAAATGCCATGCTCATCAAGCACAGCTTCTACTATCTGTTCCACAGATAAGTCCTTGGTATCTGTGTACAGTTCAATATGCACTTCATTGGCTTTAAAATAGACCTTTCCATCCGCACCAAAATTATCACTTTCTGGAAGTAGGTAACAGATAAACGGTGGATCCTTCGCTTCGCCTTCTGCAAAGTGATCATAGGCAAAGGGAAGGTTCATCTCCTTTATTATTTCTACTATTTTATCCATCCTTCAGACTCCTCTCAATTTCATTTTGAAGCTGTGTGATGCCACGCTCCTCTGCCGCAGCGATATGTGGTTTTGCTGCCACACGTCCACCACCTCGTTTTGCATGGCCGTGTTCCAAAAGATGAGCAATCTGATAGCGGTTTTTAGAATGAACCGTAATCTCCAGTGCATGAGAGGTTTCTTTGGTTTTCTTTACTGCCCAACTTTTTGCATAAGCACCTGTATCCTTTGGTGCAGTAGCACTGATATCCTTTTTGATGGTATCCCCAGCATTCTTTACTGCCTTTTTCATATCCTCCGCAGACACCTTGGCATAATCATCCATATATTTCATCACGGTATCTGCCAGTGCATCCACCGATATTTTACTAGACATCTTACCGCCTCACTTTCTGGCACTTTAACTTGATACATTTCTTTTTCAGATTCATATGGTCAATGCCTAGAATGTTATAAATCTCTCCTGCATATGCCACACGATGTTTATCGGCTGTCATTTCCGCCGCATTTTTACACCACCGGATTGTAAAATCCAGTTTGGTGTTATCTACCACCATCCCTGCATCTGTTTCCTCAGATGGAGACTCACTGCTGATGGTTGCATAGCAGGAATACCAGTCTGTCCATGTATTCGTGTGATTGCCGATGTCATCCACGACCAATTCATTTTTCTGAACCATGATTCTTGTATTCAAAAGAGCAATATCCATCAAAATCCCTCCTGCCTGTCACCAAAGAGCAATGCCCTTAGTGTCATCATCAGAGCATGATGGTCTGCTTCTTCCCGGTGTTCATAAAAATAGGCAGTGGCATACATGACGGCAACTTTTCCATTTTCACACTTTTCGACATCATCCACGTTGTCAGTACGCATCACATCCATACAGATTTTTACTGCACCAAGCATCAAACCACGAATGAGTGCATCATCGTCCTCGTAGTCCACACGGAGATACTGCTTCATTTCTTCTAACGATACAATCATATCTGTCACCACCTCTCATCATAAATTCAGCAGTGCCATTTCACTTGGAAACGACACTGCCTTTTCTTATTTCAGTTTCAAAATCTGTACTGCTTCTGGAAGAACTAACTTTCCATCCACTCTTTCTTTTGCAACATATCCAATCATGCCATTGCCTGCAAACAATTCATTTAACTGCTTGAAGGAACGAGTGCCACGATCTCCGATGTTGTAATACTTATAATCACCAAAGGCAATCGCATCTTCTGGTGCATAAGCAGAGGTATGAACTGCATATCCAAGGATACGGTCTGGCTCTCCTGCCTGATAAGATGGCTGCCAGATATATGAACCGTTGTTGTCCTTTAACTTACGAAGAGATGCAAGTGTCTTATCATTCATGATAAAGGATGCATTCTTACGATATGGACGTTTCAGTGCATACACAAGACTAAGCATATCATCGGATTTGATAGCTGCTGTTAATGTTTCCTCTACGACTCCACCACCTGTTGCTGCAAAGATACCAAGTGGCTTACCTGTGCCATCTCCGTTTAAGAAGGCATCCTCTTCTGCATTTGCCAGTGCCTTACCAAACTGTGTAATGATATAGTTTTCAAGACCGAACGCATTATCATATAACAATTCTTCTGTCACCTTGATGGCAACATGAAGTTTATGTGCATCCATCAAGATCTGGTCAAAAGTAGCATCTCCAAATGTTAATGCTCCACCTTCTTCAATCCATGATGCCGCAGGCTTCGTGGCTGCGATGTTGATTTTGTGTTCTCCACTGGTCGTAATCTTTGTTGCAAGGGAACGCACGATATTTTCTTCATCCAAAACATCAATCAAACGATGATCGTATTCGTCTGGCACAAGGAAACCACCATCGGCATCTACACCTTCCTGCAGAATGTTATCTACTCGCTTAAAGTTAGAACGCAGTGCATCCAGCATTGCTTTTTTATAATCCTCTGACGCACGTCCTGTCTTTTCCTTTGGCTCTTTGCCCATGCCCGGTTTTGATGTGAGCGGTTTATTAACAGGTTTGTTCAGTTCCGCTTCCATCTGCTCCTGACGCTCTAAGCGTGTGATTTCCTTTCCAAGGTCGCTGATTTCCTGCTCCATCTTGGTGTAGGTCGCATCATCTTCTGCGCTTAAGATACCTTTTTCACTTCTGTGTGAATCCAAGAATGCCTTTGCAGCATCCCATGCTTTACTTCTTTTTTCTCTCAATTCTAAAATAGTCATAATAAAATTCCTCCTTAAATGTGTTGTTTGATTAGGTTCAGTCTCTCCATTGCAGAATCGACTGTTCTTCCTTCTGGTTTCTTTACTTCTTCTGTCACTGATTTTTTGATATGGCATTTCCTTGCAATCTTATCCATCAGTGAATTGGTCACTGCCACCTGTGAATACATCATGGATACCTGTGGTTGCTTTACATCTTCCGTATCCTTATTGCGCTGTAAAATATCATCAGCAAATCCAAGTTCCACCGCTTTGTTGGCATTCATCCAACTTTCTGCATCCATGAGGTGCGATAACTTTGCCCTGCTCATGCCTGTTTTAATTTCATAGGCATTGATAATGGACTCCTTTACTTCGGAAAGCATATCGATTGCCTTTGCCATTTCATTTGAATCTCCCCAGGCCATTGTTGCCGGATTGTGGATCATCATCATGGATACAGGCGATACCAATACTTTGGTTCCTGCCATCGCAATAACGGAAGCTGCACTAGCTGCAATGCCATCAATCTTGACTGTGATGTTTCCCTTGTAGTCCATCAACATGTTATAGATTTGTGCTGCCGCTACGCAGTCACCTCCCGGACTGTTAATCCACACGGTAATATCTCCGCTGTCAGCTAACAGTTCTTCTTTAAAAAGTTGTGGTGTGACCTCATCATCAAACCAACTTTCTTCCGCGATGGTTCCGTTTAGAAACAGCGTCCTCTCCGGTGTCTGTTCCTTCGTCTCCTGATTGGTCACCATCCTCTTCTTCCAATTCCAAAACTTCTTCATCAGTCTTTTCCTCCTCTCCGCCAGACGATGTGCTGGCTGCGAATATGCCTGCATCTGCAAGCTTTGTCATATTTCCATTGATCAGATATAAGTCCCCTCCTTCTTTAGCAGAAATAAGGTCGAGATTTTCTAATTCTCTAATATCATTGGCACTCATCCATCCGTTCTGCCTTGCTGTGGCATAACCGTTCATACGGCTTGCATAATCGCCACGAAGAAGGCCATCCACGTTGAACTTGATAAAATAGTCCTTTTTATCCTTTGGTGGAATCAACGCCCGAATGAGGGACTGTTCCCACCGAACGAGCCAAGGCTCCAGTGTGTATTTCACAAACTCTAGGGACTGCTGCTCAATATTAGAAAAGCTCGACTTCTCCAAATCTCCTACCATGTGTGGAGGAACTCGGAAAATTCGAGCAATCTCGTCTATCTGAAATTTTCTTGTTTCCAAAAACTGTGCCTGCTCCGGGGAAATAGAAATCGGTGTGTACTTCATTCCTTCCTCAAGAATTGCCACCTTATTGGCATTGTGACTGCCACCAAATCCTTTATTCCAGCTTTCCCGAATAGCATCTGGATTTTTAACCGTTCCCGGATACTCCAAAAGACCTCCCGGTGTTGCCCCGTTTGCAAAGAACTTGGCTCCGTATTCCTCTGTAGCGATGGAAAGACCTATAGCATTCTTAGCCATTGCAATGGGTGAGTATCCCACCAGACCATCAAAGCCAAGGCCTGGAACATGAAGCACATCTGATGGCTTTAATATCACCGTTCCCTGTTTCATGGTCTTTGCATCGGAATCGGACATCTGATACTGATAATAAATATTTCCTTTATCATCCCGATCCACACTCATCCTGTTTGGCATCAGTGGATAAAGTGCAATCACTTCTCCTTTGCCATTACGGATAATCTGTGCATAGGCATTTCCCCATAATAAAAGATGCGTCATAAGCGTTTCCCTAAAAACAAAGGATGTCATTTCCGGATTCGGTTCATCATGCAAGAGAAAATACAGTGAACTATCCATTGCCTTTTCCTTACTCCCATGCTCTGTATATTTGTATAAATGAAGTGGCAACCCGGCAATGGATTCTGATAAAATCCTTACGCAGGCATATACTGCTGTCATTTGCATGGCAGAATGTTCATTGACGTGTTTTCCAGCCGTAGAACCACCAAACCAGAAGCGATATCCACTTCCATTTGTACTGTCAGTCACAGGCTTATCCCTTGACCGAAACAGTCCTGATAATATTCCCATAAGCATTCACGCTCCCTTCTTAAAAATAGGCACAAGAAAAGCACCTGCCATTTCTGGTAGATGCTCGTCATCAAACTACTGTGTTTAATCTTCTTTTTCTTTTATCTGCTTTATCATTTTATCAAGCCTCAAGCCATCCTCTACACCGGCCCGATAATACCGCTCATTATCTTGAATGATAAGATTTGTCATAGTATCTAGGCAACGGTTGATTTTAATACGGTCTTCATGACTTAATTTTTCTGCAATCTTGTTAAATACAATTGCCTGTGCATTGTATCGTTCTCTATCACTTTTTCCATAGGTTTCTTTGAATTTCGTATAGTGTGCATCCATGCGTTCCTGCACAACATAGTTTAGTAGTATTTTTTCTTCCTTTGTCAACGCCCCATTCCTCCTTTGTAACAAGAAGTATAAAGAAGGATGCATAGGATATCCATACCATAATGCACCAAAGAATTTGATTGTAAATCGTATATAATAGGCAATCTATATAAACAAGATTCCACGCTCATCATAAACAGATGCACCGTTATCTGCCCCACAGCGGATTGCTCTATCAAGTCCCATAATGGTAGCAATCGCACCATCAATCTTTTCAGTGGACTTTTCCTTATCTGCCTTGATGTTTCCGGCAGGGTCAGTTCGAATAAAGATGTTATCCATCATCCAACGAAGCACCGGATGTCCACCATGTGCAAGTCTCTGCTCCAAGGTAAGCTTCATGAGTTCTTTCGTAGGCGGAGACATATCTTTAAATCCCTGTCCAAATGGAACAACCGTAAATCCCATACCTTCCAGATTCTGCACCATCTGTACAGCACCCCAACGGTCAAATGCAATCTCCCGGATATTAAATCGCTCTCCCAGACTTTCAATAAATTTTTCTATGTAACCATAATGGACTACATTTCCTTCTGTGGTCTGCAAGTAACCTTGTCGCTCCCACACATCATACGGAACATGATCCCTTCGGACTCTTAAATCCATTGTTTCCTCCGGTATCCAAAAGTAAGGTAGAATCATGTATTTATCTTCCTCATCCTGAGGAGGGAATACCAAAGCAAAGGCGGTAATATCTGTGGTTGAAGAAAGGTCAAGACCGCCATAACATACACGTCCTTCCAAATCATCTTCATTAACTACAAAGGAGCATTTATCCCACTTATCCATTGGCATCCACCGAATTGCCTGTTTTACCCATTGATTGAGTCGAAGCTGTCTGAACGAATTCTCCTCTCCCGGATTTTCTTTTGCTGATTCACAGGCAGCTTCTACTTTATCCATGCCTACTGTAATGCCAAGGGATGGATTGGCTTTCTTCCACACTTCTGGATCCGTCCAGTCATCCGCTTCATCTGCACCATAAATCACAGGATAAAATGTCGTATCATGCTTTCTCCCCTCTAAGATATCCTTTGCCTTCTGATGAGTTTCATAGCAGATAGAATTGGTATCTGTACCTGCTGTTGTAATGAGGAAATATAGTGGCTGCATTCTAGCATCTCCAGATCCTTTCGTCATAACATCAAAGAGTTTTCGATTTGGCTGCGTATGCAGTTCATCAAAGACAACTCCGTGGATGTTAAATCCATGCTTGGAATAGGCTTCTGCCGATAATACTTGATAGAAACTGTTGGTAGGCTGATAAATAATTCTCTTTTGCGATGCCAGTATTTTCACTCGTTTATTTAGTGCCGGACACATACGCACCATATCGGCAGCCACATCAAATACGATGGTTGCCTGCCCACGGTCAGCGGCGCATCCATAAACCTCGGCCCTCTCTTCGCCATCTCCACAAGTCAGAAGAAGTGCGACAGCAGCCGCTAGTTCTGACTTTCCCATTTTCTTAGGTATCTCAATATAAGCTGTATTAAATTGACGGTACCCATTTGGCTTTATGGTTCCAAACACATCTCGAATGATCTGCTCCTGCCAATCAATCAGTTCAAATGGTTTTCCCGACCAGGTGCCTTTGGTGTGGCAAAGGCTCTCGATAAAGGCAACAGCAAAATCCGCTAATTCCTCACTATAATGCGATTCCTTCGTCATAAAGTTTGTCGGTTGGTATTTCTTTAGTTTTCGCATTTGCTATTCCCTCCTCTCATGCCTGTTCGTATTCTTCATGGGTAGCACCCCATATGACGGTCAGTGTTTTTCCAGCCGCACAGCTATTCCAATAAGTCCCCCACGCAGAAGGTTTTTCTTTTGCATCGGTGTATATCAAACAAGTTTCATTCCCAATCCCCCATGTAAGTCCATATTTTTCTTGCACAGAACGGATTGTGATATCTGATGGTACCCACAATTTTCTTATATTTTTACATCCATATAAGAAATTCTGATTTCCAACAGTTGAATTTGTCATCTTAAAATCAAATAGACTTAAATCAAGTTCTATCAAACTTATGCAATTTGAAAATGTATTTCTCGCATCTGTTATCATTTTCGCATTAAAGTCTTGTGGGAAAACAATATTTTCCATAGATGTACATCCCATAAATGCACTATAGATGGTTCCGGGTGTAATGCTTGGCATCACTATCTCTTTCACATTTAAGCAATCCTTACATATTTCATTACAGGAAACACGTTCTACAGCACAAATGTCAGATAAATCAATTCTTTCTACAAGAGTATTCGCAATCCACATATCTGCAAAACTTGTAACTGTATCAAACTCAAACAAATCCCATAACGTCAACGGACGATTCTTTGCCATCAGATAAGCGGCATCCTTGATTTTTATTTTCTTCGGTTTCGGCACACCACCTGTATTCGTGGTAGAGATTACTTTATGTGTGACTTGTCCTTCATAATTCAATGGCTGTCACCTCCAAGAATCGAATGGTCATTTCTTCCTGCAACCCTGTCCCAGATTACCTCAGCTAATTCCACATAGGTATCGGGATTCAGCCATTTAATTTCAATTTGGATTTTCCCACAAGGAAATGAAAGCGTTTCTTCCTGGGAAAGAGGAGCCGTTATCAGTTTATTGCTGATTGTCAGTTCTTCTTTTTCCCACTGCTTTAGTTGTTTTCCATTGGCAGCATAAATCGTAATATGAATCTCTTTTACTTTTTCCATGTCACTGTCAAATTCAAAACGAATCGGCAGATTGCCACCTTGATAGATCATAGGTCACTCCTTCCAATAAAAATAGCCGCCATTACAGCGACTGTACGACAAACAGCCTCTTTCAGGCTGTCTGTTTTAGCTTAGTTGTATTCTTTCATAAGTAATGCTAAGGCAAGTTGTGTGTTTTCATCGACTGGCTCTATGTCCCAGCCCCTTTCATAATTGCATACTTCCTTGCCATTTCTTCTTAAGGTCAGCTTGGAAATGCGCCCTTCCTCAATTCCAAACTCGCTGCCCTCTTCGTAGGCTTTTACCCAGTAATGAAAAATGTCATTTTTTACTTTAATGCTTCCTTCATGCCACATAATGATTTCCTCCGTTTTCTTTGTTTTCCCTTTCGGTAGTATACATATTACCGCTACAACGGCTATATATCCACTCAATTCGGAGCATATACTACACAATCATTTGTAGAGGAATTTGTGTATATTATGGCCTTATGGTTCGGTGTATAGTTTCCAGAATCTCTTCTTGTTCGGATGATTTCACGCCCATACTCTCCAAGGCTTCTCTCGTGCCACAGTCTGGGCAGATGAGTGTTTCATTATCTGCTCTCGAATGAGCAGGCGCACCGTGATAGGCTTTGCCACATCGTGGGCAGATTTTCATTTCAGTGATTTCTCTTTTTCCCATGTTTAAATGCCTCCTCTGATTTTATCTGTGCTTCTGCAAGGAAGTGTTCATCAAAGCCGAAGCTGATGTACCCCTCAAGGCAAATGCTCACATAGGCGAATGACGGAATGCCAATGCTTCGTTCCTCATGCATGATGTACACAAAGCAGTCTCGGACTCGTGTCTTTCCTGACTTGATGCCCTTAATCGGCAACTGCATCTCCTTCTTGTAATAAAAGGTGGGGAATCCCTCGTAGCGGTCAAGAGCCTTTTCATCCTCGGCATTCACTGCCCAGACCGCCACAGGAACACTCGCCCCAGATTTGGGTTCAATGGTAAGGTACGCTCCTGTCTGACTTCCCTTAAAAAGTAGTTCGTAGTCTGTGATTGTTGCTGTCCCAATGATTCGTGCCGATGGGCATCGCATCCGCATCTGACGAATGTTTAAGTTACTGCCGTAGGCAAGGTAATATCGTTTCTTCATAATGGTATCCATCCTTTCCGAAGGGATTACCCTTCTACCACCTTAAGACCACCGAAGTGGTCGGGGTAAGGTGGCAGGAGGCTAACTCCTGCGTGTCCTTCAAGCGGCTCTGCCGTTTCTGAAGGCTGTATCCCCTGCAAGTTTCTTTGTAAGGGTTTCCCTTGCCGTTTTGAATTCTTCTCCGATGAAGCCAAGTCTCAAGAGCCAAGTTCTCATTGCGTATTTTGGATTTTCATTCTGCTGTGGTTTGGCGCTTGCACTCTTTACCATTTTCGCCATTTGGCTGAGTGCAAGGCAAAGCTGAATGTAGCTTTTTAGCTGTCCGGCATGAAGTCCGTTCAGCTTGCCGTCTGCCGGGGCATCAAATTGGAAAAGTCTGAATTCAATTGTTCCCTTGGTAAAGGTTGCATGGTAGTTCAGCATATGGTAGCGACTGTCGTTGTAATGGTGGTCTCTGCCGTAATTTGCACCGTTGGAGGAGTACCAAATGTCTGCAAGTGCCGCCATCGTCTTTGGCTTTTTCTTGTTGACCTGCTCCAAGAACCGTGGGTCAACCGTTCTGCAGTAGCGATGCATCCTGCCTCTATCAAGGTCGAGGGCATCAGCTATGAGGTTTTCGTGGCTCGCCATGATGTTTGCAAGGTTTCTCATGGTCTGTGGGGTGTGTCCGTTTGCTCCGATGTGAATGTGAACTCCGCAGCCCCTTGTCGCATCGCTTTTTGCTCCTGCGTGGCGAAGTTTTCGGATAAGTTCCTGCAAAACCTCGATGTCTGCGTAGGTAAGAATTGGGGTTACCAGTTCGCATTTCTCGCTGTCGCATCCGGCGATGCTGACATCCTTTTGGAATTTCCATTCTCTACCGTCTGCGTCCCAAGCTGACCAAGTGCAGTAACCGTTGCGTCCGGCTGTATTCTCATATCTGCCTGTACCAAAATGGGTGGCTGCAAGTTTTGCTGCCTTGTCCCTTGCGATGTTGTTCATCTCGACCTCAACTCCGATGGTCTGCTTTTTCATTCCCTCGATTTGACTTGTTATTTTCTCATTCATTCGTATTTCCTCCGTTTGGCTTTGTGTGTTTTCCCTTTCGGTAGTACACATATTACCGCTGAGTGCTGACTATATCCACTCAATTCGGAGCATATACTACACAATCTTTTGGGGAAGAAATTGTGTATCTTACAGCACTTATTCATTGCTGATTTTCCTGCATATGTCCTCGCCATACACCACATTTAAGTGGCTACCGTTATCCCAATTCACAAGAATGCTGGCTGTATCATCCACTCCTGTTACAGTTCCCTTTGTTCCAATTGGCGGGGCCTGCATATCGTCCATCTGCACCAGCTCCACCCTTGTTCCTATGGGGTATTGATTGCGTACCCTTGCTACTGTCTCTCTACTCGGAAATCTCATCAATTGCCACCTCTTTCGCACCATTCTTAAATGCACTGCTTCCTGTCAGATTCTTCAACAGGATTTTTCTATCTTTCTTGTATTCTGCTCCTACAAATCCCAGTCGGAGGAGCAGGCACCTGAATGCGTATTTTTCATTCTCCACTTCTTTTTCAATGTTGGAGATTCGCTTTTGTTCCTTGCTCATTTTGCAAAGAGCTGCAATAAAGTCTGTGTATGCTTTTACCATGTCAGCATCCAAGTTGTCTTTAAACCAAGGAAAGGAAATTTTCTCCTCATCAATGATGATTGGCAGTTCGCTGATTCCCAGTGCCTTTTTTATTAGGTTGCCCTTGGCTTCCAGAAGATTTGTAAGGTTGCCTGCAAGCACCGTATCCAGTGGCATTGCCACCGTAAGCCCCACTGTTTCGCCCTGTGGCTTGGTGTTGGATTCTTGGATTAGTTCTTCGCCTTTGGTTGAAAGCCAAGCCTGTGCGGTTTCTGCAGTCCCTGCGGCAATGCCTCGGTCAGCAAGTTGTTCCAGCAAGTTTTCTATTTCCTCACTGTCTGCACTGTCATCAAAGGTAACCGCGCCTTGTTTATCCACCGCGAAATAATCAATCTCGTATGCCATGCTTGGTACTCCACAGTATTTGGGTTTTACATTTAGGGTTTCTCCCATTGCAGTAACCAGCGCTTTTCGCTCTGCACCTGTTCTGTTAAATTCAATTCTCAATGTTTGTACCTCCTTTGTTTTGGTACTACATATATCACTCTAAAGCCGATATATAGCAAGTAATATGTGATTTATTTAGCACCAAATTATTGTGTAGGAAACTGTGAGTAATACACAATGCCAGAAAGCACAAATACCACATTGGGAAGTGCCACACCATTACCCCACATCTTATATTCTGTTGAATCCGAATGTGGATTTCGTAGCCATTTGATGATCTGTTTCTCGGACTTTGGTTTCGTGGATTTACCCATGATATGACGATGTGTTTCAAACACCTCGCTCCACCATTTGATTTCTTCTTTGGTCGGATTTGCCGTTCCAAGATCACTGCACCACCAATCTGGGAATCCTTGCAGTCTTGCACATTCTGTTGGAGTCAATCTTCTAACGATATAATCCTGTTCTAAAATATGGTAATCACCACTAAAAGCCTCTTGATTCCCTAGCCACTGCTTGGAACCCATACTCGCTGCCAATGTTCCAAAGACATCTTTGCCAGATGCCGTTCGAATATCATTTATGATAGGTGGATCTTTGTAATCTCTTGCAGCAAGTGTCGGTGCTTTTTCATGATTTATCTGCATGAAGTTACCCGTGGTCATAGAATAGGTGGGAACTGCCACCGCACTTGGTCCCTGTGCATTTAAAGTAGAGTTGATACCATCTTCTGTGATTCCCATCTTCCTTGCATAATTCCGACCACAGTTATAGCTTTCACGGTCAATGGCATACACCACTGCGTGTTGTTCGATGGTATTTAAGGTATACATGACATCCGATTCTTTATAGCCATCACCCTTATGGGAAGGTCTACTACCATTCCCTTCCACTACCATAATGCCACCTTGATTACAGGCGGGATTGCCACCATTCGCATCAATAGTTCTGGAAGTGTCTGCTTCATAAAATCCACTCTTTGGATTTGTTGATTTCATAGAATTACTGTCCTTGGAACAGACTCCATAGGCCTTTGGCACAAATACCGTCTGGTCATTATTGCATCCAAGCGTTGCCGACAAATCTTCCTGAATCAATGCACCTTTTCCACCACCCTCACATCCACTTCGGATTTTCAGTGTCTTTGGTGTCTCTACTACGAATGGCTGATTATTACCACCCGTTCCATAAGTGGAACTAACGGTTGGTGCTGTATTAAGCGGTCCATTGTATCTTGTATCCTGACTATGATTTTCAAAAACCAAAGGCGGATGTCCTGACGAGGCACGAAGCGTTGAGGTTACATCTTCTGTCACATCCATACGATTTCCACCTTGGTCATTTAAGCAGATTGTGCCTGTTTCTCCAATGCTCTCTTTAACATTTCTGGCAGTTCCTTGCCACGAACAGAAGCTCTCCTTAGAATACCTAGACAAGCCTTCTGACTCAAATAATATTTTTCCGGCACACCCACCTGCAAAATCTGCGACAAGGTAGATACGTTTTCTTCTTTGGGGAACTCCCCAAAATTGTGCATCAAGCACTCTCCATGCTGCTGAGAATCCATCTCCCACAATTTCTCCTGCTTTTGTCCACTTGTCAGATTTAGGAATAGAAACCCCTTCGTCTTTGATTTTGCAGATTTCTTCGAGGACTGCTCTGAAGTCTTCTCCTTTGTGTGAGGAGAACGCACCTGGGACGTTTTCCCAGACCACAAATCTTGGATATTTGCCATTTGTCTTACACCTCATTTCTTTCACGATTCTCACCGCTTGATAAAATAGAATGGAACGCTCACCGTCCAGTCCGCTTCGCTTGCCTGCCACCGACATATCTTGGCAGGGACTTCCAAATGTGATGATGTCCACAGGCGGAACTTCCGCACCATTTAATTTACTGACATCACCAAAATGTTGAATATTCGGCAGTCTTTTTGTAGTAACACGGATAGGAAAAGGCTCAACCTCCGATGCCCACAAAGGGGTAATCCCGGAAATCAAGCCTCCCAACGGAAATCCGCCGCTACCATCAAACAAACTCCCAAGTGTTAAGTTGTTATTCTCCATCGGCACTGACCTCCAAATTCCCAAATTGGATCGTCTCGCCATCACGAATAACGGATACAGCATCCGCAGAAC
Source organism: uncultured Clostridium sp. (assembly GCF_900547735.1). GTDB lineage: Bacteria > Bacillota > Clostridia > Lachnospirales > Lachnospiraceae > Otoolea. Next base: position 82,510 of record NZ_URHZ01000004.1, on the reverse strand, counting down.
CGACCTGCTCTATATATCGTTTCACAATCACATCACAGTATTTTTCATCCAACTCGATGGTGTAACAAATTCTTCCCAACTGCTCACTTGCAATTAAGGTAGAACCACTGCCACCAAAAGGATCAAGCACAATGCAGTTACTCATGCTGGAATTTTTGATTGGATATGCAATCAGTGGAATTGGCTTCATAGTCGGATGGTCACCGTTTTTCTTCGGTTTATCAAACTCCCAGATAGTTGTCTGCTTCCTGTCGGAATACCACTGATGTTTGCCTTTCTTCTTCCAACCATAAAGGCATGGTTCATGCTGCCACTGATATGGACTTCTTCCAAGCACAAGGCTCTGCTTCTTCCAAATACAACAGCCGGAAAGATAGAATCCAGCATCTTCAAAAGCCTTACGGAAAGCAAGGCCATGAGAATCACTGTGAAATACATAAATAGAACCATCATCTGCCATCACCGTATTCATCTGCGTGTAGGCATCAAAGAGAAATTTTTCAAAGGCTTCTTCGTTCATACTGTCATTCTGTATCTTACCAGCACTACCTTCATAGTTGACGTTGTAAGGGGGATCGGTTACCACAAGATTTGCTTTCTTTCCATCCATGAGGACTGTATAGGTTGCTTCCTTTGTGCTATCTCCACAGATGAGTCTATGATTTCCAAGTAACCACACATCACCGCTTTTTGTAACGGGCGGTTTTTGTAATTCCTCATCTACATCAAAATCATCATCCTTTGTATCATTATTATCACCTGCAAATAATTCTGCGATGTCTTTTTCATCAAAGCCAGTGAGTCCGATATCAAAATCTTCTCCCTGCAAGGCTTCAATCTCAACTCTTAATAGTTCTTCATCCCAACCTGCGTCCATCGCCATACGGTTATCTGCTAAGATATAGGCTTTCTTCTGTGCTTCTGTCAGATAATCGACCAATACACATGGTACTTCCTCAATCCCCTCTTCTTTGGATGCAAGGATTCTTCCATGCCCAGCGATTACATTATATGCACTATCAATAATGACGGGATTAACAAACCCGAACTCACGAAGACTGGAGCGAAGTTTATTGACCTGCTCTGCAGAGTGTGTCCGGGCATTATTTACATATGGTATTAATTTTGAGATGGATATAAGCTGCATCTCAGTCGTAGTTCTTGCCATCTTCCACCCCTCCTTTAAAAAAGACCCCACTCGGCAAACTTCTCAAAGCCACCAATGGAATCAATAAACGTTCTTGCTTCTGCCACAATGTCTGCATAGGGAACACCATCCACAGTATCATCGCCAATAGCACAGACAAGCTGCACAGGTTGTCCTGTTTTTTGTGCTTTTAGGAATGCATGAATGTTGACGGATACATCCGCTTTGGATAAATCTTTCCCATGAAGACCTCCTCCCGTTACGGAGTCAGCCATATCAGAACCAAGTTTACGATTGGTGGCTCCTGTATCAATATCCGTACCACCGGCCCAATCACCAAGTGGATTGACCTCTGCACCCGGGTATGTGTTTTTCAGTTCCTCACTGTCTGCATTGCTCTGACAGATAATCAGCCTGACACCGTCCAGAATGTACTTTCCATCATATGTGTACTTTTCATAAATGGAACGAGCAATTGCTGACAATTCTCTTTGTTCCTCAGTAACTGGCATTCCTTTAAAAATTCCATTATCCCCACAACGAATTTCTTCTTCCTGATTCTTTGCAAGATGCGTATCCTGCGGATAGATACATATGTCACAACGTAAATCCCCTGCAATGCGATAAAAAATCATTGCAATATCTTCTTTATCGAGGTCAGTATTTGTTTCGATAATGATGTGACCATACTCATGACCAATCAATACTTCCACCGCAATCTTCGGATTATCTTGTCTTTGATATGCTAGATCCACAATGGCTCCTGCAATTCTATCTGCCACCTTGTCCGGATGACTCGGATTTACTTTTTCTATCATAATTACATTCCCTTCCTTGCTCTAAGCAATCGTTCCATCACATCATTTTGTGGTGCTTCATCGCTGTATTCTGTTTTGCAGTTTTCTTTTACGATTTGGAATATCTCATTCCACAAACGCACCGCTTGGTTCATGTAGTTAATTCCAATATTGATAAATGGAGATGGTATTGGCTTTTGTGTAGTTGGATGCTTTGAAAGAAATCCTAACTTACTAGTCATTTCCTCACACTGAATCCAACGAGCAGATGCCATCGCATAACGCTCCAATAACTGGCCTGACACTTTCTGACTGCATCCGATACTCTTTAACCACTCCCATGTTTCTCTGTAAATATCAGCGGCTTGCAGTTCACTGCCGTCACGCTGTTCTGCCGATAAGAAATCATGTGGCTTCGGCATTTCCACACCTTCCATTTCAGGAATATCTAAAACTTCTAATTTCCGACCTCCCGGATTTCCATTGGCGGCCTTCTCTTTTACAGCAGCTTTCTTTCTTCCTGCGCCTGCTCTGGCACCGCCTCTGCCGCCCGTATTATTTGATTTTGTAGGCATTTATTTTTCGACCTCCTTTATTACCCTTTTGAAAACGCTCTTTTTGCGCGTGTGACCCCCGCACCGTTCCCGGTGTAGGCCGGTGTAGGGATTTTTACCGCCCCTACCCCTTTCAGTGGTTATGCCACCTGTCTCCACTCTTTGCATGAATCCTTGCATGGCACTCTTTACATAAAGCCATCAGATTATCTCGATCATGAGTTCCGCCTTGTGATAGCGGTAGCTTGTGATGTATCTCTTCTGTCTTTACATACTTACCTTCCTTTAGGCACTGCTCACACAAAGGGTGTGCTGCTGCATAGCTGTCACGGATGCGTTTCCACACTCGTCCATACCTACGGCGTACAGCAGGGTCTCTGTCGTACTTCTCGTAGCGTTTGTTCTCTTTTCTTTCATGTTCCTCACAAAACCGTCCTTCTGTTAGGTTGGGACAGCCGGGGTAAGAACAGGGCCTCTTTGGTTTCCTTGGCATCTTTTCCACCTCCTTTTGGACATAACAAAAGCCCTGCAGGAATGATCCCACAAGGCTCGCTGTTTGTTATTCATTTTTTGATACTATTACTATAACACGTCTATTCGGTAAATGCGTCCACGATATTACTCATTGCTTTCCAAACAATAAAACAGTCAGATGATGTAAGGCACGATTCTTCCTGTTATATGCAGAAGAACGCTCAATGTGGAAGTGGTCACAGATGTCATACACGGCTCCGCTATTAAAATCTTCCTCCCCATAAAAGGTATCCAGAACATAACGCTCGTCTTCTGTCAATTCTGACCACGCAGGCTGAAACCATTCCATGTATTCTATCGCCTGTCTGTATCGTTCCCTTAACACATCAATTTCTTCAATACCTTTTAAGATGCGCTCTTCTCCTGCCTGTGGATTATGACTGTGGGGCATTCCATCATAACGGGGACTGCCAATGCCACTCATCTTGTCATAGGTGTTCTTGATTTCATCATCTGTGTGTTTGATGATAAATTCCATACTGCTGTAATCTTTCAAAACATCCACTGCTGCAGAACGCTTGTCTAAATACTTCCAAATGATACTCATAATTGCTACCTCCGATTAAGAATTTTTAAGTTCCCTCGGATTGTCATTTTTTGTCGTTGATTGTCAGATTTGCTTTGACTGCATCAATTAATGCAGACTGGGTACTATTCTTTTGCGACAGTGCTTTCATAATTCGCTCATCGATAGTCCCTTTTGTGATAATGTGCTGTACCACAACTGTTTTTGCTGCTTGTCCCTGTCTCCAAAGTCTGGCATTGGTCTGTTGATATAATTCCAAACTCCAGGTAAGTCCAAACCACACAATGGCTGATCCACCACTTTGCAGATTCAATCCATGCCCTGCACTGGCGGGATGAATCAGTGCAATCGGCAGTTCTCCCGCATTCCATTTTTGGATGCTTTCCTCGCTGTCCAGTTTTGAAAATGGAAGGTGCAATTTTTTCAGTCTCTTTGCAATACGCTCATAATCATGGCGATACCAATAGGCTACAAGAAGCGGCTTTCCATTTGCGGCCTCTATCAAATCTTCCAGTGCATCCAGCTTTCGCTCATGAATTTTAATAATGGATTCATCATCGGAATAAACTGCACCATTTGCCATCTGACACAGTTTTCCTGAAAGAGAAGCTGCATTAGCCGCTGTGATATCGCCGTCCGGTAATTGCAATACTAAGTCCTGCTTTAATTCTTCATATCGCTTTTGCTCTGCTTCCGATAGATAAACCATACATTTTGAACTTACCAACTCTGGCATTTTCAAATGATCCGTTGCCTTCATGCTAATGGTAATATCTGATATTTTGTCATAGATAGCTTGTTCTGCTCCCGGCAGAGGCTTATAGGAAAAGATAATCTGTCCATTTCGCTTATCAGGCATAAAGTAGGTACTGCGATACTGTCCGATAAATCTCCCAAGTCGCTCTCCCATATCCAGCAATCGAAACTCTGCAAATAAATCCATCAATCCGTTGCTGCTTGGTGTCCCGGTAAGTCCTACGATTCTTTTTACCTTTGGTCTTACTTTCATCAAAGCACGAAACCGTTTTGACTGATGGTTCTTAAAGGATGATAGTTCATCCACAATAACCATATCAAAATCAAAGGGATATCCACTGTACTCCGCAAGCCACTGTACATTTTCACGATTGATAATATAAATATCGGCTTCTTTATCAAGTGCTGCCATTCTCTCTTTTGCTGTTCCTACTACGACCGAATATAGTAAGCTGTTTAGATGCCCCCACTTTTTCATCTCATCTGACCAAGTATTTCTGGCCACACGAAGTGGTGCAATCACAAGAATCCGATGTACTTCAAAGCTGTCAAACAACAAATCATTGATAGCAGTCAGCGTAATGCTTGTTTTTCCTAAACCCATATCAAGCAGGACTGCTGCAATAGGGTGTTTTTCAATATAACGAATAGCATATTTTTGATAATCATGTGGCTCGTATCTCATCAATCATTCCTCCAATCTGGCTTTCCTCATCCAGCACATAAACCTGAAAGCCTAATCTTTGCAGTAATCTATGTCTTGCAAGCTGTAAGGGACGAGGCTTTTCTCCCGGTGCTTTTACTTCCACGAATCCCATCACTCCTAACGGGAGAAGTACCAATCTATCAGGCATTCCGTCAAATCCCGGACTTACGAACTTTGGTGCCAGACCACCTGCATTCTTTACTTCCTTTACCAGCTTTTGTTCTAATACTTTTTCACGCATAATTTCCACTCCTTTTTCTTAGGGTAGACACCACCGACACCTCCCCCTATAACTCCTCTATATAAAGTTTTTTTCTGAAAAAACTCCCTATAAGAGACTTTATGTAAAGAGGTGTCTGAGGTGTCTACCTTTTTACTCTTCTTCAAATGGAGATTTTAGTTTTAGCCCTAAAATCAGCCTTATATTTTTCTTTTTTTGCTTACGAAACCCACCATTCTCCAACGCCGCATAAAAGTCAGCAGAATTACGAGTATACTCACCCATACGCAAACAATACGCACGGTACTCATCATAAAGTTCGCCTGACTTTTCCTGATAAGAACTATCCACCTCACAGCAATCATCTAAGAAATTACCAAACCAGTCATTGCGTTTCCGATACTCGCCAATGGCATTGCTGACACAAGCCGGTACACTCAATTTGAAGTTTTGCTTGATAACCTTTTGTGCGCCTTCAATGATCCACTGCATGATAAAGGAGCCTGCATTCTGATACAGATAGTCTGCATAATTCTTAATATCACTGCGTCCTTCAATTTTGGCATCAAAGGGAATCACGATCAGCCTGCGCCAGGTACCTTCATCATTGGCACCCACTCTTGGCAGATGATTGGTATAAAGAACAATGGTATGACTTGGTGTGAACTTAAAAGGATCTTTATATTTCTTTTCTGCATAGATATCATCGGTGGAACAAAGCTGCTTGATGATGGAAGTATTCAGTCTCATTCCTTCCTCCAACTCTGCTGCTATCACCAGACGTTTTCCTTTTAGTTCTGCCATCTCCGGTTTGACATTTCGCTTACATCCAACCGTTAAGGTATCCGCCGACATATTCCCTGCATAACTACCAAGTACTCTAGCAATGGTATTCCAGAAGGTGGATTTCCCGTTTCTTCCCTCACCATATGCAATGATAAGAGCCTCCACATACACCTTTCCTACAGATGCCATACCGACAATCTGCTGCACATAATCAATCAACTTCTGATCCTTGCAAAAGAAGGTATCAAGCGCATCTAACCACAACTGATTCCCGCCATCTCCCGGCGCACACGTTGTCTGTTTGGTAATGAAATCCGAAGATTCTGGTACCTTTGCCTTTTCAAGTCCATGCATCAAGTGATAGGTCTGTCCCGGAACATTTAGCAGATACTCGTCTTTGTCTAAATCAGAGACCTCAATGGCAAGCATCGGCTTTGCTGCCTGCAGTGCAGACACCACGTATTTCATATCTCTTCGCTTCATTACAAATCCAAGATACTGTTTGGCTATCAGATACTTTCGGTATAAATCAAGTTGGTCTCCTTCCAGTGTCTTTTCAAATCGTTTCCCACCAGCGGCCACTTCATTTTCATCGGCACCACTTTTTATCATGACATCCATCGCTGTTTTCATTTCATCCAATGCATCCTGTAGCTGTAAGTCCAAAAACTCCTCCATTGCACCCACAGCCCTTTGCTTCGATTCCACCCAATATTCTCCATTGTAGCGAAGATAGTCTGTAGCATCGGTAAAGCACAGCTCATCTCCATATTCACGAGAGACCACCTTTGCCTGTCCGATATCTGAGTAATCGGCAGGCTTTAATGTTTCACAGGCAAAATCATCATTGTACTCATCCGGCGAAACATACCCGTCCTGATTCTGGATTTTACGTGCAAACTTAGTAGCACTGCTCCATATGATTCCAAGTTCCTCCTCATCAAGTGGAGGATCACATTTTGCTGCTTCTTCTAAGAAAATCTCATGAGCATGGTCTGTTGCACCATACCGTTTAACCACCCTTCCTGCAAAGCGAGACATGGTGGTGTTTCTTTGTCCCTGTGGAATTGCTGAGAGTGATGGCTTCAAAAGACAATCAATGGTAATCTCACCCTCATGCCAGATAATCTCATCACAATTCGTTCCATAGATAAACCTTGCAGCATCCAGCGCATTTTCATCAAAGAATGGAAACTTCTGATAGATGGCTGTTTTTAAAGCCACGCACTCGCTATCTGTCTCAATGAGGTCGTGTGGAAAATATACATGATGCCTTGGTCTTGCAGTTTTCCCATCTTTGACTTTCATGTTATTGCGGCTTGGAACCACAATGTAACTGACATCCGGGAACAACTTTTCATAATTCTCCGGGTAAATCCAGTCATCTGGATTCTCGGAATGATCATTGTCACAATCCATCACATCCACATCCGATGTTCTGAAATTATCTTTGCTGCGATAGTTTTTATCAAACCAGGCACATACATGGTCATAACCAACCGCCGCCATGAAATCTATTTCATCCTCAATCACACAACGATTAGGATAAATGCAATTCTTCTGATTTCCCTTACAATTGGCTGTGTATAGTGTTACTCGCATACTTCCACCTCCTCGCATTCTACTGTAAAGTATCTAATTTTCATATGACGTCTCTTTGCTAGATTCATTTCATGATCCATTCCCTTTAAAATCACACCGCCAAACACCCATAATTCCTTACATTTTCCAACTAGCACATAATTGATGACATGGCAGGCGATATACCTCTCTGCCGGATCTTTATCATTGATAAACTGTGGATACAGCAAATGTGGAGTCATAGGAATGTTATGTTGCTCAAAAGCAAATCTACTGTATTTCCTTGCGTTTTCTACATTCCTCTTGATATCTCCGCTATAAGGCGAACAGATATAAACAAGTGGTCTATAGCCATCTGCAGTGGGGAAGTCGGCTGCCCTTAAGGCTGCCTTTTCTTCCTTTTCCACGTTGTGAAGTGCTGCATATGTTGTCGGATCAAAATATCCCTCACTGTTATACTTATCAATCAACATCGAATTCCTCCTGTTCCATTGTTGGCAGAATGTCATCCATCTTTAATAAATCGTAAATGAATAAACGTCCCTGTTGTGTCCAGTAGGTATGCACCTTTGTGTGAACACCTCCGTCCGTTGCTGGATAGCTGTGTGTCTTGGTACTGGTGTATCCTTTCTCTGCGTACTTCTGATAAAGAAGCCAGATTTTATTTCCTTGCTTGTACTGCACTCCCTTTTCATGGAGATACTGATTCATGTGATTGGCACTCCATCCATAGTCTTTGGCAATGACAGAAATGGCTACCAGATCTTTGCAATTTAAAACCACATCATAATAACTGGCTTTCGGTTTCATTTCCGTAATCTGCTGCTTTTGCACTGCTACCGTCTGATTCAACACTGCGTTTTGTGCTCTCTCGGCCTTTAATTCCTTGAGCGCAGCAATCAACATATCTGGATCATCTAACAGTTCATCCACTGCATACACACCATGTTTTCTTATAGCCGGAAGAACTTCACTCGTTACCCAGCGTTTAAACTTTTTAGCTGTTGGCAGCTTACTGGAAAGAATAAGGCTGTAAAGACCAGATTCATTGATAAGTACAGGTTTCTGTTCTCTCCCGATGGAGTCGCAAATTGCTACCCCATCTATCTTGTCCTCCTCATCTACTCTTTTTGCCAAAGCATCCCTTGTGTTGCTGTAGCCAAGAATCTCCGCCACATCTTTACCGACAAAATATGGCACCTCATTTACAGTTACGGTTCTCACAGAGCCAAACTCTGCATTGTTAAAAATTTGCATTTCGTTCATAGAAATACCTCCTAAGATTTTTTGAAGACCATTGCCTTCTAAATCTCAGTCAAAAGAAAAACGAGGGAGTAAACCCCCTCGCAAAATTTCTTTAGTCTTTTTTGTAAAACATGGTTTCATATCCATCTGCCCGAAGTAACAGTCCCTTAATCCAAGGTGGTGTCCTCCCCATCTGTTCACATACTGCCTCCAATGATACATCCTTGCTGCACTCAATAATCAGTTCATCATGAACGTGTGCCACTATAAAACAGTAACGAAGCGTATTCATGGCATACATTAAAATATCTCTGCTGATAGCCTGCACAATATTTTCTACAAATTTAGGACCATAGCTTTCAATACGTTCCCACTTCTTTGTGCTACCAACACCTTCATAGGTTACAGATTCTCCCCCGAACTGGTTCACTCCCATACGTGGCTTCACATAGGATAATGTCCTCCCCGAAGGAAGTTTGATGAACAGCATCCCACTCTGACAGAAAATATGAATCAGACCAACGTCCACTGGAATCTTTTGTTTAATAGCACATTTCACTGCACGGTCAATATCCCACCAGAACTGCACGATTCGAGCATTGGAAGTACGCCAAGCATCCACAAGTGGCTGCAGTTCCTCTTCGGTAAGTCCCATATCTAATGCTCCCATTGCAGTCAGCGCACCTGTCGCGCCGCCATAACCAAGTGCCAATTCTGCTATCTTTCCCTTCTGGCGAAGGTGTCCGTTCTCCCCATGCTTTACTACCGGAACATGAAACATAGCGGATGCCGATGCACAATAAATATCTCCGTTATTAGCAAACACCTCCATGCGCCATCGTTCTCCTGCAAGAAAAGAAAGCACTCTTGCTTCAATGGCAGAAAAGTCAGATACAATGAACTTATATCCTTCTTTTGGTACAAAGGCAGTACGAATTAGCTGGGATAATGTATCCGGGATATCATCGTATAATAATTCCAATGCTTCATAGTTACCTGCCCTTACTAAACTTCTAGCCTGTTCTAAGTCTGACATATGATTCTGTGGTAAGTTTTGTAATTGAATCAATCTGCCAGCCCATCTGCCACTGCGGTTGGCACCATAAAATTGAAACATTCCTCTGGCTCTTACATCTTCGCAGGCCGCATTTTCCATTGCCTGATATTTCTTTACCGATGATTTGGCAAGTTGCTGTCTTAAGCACAGGACTTCTTTTAATTCATCCGGTGCGTCCTTGATTAATTCTGCCACTGCCTTTTTACCAAGCGTATCGGTTTCCATGCCATGATCAGCAAGCCACTGTTTCATTTGTATAACCGAATTTGGATTTTCTAAATGTGTCAACTCCTTCAATTTTTCCATTAGCTCCGATTTAGACTTTGTATCAAAATCAATCGCCTTCTCTACTACATCCATATCAAGAGCAATTCCCCGGTCATTGATTTCTTGATCCAGATGATATTCATACCACACAAAATCCGGTACTGGATAGTTACATAACTTTTTCTGAATGGACATCTCCACTTCCACATCTCGCTTATTATAAAATTTGAACATCTCCCATTTATCTGCATCATGCTTTGACAGATTACGAGTCCTTCCACCATTCACCTTCGTTGGCTTGCAGGGAACACAAAAATAGCGAATGAGGTCTTTTCCTTCCTGTAGCTTCTGTTCTTCCAATCCCAGCACTGCTCCCACTCCTGCAAGGGATAATGGCAGACCCATGTAGGCAGACCAAACACAAGAACATTGCCAAGATGCCGGATCAAGATAAACTCCTACCGTATCTTCTTCAATGCTATAGCTGCAAAACTCCTGTGGATAGTTCCTGCGAAGCCATGCGGATAAACAGATTCTTTCAAAGGAAGCGTTAAAAGCCCACTTTAGAACAGCGCTATCGGTTACGGCTTTTATAACTTCCATTGATATTTCTTCTCCACTGGCAAGATCAATCACCTGGACTGCTCCGCCATTCACTGCATAACCAAACAGTAAAATGTCAAAACTAGGGGATTCCGTATATTTGTATACGCCACACTTCTTTAAATCAATATCTGAAAATGTCTCAATATCGATTGAGAGAGATTTTATTTTTTCCATATTGTCTATTCCTTTCCAAACAAACAAGGCGGTCAAGATTACTCCTGCCGCCCCGCCTGTATTACTTATTCTTTATCTTTTGCAGTTTCTTCTTTCCTGCGTTTCTTTTCTTTATGGTTGTCCACTGCATCTTTAATGAGGATTGCCACATTGGCAATGAATGTTCCCATAACCGCTCCAAAACACACGGCAAGCATCATACTTTGAACTGTTGTCATAATCTGTCACACTCCTTATGCAAGAAAATCTTCATCTACTTCTGTTGCAAAATCATCCTCGGCATGAGATTTACCACCAAGAGGTTCTCCATCTTTCATCTTTTGCAGATTATTAAGTCCGCAGGCAATCCCCTTATTTCCATTGGAATTGAATGCATAGAAATTGATACTGGCACGACCATATACTCCAGAATATACTTCTGAGCGGTCAATAATTGGCTGGCAGTCTGCATCTACGATACCAGGAGCCGAGGCACTATTTGCATTGATAAAATAGGCATCCGCATAGGCTTCATCATCCGGACGTTCTGTATCTCCATCACGAAGAGGTGTCTTTAACACTGAAAGCGCCGGAACACTTCTACCATTCCCTTTTAACTTGCTTTCGCCCTCTTTGTAGGCTGCTTCAATTGCTGCCTGAATCTTTTCCACAGTCTTTGTATCAGACTTTGGAACAATCAAACTCACACTGTACTTTGGGGTACCACCGTTGATACTCTTTGGCTCCCACACATTGGCATAAGACCAGCGTGTACCTGAACCTGTAATAACCTTCATTGGATTTGCATTTTTCATATTAGACATTATTTTGTCCTCCTTCTTTTTCTTTAAAATCCTGATTTGCTGTATTCATTACCGGACGCTTATCACTCTCCGGTACGAGTGTTGGTTTCCCTTGAGGCTTGTAAATAAGTCCTCCAAGGATATCTTCAAATTTCTTTTTGCCAAGAACGGATGTCATAGCTGTAATACCAAGTAACTTCTGTTCATATGGATCAAAGCCTGCATCGGTTACTGCATCTGCAACAGCACTCTCATCGGTGTACTTTCTGTTAGAACGACCTTCGACTACTTTCCAACCGGACCATTCTTTTCCACTGATTGCTGATTGAAGTGCATACTCCTTAATGTCATTTACCCATGATGCCAGGTTATCTGCTTTCGCTAGAATTCCTTCTATTTCTTCATCTTCTAAAGTAGCTGGCATTTCAAAATCATAGCGGGCAAGTTCCAGGTTGTACTCTGCACGTTTCCTGCAGGTTGCTTTTACCTTACAGAACTGGCAGTGTTCTCCTGCCCTAAATTCTCCCTCGCCTGCATAGGCAAGTTTGGCTGTTGGAACAAGAACATCTGCTGCCCATCTCAAAAGTTCCTCTTTGGAAATGGTATAGGTACTGACATTCTCCCTGCGCGGTTGAAAAATGGTCATACTAACAGTTTCGATATCATAAATCCCGTCAAACAATTCCAAGGCTCCAAGTGCATAACATTCCATTTGAGGATTGTGCTCTGCTTCTACCAGAATTCCTTTTCCGTGCTTGTAATCAATGACCGTTAAAGTTCCATCTGCAATAATCACGCAGTCCCCGGTTCCAAATCCCTCCGGCACATATTTGGAGAAATCCAGCTTTTGTTCTATCAATACAACCGGATCCTGACAGGTTTGCATAGCAATTGCTCTTTGTTCCATCACATAAGAGGCATAACTTTCTGCACAGTTTTCCATCTCCTCGTCATAATAGGTAAGGCCGTCCGTTGGATTGGTTGTCTTCATGCCAAGTGCAGCTTCTAACTTGTACTGGCAAAGGCTGTGTGCATCGATCCCCTGCATGGCATACTCACTTGTTTTATCCTCACTGTTTTCACAAAGCCTTGCAGACGGTGGACAGCTCAACCACCTTTTACTGGCCGATGCTGATAACAATGCGTGTGCTCCCATTACAACACCTCCGCATCTGCAAGTAGTGCTGCATATTTTGATGGATCAATTTCTGACAGCTTATCTGCTCCATGTTTTATAAGAAGTGCTTTGACCTCTGACGTATGTCCTTTACGAGATTTATCCGCTAAAACTGCACGAACATCTTCCAAGGTCAATGACTTTTCTTCTGGCTCTGCTGCCACTTCTTTTACAGTGTTCTTCTTAGGCTTCTTTGCCACTGGCTTTTCTACTGTCTCTTTTTCTGAGATTACTTCAACTAAAGTTTGCAGGTTATCCGCTAAAGAACGAATGTCTGTAATGACTGCTGCCATCGCATCAAGCATTGTCGTTACTTTTCTCATGGTATGTACCTCCTTTCCCGACTTCTCTGACATCCACGGATTCTACAGTCTGCCCCGGCTTCAAAAGATAAACTTGTGTGAAATCTCCAAACAAAAATCGAAGGATTCTTGTTGGAAGTTTCATATCAGCACCTTTAAGCACGGACGCTTTCCTTCCGTTCGTGTCAGAGACATTAATTACAATCTTGTGTTTTAATGCCATGTTGACACCTCGCTTCCTGTAAGGTGTTCTCCCTTACAAATCTCAGTCAAAGAAAAGTGAGGGTAGTAAACCCCCACTTAAAACTTCTTAGAATAATTTTTTAATCTGTGCTTTGATTTTGTTCAATCGATTATTCATTGCCTGCTTCGAAGGAATCCCCATCTCTGCTGCCACATCCTGTGCTGGCTCTTCATCAATTAATACACGGCGATAGATTTCCTGCTGCTGTGGTGTCAGCATAGAAACAACTTCTCTCAAACGCTCTACTTCATCCGGTACTTCTTCAAAGGGTGAATAGGCTGTATCTGCAAGTACTTTAGACTTGTCCTGACTGATTCCTTCCTCTTCCAACGATTCGATAGAGAGATTCCAGTTTTTTGGAAGTTCCTCGCCCGGATGCTTGTCCTGCCATTCCTTAACTGCTGTTTTTTCTTCATCGGTAAGCTGTGGGCGGCTGTTTTTGATGTTGAAATAGACTTCCGAATCATCAAATGCATGTAATGATTTGATGTCCATTTCTGTGATGCCATCTTCTCCCGGCTTTAAAATAACGGTGTCTCCATTTTGAAAACGGTAAGGATAGGTCCCTCTTTGATTTGCTGCTGTCTTGTGAAATTTCATAAAATTTCCTGCCTTTCCGCCCGGATGGTGGCGACAGGAACATAAAAGGAGCCGATGGATTTATGTGTCCACCGACTCCTGCACCTGAAAATGGCATGACAAGACACGGTGGGTACATCATCGGCTTGTTCACAGATAATTTCTGTGTTCAAACCTACTATGTATCCCGCCGCCTTAATGCGCATCTCAGGCTGTGAGATTAATTTTTCCTCTGTTGAGAAATGGCTTACTGAAGCCTGTCCTTACTATACTTGAAAGTCAGAAATCTGTAATCGACATGGAATACAGATAAAATACAGCTCGAATATAGTTAAAAAAGGGCATAAAAAAAGAGCCACTCACTCAATGTGAATGACTCTGTAGCAGAATCAATATTAATCACGATATCCTGTTATCAAACCATATCGTCCTCTTTGTTCATCTTTTGTAAATTCAATAAGATGTGCGGATTCATAATCCAACTCTGGAATATCGTTTTCTATTATAATCGTTTGGCGTGTATCTTGATGTTGCAGCAGGTACTTGAACAACCCGCTCTTCATGGTTTCAGATGTATGTTCTTCTCCGATATGATCCTCTTTTTCTTTCAGTGAAAGAATAGGGGAATCAACTACAAGCATTTGAGGCTTGTACAGATTAAATTCATCGAAGCAATTCTGTATTGCAATAGCGAGGATAGTATTAAGAAATGCCCGGAATCCTTTGCCTTGGCTTTTCTTCAAGTGACCATTAACAACTACATCATGGTCATCTGTATCGAATCGCACGCCGGCAAAACGCTGATAATTACACACCTCCAATAATTCCTTGAGAATTTGTTCCAGCTTGTCATGGAAAGTATCATTGAATTTCCCCGGAATATTTATCTGAAGAGTAGAGGATTCCTCTTCCTCGGTTACTTTCAATTCTCCAACTAATACATCACTGAATGCCTCAATCATTTCTTTTGCTTTGTACTGATTCAACGCCATCGTATAATTTGCAAGATGGCTGCGTAGCTGTATAATCTGAGGTCTGAGTTCTCCTCTAATCATTGAGTCAACTTGACGCCGCTCCGCCATCAGAGAAAGTCTTGTCTCATTCAATTCTTCCATTTCATTGGAAATAGCGTCTTGAACAGATTTCAAATCCTTTATCTGTGCTTCGATTTTTTTAACCTCCGCAATAGCAGCATCGATACAGGATTCTTCCTTGTCCTTCGGGAGTTCTCCATTACAGAATGGACAATGATCCAATTTCATAATGCTCTCACTATGAATATCACCATCTGCTATGAACGTCAAACGCTTGATGTCTGATTCGTACTGTGACAAAAGCGATGTATTACGGTTTCGCAACACACGAGACTCTGAGATTTGGTCATCTATAGCGATAATCCTATCTGCAATACCACGGCTTCTGTTCGTTGCTTCCTCTAAGGCACCTTCTACCGCACCAATCTCATCAATAACAGAATCCACCTTTTTCTGCAATTGTGCTGGTGTCTCTTCAGAAAAGTTTTGAAGTTCTGACACCTTTCTCTCAGCTAATTTAGACATACTCCTGTCCACAAACTTCTTAACGGCATCCTTACGTTCGCTCTTTGTCTTTTTGTTTTTCCCGGCCTTCTCTGGCAAATAATTATTGCCCGTAGCCAAATACAATAAAGAGGACAGAACAGGCACACTGACCTTCTTGTTAAAGCCAATGCCCGATGCCAACACACTACTGATTGCCTGAACTCTCTGCTCATCTATAAGAAGAGTATGATAAAAGGTTCGCAGTGTTAATCGCTGTGGTTTTCCTGTAAGTGTCTGGATAATCTTAACTTCGTCTTCGATTCCCATTAAGCGAAGCCATACTGCATTAATACATTTTTTTGCATTTCCAGCTTTATATGTATCGCTATCAATATAATCAACAGAACTTGACACCTCAAAATCGTTGCTGTCAATTTCTCGCCGCATAGTCAGATTTTTGCCATCAACATCCAATATCATCGTAATCTGCTTAATCTGTAATTTTGCATCAAAACGATGTTCGGTTGCCCCAAACATATAATCAATGCAATCCACTATCAGACTTTTTCCTGTATTGGACTCACCATATATGATATTCAGTCCCGACTCCAAATCCAATGTTGAAACAACATTGCCGCCTGTAAGAAGGGAAATTCTCTTAATGTAAAACATACCATTATCCCTTGAGTGACTTTAAGGAAAAAGTCTGAATTGAAGCAAGAATATCCTCGTCACTGTCCTTTCTGTATTTTTTCACTGCTGCCTTTGCAATCGTCTTATACTCGGACGCATAAGCATCTTTGAGTTTTCGTATATATTTTAGTCCCTGCTCTGAAATCACAAAAAGATAACCACGGTCAATTACTACATTAATTAATCCTTTGGTTACCGATGCTTTTACCGCCTCTTGAACGAGCATTCGCCTGTTCGAGATTTCTCCATATTTATAATTATTCTGTCCGTGCAGGTTTCCATAGGGAAGACTAAAATCCGCAGCATAGCAGGAAATAAAATCAAGTGCCACTATTCTATCAACCGTGTATGCTGTTTTCGCATTTGCAGAAAGAAGCAGTAACATCCTGAGTTCCATCTCAAATGGAGAATTGAATAATTTACTATCAATCATCGTCATCATCCTCCATCCATGTAAGGCGTTTATCATTAACCAGCATATGGCAAACACCCTTTTTTTCTCCGGGTCCAACCCAATCAAGCATTCGGTCTTGCAAATTATGCGAAATAGGAACCCCTGTAGCGTGTTCCATAACAGCTGTCAGCCTTTGCAGACTACTATCATAATCCTTCTCACAGGTTGTGATGACACCATCAAACATCTCACCCTTTAAGATATCAAATCCTTCTGTTTCATCCAGCCGAATCGTATCGCGCAGTTCTCTATGGATGGTTTCTGCACAATAATAATCCTTGCGTTGACGATTGAAATTCTTTTTTAGCTTCGGTTGTGAATCCAAATCAGAAGGTCGAGCATATTCATCCCCAGTTTCTTCATGGTAAACATGATACAGTTCCTGAACATAACCCAATTCGTGATCCTCTATCTCATCTGGAGGCACAATGCTTGCAGGCTTCTTATGGCTTTTTTTAATTAATTCCTTAAACGTCCTTATGTCCGTATCAATAGGTGTTTCAATGGTTGTAGCATCCTTTTGCAGGTTATCTTTTGCAACAGAATAGAGAAAGGCTCGTCCAAGGAATTCATCGTTTTCATTCAATTGATAGAATTGTAATAGTTCGTCAATCTCACTCTGCTGTAAATCAGATTCTTTGATAAGCACCACCATAGCAGAATACATCTTCGATTCAAGCATTTGGTTAATCAGTCCGTCAATAATGTTTTCACTAAAATATTCTCCGATACTATTAACCAAATTCGGCATACCCGTCGCTATTTTTATATTGCCCGGTATATCGCTCGTCTGCTCCCACCATGCCTTGGCCATTGTAGGTGTAATCGTGTATGGATTTCCATTTCTGTTTAGAACTGTATCCATGCTGATTATAGGCTCGAATAAAGCCTTTGCAATTTTTGTCATATTCGGTTTTGAAATACCCAGTTCAAGTGTCTGGGCGTAAGAAGCATAATTGAATACACGCATAAATTGCCGTCCTCCTTCAAGCCATTTTATCTTCGAAATCAATCGCCGGAATTAAATGCTACCAACTGTTCCCAAGCAATACTGCCATCTTCCTTACAGAAGCTGTTTGAAAACTCTCTCACAAGACGGTTTGCTGCCTTGCTATAGCTTTCTTTGTATTCTGACACATACTGTTCTGGCATAGTACCCATGTATGTAATAATCTTCTTATAGAAATCTTCATCACCTGTGATTTCCTGCCAGAACTGCTTACCTGCAAGTTCCCGATACATCTTTGGCTTTCCGCGTCCGCTTTCCTTTTTCTTGCCATAGCAATAGCCAATATAGGCTTCATATCTCGCCTTAGCCTGCTGTGCCAATTTCGATGCAGCCATGAAGTTTTGCTCCTGTCTTTTCTTGCTGTCTGCATTAAACACAGATGGTCCACTCTTAACTGCAATTGCAGAAATAACATTCGCTTCATTATCCTGAATCATGATATCGATACCTTCTGCCAATGCTTTATTTCCTCCACTGGCCGCAATGGCAATCGGCTCGAAGAAACAATTTCCAAAGATTGTCTCCTCACTTGAACTTACAAAAGCCGTCAAAACAGACTCCACGATTTCTGCAGCACTCTCCATCGCTTTTGCTCTATAGAGATATGGATTTTTTCTTTTCATCACTTTCTGAATATTGAGACCATCAATTTTTTCAATTAAAGTCCCATAAAAAGTTTCTAAAGCTGTAGCAATTGCCTGCACTACTTCCTTTTCGTCATATGAATTGTTAATTGCCATAATTACTTCCTCCCAATTCCAATGCATTCTTAATCTTACTATGAACAGCCGTACCTCTAAATCTCTTTGTGACTATCGTAGAAGTTTTATCAGCTGTTGAAATAATCGATTTTCCGATTGCTTCCGCAAGTCCGACAGGTACGGCATTTCCTATTTGACGGTATTTTGCAGCTACCGTTCCGACAAAAATCCAATCATCTGGAAATTGCTGTATTCGTGCATACTCACTTAAACTCAAAGGTCTATCCAGAACAGGGTGGCACATCATAGTTGCTTTCTGTACTGGAGAAGTAACAACGGTCGGTGACGGTTGATTGTATGAAAGTCTGCGATAGAACCCTACTTTTCCACCACCAGATTCATAAGCTCCTCCCATTGCTGTCGGAATGATTTCTTTCGGCAGGTCTTTCCAGTTTCCACCTTCCGGCACCATGTGTAGATACTTCTTTCGTTCTTCACTTAATGTTGCGCAATCGCTGCCATCGTGTTCCAAACCTTTTATTGCATCTCCCACTGTTTTCCATCGGCATTCTGGATTTTGATGCATCTGAAAATTAGTAGGAATCGGAAGAAAAATGTCTTCGTCATCTCTGCTGCCAATCAAGACAAATCTTTCACGGAATTGTGGAACACCATAATTAACTGCATCCAATACTCCATAAACCGTTTTGTATCCTAATTTTTTAAACTCAGCCAATATAACATCTAACACTGTTCCTAATTGCTGTTCCGGGTCTTTATCGCTTCTTTCTTCTGACGGCACGTGTTTTAAAGGTGCAGACATAATGCCTTTTACATTCTCCATAACAAAAAACCTTGGACGAATATAATCAATCATCCTAATAAAATCCATAAATAAACTACCGCGTGGATCGTTAATTCCAAGCCTCTTTCCGGCTGTAGAAAATGGCTGACAAGGAGGACCACCACAAATCAAAAAAGGTTCTCCAACTTTAAGACCCGTCATATCAAGTAAAGTCTGTGGCTGAATCTCACGAATGTCTCCACCAAGCACATTATGCCCATTGGCTTTCATTGTCTCAACACAGGATTTCTCAAAGTCCTGCCCAATTACCACATTCAATCCAGCTTTTCCTAAACCTATGTCAAGTCCCATCGCTCCTGAGAAAAAGGAGATTACATCTCTATTATCATAATACTCTTTAAATTTATTACTCATTAGACATTCTCCCCATTATTTAATACGAATTTTCTTTCAAATGAACTATCTGTAGCTTCAGCTATATGTTCCAAATCTGAAATCGTAAAACTCTCTCTCTTCAATTTTGCATTAAAATTTTGAGGAGAAGTACCAACTCTTCGTGCCAGTTCTGATACGCTAATATTGCTGCGTACACAAAGCACCTTTATTTGCTCTGATATATTCATATACGGTACCTCTTTCTAATTTCAACTTCACGCTTTTTATTATAAAACTTTAAATTGAAATTGTCAATCCATTCCGTGCATCAATGCGTTCATAGGGACTATGTACAAGCATTCTGGCAAATAATATAGTCAGTTCTTCTCATAGAATAGTAATCCTATCAACCCAACCTACCCGTTTTTATCCTGTCAACTCAACCCTACGGCATTTTGACCTTGGATTTGTTTGGTCACTACCTAAACGCAAAAAATCCGAGAGCCGGAGTTTTACCCCCAACTCTCGGAAATCCCTTTATTTCAAGCCTTTTTCGCACATTACTTCTGAACCCTTGACATTAACACGACACTCTCCACGTGCCCAGTCATCGGAAACATATCACAACACCTAACCCTCTCCACCTCATACCCTCTCTCCCTCAAATACTTCACATCCCTAGCCAGCGTAGCCGAATCGCAGCTAACATAAACCACCTTCTTCGGCCCCATCCTGACAATTGTATCAAGGCAGACTCTGTCACATCCCTTTCTTGGCGGATCCACAACGATCACATCCGCATAAACCTTATCTTTCTCATACTGCTCCGGCAGCACTTCCTCTGCCTTTCCAACAAAAAACTCAACATTCTCAATTCCGTTCAGTGCGGCGTTCTCTCTCGCATCCTCGATCGCCTGCGGCACTATCTCAACGCCATAGACTTTCTTTGCCTTCTGTGACAGAAACAGTGAGATAGTTCCAATCCCGCAGTATAAATCCCAGACCGTCTCCTCCCCTGTCAGGCCGGCATATTCAAGCGCCGTTCCATAGAGCCGCTCCGTCTGGACCGGATTCACCTGATAGAAGGACAATGGCGAGATTCTGTACTTTACATTTCCAATATAATCCGTTATATATCCCGGTCCATACAGATTTACAATCTCACGCCCAAGAATTACATTTGTCTTCTCCGTATTTACATTATAAGAAATGCTGGTCATCCCCGGAACTTCCAGCAGTTTTTCCACAAAAATATCCGAATGAGGCAGTTTTTTCCCATTCAGCACAAGGCATACCATCACTTCTCCGGTCTTAAACCCCTTCCGGATCAGAACATGCCTTATCAGCCCCGAATGTGTCTCTTCCTGGTAAGGTTTCATTCCATACTGGTTCATGACCGCTTTTACTATCCCCAGAATCTCGCCGTTCTCCCGAACTCCCAGAAGGCAATCCTCATTTTCAATAATACAGTGGGTTCTTCCCGCATAAAATCCGGCTATCACCTGATTCTCTCTATTCATGCCAAATGGAAACTGCGCCTTATTCCTGTAACGCCAAGGCTCTTCCATTCCAATAATCGGTTCCATCACGACCGGCTTCTGTTCGGCCGCGGCAGACAGGCCGTTCTTATCATCCGATACATCCTCTCCTGGTAAGTAAAGATTCTCCAATCCGCCGATCCGTTTCAGATTATTAAATACTTTTCTCTCTTTAAATTTAAGCTGTTCGTCATAGTCCATCATCTGAAGCTGGCATCCGCCGCACTGGCGCGCCACGGGACATCTTTCTTTCACACGGCCTGCGGACGGTTCCAGCACCTGTAACAGTCTGGCAAAACCATAATTCTTTTTCATTTTCATGGCCTTTGCCTCAATCCTGTCCCCAATTATTGCGTCCTTAACAAACCAGATGTAACCATCCAATTTTCCAACGCCTTCACCGCTCTCGCTCATGTCCTCTATCGTTAATTCAAATACATCATTTTTCTTAATATCCACGCGTTTATCTCCACATTTCCCTTATAATATTTTCGAATTTCCTATCTTAATCGCCTCTGTATCCATACCATCCCCGGATTTTCATTCCCACCGTTCCCGGCCTCAATACCACAGCTTCCTCTCCCGGCCTCTGCTCGCATCCCTCATTCCCCATTAAAAATATCTCGCTCTCTCACCGCCAATATACTTAAGCCTGGTCCTCGCACAAACCACATGTGCCCCGCCAATCTCCTTCACCGAAATCCTCACCGGAACAGCAACAGCCCTCAAATGCATGCCGATTAGCGTATCTCCGATATCAATCCCTGCATGGGCCTGAATCCGCTCCACTGCGGCAGGCGCCTTCATCCCCGCGTATGCCGCCGTTGCGAATGAGCCCCCCGCCTTCAACTGGGGAACAACATTAACCATCTCATACCCATACTTATCAGCCGCCTCTTTTTCCAGAATCAGCGCCCGGTTTAAATGTTCGCAGCACTGAGCCGCCAGATAAATCCCTCTCGGAGCCAATTCCTCCATCAGTGCATTGTACACTGCCTGCCCTATTTCCGCGCTGGAATAGGAGCCAATCCTGTGTGCCGCTATCTCACTGGAAGAACAGCCGATAACCATAATCTGGCCTTTCTCCATTTCCGCCGTATCCAAAAGCTCTCTCACCGCAGTTTTAACCTTGTCACCTATTTCCTTTAACTGATCCGCGGTTTCTGCCTCTTCCGATATTCCTGCCTGATGTTTTTCCTCTACCACAATCTTTTCCTCCACCACAATCTTTTCCTCTACCACAATCCTTTCCTCCACCACAATCATTCCTCCACCACAATCATTTCTCCAGAAAATAAAACCTGTCGTCAACAATATCAAAAGAGACGCTGCACTCACTGCAGCATCTCCCACAATCCCTTATCTTAAAATCTCAAACTTTATATCATATAAAATTCCCGAATCCTATCCATTCTCGACGTCATCCCCGCCAGCATCATATCCGCCACGGTAAATGCCGCCATCATCTCCACAACAACAACCGCCCTCGGCACAATAATCGGATCATGGCGTCCTTTAATGGTGACCTCTATCTCCTCGCCGTCCCGGTTGACCGTTTTCTGGACAGAGGCAATCGACGGGGTCGGTTTAAAAGCAGCCCGGAAGACAATCTCACTTCCGTCGCTGATTCCGCCCAGCACGCCTCCGGCATGATTTGTTCGTTTCCCAATCTTCCCTGGCCCGGCCGTCTTAACCGCCCCAGCCACATTCACCAGCCCAGACGTCTCATCCGCCCCAGTCATTTTCACCAGCCTGGCCGTCTCATCCGTCCCAGCCATATTCACCAGTCCGGACGTCTCATCCGCCCCAGCCACATTCACCGCCCCGGCCGCATCCAAAAAACGCCCATCATCCTTTCCCACAGCACAAAACTCATCATTATTCACAGATCCAACCGTCTTAGCGGCCTCAAATCCGTCGCCTATCTCAAATCCCTTCACCGCTCCGATCGAGCAGATCGCCTTTGCCAGATTAGCGTCCAGCTTCTCAAACACCGGATCTCCGATCCCGGCCGGCACTCCCGATATCACGCATTCCACGATTCCCCCAGCCGAGTCCTTCTGCGCCATCTTTTCTTCCAGAAAGGCCGCTGCCTCCGCAGCAGCTGCGGCATCCGGCATATAGAGCTTGTTCCGGAGGCATTCTTCCAGATCAAACCGCTCCGGCTGCACCGATATAGGGCCGATGGCCTTTGTGTAGGCAGTCACCTTAACTCCCAGCCCCTCCAGCATCTTCGCGGCCACCGCTCCAGCGGCCACGCGGGCGATGGTCTCGCGGCCGGAGGAACGGCCGCCGCCGCGGTAATCTCTGAAACCATACTTTTCATCGAAGGTATAGTCTGCGTGGCCGGGCCTGTAATAGCCGGCAATCTCGCCGTAGTCCCTGGAGTGCTGATCCTGGTTTCTGACCAGCATTGCAATCGGGGTTCCCGTCGTCTTTCCTTCAAATACACCCGATAATATTTCTACGGAGTCGCTCTCACTTCTCTTTGTCGTAAACCGGCTCTGCCCCGGTTTTCTTCTGTCCAGGTATTTCTGGATGTCTTCTTCCGTCAGTGAAAGACCGGCCGGGCAGCCGTCCACCACCACGCCGACTCCGGCGCCGTGGGACTCTCCCCAGGTGGTCATTGTAAGTATTCTGCCAAATGTAGAACCCGCCATGCTTATTTCCTCTTCTTCCCACCGGAATTTCCGTCCGGTATCTTTGTAATCACGCAGCAATTCGGCTCGTTGACCGCAATGCTTCTGCAGCACATCACCAGCAGTCCCTTTTCATAGTCCACCTCAAAGAAGGAAATGCTGTTGCTGGCGTGATTGATGGAAGCCAGATGCTTCTCATCCGGGAAAACAGCAACATCCTTTGGATAATCTCCGCTGATCGGCAGGCAGCAAAGCAGTGTCAGCACGCCCGTATCGGTATCTCTCCGGTACACGCTGACCGAGTTATCTCCCGCGTTGCTGCAGTAAAGATAATCCTCTTTCGGTGATAACCGGATTGCACAGGCTGCGGTCAACAGGCTCAAACGCTCCGGAGCCGTCGATGCAATAGTCTGTATCTTTTCAAAACGGGGAACGCGGTCCCCTTCTTCATAATCATAGGTAAATACGTCGATTACGTTTCTGACTTCATACATCAGATAAATGAATTTACCGTCTTTGCTGAACAGAAACTGCCTCGGACCCGATTCCAGTTCGCAGCGGAGGGCGTCTACCTGGGTGAGGAGACCCTTTTTCTCATCAAAACGGTATACCTTTACCTGGTCAATCCCAAGATCGGCAACCAGGACAAAGTGGCCGTCCGGCGTCCTGGCGCCGCAGCTTACATGCGGACGGAACGTACGCTCCGCAACACTTCCAAGACCTTTATGGAACACACCGTCCGTAATTTCACCGACGGAGCCGTCCCCATTCAGTCTCAGAACCGTCTCTTTTCCGTCATGGTATCCTGAAACAAAGATATATTCATCGGTCGCGTCCGTTGCGATATGACAGCCGCGCATCGCCTTGATATTCACGCTGTTCAGCCTGGACAGGCCCCCGTTCTCCATGATGCGGAAGGAAACAATGCCTTCATCTGCAATTGAATACAGGGTTCTTCCATCATTTGATACGGTCAGATAGGAGGAGTTGTCTACTTCCACTTCACACCTGTATTTAAAACAGCCCTTAGCCACATCCACGTCGTAAACGGTGATGCCCTTAGCCTGTCCGTTATATGAATAAGAACCTACATAAGCCATGTATTTATTCTGCATCTCTTTTCCTCCTCATATTCTGTCCCTTTAATTTGTCGGCCGCATGTTATCTTTCCCTGCGGTTTTTTGTGTTCCTGCACGCCGGTCCGGCTGCTCTTTCCCTCTATTTTACCAGCCCCGCGTCATTTTTGCACCCATTTTAATCAGTTTTCGGGCATTTTTTACATCTATTATCATCTTTTTCATCCCTGTTGTCAATCGCCTCCTGAGGCAGGCCCGTTTCTCTTCCAATCCCTGCCATACAGGGCCTTGCCTCCCCGCCAAAACCCTGCCGGAACGGCCCATAAACACACTTCGACATTTTTCTCCGATTTCCCCCAAAAACTATTGACAGCAGTCGCAGTTCCTGTATAATGATACTTGCGTCATGTTTATTATTGCTAAACTTTTAAGTTAATTTTACATTCATTTAGTAATGGTAAACTTTTTCCTTATAATAACAGAATTAAAACACAAAATAAGAGTACGGTAATAACAGTGCGCTAATCACGCGCTGCAAAAAGCATCCCGCACGAAAGGAGGAAGCCGTGAATATCGGAGCCAAACTGAAAGAGCTGCGGACGTTAAAGGGACTGACCCAGGAAGAACTGGCGGACCGCGCAGAGCTTTCCAAGGGATTTATCTCCCAGCTTGAGAGGGATCTGACCTCTCCGTCCATCGCCACGCTGATGGATATTCTACAGTGTCTGGGTACTACCATCGGCGAATTTTTCAATGAAACGCCGGAGGAACAGATCGTTTTTGGAAAGAGCGATTATTTTACAAAAGAGGACACGGAACTTAAAAATGAAATCAAGTGGATTATCCCGAACGCCCAGAAGAACATCATGGAACCAATCCACCTTGTCCTTTCGCCCGGCGGCTCCACCTATCCGGACACCCCGCATGAGGGGGAGGAATTCGGCTATGTATTGCAGGGCAGTATCTCCATCCATCTGGGAAACCGTACTTATAAAGCAAAAAAAGGGGAATCCTTCTACTATATAAGCGACAAGACACATTACCTGTCGAGCAAATCGGGGGCATCCATCATCTGGGTCAGCTCTCCGCCGAGCTTTTGATTATTATTACACACGGAGGAAAACTATGAGCCAGCCATTAATTGATTTAGTTAACATAACCAAGAGCTATGACAGCAATGTTGTCCTTGATGATCTCTCCCTCTCCGTTAAGGAGAATTCCTTCGTCACCCTCCTCGGCCCCAGCGGCTGCGGCAAGACGACCACCCTTCGCATCATCGGCGGCTTCGAATCCGCCGACAGGGGAAAAGTAATTTTCGGTGGAAACGACATTACCAAACTCCCGCCTAACAAACGCCAGTTAAACACCGTATTCCAGAAATACGCCCTGTTTCCCCACATGAGCATTGCCGACAATATCGCATTCGGCCTTAAAATCAAGAATAAACCCAAGCAGTATATCGATGATAAGATCAAATACGCTTTAAAACTCGTCAATCTGGACGGCTTTGAAAACCGTTCCGTCGACTCGCTCAGCGGCGGACAGCAGCAGCGTATCGCCATTGCCCGCGCCATCGTGAATGAGCCGAAGGTCCTGCTTTTGGACGAGCCGCTCGGAGCCCTGGATCTCAAGCTCCGCCAGGACATGCAGTACGAGCTGATCCGGCTGAAAAATGAGCTGGGAATCACATTTATCTATGTAACCCACGACCAGGAGGAAGCGCTGACCATGTCCGACACCATCGTCGTAATGAACCAGGGCTACATCCAGCAGATGGGTTCCCCGGAACAGATCTACAATGAACCGGAAAACGCCTTTGTAGCCGATTTTATCGGTGAGAGCAATATTGTGGACGGACTGATGCTCCACGACGAGCTGGTGGAAATCTTCGGCGCAAAGTTTCCCTGCGTGGACCGCGGATTCGGAGTAAGACAGCCTGTGGACGTGGTCATCCGCCCCGAGGACATCGACCTTGTGAAACCGGAGCTGGGAACGCTGGAAGGCGTTGTCACCCACCTGATTTTCAAGGGTGTACACTATGAGATGGAGGTTACGACCCCCGACGGTTTTGAATGGCTGGTTCACAGTACGGATATGTGCCCGGTAGGCGAGAAGGTCGGCATCCACGTTGATCCTTTCGATATCCAGATTATGAATAAACCAGCCTCTGAAGATGAGGAGGCGGTAAGTATCGATGAATAAATCTGCAAAACGGCTTCTGGCCGGCCCCTATATCGTCTGGATGATCGGTTTTACCATCATCCCGCTTCTGCTGATCGTCTTCTACGGCCTGACCGACAAAAGCGGGGCATTTACACTGTCAAACGTGCTGGCAATCGGTACGCTCGAACACGCCAAGGCGCTTTTTCTCTCCCTCGGCCTGTCGCTCTTAAGCACACTGATCTGTCTCGTGCTGGCTTATCCGCTGGCCATGATTCTTCGCAAAAAGAACATCGGACAGGGCAGCTTTATGGTATTTATCTTCATCCTTCCGATGTGGATGAATTTCCTGCTGCGCACCCTGGCCTGGCAGACCCTGCTTGAGAAGAACGGCGTTATCAACGGCATCCTGAACTTTCTCCACCTGCCGAATATCGCCATTATCAATACACCGTGGGCCATCATCCTGGGCATGGTTTACAACTTCCTGCCCTTCATGATTCTCCCGATTTACAACGTGCTTGCCAAGATCGACGACAACACCATCAATGCGGCCAAGGATTTGGGCGCCAACGAGCTCCAGACGCTTACCCATATTTGGATTCCCTTAAGCCTGCCCGGCATTATCAGCGGCATCACGATGGTTTTCGTTCCCGCCCTGACCACTTTCGTTATCTCAAACCTTTTGGGCGGCAGCAAAATACTCCTGATCGGCAACGTCATCGAGCAGGAATTTACAAAAGGAAGCAACTGGAACCTGGGTTCCGGACTCTCCCTCGTGCTGATGGTATTCATTTTACTGAGTATGGCCCTCATTGCCAAATATGATAAAGAAGGGGAGGGTACTGCATTCTGATGAGAAAATATACGTTAAAACAGTTTTTCCAGGATTTTTACCTGGCGCTGATCCTGATATTTTTGTACGCTCCCATTGTCACAATGATGGTTTTGTCCTTTAATAATACAAAGTCCAGAACGCTCTGGGGCGGCTTTACAACAAAATGGTATTCGCAGATGTTTGAGAACCAGGCGATTATGAACGCCCTCTATAACACGCTGCTTATTGCCTTCGCCTCGGCGCTCATTGCCACGATTATCGGAACCGTGGCCGCTATCGGCATTAACAGCATGAAAAAAGTGCCTCGCACCGTTGTCATGGGCGTGAACAACATTCCGATGTTAAACTCTGAGATTGTAACCGGTATTTCCCTGATGCTGGCATTTATCGCCTTCGGCATCTCCCTGGGATTCAAAACCGTTTTAATCGCGCATATTACCTTTAACATTCCCTACGTCATCCTGAGCGTCATGCCGAAGCTGAAGCAGACGAACAAGTCCACCTATGAGGCGGCCATGGATTTGGGCGCAGGCCCGGTGCAGGCATTTTTCAAGGTTGTCTTCCCCGACATTATGCCGGGCGTCCTGTCCGGTTTTCTGATGGCGTTTACCATGTCGTTAGACGACTTTATCATCACCCATTTCACCAGGGGCGCGGGGATCGACACCCTGTCCACGCTGATTTACAGCGAGGTGAGGCGAGGTATCAAGCCGTCCATGTACGCGCTGTCCACGATTATTTTCATGACGGTCCTGGTGCTTTTAATCATCACTAATTTTTCTCCGGATGAACCGAAAAAGACTGCGGGAACAATTTCCCTGGATGAAAGTATCAGGCGCAGGAAAAGAAACAGCAACATCAAGCGCGGCGTACTCGGATTTGCCACGGTAGTGATCGTCTGCGTGGTCGGTTTTACCACCTATGGGCGTTACTCCACCAAGCATTCCAACGAACTTTTCGTCTACAACTGGGGCGAATATATCGATGATTCCGTCATCGAGGAGTTTGAAGCGGAGACAGGCATCAAAGTCACCTATGACCTGTTTGAGACAAATGAGGAGATGTACCCTGTCATTGAAGCCGGAGCGGTAAATTATGACGTCGTCTGTCCGTCCGACTATATGATTCAGAAAATGGCCGAGAACGGTCTTCTGGCCGAGATTGATTTTGACAATGTCCCGAACCTCGCCAACATCGATCCCAAATTTATCGAAATGTCGCGGGAATTTGACCCGGAGAACCTTTACTCCGTGCCATACACCTGGGGCACCGTGGGAATCCTTTATAACACTAAAACAATCGAGGAGCGCGGCCTTCCGGTTCCCGAAAAATGGTCCGACCTCTGGAATCCGGCATACAAGGGAGAAATACTTATGCAGGACAGCGTCCGCGACGCCTTCATGGTAGCCCTGAAAGCACGCGGTTATTCGATGAATACCGAAGATATCAATGAGCTTCAGGCCGCCAAGGCCGATCTGATTACACAGAAACCGCTCGTCCAGGCATATGTCATCGATCAGGTACGCGATAAGATGATCGGCGGCGAAGCGGCCCTGGGTGTTATCTACTCGGGCGAGATGCTCTACATCCAGGAGGAGGTGGAGGCCCAGAATCTCGATTACTCCCTGGAATATGTCCTTCCCGAGGAAGGCACCAACCTGTGGATTGATTCCTGGGTCATCCCGGCCGGTGCAAAGAATAAAGAAAACGCCGAGAAATGGATTGATTTCCTCTGCCGTCCCGATATCGCCCTGAAAAACTTTGAATACATCACCTACGCAACGCCGAATAAGGCGGCCAAGGCTCTTCTGGACGAGGATATGCAGAATAACAAAGCCGTTTTCCCGGATATGGATAAGCTGGACAACTGTGAAGTTTACCGTTATCTCGGTGATGAGACGGATGCCGTTTACAACAATCTGTGGAAAGAAGTAAAATCAAACTGATGAAGAAGACTTGAAAAAGCGGCAGGAAAAACGTACAATCAAACTTAGCCGGTCGATTCAACTTTACATCCTGTAAACGGTACGGCCGGCTGAACGTTTTAATGCAGAAAGCATGGAAAGGAAGGCATCACATGAAAATTGCAGTACCTTACACAGACGGCCAGGTGTTCCAGCACTTTGGCAAATCAGAGAATTTTAAAATTTATGACACGGTGGATGATGAGATCCTCTCCTCCGAGGTTGTCGATACCAACGGAAGCGGCCATGCCGCTCTGGCAGATTTCCTCGCTGAGAGAGGCGTTAACGTACTGATCTGCGGCGGCATTGGCGTCGGAGCCGTGGCAGCTCTTAAGAATGCGGGAATTCAGATTCTGGGCGGCGCTTCGGGTGACGCGGACGAGAGGGTAGCTGATTTTCTCGGCGGAGCGCTTCACTTTGACACAGCCGGTTCCTGCGCTACCTGTACCTCCTCCTGCGGCCATCATCACGAAGACGGCGAGGAAGGAGAGTGTGACGGCAATGTAAGCGCCTGCGGCAGCTCCTGTTTCTAAAAAACGGCAAAGCATAAAAAGAACATCAGAAAGAGTCCGGCTTGCCGGACTCTTTTGTTGTGACCCCAGGATCATCCCTACGGCATATTTTTAAACCCATGCGATGTCGCAACCGCCATCACCCGATCGGTACCTTTCACTTCCCCCTTCTCAATCAGCTCTCTCAGTGCACCTAAAATCACCGCCGAAGAGGTTTCCAGGTAAAGCCCGTATCCCGCCATCTCCCTCACAAGCCCAATCACACATTTCTGCGGAACACTTACCGCCGCTCCCCTGCTCTCTCTCACCGCAAGTTCCGACTGGTAAGTCACGGTCCAGCCGCCGATGGAGGGCGTCAAATCGTCGTCACCGGTAAACTGCCCTCTGTAATCCTCCCCCGAGAGCACGCGGCTGATTCTGGGAATCGGCTCCACGGCCGCAAGGCGCGGGATTTCATCGATCCATCCCGCCTCCCTCATCTCCCGGAATCCCTCATAGATTCCCCACAGCAAATCTCCTCTGGCCACGGGAATCAGGATAATGTCGGGAAGTCCGTCTTTGCCGAACTCTTCATAGGTCTCATAGGCAATTGTCTTATACCCCTGAATCCCCCATGGATTGTTTCCCACGGGATGAAGCAGATAATTTGTGGTGATATACCAACTGTTGTCCTTCTCCTTCCGGTCCATCAGCTCATACCGTTCCTCCGGTGAGCCCACTCTCACCAGGCTGGCTCCCGTGGATGTGATGGCGGCCTCCCATACCGGGCTGACCGAACCCAGTACCACGATATCACAGTTCAGGCCCGCAAAGGCGCTGTACGCCGCCACCGAGGCCCCTGCATTGCCGCTGGATGCGGCGGCGGCTGTTCTGATCTTTCTCTCCACCGCCCTGTTCACTGCAAACGGGCTGGTCCTGTCCTTGTGGGAACCTGTGGGGTTCTGGAATTCATTTTTCAGATAAAAAGAGGCGATCCCCAGATCCTCCGCCAATCTTGGAACCTGAATGAAAGGCGTTCCTCCCTCTCCCATGGAAGGTATTTTCTCATATGGCAGAAAATCGGCGTAGCGCATCATCCCCTTTTCTTCCTTCCTGATACCGCCGCCCGGCCTGTATTTGAAAGCGATGCTGGCATAGTGGCCCTCTTTCGCACAGCAGGGGCATCCCGTCGGATAATCTCCCACCTCAAATGATTTGTGACAGCGGATACAGTACATTCCTTCGATCCTGTCGTTATATTTTTCCAAAGCTCTCCTTCCCGGCCATTATCCGGCCTCATCCTCCAGCAGTTCAAACGCCGTCTCCGCAAACAGGGCCGCCCCCAGAAACAGGACCGTCTCATCCAGGCGGAACCGCGAATTGTGGACCCCGTACGCCCTACCGTCGATCTCGCTTTTCATCGGACACTGCAGGTAAAAATAGCACCCCGGAACTTTCTGGAAGAAAAATGCCGCATCCTCCCCGCCCATCTCCGGACGGGTCATAATATGGGTATGGCCTTCCCCCAGCACCCGGCCGGCCACATCCAGAAAACGCTCCACTACTCTCCTGTCATTGACAAGAGGAGGATAGGGATACTTAAATTCCAGGTCGTAATCTCCTCTCATGGCCTTCACCGTGTGATCCACAATCTCCCGGATCCGCGTGATTACATAATTCCTGGACTCCAAATCCACATTTCTCACCGTGCCGATTACCTCGGCCGTATCGGGAATAATATTATTTGCCCCATTGCCTGCCCTTACGGTTGCAATAGTAAGCACGGAAGAGTTGAATGGCGATACCTCGCGGCTGATAATATACTGCAGGTTATTGATCACCAGGGTGGCAATGGCGATGGGATCAATGCACAGATCCGGGCTGGCTCCGTGGCCGCCCTTTCCTTTTATGGTCAGATAGAGCTGTTCATCGGACGCGCTGGTGTTCTCATAGCTCACTACCACGTCCCCGTTTATGTAATCGTTCCCCTTATTCGACACATGCAGAGCCAGTATATAATCCATCTTCGGATTTTCCAGCACGCCGTCCTTTACCATGGGTTCGGCCCCGCCCGGGAATTCTTCCCCCGGCTGGAAGATAAGCCTGACAAGGCCCGGTATCATTTCCTCATGGGACTTCAGCATTTTTGCCGTGCCCAACAGAATCGCCGTATGGGCGTCATGGCCGCAGGCATGCATGTTTTCATTAGTGGATGTAAATGGAAGACCTGTCTCCTCCCTCATCGGCAGACCGTCCATATCGGCCCGGATTGCAATTGCCCTGCCTCCGCCTCTCCCGATATCCACCGTGATGCCGGAGTGGCCTTCATAAGTCCGGTAAGCAATTCCCATCTCTTCCAGACGTTCTTTTACATAGCGGACCGTCTGCGGAAGAACCAGGCCAATCTCAGGGATTTTATGCAGGTCTCTGCGCCAGCCGACGATCTCCTCCGATATCTCCTGCGCCTCATGGCGAAAATCTATCTTCATCAGGTAATTCCTCCTTCATGTATCTTTCCTGTATGTATCTTTCCTGTTTTTTCATTAGAACGCATTAAAACGGCCCATAACCAACCGTTGCCGCATAAATCAGAAATACAAAAGCAACCGCCCACCACATAAAGAACATGGGAGCCATGAATTTAATCCATTTTCCAAAAGAAATCTTTCCCATTGCCAGAGCCGCCATGATGGTACCGCAGGTCGGCGCCACGATATTGGTGAAAGAATCTCCGAACTGGAATGCCAGTACCGCCGTCTGACGCGTTACGCCGATCAGATCCGCCAGAGGAGCCATGATTGGCATTGTAACCGCCGCCTGGCCGGAACCGGAAGGAATCAATACATTGATGATATCCTGGACAATAAACATGCCGCAGGCGCTGAGACTTGCGGGAAGTCCCCTTAAAAGCCCGGCCAGGAAGTTAATGATTGTGTCGAGTATGCTTGCATTCTGCAGAATCAGCGTAGCCGCGCTGCAGAGGCCGATCATCAGACATGCATAAAGCAGGTTTCCGCATCCTTTTATGAATTCATCCGCAATCTGTCCCGGCCTCAAACCTCCGAAAATTCCGGAAAGTATTGCAACAATCAGGAAAATAGCGGCCAGCTCATCAATATAAAAACCAAACTTGATAACGCCGACAATCAGTGCCGCGATTCCGCCGACAAAGGTGAGCAGAACAAGTTTATGGCGGGTGGTCAGCGTCGGGATATCATTGACGTCAATGCTGATCTGTTCCCCCATGTCCACGCCGTACATATCGCTGCGCTCCGGATTTTTTCTGACCCGCATTCCGTACCAGGTCACATAGGCGATGCTGACCGCCAGCAGGGCGATAAAAGCAGCCATCCTGAGCCCAAAACCCGAAAACATCGGAAGGCCGGCAATACCCTGAGCCACGCCTACGGTAAACGGATTCGTACATCCTCCGGCGTAACCGGCTCCGGCCGCGCCGTAAACCATTCCAATGGCGGTGATCGAGTCAAATCCCATTGCCAGGCATACGGCAATTACAAGAGGCACAAAGGCCAGAAACTCTTCAAAGTTGGCCGCAAAGCAGGAACCCAGGCCAAACACCGTCATACAGACCGGAATCAGCAGAATTTCTTTTCCCGACATTTTGCGTACCATATTACCCATACCGGTCTTGATCGCTCCCGTCGCATCCATGACGCCGAAGGCTCCGCCGATAATGAGCAGGAAAAAGATGACATCTCCCGATTTTTGGAGTCCCAGTGTCAGGGACATAAAAATGTCGAACGGCTTAACCGGATTTTGTGTTACGTAGTGGAACGTCATGGGATCTACAACCATGCGCCCCGTGACGACATCCTCCACCCTCTCAAATACGCCCGCCGGCACGACATAGGTGGCAATTGCACTCAATAATATGATTACCACAAGTATAATGACCGGATTCGGCGCTTTCAGTTTGAACTTCTTCTCCTTTTTCTCTTTCATAGTTTCCCCTTTCTTTTCTCATACGAAATTTTACCTGTCTGCCCCTGATTACTTTCTTTTTTTAATAACCTCTCCTTTCCCTGTACTTGCTGATAAAACTGCCTGTATCTTTATTTTTACGGCATGTCTGCCGGTAATTGATTACGGCAAATGCCGCCGACAGAAGGAAGAATCCCGAAGCCATAAAAAACGGCAGCTTATTCCCCATGCTGTAAATAAAACCTGCAAAAAGCGCACCCAGTACTTTCCCGCCAAACAAAAATGATGTAAACAGCCCCGCTATTGTCCCGCTGTCCCCGGAAGCTCCCTCGTCCGTCACAAGCGCCTGCTGCA
This sequence comes from uncultured Clostridium sp., assembly GCF_900547735.1. GTDB lineage: Bacteria > Bacillota > Clostridia > Lachnospirales > Lachnospiraceae > Otoolea. The sequence continues at coordinate 47,911 of NZ_URHZ01000004.1, read as the reverse complement.
TTGGAACGTACAGGGAATTGAATGCGTAAAAAATAAAGTTACCCATTATGTAAAATGATACATTTTTGATAAAGGGAACCATGCCCGACGTGACTGCGCATAAAATCAGAACGGGTATGATTGTCTTTCTGGAATTTGTCTTCCGTATCATCCAGAGTCCAACCGTAAAATCCACCACCAGCGCAATCACTCCGATTCCGGCCCGGATCAGGCCGTTGTAGTAATTTGGCAGATTGAGCGCCGCCTTCACGTAATAATTATAGGCATTATCGTAAGCGGTTGTGGCAAAGCTGGACAGGAAGACGGCCGTAAGGAATATCAGGGAAGACAGCCGCAGGGTCCCGGCCTTTTCTTTTCCCTTACCAGGCTGCTCCGCCGGGGTCCCGGGCCGTTCCGGATCCCTTAAGGTAAAACAGATTGCGGCGAAGGATACAAGCATTGCCGTAACCTGAAGCCTGAATACCAGCATAATTGAAAAAGTGCCAATCATTCCCCCGATGGAATAACCAACCGCGCAGCCGATGGTGGCAATGGCGGAATGATACAGCATGAAACGGTACCTGTTCTCTTCCTCCGTCACGTCCATCAGATAGGACATCGTACTTATCGTACTGGCGGAGCAGGCCACCCCGGCCAGCATTCTCCAGACGACAATGCCCGTCTGGGTCACCGAAATGCTGAAGAAACTCTGTGCAACGGCATGCAGCAATATTCCCAATGCAAACACTTTTGTGCTTCCTATGCGCCGGCACATCTTCCCCCAGAACGGGGAAAACAAAAAGGATGCACCCGCCATGGCGGCAAAAGCGACGCCAAACATATAATCCGGCATTCCCAATTCCAGAAAAAGAGCCGGAGTGACGGGATTGACGCAATTTGATATAACGGCAAAGGCGAGATGAAAAATAAGCAGGCGGGTTGCGGATACTCTGCGGTATCCCATTTTAGAGTACGCTGTCAAATTCAGCCTCCTATCTACTGAAGTGATCCTGTTACGGTTCACAGCCCCGAAAACCGCGGTGCCGCCAACGGCAATACGTTTCCTGAAATATCAGCAGTGAATTGTAACATTATCTTTGAAGTTAATTTTTTGTTAATTTTATTTCCCGCCTTTAATTGTAGTATAATGCCTTTTCAGCTATATGTAAAATTGATTATTTAGTGAACAGTAATTAATTTTTTCTATAACTTTTCATTGACTTAACGCAGGAAAGTTGATACCTTTAATTTATCGTAATAACTGCAGAATAATATGGAAACTGCGGAACTAAGGAGGAGTATAAAAGTGAATATAGAAGATATAAAAACATTCCTGTATGTGGCAAGAGAAAAAAATTTCAGCCGGACGGCGGAACTGCTGTACATTTCCCAGTCAGCCGTCACTTCCCGGATCAAATCCCTGGAAAACGAGCTGGGATGCACTCTTTTTGACCGCAATAACTCCTCCGTCAAGCTCTCCGCCCGCGGACATCTCTTCCTCAGATACGCCGAAAGTATTGCCGGTCTTGAGGAAGAAAGCAAGCGTCTGTTTCATCTGTCGGAAAAATATGATTCCTTTCTGACGCTGGGCGCCCCGGACTCCGTCTGGCAGTTTCCGCTGAAGCCCTTCCTCGGCGTCATGCACAGTAACCACCCGCGTACCGCCCTGAAACTTGTCTGCGAGCATTCTATGGCAATTACAAATAATGTTATCGATTCCGTCATCGATCTCGGCGTCACGATTGAAGCCCCGCAGCACAGGCTCCTGGAAACCAGAACGCTCTGGTCCAGCCGCTATATTCTTGTCGCCAGCCCCCTGCTGGAACTGCCCTGCCCCTGCTTTACCCCCGAGACGGCCGGACAGTTTCCCTTCATCGATATGCGCTGGAGCCACAGCTTCTGCGCCTGGCTGGATCTGACCTACCGCACCAGAATTTACCCCTATCAGGCCGACCGTATTTTCCTGTTCCTGAACATGCTCCTCGGCGGCCTCGGCGTTGGTTTCCTCCCCTCCCGGATTGCCTCTTCCCTCCTGGAATCGGGGCAGCTCATCGAAATACCGTACGCGGAATCCGAAAAAGGTCCGCGTGAAGAGGGCTTTCTCATCTATTCCCCGAAACGGGCGAAAGAACTGGAGCCATATATCGAAGAATTTATGAAATTCTCTTTACTGTAAAACAGCAGCACAGCGATCTCCTGCATACCACTCTCATTTTTATGTGGTATGCGGGAGTTTTTAATTTGACGGAACGTTCTCAGAATTTGTTACTGTTCACTCCGTGAGACAGACTGCAGCGGGTGGAAAAAAATAGATTTATTGTACTCTGTTGTAAAAAGTGCCGGATTACAAGCCTGTTTTCTCCTTTACCGGGAATCGTTATTGTATAAAAGGACGAAATTCAAAAGAAACTATGGCGGAGCTGGCTATTTTCGACAAAAATTTCAATCGACTTTCGGCATGAAGCACAATTGACAGCGAAAAAGTAGTAGATTATACTTTATGTATTAAATAATACAAAGTGTACTGCGCAGAACATTTTGCCTTAAGGAGGTAATCAAACAAAATCATAAGGGGAACAAAATTCAAAGTGAACGTAAGGAATCATGGGGAATACCGGATTAATTCCGGTAAAGTATGATACGTAAAGGAGATAGGTATGACGCTGACAGATGTTTTAATTGACTTTTCAATGATCAGTATTCTTCTCGTAGCGGGGGCTTGGCTGAGAAGAAAAATTAAATTTTTACAGATATATTATATCCCGGTTTCATTGATAGCAGGGATTTTAGGACTGCTCCTCGGGCCTCAGGTCCTGGGGAAATTTTCTCCGGTGTGCTTTTCATTTTCATCATCCATCGGACAGTGGGCGGGTGTGCTGAGCGCCATCGTTTTCAGTTGTTCCTTCCTGGGACTTAAGCTGGAAAAGGTGTCCGGGGAAGCAATGCAGACTTATTTTTTAGCCGGAACAATCCATCAGATGCAGATTATCGCCGGTTTGACCGTCACCTTCCTGCTGGGCCTCGTCTTTGCAGACCTGAAATTCGGCTTTGGAATCCTGCCTGTTCTGGGATTTTACGGGGGACATTCCATGGCAATTGCAGGAGGAACTATCTTTGACGACGCGGGCTACATGGCGTCCGGCGCACAGGTGGGCGCCACCTTTGCCACAATCGGACTTCTGACCGGTGTCATCTGCGGAATGTTCCAAATCAACAGGGCGGCTCAGAAGGGCATAACAAAGGTAAAAATGAAACGCGAAGAGATGCCGGAAAGCATGCTGACGGGATTTTATCCGGAGGGTGAACGGCCTTCCATCGGCAATGCGGTGACATCCTCCGCAGCGCTCGATCCCCTTGGCTCCCAGGTCATGCTGGTCGGTTTTATCATCTTATGCGGCCACATCGTGAGGACGGGACTGATAAAAATCAATCCGTTTTTCAAGAATCTTCCTCTGTTTGCCTGCTGCCTGATCTTCAGCGCAATCTTCTGCCTGATGACACAGAACGCGAGAAGGGTTAACGATATGATAGACCGCAAAACCGTCGTGAGAATCTCGGGAAGCGCCCTGGAGTACATGATAGCCGCCGCCCTTGCAACGACCAGCATCAGCGTTTTCACAACCTATGCGGTACCGCTTATCGTGGTTGGCCTCGCGGTCGCCGCAGTTACCTATTTTGCAAGTTTTATCCTGGCAAAATGGATCCTTCCGAAGGACGACTGTTTTGAGACATCGGTGGGGCTCTTCGGACAGTGCTGCGGAGTCCTGGCTACCGGCCTGCTGCTGTTAAAAGTAGTCGATCCCGATTTCCAGACGAATGCGGCTACGAACATTACTTCCTCCAGTACCCTGGGCTACACCTACCAGCTTCAGTATACGCTCGTATTTATCGCGCTGATTATGACCCGCCCGATGTTTGTATACCTGTGGAGCTGGGGACTTCTGCTGATACTTCTGGGAGCCGGAATCTTTTTCGGAAAAAAATACAGGAATAAGACCGTATAAAACAACAGTTCAATAATTGAATTAAATGAGGAGAAAAATATGAAAAATACAAACTGGATAAAAGAAATGAGCTGGACCGAATTTGTAGAAAGGAAAGCCGGCTGTGATACGGTTATCATTCCTGCCGGCGCAATCGAGGTCTACGGCCCGCAGCTTCCGCTCGGTTCTGATTCCATCGTTTCAAAGGCGATCTGCGAAATGGTGGCGGAAAAGACGAACGCGATGATAGGACCGTTTATCGAGGTGGGCGAATCGGCCGCTCTCTATGGGTTCCCGGGAACAATCAAGATTATGCCGCAGACCTATTACCTGATGATGCGGGACATTATGGACTCCTTAGTACACTGGGGTTTTAAGAACTTTATGTTCATCAACATGCACGCCGGCAACGTGCCGATTATCAGCCAGCTTTGCAGGGAATACCAGCGCTCATCCGCAATCACCTGCGCCCAGATTGACTGGTGGAGATTCACCCAGCCAAACTCGGTTGGAATCTGCGAAAACACGGGATGGATGGCGCACGGACATGCCAGTGAATGCGGCACCTCGGTAATGCTCTATCTCCACCCGGAATATGTGGATCTGACCAAAACAGAGTGCATTAAAATGCCGGAGGAATACACAAAATACCCGGATATCGTCACTTACACGGAGTTCATGGACAAGACGCCGAACGGAATCCTCGGAGACGCTACAATCGGAACCAGGGAAAAGGGCGAAGCCATCGTCGCCAAATGCGTTGACAGGATTGTCGCCTTTATGAAGAACGAGTTTAGCGGCCAGCCATCTTAGAAGGAGAAAATACATGAATAAATTTACAGCCGCCGTCGTCCAGATGGATTCCGGCAATGACGTTGACCAGAACCTGAAAACTCTGACGGCCTTTATCGAAGAGGCCGCCTCTAAAAATGCCGCCCTGATAGCAATGCCGGAAAATGTAAACTACGTGGGCGACGAGAGTGCAAAATACGCGGAAGAAATTCCCGGAGGAAAGACATTCCTCACCCTTTCGGCCCTGGCAAAGAAACATCACGTCTGGCTCCACTGCGGAAGCATTTACGAAAAGAATCCAGGCGATCCACGGCCGTATAACTGCACGATGGTAATCGGGCCGGACGGGGAACTGAAAGCCAAATACCACAAGATGCACCCCTTTGATGTCGTAATTAAAAACGGCCCCACGGTCCGGGAATCGGACCGCATCTGTCCGGGGAAGGAAATTGTAACCGTGGATACGAAAGAGACAGGCCACTGGGGTCTTTCCATCTGTTATGACATGCGGTTCTGTGAAATGTACCGCCTGATGGCCTTAGAGGGTGCGCAGATACTGTTTGTGCCGGCCGATTTTACCCTGAATACCGGCAAAGATCACTGGGAGACCATTCTCCGCACCCGGGCAATCGAGAACGGCTGCTATGTAATTGCTCCCGGCCAGTACGGCATCAAGCCGAAGTTCCAGGCCTACGCAAAATCACTGGTCGTGGATCCGTGGGGAAACGTCATTGCCAAGGCTCCCGACCACCCCTGCGTCATCACAGCTGAGATTGACCTGGATTATCTGGACAAGGTAAGAAAACAGGTATTTACCCTGGAAAACCGGAGAGACGATATCTATCAGCTTTGCAGGCGGGCGGAGCGCTGAACTGCGGCGGCCGAATTGTAAGGGATGAAATACAGCGGCCGGATTGCAGCGCTTTACAATTAACAACCAAATAGGAACAAACCATGAAAAAAGGCTTTTTACTTGTAATACTCTCTGCGGTTCTGTTCGGCACAATGCCCTTTTTCGCGAGGCTGATATACGGGATGGGCGGGAATTCCCTTACCCTGTGTTTTCACCGTTTCCTGTTCAGCCTCCCCTTTCTCTGGCTGATTGTCTGCTTCAGGTATAAAATCAGCCTCAAAATTACGGGGAGGGAGTGCAGAAAGATCCTGGTTCTGTCACTCTGGTGCGCGGGCACACCGCTCCTTTTATTTCAGTCATACAACTATATTTCCTCGGGCATGGCGACCACCATCCACTTTGTGTACCCGATTCTCGTGCTGTTTGGCTGCATTGCCGTCTACCGCGAGAAACTCACGGTTAAAAAGACAGTCTGTGCCGTGCTCTGCCTGGCGGGAATTCTGTTCTTCTACACTCCCGGGGAAACGGGAGGCATAAAGGGTGTGATGCTGGCATTTTTTTCAGGGGTTACATACGCGTTTTACGTTCTCTATTATTCCAAAAGCGGATTAGATAAGATGAATACGTTTAAGCTCAGCTTCTATCTGTCGCTTTTTGGTTCCGCAGGCGTCTTTATGACGGCCCTGCTGTCGGGGAACCTTGTATACAAAATGCCGTTTAAGGCCTGGATACTGTCCGTATTTTTTGCTTTCATCGTCTGCGTGATTGCCACCGTAGCCTTCCAGGCCGGGACCGCACGGATAGGCCCCCAGAAGTCCTCCATGCTAAGCACCTTCGAACCTCTGACCAGTGTTGCGGCGGGCGCCGCCCTCTTCGGGGAACCGGTAACGCCGCGTACGGCGATTGGAATAACGTGCATCCTGTGCGCCGTGCTCCTGATCGCCCGCGGTGAAAAGAGCGGGTAACTGTTCACGGGTACTGTCCCGCGAGGCGTTTTCGTGCGTATTTCGCACAAAAATCCTGAGTTACACGGCGCGAAATGGTATTTTATGCCGTTTCTGTGCATCGCGAAGCGTGTTGCTGGGCACGGAGTGAACAGTAACAAGAGCGGGGACGCGTGAGGGGATGATCGCAATAAGTTTTTGACTTATTAAATGTGCAATGTTAGAATTGTTAATAAAGAAGCTGATATGCGGCGTTCCGGCCCTGATAGCGGGCCGGGACGCTTAAGTGATATTGGGAGGAATACTCCAGGCCTCAGAATACGGAGGAGGAATACAAATGGCAGATTTTATTAACAGGGTAACGGCACATTTTGATGAGCTGACAAAGTCGCATAAGGAAGTTGCGAATTATTTTCTGTATAATCTGGATAAAGTAGCGGTGGGAACACTGGAAGATCTGGCCGGGCTGGTCGGAGTCAGCACCACTACGGTAATACGTTTTGCCAGGCAGCTTGGCTATGCCGGATTCACGGAGCTGCAGAAAGATGCACAGAATATTGTTTTAAATAAAGATTCCCTCCCCGGACAGACCGACGGCGAACCGGGAAAAGAGAAGGTGAACAGCAGACTGGCGGCATCCTTTGAGAGAGATATCAGAAACATAGAGAATACAATGAAGGATCTGAAGGAGGAGGAGCTTGACCGCGCGGTCGGACTCATGCAGTCCGCGGATTCTCTTTATATTATGAGTATGAGAATGGGATTTTCACTGTCCTATTATGCCTTCGCAAGCTGGGGACGAATCAGGAAGAACCTTCATCTTATCCGTTTTACCGGAATGGAATATCCGGAAGAAATGGTGAGCATGAAGAAGGGGGACGTATGCGTTGTCTTTGCCTTCCCGCGTTTTACCTCTCTTGCGATTCATCTGCTGGAATGGATGAAGAAGAAACAGATAAAGGTAATTCTGATCACATCCGCGACGTTTGTGGCTGCCAGGGAATACGCTGAGATTGTACTTCCCTGCCGGGTGAAAACCGCATCCTATCAGAATTCGCACGTTGCGCCTATCTGTCTAATCAATTACTTTACGATGGCCCTGACCGCAGAAAACTATGACGAGGCCGCCGAGCTTTTAAGGGACACGGAAGAACTTCTCGGCCCTGCATTCTATATTGGAAACTGACAGGAATTGGAAACTGTTAGAATACGATTAAAATCCTCTGCATACCGAACGCCTTTATCGATCCGGTACACAGGGGATTTTCTTCATATAAAAAACCGTATTCACTTTTTGGCCATATGCCCATCTAAGCAATTTCATCTATCCTGCTTTCCAGCTTTTCAATGCAGCCGTCGTCGCCAAACCCGATCTCCAGGATTTCTTCCGCTCCCGCGATCTCAAGAATTTCCCTTCCCGTCTCAATTCGCTCCGGATCGCTGCAGAGATCGGTTTTTGTAATCACTCCAATCACCGGTTTTCCGCTGAACATGGAACTCATCCTGGGTGAAAATGTATTCTGTTCGTCGGTTGCGGACAGGAGAAGCAGGATCACGTCCGCCTCCACTGCGGTGACAATCAGCGCGCTGTAAAACTGTTTCTGTTCCAGATATTCTCCCGGAGTATCCACAATCCCGTCCCCTATCACCTGGATAGACTGTGTTTTCTGATACTGGACCGTCTCCCTCATCAGACGTTGTCCGAGTGTCGTTTTCCCGCAGCCTATCTTTCCAATCATCATAATCTTCTTCATGGCCTAAGACCTCGTAATTTCCGTCATCGTAAAATGAAGTATCTCTCCCAGAACGCGAAGGACATCTTTTAACGCCGCGTCCACCGCCGCCACATCGCCGCAGATTACAAGGGAACCGGAGAAACGGTCCACAAATACAATCTCCACCTCGGCGGCTTTTGTCGCCACGTCGGCGCCGATGATGGCCCCCTCGCTGGGGGTAATGGTCAGAATTCCCAGGGCTCCCCTGGTTTTGCTGACAACGCCCAGCTTCTTATATAAATCATCATTGGGGTTGGCAATCAAATGAGCCATCGTCACCTGTTTTCCGGGAACAAACTCCTGGATAATCCTCTGTTTTGAATCAAAGGGATTCTGTTCTGTCATACCGCCGTCTCCTTTACAGTAATGCCTCAAAAATCTCTTTCCGCGGACTTGGGATTACGGTGCTGGTCACAGCCAGGCCCTTCTCCTCGCCCGTCGCCATACCGCAGCGCACGGCCTCTTCCACCGCCGCCACTTCTCCGGTGAGAATGGCAAAGGATTTTCCTCCGATTCCCACGCCGAGACGGACATCCATCAGTGTCACATCGGCCGCCTTAGCCGCCGCATCGGCCGCATAGACCGCAGCCGTGACGCTGAAGAATTCCATGACTCCGACGGCGTTCACCCCATCGGGCGTGGTGGAGAGATTGATTGCCTGAATTACCTGCGGATGAACGCGGGGAATCACGACAAAGTCCACAAGATGCGCGTCGACCACTGCGGCTCCCGCATCCAGGGAGGCGCTTACCGCGGCTACGTCGCCGTAAAACAGGATCGTATATTTACCGGGACATACCGGTTTTGCGTATAAAAGTGTCGTGTCCGCCGCCTTCAGGACCGCGTCCGCCGCTTCAATTCCCTTGGCAATACTATTGCTTTCAAGGATTCCGATTGCTTCCATTCTCTGTATGCTCCTTTATCTGAATACTGTCTGTTGCGCAATGCACTACAAAATATGGTAACTTCTTAAGGCCTGATTTCCAGGTACTGTTCCTCTAACACTGCAACTCCGCTTATGGAGGCGTGCAGCGCAGAACCGAGACTTCCTTCCGGGCAGACTGCAATAAGCTGTCCTGCTTCCACCCGCTCGCCGTCTTTTACGACCGGCTGTGAAGGCGCTCCAATACTTTGGCGGAGAGCCAGGCGGACCGTCCCTGATGACGCGGGAGTAATCTCTTTCAGTTCATCAATCCGGATCTCTTCAAACGCCGCCACCCCGGCTCTGGACGCCACCCGTGCCGTGGGCGCCTTGCGCATGTTCCGGTTCGGATCCGGCTCCCACTCACCTTCGGTACGCTGGTAGCGGATGCCTGCCCCGGCCAGTTCCCCTTTCAGCAGGGAATTGACTTTTCTCGGCTGCAGCCCCATCGGACATGCGTATACTTCGCAGATTCCGCACTCGCAGCAGAGCGCCGCATTCCGTACATCCCGATCGTCCAGTATCTCCGTCAAATCGCGGCAGGAGGAGAGTTTGCGCATAATCCGGTGCGGTTCAAGCGGATGGCCGAGCAGTGCCCTTGGGCAGAGCTGGGTACAGAAACTGCACTGGATGCATGCCGATTTGGCACGGTTTAACATGTGTTTCAGCGTGACTTCGGAGCGTCTGGCGATACTGCTGTCCGTGGATAGAACGATAAGTCCCGACATGGTCTTTGTCACGTACGCAGACTCCGCCTCCTCCTTTGTCATGAGTTTTCCCATCATCGGGCCGCCGTTTACCACCACATAGTCCGAAAGCAGCGGGCCTCCCGCCAGTTTCAGACATTCACCGACCGGCGTCCCGATCGGCACCTTCGCAATAACCGGATGTTTCACTTCGCCGGTCACGGTCAGATACTTCTGTGTGAAAGGTCTTCCCTCCATTGCCTCGTAGATGCCGTACAGCGTGGCGACGTTATTTACAACACAGCCCACATTCAGCGGGATTCCTGCGGGCGGCACCACTTTTCCGGTCACTTCGTAGACGATGGTCTGCTCATCTCCCGCCGGGAAAAAGCTCTCAAGCCGGTGAAGCCGGACGTCCGAACCGAGTGAACGGATCGCCTCCTCCAGGGCCCCTATTTCTCTTGTATAGGATGCTTTAAGCGCAATGACGCAGCCGCCTGCCCCCGTCTCACGAAGCAGCATATCCGCGGCCTTAATCAGTTCCCCGGCCTTGTTTCTCATGAGATAGCGATCCGTCTGCAGAAGCGGCTCGCATTCTGCTCCGTTAATTATAATAGTCTCAATTGTTCCATTGTATTTTGCGTGGGTCGGGAAACCGGCTCCTCCGCAGCCGATTATTCCGGCCTGATAGATAAGTTCCGTCAGATGCATATTACTCACCCTTTTCCTTTGAGATCTCGAGGGAATCAATAATACCGACAATGGCGCTGTCGATTGGAGAGTCATCGGAACCGATCGCCCGTCTGGCCGTACTTCCGCTTACCACCAGAACCTGTTCTCCGATTCCCGCTCCGACGGAGTCGGCCGCCACAAAGGTGGCCCCGTTTCTCCTGTTTGTCGTCACTTCCCGCACAATCATCAGTTTATGTCCGTTCAGGGCCTCTTCCTTTTTCGTTGCCCATACATGGCCTACTACCTGACAAATCATCATATAGCCTGCCTCCTCCCCTGCCAGAGGACTTCGATTCCCGACTGGCGCAGAACGTCTTTTGCAGAAGGCGTCAGAATGACTCCCTTGGCCACCGTTAGCGTTGACTGTTTTTCGGACGCAAACCGGCGCGCCACCGCCTCGGTGATCAGTTTTCCTTCAAAAACCGCACCGCCTGCGGCTGGCTTCGGCGCTTTCCTGTCCGCTTCTTCTACTGCTATGGCGGAAATTTCTTCACATTTGCCGCTTCTGCATGCCTGCTCTGCGCATACGTCTCCCAAAACCCTCATTCTGGCGGTGGCATTCTTTGGCAGCATACACGCATTGGCCTCGTCAAAGTCAATGTGCATGGCAAGCGCCGCCTGGCTGCTGACGCGGCAGATGACGTTTTCAAGTGTTATCTTCCGTTCTCCGCCGATGGTTACGGAAACTCTCTGTCCGTCCGTAATGCCGATTTCACCGGCCTCGGGCGGCGTAATATGGATATGGGCCTGTGCTATGATCACGCTCTCTTTTGCAAATATCATTCCTTTGGGACCGATAATATACACATCGCCCGCTCCCGCCAGATCTCCCGACATGCATATCGGCGCGTCGATTCCCAGCGCCCTGCAGTCCGTCAGAGACAGCTCCGTCTGGACTTCCTCTCTCTCCGGTCCCAGCACCGCCACGTTTTCAATTCTTCCTTTGGGCGTCACCAGGGTGACCCGTTCCTCACTCAGGAACTGTCCCGGCTGGGATAACGGCCTCTTTGGCGTCAGCTTCGCCCCGGCTCCGAACAACTGTCCGACCGCCTCTTTTGTCAGATGGACGTGCTTGGCCGAAACCTCCACCGGAAAATCGAGAGGCAGCTCCCGGCCCGTCACCTGATCTCCGCATTCTGCAAGAACACGGAGGATAATTTCCTGTATCTGTTGTCTATTCATAAAATCCTCCCAGGGATAAATCGGGATTGCAGTCCCTCGTGTCACTCTAATGTAATCCTGATACAACACGGCAGAAAAGAATATAGATGCCGCTGCTCAGCCGGTTTAAGTGTTCAATAATTCCAAGCGGATCGCCCTGCGGGAAAGCGTTTGCCGCGCTCAGCTCCGCCTCCCTTACCTGTGTGCGTAGAAGATTCAGCTCAAGAGCCGTTTCCCCCATCGTGCAGTCGGGAATCGGGTGCTCTATCCCGAAGTACTCCTTCACATTGTGGGACATACGCCTGATTTCAACGTGTTCTAATCCAAACAGCCGCACCTCGCTTAGAGGCTCTTCTTTCACCTCAGCCCCGAGGATTTCCCTCAGATACTGAAGGACACTGTCCAGATCCCGGCAAAGCTCCGGGTTATCCTGATTTTTTGCCTGCATCAGCAGTACGTGTGCCTGCAGCCCGTCTATCCGGCCGCGGAGTTCAATGCGCGGATGGGTCTTGGGAACCAGGAGGTTTCCACGCAGATGGGTCATATCCTCCGGTTTTTCCCCATAACCCTCACCGGTAGCAGCATCAATATACGTGCGGCTTCCCTGTTTTTTGATTGGGGTCCGGGTCATTGCGGCATGAGATGACGGGTCCACGCAGTCAAATATCAGTTCCACGCCGCGGTCACGGAGGAATTCTTTTGCCGACGGTGTGACAAAAGTGCCCTGCGGCACCCGGTATTCCCGGTCGGCCCGGGAAATCTGTTCCGTCCTTAAATCTGCTTCCGTCAATACTTTCATAGTTACTTTCCCTATTCTTTAAACGCTGCTGTTGTAACGGTCCGGACAAGTCTGAACGTTCATCTTCCGAAGCGTGTTGCTGGTCACGGAGTGAACAGTAACATCCTACTCGGCGTTCTGTACCGGCAGAATCAGTTCAACCTCGCCGTGCGGACGCGGAATTACATGTACGGATACGAGCTCACCGATGTTTCCCGCTGCTGCCGCTCCTGCGTCGGTTGCCGCCTTTACGGCTCCCACGTCGCCGCGTACCATTACCGTCACAAGGCCGCCGCCCACATGCTCTTTTCCGATCAGTGTCACGTTGGCTGCCTTCACCATTGCATCGGCTGCTTCGATTGAAGCAACCAGTCCTCTTGTTTCTATCATTCCCAGTGCCTGTAATGCTGCCATGATTTACTCTCCTTTATTATTGTAACTATTCAGTACCTTCATAGTTACCGTTTTTGTGTGTCGCAACGCCTGTTACTCTACGTCCAGTTTCGGCAGAATCAGTTCTACTTCTGCATGAGGACGCGGAATTACGTGTACGGAGACGAGTTCGCCCACGCGTCCGGCTGCTGCCGCTCCCGCGTCGGTTGCCGCTTTTACGGCTCCTACATCGCCGCGTACCATTACCGTCACAAGGCCGCCGCCTACATGTACCTTGCCGATCAGAGTTACGTTTGCCGCTTTAACCATTGCATCGGCTGCCTCAATCGAACCAACCAGTCCCTTTGTTTCTACCATTCCCAGTGCCTGTAATGCTGCCATAATCTTTTCCTCCTTGGATTTGTTTCATTATTGTTTCATTATTATTTCAATATTGTTTTACTGTTTTCTTAATTAGTGTTTCGCCCGCAGCCGTGCAATGACTGCGCGTGTGATTGCTTCTATGTCTTCTTCCCCCAAATCCTCCGTGCAGGACGGCGCAGCCGAAGAACAGGAACACTCTGCCGGAGCGCTTTCCCTCAAATCTTCCAGCTCGCAGAGGCCGTATGCCACGCGTCGGATATTGATCAGGTTGAGCGGTGTAATATTATCTGAAGTTGCGCTGCCTCCGACGGCTCCGCAGCCCAGTGTCAGCGCCGGGGCAAGTCCCGTTGTGGCTCCCACGCCGCCGAGCGCTCCCGCCGTATTGACAAGAATACGGGAAACCGGCTTTTTGAGGGCAAATTCCCGGACTACTTCTTTATTTTTTGTGTGCAGTGTCATCGTGTGGCCGGCTCCCTCATTTTGAAGTATCCTGATGCAGAGTTCACATGCCTCTTCCCAGCTCTCTACTACAAAGTAAGCCAGAATCGGACAGAGCTTTTCACGGGAGTACGGGTTCTTCTTGCTGACATTAGCCGGATCCTGACGTGAAACCAGAAGACGTGTCCCTTCCGGAATCCGGATTCCCGCCATGTCGGCAATCTTTTCAGCCGTTTTTCCTACAATCTTCGGATTCATTGTGCCGTTGGCACGGAGCAGAAAACCCGAAAGCTGATCCGACTGTTCCTGTGTCAGGAAATAGCCTCCCTGCAGTTTCAGCTCTTCCTCCACCTGGCTCGTGATGCAGCGTTCTGTGACGATTGACTGTTCTGAAGCACAGATTGTGCCGTTGTCAAATGTTTTCGAGTCCATAATGCGTCGGATCGCCGCCGGAATATCGGCCGTGTGCTCAATGTAGGAAGGACCGTTGCCCGGCCCAACCCCCAGGGCCGGATTGCCGGAAGAATATGCGGCATGTACCATGGCCTCTCCGCCTGTGGCAAGGATGATGCTGACATCCGGGTGTTTTAAGAGGGTGTCCGTCGCCTCCATGGTCGTGAGACTGACGCAGCATACCGTTCCCTCCGGCGCGCCCGCTCGCTCGGCCGCTTCCTTTATAATTTTATATGTCTCTGTGATACAGTTTTTAGCTCCCGGATGGGGGCTGATTACAATGGCGTTTCCCGCCTTGATGGATATGATGCTCTTATACATTGCCGTTGAGGTGGGATTGGTGGATGGAATCAGAGCGGCCACAACTCCCATCGGCACACCGATTTCGCAGACTCCCCTGTCCTTATCCTCCCTTAAAACGCCTACCGTTTTCATATCCTTTACGGACTCCCAGGTAATCCGGCTGCCCAGTGTGTTTTTCAGGACCTTGTCCTCCCACTTGCCGAATCCCGTCTCCTGTACCGCCATTTTAGCCAGTTTCTCTGCATGCTCCATACATGCTGCGGCAATCGCCGCACAAATCGCATCCAGTTTTTCCTGAGGAAATGTGGAGAGTGTTTTCTCCGCCTCTTTTGCACGGGCTACCAAATCCCGCACTTCCTGGATGGATTGTAAATCACGATCCAATGTCAATCTGATCACGTCCTTTCTGTACATTCCTTATTTCTCAGTATGCCAGCGGCTCCTCGGCTATCCGGCATACCGTCTCCGCAAATACCTCGCACGCTGCAAGGCAGGCCGCCTGGCTTCCGCAGAGCAGGCCTCCCGCAAAGTTGGTCTCGGTCGGCGGGCCGTAATACGTTTTAAGCTCCACATCGGCCGCTTTAAGCGCCGCGTCCAGCCCTACCGTGGCTTCCAGGGGCGGGGCAATCAGATAGGCCATTGCCGTTCCCTCCGGTACCCCTGCCTGGGCGGACAGATAAGAACCGGTCCGTGAGATGCAGTGGGCAAAGTAGACGATGGAACCGTCCTCATTGGCCGTATAAAAATGTGCCTCGTTTTCAATATAGGCAATCGCAGCCTCCAGCCCGCTTCTGACCTCTTCCGGATTCGGGCCTGATAAAATGCCGATAAACTCTCCGGCAAGAGCCGTATTTGCGTTGGCAGAACCTGCATACATGCTCTTTGCGTATGCAACCGATACATCAGCCTTTTTCGTAGCCTCATCTAACGCTGCATAAGATACGTCGTCGCAGTCCGTCGTAAAAATGCCGAGACTGCGATCCTCCGGACGGATGTCCAGGTTCGCACGCAGCATCGGATCGGCATTTGGGAGAATGCGTACGCCGAGCACCTGCGTGCCGATTTGTTTTGAAATCATGTTTCACCTCCCGCCTTCGAGAACCAGTGTCATGTTTAAAAATTGCTTTCTGGCAGCTATGCGCCACACTTTGTGGGAGTCTACTTTTTCAAATCCACTCCGCTGGCCTGTTTTTCAAGAATCAGCGCCAGCAAATCTACAATGTAAGCTCCGGCCTCTACCGCCGGGACGCCGTCCTTATGGATGTTGGAAACAACGGTTCTCCTTGCCTCCGGCATTCCCACTTCAGCGTGATAGGCGATATAGGCGCTCATACTCTCCGCCGTTGCCAGTCCGGGACGTTCGCCGATGAAGGAGCAGACCACCTTCGCTCCCACCAGTTCCGAAATCCGGTCCTGGGCTCCTACGCGCCCGTATTTCACAAAGATTGGTGTTCCTGCCGTCAGTCCCTTTTCCTTCAGTCCCTCCATCACAACAGGCAGGATACGCGCCGCATTGGCTTCGATGGCAGAGGAGGAAAGTCCGTCGCTGATAATGATCTGTACATCCGGATGAGAGACACATTTTTCTTTGATATATGCCTTTGTCTCCTCATCAAAATCCCGCCCTAAATCAGGTCTTGTAAGAAAATTGTTTTTGTCGGTACAGCATGTGACCACCGAAAACAGCCCAAGCTTTTGAATCAGTCCCTCACTGACATCCATGAGCACCGCATCCCTCGCCGCGGCGTGATCGGCGCGAAGTGTCAGGAGCGTCTTTGTCTTCAGCCTCGGACCCGAGCGGCCGACGCCGATGCGGGCCGTCGTTTTGCCAATCATCCGCCGCAGGGCATCGGGATCCTGTGGATTTTCCAGAAGCGGCGCTTTTCTGTCCGGCTCCGGCGCAGGCTCTGAAATCAGGCCATCTCCGGCGGCTTTCCCATCCGGTTTTCCCGGCGGCATGCTGCCTGCAACCTCTTCTAAATCTTTTTTCGCTTTCTGCCTGGCCGCTTCCCGGGCGGCGGCCTCCGACTTGGCCCGCAGGTTTCCGCTTTCAAATCGCCCATCTCCCTGCAGTTCAGAAAGGATTTCTTCCGCAATCCGGTCTATCTCTGTCTGCCTCAGCATGCGCTCACCGTCCTCTCTTCGTAAATATCGTCGGATCCCCGGCCAGTTTTGTCAGCCTGCCGTTTTCCATAATTCCCATCCGTTCCAGCCACCGCTCAAATGCGGGAATGGGACGCAGCCCCAGTATTTCCCTGATTGTGCCGATATCATGATAGGCGTTCGTCTGATAATTGAGCATGATATCGTCACTGGTCGGCACGCCCAGAATATAGTTGACTCCGGCCGCTCCCAGGAGGAGGGACAGGTTTTCAATATCATTCTGATCCGCCATCATATGGTTTGTATAACAGCAGTCACAGCCCATGGGCAGCCCGGAAAGTTTTCCCATAAAATGGTCTTCCAGCCCGGCTCTGATTACCTGTTTGGAATCATACAGATATTCCGGCCCGATGAATCCTACCACCGTATTCACCATAAAAGGATGGTACTTTCTTGCAAAGGCATAGCACCTGGCTTCCATCGTCACCTGATCCGCTTCCCAATGCGCATTTGAGGACAGCTCGCTTCCCTGTCCGGTCTCAAAATACATCACATTCGGCCCGGCCGCCGTTCCGTGGGTGCGCAGAAGGTCTAACGCCTCCTCCACGGTTTCCGATGAGAATCCAAAGGCCCGGTTGCCCTTTTCACTTCCTGCAATCGACTGGAAAATCATGTCGCAGGGCGCTCCCTGACGGAGAGCCTCTATCTGGGTTGTGATATGGCCGAGCACGCAGATTTGTGTGGGAATTTCCAGAGAATTCCGCACCTCATCAAACCGCTTGAGAACCTCCGCCAGACTGGAAACCGTATCATTGACGGGGTTCAGCCCGATCAGGACGTCGCCGCAGCCGTATGAAAGTCCCTCAAACAGGGAGGCGGTGATTCCTTCCACATTATCGGTCGTATGGTTCGGCTGAAGCCGCGTTCCCATGATTCCCCGTTCGCCCACCGTTGTGTTGCAGCAGGCCGTGATGCGGATTTTACTGGCTCCGTATATCAAATCCATGTTTGTCATGAGTTTGCAGACGGCTGCAACCATTTCGGCCGTGAGGCCCCTGGAAATCCGGCGGATTGCGCTTTCATCGGCATCATAGGACAGCAGCCACTCCCTCAAATCACTGACCGTCCAGTTTTTGATTCCCTGATAAATCGTCTGGTTGAGGCCGTCGATGTTGATTCTCGTAACCTCATCTTCCTCATAGGGCGCCGCCGGATTCTCATACAGCTCCTTAAGCGTCATACCCGCGAGCACTTCCTTCGCGGCAATCCGTTCTATATCCGACTGCGCCGCCACGCCCGCCAGGATATCGCCGGACTTATGTTCTCCGGCCTTTGCCAGGACTTCCTTCACCGAACCGAAGGTGAAGGTCTGCCCCGATAGTATTGTTTTATATTGCATATGTACCTCCAAGGTTGTAGTTACTGTTTGCAAAACAGCGGCGCGCCGTTAAACTCGGGATTTTCACTCAAAATGCGAGTGAAAACACCTGCGGAATAGCGGCTGTGAATAGGAACTGTGAGTAACCTGTTCTCACATCCTGTTATCCAAAAATCAGGGTCTTTACAACCACCGGGATGACAAGTCCGTTCATAATGGGACGGCCGAAATCCACGAAATTGTTCTGTTCGGCCTTCACGGTATCCACCGCCACCACAGGCCTTTTCCCGGCCATTCTCTGCCGTATTATCTGCCCCAGGGCCTTGGCAATATCCGCCTGTACGATGAGAATCAGCGGGGCGTCACCGGGCAGCGCCCGTGAAAGCGCATCCGCCGTCACCGCGGCCAGCTTCTTCAGCTCCTGATAATCGGGATCGTTTCTGCCCTCCAGCGCCAGCACCATGCGCGACGCGTCGTTCTGCTCCAGAAACCACTTTGCTTTCTGATAGAGCGTCTCGCCGTCACCATTCCAGCACTGTGTTTCTTCTTCCCGTGTCAGCTTCAGCACCGGCACATTTTTCATTGGAAACAGCCCGTCCGTGTAGGCAATTGTGCTGCCGGAAATCGTGGTCGTATAACTCCCCGCTCCAATCACGGTAGCGCGTATCGTCTCGGCTGCGTCAATGACGCGGAACGCCTGGAACAAACGCCCCCGGCGGATTGCGTCACCTAACAGCACGCCAATATCCCCGTAGGCAAACGGTTCCCTGCCCGGCTGGTAGATACAGTCCGCAACGCCTCCCGAAAAGCAGACATAACGGACGGCCCGGTCGGCCGGAAGCTCAAACGGCGCAGAACCCTGCGTCCTGACTTCCTCCAGAAGAGGCGTGGCTTCCGAGGCTCCCAGCATCTGTTCCAGCACCTCGCTCATACCGTCACACAGCTTTTCTAAAACTTCCCGGGAGGCCGGTTCCCCTTCCCGGAGGCTCAGATGGCAGGCCCGCGCAATCCGCCCGGCGCTGGGACTCACGTAAGCAATCCTGCCCTGTTCGTCCACGGTTACCTGACGCCCTCCGATATCGAGGCATCCCCTTGCACGTACCTCTCCGCCGTCGAAAAGAACCACATTCGTCGTTCCCCCTCCGATGTCCAGGTTGACGACCACGGCTCCGTTTTCCTCTGAAAACCGTTCCGCCCCGCTCCCCTGGCCCGCAATCACGGATTCCAAATCGGGTCCGGCGGTCGACACCACGAAATCTCCTGCAAAACCGCTCAGCCGTTCCAATACCATCCGCGCATTCTCCTTGCGCGCCGATTCTCCGGTAATAATGACGGCCCCCGTTTCTACCTGTTCCGGCTTTACTCCGGCCGCCGCATATTCTTTTTCAATAATGATGCGAAGGGCGTCCCCATCGATCAGCGACTCATCAATCAGGGGCGTCCTGTAGACGGGACTCTGGTAGACGACTTCCTTGTCAATAATCGAGACGGCAGGCACTGAAAAATACCCGGCTGTATTTTCGACGGTCAGGCGGCTGAAAATCACCTGTGAGGTCGAGGTCCCAATATCAATTCCCGCGCTGAGCATCCGGGTATTTTCCATTACCCACTCTCCTTTCCGAAAGCGTATTTCACTGCTTTCAAACATCCTCAATCGGTAAAATCTTAAAAAGACAAAAAAGACCCAGAGTGCGGAACTGACGGTTCCTCACTCTGAGCCTTATTGCTGTCACACCATACCCTGTTGTATGATGAAAATATTCAATTCGGGATTACTGGAAATATATGTTTTCATTATATCGCCAGGGTATGCAGGATGTCAAGATGTATTTAGTTGTTCTGTTTGGGAACTGCCGCTACTATTCACAGCCAATATCCCGCGAGGTGTTTTTTGTGAGTGGAGCGCAGCGGAAGTCACAGAAAACCCGAGGATAGCGGCGCGAAACGGCGCTTTTTGCCGTTTCTGTGCATCGCGAAGCGTGTTACTGTTCGCGGAACTGCGTTTTTCAGCGGAGCCGTGAATAGTAACAAGGCGCCTCCGGCCGGCGTCCTCATTTCTCAGCTACCCCTCAGATTGTGTAAAGTTCCGGCCTCCGGTCTTTGTAAGCCGGTAATTTCGCCCTCACCTGTTCAATACGTTCCGTATCAATCTCGGCACAGATTAATGTCTCAACCTCTCCTGCGCTTGCGGTTACAACGCCCATCGGGTCAACCACCACGCTCTCTCCCATGCCGTTTACGCCAACCTGATCGCAGGCCACCATATATACGGTGTTCTCGATTGCCCTTGCGGAAATCAGCGTGCGGAATTGGGAGCTCTTAAGCGGCCCCGGCACCCATGCGGTCGGCATGATGATGATGTCTGCGCCTTTGGAACGCTGATACCGTGCCACCTCCGGGAACCGGACCTCATAGCATACGAAGAGGCCAATTTTTCCAAAGGGCGTGTCAATCGGCTCAAAGAACTTGCCGCCCGGCTTGTTATCATCGGATTCCTTATAGCCAAACGCATCATAAAGATGGGTTTTCCGGTAGGTGGATACAATTTCTCCGTTGCTGTCAATGACTACGGTGCAGTTATAGTTACGGTCATCCCCAGGATCTTCCACCTTCTCATTCATGCCGAAGATAATCCAGATTCCGTTATCACCCGCCAGTTTTCTCATCTCCGTCACAAACGGCCCGTCCAGAGTCTGGGCGGTTCCAAGGCAGACGGAACGATCCGTCCCCGTCGGAAAATGGCTCATAAAACATTCGGGGAAAATCATCATGTCCGGCTTATAAAGCTCCATGGCTTCGGCGACCGACTTCTTTGCATTTGCCAGGTTCTCTTCCGGCAGTCCCTTCTGCTCAAGCTGCGCTAAAACAAATTTACTTTTCATAGATTCTTACCTCTCTAATTGTCACTGTCCGAAGGCCCGCAAAAAGAAGTTCGCTGCGGACGAAACCGACATTACTCCACCTTGCTCAGTTCACCTATAGCTCCCTTAACCCCTTCTTTTACAAGGCGCTCCAGATTTACAAATTTATCTACATAGCCGCCTTCTGCAAAGTTTTCTCTCCATCTCACTTCATTGGCATCCATCGCCTTTGCCGCCTTTACCAGCTCCTCAAACTGGGCTGCCGGAGCGCAGATAACGCCGTCCACATCGCCGTAAACAATGTCACCCGGGCGCACTACGCAGCCGCCGCAGTTGACCGGCACGCCGTATTCGCCGTCAAGTCCCTTAAAGGTGTTTGTCACGCAGGCGCGCCCCGTGGAAAATACCGGGAATCCCATGGCGCGGATCGCTCTGGTATCGGTGTTGGGGCCGTCCACAACGATTCCCGCCATTCCCAGGGTTTTGGCGGATAACGCCACCATCTCGCCGAGGCAGGCAATCCGCTTGTCACCCATTCTGTCTATGACAATCATGGAGCCCTTCGGCGCCAGCTTCATTGCGTAGTAAAGCATTGCATTGTCCGTGCCCGGGAGACGGATGGTAAATGCCGGTCCGATGGCTTTAATTTCATCGCTGATTGGGTAAATTCCGGTCATGTACCCTCCCTGGACATGGTGTCCGATCTGGGCCGGATCCGTAGTAAGTGCAATTTCAAATAATTCGTTCTGTGTCATGATGTTTCTATCCTTTCTTTTCCTATATTTATTGTTTTATTCTCATCTCTTTTTTCGGCCGGACTATGGTATTTAACACTGCGGCTCACAGGCAGTATCCGGCGCGGAAGGCCCGCTCCAGCTCATCAGCCGCCGGCCAGAAGTCCCATAATCGTATTGGGAACAAATGTTGTAATCGCCGGAATCAGCGACGTCAGGATCAGCGCGATTCCCAGAGGTATGTACATTGGCACCACCGACTTGATAACCTTCTCCGAGGGCACGTTGGCAACGCGCGAGACCGCATAGATGCAAAGTCCGAACGGCGGAGTGCTCAGTCCAATCATCAGGTTCATGACCATCATCACGCCGATGTAAACGGGATCCATCCCGAATCCCTGCGTTATCTGAAGCACGATGGGAGCCGTCAGAATCAGGGCGCAGTTGCTTTCCATAAACATTCCCATAATCAACAGAATGATGTTGACGATTAGAATGACTGCAATCGGAACATTGGCCACCGGTCCCAGCAGGGCAATAATCTTGGCCGGAAGGTTTTCAAGCATCAGCGCTTTTGTAAAAATGCCGCCTGCCGTCATAATAACCATAATCGAGCTGACCGATTTGCACGTCTCCTTCACGCATTTCCAGAAACCGCGCCAGGTCAGTGAACGGTGGAAGATTCCCAAAAGCAGCATGTAAAGAACCGCCATACCGCCCGTCTCACCGGGGCTGAAGATACCGGAGAGCATGGTAATCAGAATTAAAACCGGGGCAATGGCAATCGGGAGGGCGCGCAGCAGTAATTCGCCCATGGACCGCTCTTCTTTTACCAGCGCTTTAGCCATCGGCGGGTTCACCAGTTTCTTCTTATCTACAAGAAGTACATAGAACAGAAGCATAAGGGACATCAGGATGCCCGGTCCCACGCCGCCAAGCAGCGACTTGACACTTGAAATCTGTGCAATCGTTGCATAAAGGACCAGCGGAATACTCGGCGGGAAGATAGGACCCACGGTGGAGGCGGCAATCGTCAGCGCCGCGCCGTAGTCTCTCTCGTATCCCTCTTCCTCCATTGAATCTACGAAAATCGGTCCCAGTCCGCAGACACCCGCGATGGCCGCTCCGGACATGCCGGCAAAAATCAGGCTCAGGACGACTGCGATACGGGAGGAATAACCGCGTTTTCCCTTTGACAGGGCGCGGGCAAAATCAAACGCCCTTGTGGTCTCCCCCAGTTCACTTACCAGGTTTCCCATCAGAATGAATGCAGGGACAGCCAGCAGAGAGAATGACATCGTGGACTGGTAGAACGAATAGGCTACCAGTGAAAGTGAAGTTCCCGACACAATATAATAGACAATTGCGGGCAGGCCCATGGCAACCACTATCGGCGCCCCTACGGCCAGCAGGCCCACAAAGCCAAGCAGCAGTAAAATCATATTCATGCTTTCTGTGCCCTCCTCTCCTTAAATATTTCAAACAGGCTGATGCATTCCTGTATAATCCACATGGCAGACCCCAGCACAATCAGATAATGTACATAGCGGATCGGAATATGGCACGCGGCCGTCGTCAGTTTCATTGTTGTGGGAATCAGCAGGGACTCACTGTAAATGACAAATGCGCAGTATATAATGCAGATTGTCTTCCCCGCCACATCCATGTAAAACTTTAATTTAGGCCAAATCTGGAAAAGAATTTCCAGCTGCAGGTGGGCTCCCTCTTTTTCACACTGTGCCAGATAGCAGAAAATCAGGCCGACAAAGCACAGTTCCGCAACCTCCTCACTCCAGGTTGTCGAATATCCTAAAAAGGTACGGCAGAAAATCTGAATATCGAGAGCTGCGATGATGATGATACACCAAACCCCGCTTATGCCACTGATAAAGTTTCTGAATGCATTCCACGCTTTACCCAGTATTGACATATTGATTTCTCCTTTTCATTCAAAGCGGTGTTACTGTTCACCCCGTGGACAGTAACAAAATAGTAACGTCAGGCGGAACATGAACCCTGATTTTACTTGACTGCGCGGATCAGATCCGGCATCTCTTCCCAGTCATCGCTGAAATAGTCGTAAACGCTCTCGGCCGCTTCTTTAAATGCCGCCATATCGAGGCCGCTGCTCTCATCAATAATCTCCATTCCGTTGTCTTCACAGATTTTCTTATATTCCTCCACTTTACCGAGGATGTACTCGTCCATATAAGCGGATGCGTCATAAGCGGCCTGCAGTACTGCCTGCTGCTGATCCGGAGTCAGTCCTTCATAAGTGTTTCTGTTCATCCAAAGGCCATGGTTCGTCGGCAGATGGTTTGTCTCCATGCAGTACTTCTGAACCTCATATAAGGCATTAGTCACGATTACGGAATACGGATTCTCCTGTCCGTCGATTACATTGGTAATCAGCGCCGTCGCCACCTCGGAAAATGCCATCGGGGTTGCCGCCGCGCCGAAGGCGGTGAAAAGCTGCTGATAGAGGTCGGATGGAACCACGCGGATCTTCGCGCCCTTCATATCACTCAGGTTCTTAATCGGGAAGTTACATGTAATCTGGCGGTAACCGGAGTTAAAACTGCTGAGCAGCATAACGCCGTCATCCTCCAGCGCCTCGTTAATTACCTTCAGCGGTTCCGAGTTGAACGGATCAAATACGGCGAGCCTGTGATCGGCATCCCTGTAAATGTAAGGCGCATCAAATGCTCCCAGCCTGCTGTCCAGATCGCCTGCCGACGACGGGACATACTGGATGAAATCGCAGATACCGGCCTGCAGCGGCTGAATATCGTATCCGCACAGGGTATTGTTAAAATACAAATCGACCTGGATATGGCCTTTTGTATATTCCTTCACAAGATCGGCAAATTTCTGTTCCCACATACCGGCTGGTGAATCCTCCGAGTTCTGATCCGTAAACTTTAATATCTTATCCGGAGTGGAAACCTCCTCCACTTCTCCCGACGCTTCCGCCGCCGCAGTCGGGGCTGCCGCCGGGGCGCTCCCTCCGCCTCCGTTTCCGCTTCCACAACCTGCCAGTAAACTCCCCAGCATCGCTACAGTCAGTGTCAATGCTAACCCTCTCTTCATACCTTTTCTTCCTTTCTTTCGTTAAAATGTCTCCGGAGCCTTCTCACTGTTCTCCTTGTTTCCCCCGGAAATCCCCTTCTTTCTCATTTGTTTTTGGAATTCGGTGTTCGGTATACCAAAAATATGTCAAATAAAAGAAGGAAATATCAATTTCCGTTTGACCACATTATATACCCATCTCATTTATTTTGCCACTAAAGTTTCAGAAAATATCTTTTTTCTCTATTTTTGACAAAATATTCCCTAAAACTTTAGTTACTTTTAATAAACTCTTCTTTAATTTCCGCATCGCCGTCCTGCGGATCAAAATTCAGCCGCTCCGGTATGACGAGAAGGCGCTTCTTCCAGGAACCGTAATGAATATGGAGCAGCTCCTTGCCTTTTTCCAGGTCCCCTTCTTCCACGCTGTTTAGAATTCCGATGTGATCGGCGGCAAAATTCCTTCCCCCGTGCATACTGTACTTCATGCTCAGCACGGACGAACGGACCACCTTCTCACTGATGCTGTCCTGGATCTTAATCAACTGGCTGTTGCCGGTAATACGGGCAAAGTAGTTGTGGAAATTGGTGTCCATCTTCATCAGGGTGTAGTAGTCATTGGCATTGCGCACGGCAAAAAGATCCATCTCCTCAATAATTTTCCGAAGATGGCCGATATGTGCCGGAGTCACCTTTGGAAAAGCCAGTTCAAAACACAGGATATCCAGAGGTTCACGTATCTCGAATAACTCCAGGATGTCTCTCCACAGAAGAACCGCAATCTTACGGTTCTTTCCGGCCTGTTCAATCCACCCCTCATTTTCCAGTGAGCGCAGTGCATCGCGCAGCGGAGTTCTGCTGACATCCAGGAGCTTTGAATATTCTCTCTCATTGATAACCGTTCCCGGCTTAATCTGACCGGTGATAATCAAAAGCTTGAGCTGATTATATATTTTAGAACTGTATAACTCATTTTTTTCGATTCTCTCGATCTTTGTATCAATTTCAGGTAACATAAGCGCTCCCTTTTCCCATTTGTTTGCAGTTCAGCCTAGAGTGTGTTTGAAAATTCATTCGGGACAAATCTCCCACAAAGTGTGACGCACAGCTGTCAGAAAGCAATTTTCAAACACACTCTAAAGAAAACTGTAACGATCATTATACTATTCCCCGCCTTTGCTTGTCAATCAACGATCTGGCAGGTCCGGAAATCGAATGTGGCGGAGGTCCCCTCCTTGTCCGATGTGAGGTAGAGTTTGCCGCCCAGCTTGCCGCGGACCGTCATCCTGACGAGTGACATGCCGAAACCGAGACTGTCCTCCCCGTTAAAATCAAATCCGGTACCGTCATCCTGAACGGTGATGGAGGAATACATCTCTCCTTTTTTCATAATCACTTTTAACCGGCCGCCCGCAAGCCCGGTAAACGCATGCTTATAGGCATTGGAGACGAGTTCGTTGACCACCAGGGCGATATCGGTTGCCTTCTCCTGGTCCACCGTCAGGTCGTCTCCTTCCAGGACAAGACTTACGGATGTCCCCGCCTCATAGAGAAGCGTCAGATTCTGCCTGAGTTTTTCCAGGAACGGTTTCAGGGGTACGGGGCCGTTCTCTCCATAGGTCAGAAGCTCATTAATTGAGGCAATGCTAAGAACGCGGGCCGTATTTTCCCGGAAGGCCTGTCTCACTTCTTCGTTCTCCGTATTGCGTGCCTGGATATTCATGATGCTCGCAATGAGCTGAAGGTGGTTTTTTACGCGATGATGGACTTCACGGCGGGCCGCATCCTCCGGTGACACCTGGATGAGATCCTGCTTTTCCATCCTGCGCGCCAGCGCTTCATACTTCTGTTCCTGTTTTATATCGCGGCTCACATCGCGCTCGCCGATCAGCACGCCGATTAATTTTCCGTCCTCATCCGTTACAGGCACCACATCCTGGCGCACGGTCCGCTCTTCCTGGGTGACGGCCTTGATATCGCGCACCGGGGAATTCGTCTCCATGGCGCGGTAGACAGCCGGTTCATCCTCCCGTTTGGCATAACAGCCTACCACGCTTTTCTGGTAGGAGGAGGGCATATGTCCCGGACCCGCCTGCGCCGCAACGAACATCCTGCCGTCGGAGGGCTGCATGCAGTCTATAAACAGATCGGCTCCGGCCAGATCGGCCATCAGCGGCAGAACGGCCTCGATCTGCTCCAGCTTATGAAATGCCGCTTCACTGAGCTGTGCACGGCTTACCACCTCATCCCGGTTCATGTCATCCCTCCCTGTTCCAGCAGTTGTCTGGCCGCTTCATTGACCGAAACCTTCCGTCTATTTGCCTCCTGTGAGAGCAGCCTGTAAGCTTCCAGTTCGGTAATCTTTTTTTGCTTCATCAAAAGCTCCTTTGCCCGCACCGCTGCATCCCGTCTCATCTCGCGTTCCAGGATGGCTCTGGCAATTGTCAGAATAGGCACCCGTTTCTGCATGGCCGTTTTCTGCATTTCACGGTAAGCATCGGACTCAGAAATATTCTTTTCTTTTGCAAGTTTCCCCTTGGCCTGCTCAATCGTCTTATTCTCTTCCAGACGCCGGCGGGCGTCCTCAACCTCCGCGCGCGTCTTTAAAAGCCTCTGTCCCTGAGCCCAGGCCACTTCCAGAGCCGGTTTCAGCATTCTCGGCTCAATCGGTTTTACCAGATAGCCCGAGACGCCGGCGCGTCCCGCCCTGGCAATAAATTCTTCGTCTGCAAAAGCCGTACAGATAACAACACAGCCTGCAAGCTCCTCTTCGATAATCGTCTCCGCGGCCGTCAGCCCGTCAAAAAGAGGCATCTCAAGATCCAAAAGCACCATATCGGGATGCTTTTGGCGGCAGAGTTCCACGGCGTCGAATCCGTCCTCTCCCTCCGCCACTACATTAAAATCCAGTGATTCCAGCATCTGGCACAAGTCCAGGCGGATAATCGGCTCATCGTCCACTACTATAATTGTACGCTGCATTTCCCCTCATCCCCAATCACGCAGCCGTTTTGCACCTCTTAGAATACATCATGGCTGTACCGTAAAAAATTAAATCCTCTGTTATGATTATATCGTTGTTTTTCATTGGTTGTCAATTACATGTCCGGCCGGGATAAAGAGTTCTGAAGACAACTCTGATACACCTGACACTGCTGAACATTTATATTATACATCTTCGTACAAAAATGCGCGCTCCCGGACGGCTCTTTTACTGATCCATAGCTGTGAAAAATATCAATGCATCTCGATATTAGTTATTTCAGACAACTGCCCAAACTGACTTTTATATTTATCCTGCCCATCACAATCAGGACCGCTGAAACGAGAATGCAGGTTATTCAAATGACAGTACGCAAATTAATCTTTGCCCCGTAAATATGAAAAAGGTGCTTCCCGTTCATCAGAAGCACCTTCCATTCATATAGCCGGCCGATTGTAAATCAGATCGTATAAAGTTCCGGGCGGCGGTCCTTATAAGCCGGTAATTTTGCCCTTACCTGCTCAATGCGCTCCGAATCAATCTCGGCGCAAATCAGAGTCTCCACCTCACCGGCGCTTGCAACCACAACGCCCATCGGGTCAACCACCACGCTTTCCCCCATACCGTTTGCTCCGACCTGATCGCAGGCCACCATATAAACGGTGTTCTCGATTGCCCGTGCGGAAATCAGAGTCCGGAACTGGGAACTTTTTAACGGCCCCGGCACCCATGCGGTCGGCATGATGATGATATCAGCGCCTTTCGAACGCTGGTAGCGGGCAACCTCAGGAAACCTTACTTCGTAGCATACGAAGAGACCAATTCTTCCGAATGGGGTGTCAATCGGCTCAAAAAACTTGTCTCCCGGCTTGTTGTCATCCGACTCCTTATAACCGAACGCATCATAAAGATGTGTTTTCCGGTAAGTGGATACAATCTCACCCTCACTGTCGAGCACCACGGTACAATTATAATTGCGGTCATCCTCCGGATCCTCCACTTTCTCGTTCATGCCGAAGATAATCCAGAGCCCGTTGTCTTTGGCAAGTTTTCTCATCTCAGACACAAACGGCCCTTCCAGGATCTGTGCGGTCCCGAGGCAGACGGCGCGTTCGGTTCCCATTGGAAAATGGCTCATAAAGCACTCGGGAAATATCATCATGTCCGGCTGATAGAGTTCTTTCGCCGTGGCAACCGCTTTCTTTGCGTTTTCCAGGTTCTCTCCCGGCAGCCCCTTCTGCTCAAGCTGCGCTAAAACAAATTTACTTTTCATAGATTCTCACCTTTCGAATACATTTTAGCTAATCTGCCCCAGAATCCTGGGCAGGAAGAGCGTAATCTGCGGAATATAGGTTACTAATAAAAGCGTAATGACACTGGCAACGATGTACGGAACAACCGGTTTTACAATATCCTTTACCTGGATTCCCGATACGCCGCAGGCCACATACAGGTTACAGCCAACCGGCGGAGTAACCATACCGATGGCAACGTTCATAACCAGCACAACGCCGAGAACCACCGGGTTATAACCAAGCTGTAAAGCAACCGGCAGGAAAATCGGGACGAAAATGTACATAATCGAGTTGCCGTCAATAAAGCATCCTGCAATCAGTATAACAATATTTACAACAATCAGGAAGATCACCGTGTGTCCTCCCGAAATCTGGACAACAAAATTGGACAGTGCATTGGAAATACCAGAAACCGACAGCACCCAGCTCATTAAAGCCGCATTGCCGACCGTCCACATAACCGCTCCGGTCTGCTTTCCGGAGTCCACGACGATTGCCAGTAATTCTTTGACACGCAGTGTCCTGTAGATAAATACGCCGACTAAAAGCCCATATACTGCTGCGACGGCGGCGGCCTCTGTCGGCGTAAAGATTCCTCCATAGATTCCGCCCAGGATGATAACGGGCATCATCAGCCCCCAGAAGGCATCCTTAAACGCTTTCCATCGTTCCGCCGCACTTGCTTTCGGAGCGCGCAGAAGACTGCTTTTGCGGGTCACCCACATCGATGCTGCAAACAGGGAGAAACCCATTAAAAGCCCGGGTACAATCCCGGCCATAAAAAGTGTACCCACCGATACATTCGCAATGGAACTGTAAACAACAAAGGAAATCGACGGCGGTATGATAATTCCAATACCTCCGGCCGTGGCCATCAGCGCCGATGCATCACCCTTTGAGTATCCGACGGCCGTCATAGCCGGGATAATGATTCCGCCGAGGGCCGCCACCGTGGCGGGACCCGAACCGGAAATTGCCGCGAAGAAACAGGCTACCAGTACGCATACCAGGGCCAGTCCTCCGTTAATGTGGCCGACAAAGGACTGGGCAAATGTAATCAGCTTAGTGGAAATTCCTGCTTTTTCCATGATGTTTCCGGCTAAGATAAAAAACGGGATGGCAAGCAGCAGGAATTTACTGATTGACGCATAGTAGTTGAACGGCACCATGGAAAGTCCCATTCCCGAAGTAAACAGTGCGGAAACGCTGGAAAGACACATGGCCGTTCCAATCGGCGCGCCGATGATAACGCAGAGGGAGAATACCCCAAGCATAATTACTGCTGTCATTTCTCTTCCTCCTCTGTATTTTTATATACCCTGACCATAAACTGAATGCTGCGGAACAGAATAAAAGCCAGACCGAACGGTACGAATGAACCATATACCCAGTTCGGAATTTTCAGGGCGATCGACAGGCTGCCGATCTTCATCTGGCTCCGTACCATGGTAATTCCCGTATACAGTAATACGGAAGCGGCCGCACAGGTAAGCCCCGTATCAATGATTAAAAATACTTTTTTCATCCCCGGCTTCATCATCCCGGTAATCAGATCCAGCGTATAGTGGCTGTTCTCTTTACTCGCCAGCGCGCCTCCCATCGTGGAGAGCAGAACAAACATCGCGCAGACGAGTTCTTCTGTAAAGGAGAAAGAGAAGTGGAGCACATATCTGGAAATAACGCCCAGGAAAACCAGTGTAAGCATGGTCAGCATTACAATCGTAACAATAACCGATTCAAAATTAATTGAATTTTTTTTCATAGAGTCCCCTTCGTCTATATTTTATTCAACTCCCCAGGCCGTGCAGGCTTCCGGTCCAACAATCTTTTTGTACTCTTCGATGGTCGGAGCGGCGCCTCCTTTAAATGCCTCTAACTCTTCTGCGGTCGGAACGTAAATGTTTACGCCATAGTCAATCATGGCCTGTTTGACCTCAGCCTCCGTCTTGCTCATATAATCGCGTCCCCACTTTGCCGCTTCGGTTGCGCATTCCTGAAGGAGAGCCTGTGTATCCGGGCTCAGTTTCTCCCATGCGGCCTGGTTCGCAAGGAAATCATAAAGTCCAAGCGTTGCATTGACCTCGGTTATGTAAGGCTGTACCTCGTGCATGGAACCGGAGTACAATGTCTGATAACCATTCATGTTTCCGTCTACCGCGCCGGTCTGTAACGCGGAGTAAAGTTCGGACCAGCTTAACTGCGTCGGATCTGCGCCGAGGGAACGCATCAGGGACATCTGAAGGTCACCGTAGGTACGCATTTTTAAATTCACCATATCGGCCGGTGTATGAAGCTCGCGCTTATTATTTGCAAACTGCATGATACCGTTGGGGAACGTGCTTAAATATACAACGCCGTATTTGGAAAACAGGTTTTTACTGAATTCGCCGCCGGTGGAATCGGCCTTTTCCCATGCCTGATCGTAATTTGCGAAGGTAAACGGTATTGAAGTTACCTGGAACGTCTGATCCACATCGGAGAAAGAATTCTCACTGATGATGGCAAGTTCGAATGCTCCGCCTGATATCATCATTTCTACATGGCGGACCATATCGCCGCCGCTTAACTGACAGTTGGGAAAACGGTCAATCTGTACCTGTCCGCCGCTTTTCTCCTCAACCAGACGCTCAAACTCGATTGCGGTAAGACCGTCCATTCCCGTATCACCCGTTGCATAACTGAGTTTTAAAGAAACTTTATCATAGCTTTTTCCATCGGCGGCCGCGCTTTCACCGGATTTTTCCGCCTGTGGAGCTGCCGCCGCCTGGGTTGTCTGAGCAGGGGCGCTGCTGCTTCCGCATGCACAGAGATTTACTGCACATGCTGCCATTAATGCGATAGAAAGTATTTTTTTCATATCAATTTCTCCTTTTTTTCAGGGAAAATCCCCAAACCGTATTTTAACTGACCAAACTTTGAGTCCCGATTCAGGGACATACCCACATTATTTATTTTTCAAGATAATTTCTTACACAGTCTTCCATCTCGTTCAGCATCAGTTCCACGGCCTCCCTGCCCTTTTCGGCAGTGGCAACCTGCGCGTTGCCGAGTGTTCCCGTATCGGTCATACTGCAGTACGGAACACTTTTCATAATCGCCGGCCATTTATCATCAAACATCATTGGAGTATTCGGAGCCTTGGACATGTCCACCAGTTCCGGGTATAAGTACATCAGGACGGAGGTCTGCGCCTCGCTTGCATGTGCATGAGGAGCCGGTGTATCCCACATTCCTGTCTTATCGGACACGGCCGGAAGGTACTGCCATACTCCCACCTGTGCATATTTGATGCCATATTTAATTCTGGCGTCTTCCAAAACCTCATTTAACGGCTGGGTGTTGTGAAGGTGATTGTTCACAATGAAAAAGCTCTTAAAACCGAGGCGCACAAACTCTGCCACCATCTCGCTGTATACGGCCTTCAGAGTCTCCGCTGAGATTGCAATTGTTCCCGGAAAAGAAGTGAGGCTCTTGGACTGTCCTACCTCCAGGCAGGGACCGACAATTCCGTTTATACGCTCCGCCAGCATTTCCGACATCTTCTTTGCAACCAATATGTCTGCCCCCAGCGGGTTATGCGGGCCATAAACCTCACAGGCTCCCGACGGAAGAATAATTGTTTTTGCCGTTTTGCTTCTCTCTGCAAAATCACTCCATGACATGTCTCTTAATTTGTACTGCATCATACTTTCTCCTTTCAGAATATAACTTATTTAGTTACTACCCTTAATAAAGCAATTCACATGCCAACTCTGTCGGCGGAGAATATTATTGTAAGATATGCACTATAGAATCAAAAATCACATCCACTATTATTATGCAATTAGTTCAAATCGCCTCATTATCTTCCTGATTGGCCGGCAAAGATAGTCTCAATTTTAAGACCACTACATGCATAGATTCTTATATTTGAGACTATTTTAACTAATAATATCAAGTCTCTTTCTCTGTCTTCAGCAAAAGAAGGCCGGAACATCCGTCTGTCAGATGTTCCGGCCTTCTTTATTGCGCAGTTACAATTGAGTTCTCAATCCCGGTTCTCAATCCCGGTTCCCGTCCCGGTCACCGTTTCACCTTCACTCCCGCCTCCAATTTTCCGATAATACGACGCCACACTGATTTCCAGGCATCTGCAAATCTCCCGCACCTGTTCCTTGGTGGGATGTCCCCCATAGCGGGCCGCATAATTTTTCAGTATTTCCTGTTCCCTGATACGGATACTCGATTTCAACGGCAGGCAGGCCATATTTTCCCCGGGATGCTCAGAATTCTGTGAAGTCTCATTATTGAGACCACTGATTTTCTGGGGGAGCACTTCCAGGGACAGCACCGGGCTTTTTTCAAACGTCATCATATATTCTATGCTGTTTTCCAGTTCCCTGACGTTACCGGGCCATTGGTAATTTACCATCTTCTCCATGACCGAAGCCGAGGCCGCCCGTATCTCCTTTTCAAGGATTTTGTTATATTTTACGATAAAATGCCGAATCAAAAACGGGATGTCATCCGGGCGTTCCCGCAGCGGCGGAAGGTGGAGCGGCACAACATTCAGGCGGTAATATAAATCCTCCCTGAATTCCTTTCTCTCAATCATCTCTTCCAGATTCCGGTTTGTCGCGGCAATAATTCTCACATCCACATTGATCAGAGAACTGGAACTGCTTCCGATGCGGTCCACCTTTCTCTCACTGAGGACACGGAGCAGCTTTGCCTGGAGATACAGAGGCATGTCTCCAATCTCATCCAGGAAAAAAGTGCCGTGATTTGCGAGCTGGATTTTACCAATCTTTCCGCCCTTCCTCGCCCCGGTAAAGGCCCCCTCCTCGTATCCGAACAGCTCACTTTCCATTAAGGATTCCGGAATCGCCGCACAGTTCATCGCCACAAACGGGTGGGCCTTTCTGGGGCTCTCCGAATGGATCAGACGGGCGAACATTTCCTTTCCGGTTCCGCTTTCTCCTGTGATCAGTACATTAGACGCATGCTGCGCCGCAATCTTGGCCTGGTTGACCAGAGTCCGCATCTTCTTTCCGGAAAAAATGAGTTTCTCCGCTACTCCCAGTCCCTCCCTCTCATTCTGCGTAATGCTGTTCTGGATCTGAGAGAATGGGTTAATAATGCAGAGGACGCTGCCCTCGCTGTCCCGGATAAATTTCGTTTTTACCTGGAGCAGATACTGGAAACCATCTATGTTTTTATGTATTTCCTGAACCAGATTCGGCCGCTCCTCGGTCGTCCGGGCCGCCACCGATATCACCTCCGACAGCAGTGCGTCCTTCAGTTCGGGATCGTTGAAATGGAGATATTTCTGCACATACATATTACTTTGGGAAATACCCGCCGTCGGCGAGTATAAAAGTATCCCATCCTCCATCGCTTCGACGACGGAGGTCAACTGATTGTTCATGATCTGCATCTGCTCCATCAGCATCTCCTGTTCCAGCTTGCTGGATATCAGATCCGATATTTTCTCAAGATAAGCCATGAGCTGCTGTTCTTTTTCCACGACAATCCGGTGCTGCTCTTCATCGAAAGAAGCAATGACAATCACGCCCTCCAGTTTTTCCCTCGTATTGATGGGGTAGGCCAGAACAGAATAAAAACGGCTGTCCACATTTTTCCTCATATTGGGAAACGCAAACACAAACTCTTTTGTATCAATCGCGACAATCGGCATCCCCGTCTCAATCACCTTCATTGTGTAACTGTTCTGCCACTGGGGAATGAGGCGGTTATTCTCATAGCAGACAAGATCCGAT
Source organism: uncultured Clostridium sp. (assembly GCF_900547735.1). Classification (GTDB taxonomy): domain Bacteria; phylum Bacillota; class Clostridia; order Lachnospirales; family Lachnospiraceae; genus Otoolea. The sequence continues at coordinate 13,174 of NZ_URHZ01000004.1, read as the reverse complement.
TGGTACCAGACCCCCGTAGCCGCAACACGTTCCAGGGGATTTGAACTCAAAATCGTAAGTTCCAAATCCAAAACTGCAGAAAATGACGCCAACAGTGTATTCAAATAGTCCTTGATATCAGTAAGTCTCATCCGCTTCCGTCTCCGTTTCTTCTTTTGATTCCGTCCGCTCCTTTGGCATTTTATAAAGCTTCACGCCCAGCCAGATAAACGCCAGCAGATTTACGAGAAAAAACACCACTCCCTCTGCTCTCCCCTTCTCCCTGAACAGAAAGATCAAATTTCCCGCAAAGCTATAGACCAGATATGGGACATAGAAAAGAAAAACCCACAGGACTCCTCTTCTGCGCAGTACAATCGGCCGGGAGCCATCAGACTTTTTTCGGTAAATCAGGCGTCCGCCGATGTAATAAGCAAACAGGATGCCAAACACAGCCACAAATCTTACACCCGCCAGCCCTGCCGGCATTTCCCATCCCTCAGCCAAATATCCACGCATAATCTTCGTCGATTCCGTGAAAATCCATTCCGCCAATGCACTGAGTATGAATACGATCTGAAGTCCGGTTATTTCCATCCGCTTTCCTCCTGTCTCCTCTAAATAAACAATCATTGAATCATAATATGTCTCACAAGTTCCTTCGTCTGACTTCCATCAAAATACACTTTTTTCCGTTAGTTGCGCATATATTTTACCATGTTTCCGCCTTGTTCTCAATGCATTTTCAGATGAAACGCAAAGTTAAGCGACAATTCTGTTACTCTTTCCACTAAACCGGACCTTCCTGCGAATGGTAAAAGCATGCGGCTAAATTCACGTTATGAATCCTGAATTTAACCGCATGCTCTATCGTTGAGTGGCAATGAAAAGTTCGCGAAGCGTGCTTTTCGTTGTTGTAATCTATCTACTTGTAATCTGACTTTTACTGTTACCGCTGCCTGCTTCGACTACTTGTTTCTGCTGTCTGTCTCTGCCTGCATGTCTCTGCTTACTTGTCCCTGCACACTTGTCTCTGCCGCCCGCTTACACACCGCGTCAGCCCAACAACTGCTTTTCACCTCTGCAGTACGTCTGGACCACCTCATAACCGTCGCCCAGAACCACCAGATCCGCATCATACCCTGTTGCCAGTCTGCCCTTTCTGTCGTCCACCCGCAGGCATCTGGCCGGATTGACCGTGCAGGAGTTGAGCGCGGCGTCAAACGGCACCATGGCTTCTTCCACAAGGAGTTTCAGCCCCCGGTTCATCTTCAGGGTGCTTCCGGCGATTGTTCCGGATTCTTTCAGCCTTGCCAGGCCGTCTTTCCCCACTTCAATCGCATGGCCGCCCAGGTCGTAGCGTCCTCCCGGCTCACATGATTTTACACGGAGGGAATCCGTGATCATGATGGCAAAATCCCTTCCCTTGGCCGTAAAGTAATTATTCAGCGCAGCCAGATGGGAGTGACAGCCGTCACAGATAATTTCACCGTAGATATCCCGGATACGCAGGGCCGCGCCTGCGAGTCCCGGTGCCCTGTGGTTAAACGGCGTCATTCCGTTATAAACATGGGTCATGGATGTGGCTCCGTTTGCAATGGCCAGTACGGCCTCCTCATACGTTGCCGCGGAATGGCCGATGCTGACAACCACCCCTGTCTTGGCACAGTATTTGGTCAGCGACAGTCCTTCGTCATGTTCCGGCGCCAGGGTGATATAGCGTATCATCCCCTTTGCCGCCTTCTGGTATTCGCGGAACTGCTCGGCGGAGGGAACTGCAATCGCCTCCGGAGGCTGCGCTCCTTTATATTCCATATCCAGGTAAGGCCCTTCAAAGTGAATTCCCAGAATTTCGGCGCCCTCATAGCCTTCTTCCATCACCTCGGCCACATTCTTTAAGGCAGCCGTAAGAATTTCCGGCATCTGGGTAACGGTGGTGGGCAGAATTGCCGTCACGCCCTCCTCCGGCACTCTCCTGACCCAGTCCCTGAGACCTGCCGGTTCGGCGTCATTTGTGTCAAAACCGTAGGCTCCGTGTGTGTGTACGTCAATGAAGCCGGGGACGATACGGTCTGTGCCGTAATCCTCATCCGCTTCCTGAGTCCCATATGGCAGGATCCCCTGAATCACACCCGACTGAACTTCCAGCTGCAGCGGCGCAAACTGCCCCGCCACCCAGACTCTTTCACTCTGTATAATCATATCCTTGCCTCCTGTGTTCTACTATGGTAAAACGATAGTTTTATTTTCCCGCCGGTATCCGGTGGGAATGTTCTTTATTTCCAGTCAAAATTCCTCAGATGGCCTTCCATGGTCATCTGCTCAAATCCATTCTGTCTCAGCGCCTCGTAAAGGATTATCGCCACAGAATTGGACAGGTTCAGGGAACGTGTTTCTCCCCACATCGGAATCCGGACACAGGTCTTCTGGTTCTCCACCAGAATGTCCTCCGGGATTCCCCTGCTCTCCGGTCCAAACATGATATAGCAGTCCGGTTCATATTTCACATCGGAATACACATTCGGCGCTTTCGTCGTAGCCATATAAATCTTTGCTCCCGGATTGCGGTCCAGGAAATCCTTATAATCACTGTAAACCGTCACATCAAGATGGGGCCAGTAATCCAGCCCCGCCCTCTTAATCTCTTTATCACTGAGACGGAATCCAAGCGGCTCAATCAGGTGGAGCCGCGTGTTGGTCGCTACGCAGCTCCTCCCGATATTGCCCGTATTCATCGGCATCTCAGGTTCATATAAAACAATGTTCACTGTTACTGCGCCGCCTTTCCGTCCAGTCTGTCTACAAAGCGCCGGATACGCGCAATCGCCTTCTGAAGGTCTTCCAGGGAATACGCATAGGATACACGCAGATATCCCTCGCCGCAGTCACCGAATGCGGTTCCCGGAACGATGGCGATCTTCTCCTCCTGCAGAAGCCTGTTGGCAAACTCGTCGGAAGTCATTCCAAACCGCTTAATACATGGGAATATATAGAATGCGCCGTACGGTTCGAAACAGTCCATGCCCAGGTCCTTAAAGGCGCGCATCAGATATTTTCTTCTCTCGTCATAGGCCTTCTTCATCCTGGCAATGTCTTCATCGCCATTCTTCAGAGCCTCCACCGCCGCATACTGGCTGGTAGTCGGAGCGCACATGATGGCAAACTGATGAATTTTCAGCATCTGGGTCAGAATTATCTCCGGCGCAGCCGCATAACCGATCCTCCATCCCGTCATGGCATAAGCCTTGGAAAAACCATTGATCAGAACGGTTCTCTCCCGCATTCCCGGGATTGCGGCGATGGATACGTGCTCTCCCTTATAGGTCAGCTCGGCATACAGCTCATCACTGATGACGAAAATGTCCTTCTCCTCAATTACCTTTGCAATCTCCTCCAGCTCTTCCCTCTCCATGATAGCGCCCGTAGGGTTGTTCGGGAACGGAAGGATCAGCACCTTCGTTTTCGGTGTAATCTTCTCCAGCAGTTTTTCTTTGGTCAGCTTAAACTGATCCTTTTCCTCCAGTTCGATTACAACCGGTTTGCCGCCGGCCAGCGTGGCACAGGGTACATAGGAAACATAGCTGGGCTGGGGGATCAGGACTTCCTCCCCCGGATTTAACATGGCGCGCAGGGCAATATCGATGGCCTCGCTGCCGCCCACGGTTACAAGCACCTCTTTATTAAAATCATACTCCACATGCATGCGGCGCTTCAGGTAATTACAGATCTCCACCTTCAGCTCTTTAAGGCCCGCATTGGAGGTATAGAAGGTACGTCCTTTCTCAAGGGAATAAATACCCTCCTCGCGGACGTGCCAGGGAGTGTCAAAATCAGGCTCTCCCACACCAAGGGAGATTGCTCCCTTCATCTCACTAACTACGTCAAAAAATTTGCGGATCCCGGAAGGCGGAATATCCACTATTGTATCTGATAAGGGGTTTCTCACGGTACGATCATCATCCTTTCATCCTGGGGCCCGTCGCAGAGTACGGTGCCATGGTCTTTATATTTTTTAAGTACAAAATGGGTAGCCGTGCTGAGCACAGAGTCTATTGTAGACAGTTTTTCAGCTACGAACTGGGCTACCGCCCTCATGGTCTTCGCCTCAAGCATCACGGTAAAATCATAACCGCCGGACATAAGATATACAGATTTCACTTCGCTGTACTGGTAGATTCTCTCTGCGATCTTGTCAAATCCCATCTCGCGCTGAGGCGTAACCTTCACCTCGATGAGAGCAATCACCTTCTCTTCATCTGTATTATCCCAATTAATCAGGGTATGGTAACCACAGATGACATGCTCACTCTCCATCTCAGCGATCTCGGCCGCGACCGCGGCTTCATTCTCACCTAATAAATCCGCCAGCTCTTTAACACTGATCTTGCTGTTTTTTTCAATGACCGCTAAAATTCTTTCTCTCATAGTTTACCTCCTGTTAATTGAGTTTCGTTTCACTGCCCTCCACGGCGCTTTCGCTCTTCTCCGTGCTGCGGACAGTCACTTTATATAGTTCATCGGGTTTAGGCCGATCCAGGAATGTCTGTATTTCGCCGTTATAAATCTGCCTTTTAATTCCTGTCTGCGTCCTCCCGAGCACTACCGCATGGATTCCCTTTTTCTCCAGTCTGCTTACCAGAGCGCCGCCGTTCGCGGCCGTGAGGAGTGCGCATCCCTCCGATTGCAGCCTGTAGGGATTTACGTCGAACACCTCGCAAATCTCCACCGTCTCCTGCAGGATTGGGAGTCTGCGCAGTTCCATCTCAAATCCCAGACCGAATCCGTCAAAATAATCCCACAGCGCCGTCATGATTCCGCCTTCTCCGGCCAGACACCAGGACGCAGCTCCTGCACTTTCAAAAACCTGAGCTGCAGAAACTTCAGTTGCAAAACCTTTAGTTGTTTCCGAAGCTGAAATACCGGGGAGCTGAAACAGTCCCCGGATTTCATATAAGCTCTGGCAGCGCTTTACGTATTGTGCTGTAAAGCGTGCAAGCAGTTCTTCTTCTCTTTCAGCGGCAATTACAGACGTACCTTTTAACGCTATGTACCCTGCAGCCACCAGATCCTGCCCGGCTTCCATAACACCGGACACTTCCGTCATTCCCGCTCTCATCATCATGCTCCCGCATCCGGGGCCGGCGGCGCCGGATCTGCTGCAGGGGCCGGAGCCGGATCTGCCGCTGGGGCCGGAGCCGGTTCCGCTGCCGGCGGAGCCACGATTTCGGAAGCAGGGCCGTCGGAGGCCGGACCGGAAGGCGGAGCCGGGGTCTCGGCAGGCGCGGCGGGCTGTTCCGGCGTTGTCGGTACAACCGGTGCGATCACAGGCGCCTCAGGGCCTACACGGTAAATTGCTTTCGATGCCATATAGTTATCGGTGTGGAGGATCTCTTTCTCTGTCTCCACTCCGTCGACATAAACATATTTCCACAATCTGGAACGGAGTCCTCTGTGAGCGGACTGCTCAAGAACTTTTGCTCCCGGTCTCAGGGACGGATCCACCTTGATTGTAGGCGCTCCCGGGTCTGATGTACCCAGAGTCTCCGACACGTATTTCACCTCACGGTTAGCCGGTCTTGTCTCTTTTCCATAGATTGTAAATGTCAAGGTGCCGCCGCTTACGCCGCCTTCGATATAGACAGGCGTATCGTATGGGTTTTTAAACTTCAGATCCTTGATGGTTCCGGCGATGGCGGCGTCCTGTGACGGTTTCACATATGCTACGAGCATAGAATGGTTCTGCCTGTCCGTAATATCCATCTCGGCCTGAAGCGCCGCATTGTACATTGTTGTGCAGAGCTGGCAGGAACCTCCGCCGATCGAATCAACCACACGGCCGTTCTCATAGGAACCGGCAGCCGCATATCCGTTGGCGATGGTAAACGGAGTCAAAAGAGTATAGGCGGAGAATTCTTCTCCCGGCATCAGTACGACGCCGTTGATCTTTGACGAGCCGTTTGTCAGGTTTCTGGATCTTGAAATATTGCCCGTGCTGAAGTTGGTGCTGAACGTTCCGAGCACATCCTGGATCATGGCCAGATCTTCCGACTTTCTCGCCGGCTGGGTCTCGGTTACAACCGCCGCCACTGTCACAGGACTGTTCAGTCCGCCTTTAAGCGCCTCATCGAGCGCTTTCTTCGTCGCATCTACGTCCACAGCCAGACCAACCACGGAATCCGTGATCTGGAACGCACCGTCCACTCTCGTGATCTCGGCATCCTTTGCTTCCCTTACAAAGGCGCTGCATCTGCTTTCGACAAATTCCGCCACTTTCGCGGCGTCCACAGAGGTCTCAACTTCCAGCTTGAGCGGCTGTTTTTCAAGACTCTTAAGGTTTAAGTATCTTTCCAGCAGGTTTCCGCCGGCATATTTCTCGGCCGCTTCCTCGATCTCTGCTTTATTGGTCCAGGAAAATCCCAGTTCTTCCGCCGTCGTGGTAATCTCATTCCCGTCGATCGTCAGAGTAATCTCCTGGTTCGACATCTCTTTTACATATTCCTCAATCTTCTGATCCGCTTCTTCCCCGGTCATACCGGTCAGTTCAAAGTTCCCCACTTTAATGCCGGCTGGAAGCGTGCCCGCGGCAGCAGTTTCCGGCGGGAGCAGAAGTACCCCGGCTGCCAGCAAACAGGCCGCTGCGCCGGCAATCCAAAATTTCTTTTTCATATATATGCCCCTATTCCAATAACGATTGCGGTGAGATGTGTCCGGTACAGACCGTTCACCGCATAACACTTATGACGCGCTCCCGCGTCCTATCGAAATGTGCGGTTTACATTGCCATTGATAAACCGGCAAGTATAGTTCCACCTACCATTGCGAGAACTATAACGATAATAACAACGGAAGATACTACTTTCCTTGTCCTTTTATCACTGAAGTTAAACATTCCTTATCACCTCTTTTTATTCTTCCATACTGTGAGATAATTTTATCCGTCATCCTCGAAACTTCATTCCGGGAGAGGTAGTCTATCTGCGCAGATACGTTTATTCTATGATATTTTAGTAAATCCCGCAAGACTTCTTTTTGCTTTTTTGTCGCCGGCTGCTCTTTTTTTACCTTATATAGCAAAGGTTTACAGGAAAATGCCTCCGGCATTGTGGAAAAATGTATTTTTTTGACAGCCTGATACAGGAAATGGGCCGTCAGGGCATCCGCCATGGCGCGGTGGGCGCCCTCCTGTTTTACTCCGTAATAAAGGCTGGCATTGCCCAGATTCTTCCTCTCCTCCTCCGGCATAAACCGGCGGCAGAGCGTCAGCGTATCGATCCCGTTTTTTTCAAAAGGCAGCCCCTGATTGACGGCGGCCCGTTTCAAAAAGCTGTAATCGAAGATAATATTGTGTCCCAGAAGTGGAAGGTCTCCGCAAAATTCCACAATACGGCCAATCACTTCGCCGATATCCGGTGCATCGGCCACCATATCTACGGTGATGCCGGTCAGCTCCTCGATCCGTTCATCCAGTTCCCTCCTGGGATTGATGAGGGTGGAAAACGTCTCCGTGACTTCGCCTCCCGAGACAAGGGCGGCGCCAATCTCGATGATTTTATCGTGTTTCGGATCCAGGCCGGTTGTCTCCAGGTCGACAGCCACGTAAGTATCCGGGGCTCCGCAGGGTTTCCCGTCCGTCTGCTCCCGGAATTTCATTTCTTCCCTTATTATGTGTGCAGATTCTTCCAAATTTATTCCTGCTTTCTCTCATTATTTAAAAATAACATTTCCTGAACAGTTATTTTGTGCTTTTCCGGCTCTTTTTAACCTTTTCTGTCTCTGCGCCGGGGCAGTTCTCTCTCAGGAAGCACTCTCTGCATTTTGGGCTTCTGGCGATACAGATGCTCCTGCCCAGTGTGATAATCTGGATATTCCACAAAATCCAGTGCTCTTTCGGCAGAACCTTCATCAGATCATATTCGATCTTTTCCGGTTCCTCCTCTTTTGTCAGCCCCAGTTTTCTGGAAATCCGCTTTACATGGGTGTCCACCACAATACTCGGCTCATCATATATATTTCCCCGGATAACATTGGCGGTCTTTCTCCCCACCCCGGCCAGGGAAGTGAGCTCTTCTATGGTTCTCGGAACTTCTCCGCCAAAGTCTTCGACCAGCGATTTACAGCAGGCGATAATATTTTTCGCCTTCATATGGTAAAATCCGATGGAGTGGATGTCTTTTTCCAGCTCCTTTAAGTCGGCGTCTGCAAATTTCTCCAGTGTGTCATATTTTTTAAACAGGTCGGCCGTTACAATATTCACCCTGGCATCGGTGCACTGCGCGCTCATAATCACCGCAATCAGAAGCTGCCACGGTGTCTCATGGTTTAAGTAACAGCGGTAGTCTGTCCCATATTCCTGATCAAGCAGTTCCAGAATCCTCCGGACCCGCTCATCCCTCTGTGCCTTTGTCTCCCTCGGCATCGGTTACCTCCTGTGTAATTTAATTTGTCAAATTTCTGCTGGTATAAGGGCTCCGTCTTTCAAGACCAGCCTGAATGCTCTGGCGTTCCCCAGCAGGGCGTCCCTGTTCTTATAGTCGAAAAGAACCACACTGCCGTCTCCCATCCCCTCGGCATGGGCCATCTTGCTGATCTGCCTGGAATCGTACTCCTCATATCCCTTCAAAAGGAAAGGACATTTCGCCTCACTGATGAAAAACTGCTTTACAGCCTCCTTAAACGGTGACTGTTCCCTTGCAAATGAGGGGCGGCTCTTCACATTTTCCCTGAGGTAGAGATCGTACATCAAAAGATCCCGGTACCGTTCCGCCTTTTTCCCGTTCTGAATATCCGGGACATTTTCATTGATAAAACGGAACAGAATCTCATAGCGGGCCAGGCGGCTGTGGCTGATTCCGGTAATCCTGTTTTCCTCATAGTACTCCGCGAGCGCCTGAAACAGGTCAAAAGGTTCGTCAAAATCCTTCACAAGCTCCTTCAGAACCGTTCTGAACTGTCCGCTGTTGTAGTGAACCTCAACCATCTCCTCCACGCCTTTTAACCTGATTACATCACCGTAACTGAGCCATCGGGTGGAAAGTACCTCGTAGGGAGGCTGCGACTTATAGAGCAGGCCGTATTCTCCGGCCATCTCCTCCATATAAGAGCCCTTCAGCACCTTCAGGAATCCCAGTTGAAGCTGCTCCGGCTCCATGCGGTATACATCGTTAAATGATTTTCTGAAACTCTCATAGTCCTCATAAGGCAGTCCGGCAATCAAGTCGAGATGCTGGTGGATATTACGGAAGCTGTTGACCCGGTGCACGTTGTTTTCCAGTTTCACGAGATCCATCTTCCTCCGAATCTCCCGGATGGTATCGGGATTCGTGGTCTGGACGCCGATTTCAAGCTGGATTAAGCCCGGCCTCATCCGTTCCATCAGCGCCAGCTCATCCTCATCCAGAAGGTCCGCCGATATCTCAAAATGAAAGTTCGTCACCCCGTTGTCATGCTCCAGGATAAACTTCCAAATCTCCATGGAATGGCTTTTCTTACAGTTAAACGTCCTGTCCACAAATTTCACCTGGGGCACGCGCCTGTCCAGAAAAAAGGAAAGTTCCTTCTTCACCAGGTCCAGATCCCGGAACCGCACCGTCTTGTCAATTGAGGAAAGACAGTAGCTGCATGAAAAAGGACAGCCCCTGCTGCTCTCATAGTAAATGATCCTGTGTTCCAGCCCTTCAAGGTTCCCGTAGGAAAAAGGAATCCGGCTCAGATCCATCAGCGGAGCAGGCATCCCGGTATGAATGCCGCCGTCCTTTTTCCTGAAGATCAGTCCCGGCTGCGCGGACAGAAGCATCGGGTGTTCTTCCGCCATATACTGCTCCGCCAGGTGATAAAAGGTCTCTTCCCCCTCGCCCGCCATAATTCCCTTTACCTCGGGCAGTTCCCTGAGGACCGCCTCCGCATCGTAGGAAACCTCCGGGCCGCCGAGCCAGATCTGCACCTGCGGCAGCACCTTTTTCAAATCCCTGACAAGTTCCTTCACATAAAGAATATTCCAGATGTAGCAGGAAAATCCCACCACATCTGGACTGCGTCTGTAAATATCCTGTAATATCAATTCCATCTGATGGTTGATGGTATACTCCCCCATCTCTATCTGTATCCCGGGAAGCTCCTCTCCCTGCGCTTTCCTGTCCGCAAACATGTCCTGTGCATACTTGATAAGGCTGTAGATTCCCAGATTGGAATGGATATATTTTGCGTTGATTGCCGCCAGTAAAAATTTCATTTTATAATGAAACCTCTATCTTTCTTCCCGTACGGTTGTACAGATAGTATCTGACTCCTGCCGAATCCAGCATGCGCTTGGATGCGCGGACCGCCGGTGTATTGCCGTATTTGTCGCTGTCGTAAACCAGGGTCTTGATTCCAGCCTGGATGATTGCCTTTGCACACTCGTTGCAGGGGAACAGCGTCACATAAAGCTTGCTGCCCTCCAGACTGCCGCCCCTGTAATTCAGGATTGCATTGAGCTCGCTGTGGGTGGTGTAAAAATATTTCGCATTGTAGGGGTCATCCGACTCGTGTTCCTTTCCCCATGGGAATTCATCGTCCGGGCATCCCTTGGGAAAGCCGTTGTATCCCATGGACAGGATTTTATTATCGTCGCTGACAATACAGGCTCCCACCTGTGTGCTGGGGTCCTTGGACCGCATTGCGGAAAGCTTTGCTACGCCCATAAAATATTCATCCCATGTGATATAGTCATTCCTCTTATCCGACATATGCAGCCCTCCCCGTATCTTTACCTGCTTCTCTTCCATTATAACCTCCCGTGTCTTCCAAAGTTCATGTTAATTATTGGTTACTGTTCACTCCGTGCCCAGTAACACGCTGCGCGATGCACAGAAACGGCAAAAAACGCCGTTGATTGTAATGAAAAGTCCGCATCGCGCACTTTTCGTTGCGTCGCGCCGCAACCCTCGGGTTTGACCCAAGGGGGCCCGCTGTCTGTGACTTTCGCTACGCTCCACTCACAAAAAACACCTCGCGGAATACTACCTGTGAACAGTAACAATTATTGGTTACAGTCCAGCCTCCGGTCAAACCTTTACTATCCGGTATCCCGCAGCCTTATTGAGCCTGTTCATAATCGCCTGTCCCAGATGATCGGCCGGAAATCCTTCCGAAAACAGATACTGGGCTCCCAAATCATCAAATTCTCTTAGGACGGCGTACAGATTATGGGCAACCGTCTCCTCTTTCGCCCTCTGGCCTATGCTTCTCACCATCCCTGCGGGATACGAGTCCCTTGTCTCATCGGTGCAGATAATTCCTACCTTATATCCCTCTAAAAGCTTCTCAGCCGCCAGGCGGTTAATCTCAGAGACCACTCTGTCCTGCGGCCCCTCAACCAATGTCAAATCCGCATTGGGAGCATAATGCCTGTATTTCATTCCGGGCGCCTTCGGCTTTAAATCCGGGCTTACGGGACCGAGAATCGCCGGGTCGACCCTGACTTCCCCGACCACCGATTCAAGCATCTCCATGGTCACCGCCCCCGGCCTCAGAAGCACCGGCACCTCTTCCGTCACATCCACGATTGTGGACTCCACGCCGATCCCCACCGGACCGCCGTCGATAATCATCTCAATCCGGCCTTCCATATCCTGATAAACGTGCTCCGCCCTCGTCGGGCTCGGCCGCCCCGATGTATTGGCGCTGGGAGCCGCCACCGGCACCCCGGCCAGCCGGATCAGCGTTCTCGCCACCGGATCGGACGGCATCCGTATTGCCACCGTATCAAGTCCTCCCGTCGTTCCCAGAGGCACAAGAGCACTCTTGGGAAAGACAAGGGTCATCGGTCCCGGCCAGAACGCCCCGGCCAGCTTTCTCCCCATCTCCGGTATCCGGGCGACTAAGGGTTCAATCCCCTCGAAATCCGCCACATGGGCAATCAGGGGGTTGTCCGAGGGTCTTCCCTTGGCCTCATATATTTTCCTGGCCGCCTTCTCATCCAGCGCATTGGCCCCCAGGCCGTACACCGTCTCCGTCGGGAACGCGACAAGTCCCCCTTGTTTCAATACTTCTGCCGCTTCTTTAAGATATCCAAGCTCTTCGCCTGTAAAATTTCCTTCATCTGACACTTTTAATACTTTTGTATTCACTGCTGCGTCTTCTTTCTATATAAATGTAAACAATATTTTTGTTTTTTATCATAGCACATGGGCGGGTAGGGTGCAAGAGATTCTAAGGAGGAATTGAGAAGTAAGACCACTGCCGATACGGTAGAGACGGAGTAGTAAGATGTAAGTAATAAGTCTTCAGTCCCGGGGGAAGTTTTTTCGTACAGCCCCCTCCCCCCAACTAAACATCCCGTAATCCTGCATGAACAGCAAATCCCGGAATATACTTTTTATAACCGTTATTGATTTCAGGTGAAAATGTGTTAAAACGGATAGCAAAGCGGCTTACAGTGGAGGCGGCAGCCGGATTTGTGCTGCTGGCCGGTATATTTATGATGACGCGGTACGCGGGCCTGTCTGTGTCCGGGACCAGCGTACATATCGGAAAAGAACGGCCCGTTGTCGTGCTGGATGCCGGGCACGGCGGGAACGACCCGGGGAAAGTGGGGGTGGACGGCAGCCTCGAAAAAGATATCAACCTGGCGATTACGCTCAAGGTCAAGGAATATCTGGAACAGTCCGACGTGGATGTTGTACTGACCAGAGAGGATGACAAGGGGCTCTATAAGTCCAGCGACAACAGCAAAAAAATGGCGGATATGAAACAGCGCTGTCAGACGATCGCGGAAACCGATCCCGATATCGTAGTCAGCATCCACCAGAACAGCTACCATCAGGAGGCCATCTCGGGCGGTCAGGTATTCTACTATAAGGGCTCGGATAAGGGGAAAAAACTGGCCGAAAAAATACAGAAACGGTTCGATTACGTTCTGGGTGAAAAGAATACAAGACTTGCCAAGGCAAACGACAATTACTATCTTCTCCTCCACGTGAAATGCCCTATCGTCATCGTGGAATGCGGTTTCCTGAGCAACTGGAGCGAGTCAAAAATGCTGAACTCCAAAGATTATCAGGACCGGGTCGCATGGACCATACATATGGGGATTATGGAGTATCTGAATCAGAGGTAAGTTATTGAGGAAGGAGAACGCCGCCGGGACGGCCGGGGGGCGGAATGGTGAGAGGGAGGTTGTGAGTCTTCAGTCCCGGTTTGTAGGTTGTCGCGGGTG
>NZ_URHZ01000003.1 GCF_900547735.1 uncultured Clostridium sp. | reverse complement strand
TCCCGAACCCCGACCGTCCCGGCGGCGTTCTCATTCCTCAATTAAATCCCTATTTCGCGACGCAATTCTATATAAAAAGTCCACAAATAATAGACATGGAAGAAATTACCAGTAAAGATTATGCCTAAATCATTAAAACATACTCCAATTAATGATAATATATTAAAAAGACTAAAATTTCACTTACAAGGAGAATGCCGATGGAACTTCATATGATAACACCTGACTTGCAAATACAATACCGGGATTACCTGGAGCGGGATGAAAAGAGCAGTCATACAGTGGAAAAATATCAAAGAGACTTAAAGAAATTTATATTATATCTTGGTGGGCAGAGCGTTACGAAAGATCTTGTAATCGGTTTTAAAGAAAACCTGGTGAAAGCGTATGCGGTGAACAGCGTTAATTCAATTCTGGCATCACTTAACAGTTTCTTTCAGTTTACCGGCTGGCAGGAATTCAAAGTAAAACAGCTCAAAAAGCAGCATCAGGTTTATTGCCCGGAAGAAAAGGAACTGACCCGGAAGGAATATTTTGAACTTATTAAATCCGCTAAGAAAGAAGGGAAGGAGAAAATAGGGCTGATTATCCAGACGATAGGCAGCACGGGCATCAGGATCAGTGAATTGTCCAGCATTACCGTCCAGGCTGTGAAGAATGGGGTGGCACAGGTGGACTGCAAGGGTAAGAACCGCCAGGTTCTTCTGCCGAGAAAACTGGTGATAAAATTATCGCATTATATAAGGAAAGAACACCTTCGAACCGGCCCTGTTTTTGTTACCAAAAGCGGCAACCCGCTTAACCGCAGCAACATCTGGAGAGAAATGAAAAGAGTCTGCCACCTCGCAGGAGTGAATGCAAAGAAAGTATTCCCCCATAATCTGAGACACCTGTTCGCAACCTCATTTTACAAGATGGAAAAAGATATTGCAAAATTAGCCGATTTGTTGGGGCATAGCAATATTAATACGACAAGAATTTATATTATTTCATCGGGAGTGGAACATAGAAAGCAGATTGAGAGGATGAATTTGTTATTATGATGATACAACATAATAGTGATTATGTTGTATTTCCATGTTTCAAAAAAAATAAGTGACCAGAATATAAATAATTTACTAAATTTATATTCTTTTTACATTTTTAACCTCCGACTATTATAGCAGTAAAGATCGGAAAGTTCAATGTTTTAATGGGTAAACATGTCCTGTTTTGTATAAAATTGTCTTTAATGGTATCCGGGTAGCTTTATAGGACAAGGCCTGGATAAGCAAATCTAAAAAATTGATAAATTTTTTCACTTCCTTTTTAGTTGTTAAATTCCGTTTATCTACTGGAAAATTTTTCCATATGTCATGTAAAAAATAAAAACCTATCTAACTGTTTCCAATAAACGCAGTTATTCTTAGATTTCTGAACGATTATTCCTATTTTTATTATTTTAAGCATCAATCTCATAAATACAAAATACAACATAATCACTATTATGTTGTATTACGTTAGAACCTTAATTGGAGATTACTCTATGATATCAGAATCAGGAATTATCGATGTACATTCGCACATCATTCCGGGAGCGGACGATGGGTGCAGGTATATCGGAGAAACCTTGGAGATACTGAAACTGGCATATAGTCAGGGAGTGAGGGGCGTGATTGCCACGCCGCACTATGTGCGCGGTCATAATCGAATGGACGCGGATACCCTGAAGAAAAAAACAGGAAAGCTTCGGGAGAGCGTTGCGGCCGTTTTACCGGATATGAAAATCTACCAGGGACAGGAAATTTTATATTTTGACGGTGTTACCGAAAAACTGGCCTCGGGAGAAGTTCTGACGCTTCAGGGGACAAGATATGTTCTTGTCGAATTTATGCCGTCGGTTCCATATAATGAGCTTTTTCTGGCAGTACGGACCCTGCTGCTTGCCGGTTATTTTCCAATATTAGCTCATATCGAACGGTATCAATGCCTGAGAAAGGGCGGATATGTGGAGGAACTGATTCACGCGGGTGCCTATATGCAGATGAATTACCGCTGCCTGAGCAGGGCAAAGGGTCTGGCGGAACGCGCCTGGTGCAGAAAAACGGTTTTAGAGGGAAATATCCATCTGCTTGGGTCAGATATGCACCGACTTGATTACAGGCCCCCGGAACTGGAAAAAACCCTGGTCTGGCTGAAAAAAAGAGGTGGTGAAGAGCTGACAAGGAGATTGACAGCGGAAAATGCCTCAGCGATTTTAGCCGGAGACAGTTTGTAATAGAGAAAGAAGCAGAATAAAGTTTATCCGGTCATATGAAAAATCGGGTACAGAAGAATGTACGGACAGAAACTGCGGACACGGTATCCGGCCGACTTGAATATAACGGGAGCTTCGGACAGATTGCAGCATTATAAAAGACAATAAGGATAAAGAGGAATAACAGAGTATGGAAAAGATGTATCAGGACGATGACGAAATAGAGATTGATCTCAGAGAACTATTTTTTGAACTGAAGAAAAAAATATGGTTTATCATTGCAGGCCTTTTAATCGGCGCAGCGGTGACCGGAGCCTACAGTAAATTTCTGATTACACCGCAGTATAAGTCGGAAGCAAAACTCTATGTACTTTCAAAAGAGACAACGCTGACATCCCTGGCAGATTTACAGATCGGTAGCCAGCTTACGCAGGACTATAAAGTTCTTGTCGTAAGCAGGCCGGTACTTCAGGGTGTTGTTGATCATATGAAGCTCGACATGACCTACAGGGAACTTGAGAAAAAGATGACGATTGACAACCCGAACAATACACGTATTCTCACGCTGACAATAGAGGACCCGAACCCCTATCTGGCAAAGGCAATCGTTGATGAAATAGCCAACACCGCCTCCGATTATATCGGAGAGATTATGGAAATGGTACCGCCCAAACTGATTGAAGACGGTGAGGTGGCGACGATTAAATCAAGCCCGCATGTTCTCAAAAACACCATCATCGGCGGAATCCTGGGACTTTTACTCGTATGCGGAATTATCGTTGTAAGAGTGATATTGAACGATACGGTTAAATCGGAAGAAGACGTCAGCAAATACCTGGAGCTTCCTGTACTCGCCGTAATTCCGAAAAAAGGAAACGGCAGCGACAGAAGGAAAGGCCAGGGAAAAGAAAAGAAATCCCACAGCACGGCCAGGAATACCAAGGTGCCATCTGTTGATAAGGAACACGGCTCCGGCCAAAAAGGCGGTACCGATAAAAAGGAAGGGGGAGAACGCAAATGAACGAAGAAATAGTAATAGAGGATTTAATCAGCCCCGGAGAGAGCGGTATGGGAGAACTGGTTCTGAAAGGATTTGAAGTAAACGATTATCAGTATGAAGAGGCGATGAAAACGCTCAGGACCAATATCCAGTTTTCGGGCAATAACATACATACTATCATGTTCACCAGCTCTGTGCCGAATGAAGGGAAAAGTGAGACCACGTTTCAGTTGGCGGCATCCATGGCTCAGCTAGGTAAAAAGGTGCTCTTAATTGACGCCGATATCAGAAAATCGGTGCTGGTTTCCAGGTATCATCTGGAACATCAGGTGGACGGCCTGTCACAGTATCTGAGCGGCCAAAGTAAAAAAGAAGAGGTTATTTACAATACCAACATTGAAAACCTGAATATCATTTTTTCCGGTCCCTTTTCACCAAATCCGGCGGAACTTCTCGAAGGCAACCTGTTCGGAGAGCTGGTAATGTGGGCAAGAGGATGCTATGACTACATATTGATTGATTCGCCGCCTATGGGAAGCGTAATAGACGGAGCCGTTATCTCGCGTCACTGTGACGGGGCGGTTCTTGTTATCGAGAGCGGCGCTATCAGTTACCGCCTTCTTCAGAAGGTCAAGGGACAGCTGGGAAAGAGCGGCTGCCGTATCCTTGGGGCAGTGCTTAACAAAGTCGATATTAAACAGGGAAGCTATTACTACTATGGCAAGTACGGTAAATATTACGGGTACGGCCATGAAGATTCGAAACAGGGGAAAGACGCGAAGATTTTGTAATGGCGATAGTGATATTAGTTTGATATATAAGTTGGGAAGCTAGGAAATAGTGTAGGAGTGCAGCCGTGATTAACAAGAGAAATCAAAACAGAAATCAAGATAAGCTGGTACATAACAAACTGTTTTTGGCTGTTGTTGCTTTATGCCTCCTATTTGCCGTAATCTGGTTTGTAAGATTTAGCTACGGCCTCTACACCGATAAGAAGCAGGCGGAGGCAAATCTTTCTGAAGGGCAGGAACTTAATTTGGCGTCGGGCAAAACGCAGGATGGATTTATAGAACTGGACGGGAAATTGTACCGCAGGAATACGGCGATCCGTGCAATCCTCTGCATTGGCGTGGATACCCAGGGGGAACTGGAATCCTACCAGGCATCCGGCGTGGCCGGGCAGGCGGACGGACTGTTTCTTGTAGCCCAGGATATGGCCAGGGATACGGTCCGGATTCTGATGATACCCAGGGATACGATGACGGAGATTACGCTGTTTGACTTGATGGGGAACGAACTGGGAAAGGATACACAGCACCTGACGTTGGCTTTTGCTTACGGTGATGGAAAAGAAAAAAGCTGTGAGCTTTTGCAGGAGGCGGTTTCCAATCTGCTGTTTGACCTGAAGATAGATGGTTATCTGGCTACAAACATCAGCTCCATTGCACTTCTGAATGATGAAGTGGGGGGCGTGACGGTTACGATTCAGGACGAGGGGCTGGACAGCAGAGATCCGGTTCTGACAAAAGGCAGTACGGTCCGTCTCAATGGAAAGCAGGCGGAGATATTTGTCCGTTACCGGGATATTACTAAAGCTCAGACAGCCATTGGCCGTATGGATCGCCAGAAACAGTATATGGAAGCATACTTGAAACAGGTAAAAGAGGAAGCCAGAACAGATAAAACATTGATTACCCGTCTTGTTAAGGATATCGAGGAACATATGGTCACCAACATGGCCAAAGACCAATATATGGATATGGGGCTGGCAGTTTTGAACAGCCAGCAGCAAATAGGGCAGGGAGACTTCCTGACTGTGCCCGGTGAGGCCGTTGAGACAGAACGTTTTGACGAATATCATCCCGCTAAAGAAGCTCTGAAGAGAATGGTGGTTGAGCTGTTTTACAAGGAAGTAAAGTAGCTGCTTTATATCGGGAAAGCAGTACTTTTGGCAGACTAAGGCGACAATAATTAGCAGCCGAAAGACCGCTATTTATTGATAAATATTATTTAGAAAGGAGTAGTGAAGGACATGAAAAAGAGATATGTAGGCCTGATGATTGCAGCAGCACTGATGGCACAGCCTCTGACTGCTTATGCAGCCGGAAGTGTTAGTTCCAGACCGTCTCATGACAACAGCAGCAGCCGTAGCGAGTCTCTGAAGACTGGAAAGCTGGAGCAGAGTGCAGCACCGGTTGCCAACAGTGGAGGCGCTGCCGCAAGTGGTTCTGTGTCATTTGCCACAGACAACAATGCTCTTCGTGAGGCAGGATTATCCTGGGATTTGATTGATAAGATCAATACAATCAACGCAGGAACCGAGGCTCTGTACCGTACAATCGGAACAAACAACATGGTTGGATACGTTCCGTTAGCACCGGTTCAGACGGCCCTGGCCGGAGACGGCGTAAGTTTGAACCTCTACGTGCCGAACCTGATTGAAGGACTGAACGATGTTCAGATTCTGTATTATAATCAGACAACAAAGGCATGGGAGCTGATGGCGCCAAGCAGCATCAATTATGCAACGAAAGAAGTTTCCGTGAACCTGAGCGGAACAACTCCATTTACGATTGTTTATAAGAAGTAAGATTTAGTTTGAGCTAATCAGCTGTATTTGGAGAGTGTCCCTAGTCCCCCTGGAGAATAACCCGGGGGGAGAATGGGGGATTGGGTTGAAAATGTTGAGAGGGATGAAGAAGTGTGAGCGTTGAAAACATTTGATTTATACGACGGGTTACATTGGTTGAATGGATTGGGTGTTTTAGGGTGGGCGGAACAATATCTGGTCGGGGGAAAGCTTTGCTAGACTTTGAAAAGGAAAATATTTGGCTTAAAAAAATCAAGGGGGAGAGTGCTGTGAAAAGGTTTAGGCATGATCTTGCACTGAGGATTGTGAAAATACTGGATGCAGTAATGATCACAATACCGTTTGCGATTTGCTGGTACTGGTACTATTCAGAACGAACTGCGTCTCCTTATCATGCAAAAGGAGATCTGCTGATTATTTTTATCTATTTTGCCCTGTATATTATTATAGGGCGCGTCTATGACGGATTTCTGATGTCGATGCAGCGAATCTCAGAGATCATATACAGCCAGAGTCTGGCGTTTGCAGTGTGCGACGGCATTTTATACATAATAATCTGGCTGCTCAGCAAGCATCTGCCCAATATCTTGCCGGGACTGATGGCCTTCTGCGGGCAAATATTGTTGGCGGCGGTGTGGGCATATCTGGCCAATCACTGGTATTTCCGGACCTTTCCGCCCTGCACTACGGCGGTCATCTACGGCCGGCACAGTCAGATGACGAAACTGATTGATGAATACGGTATGAATAAAAAATATGATGTGAAGAAAACGGTCAGCGCAGCGGAATGCATTGTCCACATTGAAATGCTGGCAGATATAGAAACGGTGTTTCTAAGCGGTGTACATAGCCATGAACGGAATGTGATTTTAAAATATTGCATTGCCAGGGGTATCACGGTTTATGTGGTTCCCTGTATTGGAGATGTGATCATGAGCGGTGCAAATCCCATGCATATGTTTCATCTGCCCCTTCTACAGGTGAAACGCTATATGGCGCAGCCGGAATATCTGTTCTTAAAACGGGCGATGGACATCTTCCTTTCACTGGCGGCGCTAGTGATTGCAAGTCCTGTCATGCTTGCAACGGCGATTGCCATTAAAGCGGAGGATGGCGGACCGGTTTTATATAAACAGGTGAGGCTGACAAAAAACGCCCGGCCTTTTGAGATAGTGAAATTCAGGAGCATGCAGCCTGACGCGGAAAAAGACGGAGTGGCCCGGCTCTCCACCGGTGAAAAGGATGACCGCATTACGTTCGTGGGACGTGTTATTCGTAAGTACCGGATTGATGAACTGCCGCAGCTATTTAATATTCTGGAGGGCTCCTTAAGCATTGTCGGCCCGCGCCCGGAACGTCCGGAGATAGCGGCGCAGTATTGTGAGCATCTCCCGGAATTTGAACTGAGACTGCAGGCAAAGGCGGGCCTGACCGGGTACGCACAGGTGTATGGAAAATATAACACTATCCCCTATGATAAGCTGCAGATGGATTTGATGTATATCGCCCATCCGAGTCTGATAGAGGATATGAAGATCGTATTGGCGACTGTGAAAATATTGTTCAAACCGGAGAGTACGGAAGGCGTGGCGGAAGGACAAGCTACGGCGGCAAGGTTGGAAATGGCAGCTGCGACGGACAGTGAAAATACTGTTCAGGCGAGAGGTATCTAAGAGGTATTAGCTAGTCAAATGATATGTGACAGGGGTGCATGGTATGGAGCAAAACTTTGGATTAATAAGTATAATTATGGCTGCTTATAATGCAGAAAATACTATTGAAAAGGCGGTTATGTCTGTAATGGCACAAACGTATACACAATTTGAACTTATTATAATAAATGACTGTTCCACCGACAAAACTCTTTCTATTATAAAAAAGTTTGAAGCATTTGATAAGCGGATATTTTTGATTAATAATCCCTGTAATCGTGGTGTTTCTTATACACGCAGATATGGACTTGAGAAGGCAAGAGGGGAATGGATTGCTATTCTTGACAGTGATGATGCCTGGGCGGCGGATAAATTGGAAAAGCAGATCAGGCTTCAAAAAGAAAAAAATGCAGATCTGGTTTATACGGGCTCTGCTTTTATGGATTCGTCTGGAAATTCAATAGAATGGTATTTGCATGTACCACCGGAAATCGGCTACAGGAAGTTGCTGAAACAGAACCTAATTTCAAATTCTTCTGCGCTGGTACGAAAAGAATTGTATATGCAATACTATGCGTCGGGGGATAACATGCATGAGGATTTTGCTATATGGCTTAGGATACTCAAGACCGGGAGAAAAGCATATGGAATTGATGAGCCTTTGCTCATTTACCGCTTTATGAGGAAATCAAAATCAGGAAATAAATTAATTGCTGCAAAAATGAATTGGAATACATATAAATACATAGGCTTGGACGTAGTTTCACGCATGTATTATATGATCTGGTATATGCTCAACGGTTTAAAAAAATATATAACTTTAAATAATGAGGTGGCAAAGGTATGAAGGTTTGTTTTATAAATCCCCCATTTAAAGCGGAGTTTGGAAAATTTTCGAGGGAATCACGCAGTCCATGTATAGGGCATAGCGGAGTGTTGTATTATCCGTTGTGGCTTATTTATGCAGCAGCTGTAGTTGAAAATAATGGATTTGAAATTGCTTTTATTGATGCTCCGGCCAAGCAGTTAGATGTTCAGCGAACATTGCAAAGAGTGGACAAGGAAGCAGCAGATGCGGCACTCTTTGTTTTAGATACGAGTACACCTTCGATTTACAATGATGTCGCATTTGCTGAACAACTTAAAAAGAAATATCCAGGAAGCAAGATTATGCTTGTAGGCACACATCCATCGGCAGTACCAATAGAAACACTTAA
The DNA here is from genome assembly GCF_900547735.1 of uncultured Clostridium sp. Classification (GTDB taxonomy): domain Bacteria; phylum Bacillota; class Clostridia; order Lachnospirales; family Lachnospiraceae; genus Otoolea. The sequence goes on along the minus strand of NZ_URHZ01000003.1, from coordinate 123,047 downwards.
TATTAATGATGCTGTAGACTTTGTGGCTCGTCGTGAGTATGACTATATTGTATTAAAGACAGTGCAAGCGTTGGAAAACAATGTGGCAATTGACCTTGTTCGTGGGTTGACATATCGGGATGGCATCGGAGAAATTAAAGAAACGCCAGATGCAGATTACATAGAACAATTAGATGATATTCCTATGGCGGCTCCCTTTATCAAAAAATATTTGGATATCAGAGATTATGTATTTCCTGCCGCATCATTTCCGGCAATCCAAATCTTTACAGGACGCGGCTGCCCGGCGCACTGTAATTATTGCGTATATCCGCAAACGCTGCACGGTCATAAGTATCGCCTCCGAAGTCCGGAAAATGTTGTGGAAGAATTTGAATATATTGCAAAGAATTTTCCGGAGGTTCATGAGGTAGTAATTGAAGATGATACTTTTACTGCCAATAAAGAGCGTGTAATTAAAATATGTGAATTGCTTGAGGAGAAAAAACTTACAAAGCGCCTTAAGTGGTTATGCAATGCGCGGGTAAACATCGATCTCAAAACAATGCAGGCGATGAAGAAGGCTGGATGCCACCTTATCATTCCGGGATTCGAAAGCTATAATGAGCAGATCTTAAAGAATATAAAAAAAGGCAGCAATTTAAAGCTAATTGATGCATATGTAGAAAATGCAAAAAGGGCTGGTTTGATGATTCATGCTTGTTATATGGTTGGAAATCAGGGTGAAACTCAGGAGACCATGGAACATACTTTAGATGCTGCCATGAGATTTAAGACGGATACGGTACAGTTTTTTCCACTGATACCGTACCCTGGAACAGAGGCCTATCAATGGGCAAAAGAAAATGGATATATCAACGGGAAATATGATGAATATTTACAGGAAGACGGCACACTAAATTGTATATTAAATACTCCAGAATTAAGTGCGAAAGAGCTGGTTGATTTTTGTGCTCATGCTAGAAAAAAATATTATATGAGACCTTGGTATATTTGGCACAGAATTTGGGCGGGACTCCATGATGTTTCGGATTTCAAACGCAGTTTGAAGGCATTTTGGAGATTAAAAGACAGCTTGATTAAATGAAGGGGGAGTGCAGGAAATGCGGATTGCACTTGCATCAATAAGATACTCGCCAAACCAGCTTCAACATATGGAAGCATTTTGTTCTTTGTTTGAAAAAATGGGGCACGAAACTTATTTAGTGCTGGCACAAAAATATCAGATTCATTATAAAGGATCAGAGCGTATTATTATTGGGAAAGAAATAGAAGAAGTAGTTAATTTGGGATTTGACATAATCATTTCATATAACATTGGCAGTGAAAATATATCCTTAGCAAAGCGATGCAGAAAGAGAAACATCAGGTTTTATTATGTATTACATGATCCATGGATGGGGCTGACCGGATTAGTAAAGGAGGGGAAAAAGGCACTGCGCATCTGTGCTGCTGCGATAGTTAATGCTGTAATTTGCCGTAACAGTTACTGCGTATTGCTGCCTTCTCAGGCCGGAGTGAATTATTATAAGCGTGCACATATAGTATACCGTGCTCCCTATCAGTTTTTTCCCCTTATCATGAAAGACAAATATAATGAGACAAATAACATAAGACGAGAATACTTTTCCTTTATAGGTGGTTTTATACCGGCGCATGGCACTGAAGATTTTATATCTTTTATTGAATTTGCCATTGAAAATAATTTGAAAATCAAATTTTTGATAGCTACAAAAGATGATGTGAGCCATATTCGCAAACGCCCTTGTATTATAAAAGCATTAAAAAAAGAAATTTTATATATACATGATGGCAGGTATATGACAACTGAGGAAATCAACGGTTACTATCTGCAGAGTATTTGTGTATGGAATGCTTATACGAGAAGCACGCAAAGCGGAGTGCTGCCCAATTCTTTGATGATGGGAACACCTGTAATTGCCAATGAAAATGGTATATCAAAATATGTAATAGAGAACAGAAAATCAGGATGCCTAATAGGATATCCAACGAATAACAGCGAACTTTACTCTGCGTTTCGATATCTTGAAAAAAACATTGATACAGCGAGTAAAGAGGCGAGGCAGGCTTTTATATCAAACTACTATTATAAAAATTTTTGCAATACAGCCAAAGCGATATTTGAAGATGATAAATTAATAGTGAAAGAAGGATAATCGGATGATACTTGTTACAGGTGCAGGCGGTATGGTAGGTTCTCATATGGTTGAAGTGTTATATGAGAAGGGCGAAGCGGTCATAGGGACATATTATAAACCAACTACCGATATAACAGAAATACATAGTGATATTAAAATGCTTGAGTGCGATATCCGATATCCTGCAAATATTGAAAAAATAATTTTACAAAACAGGCCAGAAAAGATTTTTCACCTGGCTGCGCAGAGTTATCCGGTTGTTTCCTGGTCACAACCCTATGCTACAATTGACACCAATGTTAATGGAACAATCAGTGTGTTTGAAGCAGTCAAGAAAGTCAGAACAGAATATGATTCTACTTATGATCCAATGGTGGTGGTTGCCTGTTCCAGTGCGGAGTATGGAGAGACGTTGAATGAATTACAGGGAGAAGAGATATTTGTTAAGGAATCAGCAGAACTGAAGCCGTTGCATCCATATGGTGTCAGTAAAGTCGGACAGGATTTACTTGCATTTCAATATTTTATGAATGATCATATTCGATGCATCCGTGCCCGCATTTTTAATTCGACAGGTACAAGAAAAGTGAATGATGTTACAAGTGATTTTACACGACGGGCGATAGAGGCTGAACGTACGGGTAATTATCAGCTTCGTGTTGGAAATCTGAATACAAAGAGAGCGATTATGGATCAGAGAGATCTTATTCAGGCACTTTTACTATTGTCTGAGAAAGGGCAAGCGGGAGATGTATATAATATATCGTCAGAATATATTTATCGCATGGATGATATTGTGACAATGATCGAAAGGGAGATTGGGCATAAATTAGAACGTTGCGTTGACCAGCAATTACTGCGGCCAACTGATGAACGGGTAATCGTCGGAGACGTAACTAAGATTAAGCGGGATACTGGATGGGTGCAGGAAATTTCTATGCAACAGACAGTACATGATATGCTGGAATATTGGCGGAAAAAGTGACGCTGGGGTTTCAAGCTTTATAAAAAGGAGAACTACAATGAATCTTAAAGGTTGAATTCTATTTTAAGGAGAATTTTACATAAGTAGTTTATAGGAGAGGAAACAAGTGGAATATATGGGCAAGCGCGTGGCAGTTATTGTTTTAAATTACATAACCTGGAAAATAACATTAGATTTTGTTGAAAAACTTAGAGAAGTTATTTGTCCTGAAGATACGATCATAGTTGTTGATAATAACTCTCCAAATGATTCCGCGACACGTCTTACCAGTTGGAACGAAAAAAGTAACAGACCGTTTATATTTTTATTATCACATACAAATGATGGATACGCAGCAGGTAATAATATTGGTATTCGTTGGGCGGCCGAACACAACTATAAATACAGTTGGGTATGTAATAATGATTTGATATTTAATGATATGAATATTTTATTAAAAATGGTAAAAGTTATGGATGAAAATATAGAATTGGCAGCGGTATCTCCGAGAGTCTTTGACTACAAAGAGAAGAGAGAAATAAATAGAAATCTGAAAAGACCTTCCATTGTATCATTGACATTAGGAGCGATAAGTTGCGCTCGAAAAAGTAAAATTATTAATAGAAAAGTGGCATCAGGCTGGTGCTTCTCATACAGACCACAGGGCTGTTGTATGCTGCTGAGAAATTCAGCAATGAGAAAAATTAATTATATGGATGAGCGGACTTTTTTATATTGTGAGGAACCAATTCTTGCAGAGCGATTGGCATTAAATAATTATAGATGTGCGTGTATTCTAGATGCTACAGTGATTCATAATCATAGTTCAACAGTAAACAGTGTGATGAAGAGAAAAAAAAAATTTCATATTCACCGTCAAAGCAGAGCTGTATATTATGAATATTTGAAGTATTCACGAACTGCGCAACTTTGGTGTGATCTATTTTTATGGATAAGACATCTATGGGGAAAATGACAAGTGTCGTCATAAGATATAGTACTGTAACCATTGTTTCATTTTTGAAAGAATAATAGTCGGGTGACATATAGATATAATATGTCTGTTGCCGAAAATCATAGTTTCCCATAAAAACGAGAAGAACTTGGACGGATCAGAATACAGAAAACAAAGGAACTTCGATATGTCATTTAAATTTCGAGTAAAAAAATTAACGCAACAAATGTTTATGATAACCGTAATTATATTGTTACTGCTACTACCTGATGATGTGTTCTCATGGCTTCCTGTTTATCAGTGTGTTACTCCAGGTTTTGTTTCTTACAAATGGCTGAATTATTCATTCGGTATTATTCAATTGGTAATATTGTTAATTGGTATTTTGATTGCAGTTATAAAAAAACATAAGCTGATTGGTTATTGTTCAATATATTTTGTGATAAGAGAAATTATTTATCTGCTTATTGGTTCTAATAGTATTTTTGTGTCAGGGGCATTTGAGATGTATCTTACATTGGGTGTTGGCAGTGCTTTTGTGTTGTGCTCTCTTCAGTGTGCGAAAACTGGAATGTCAGCAGAAAAAATGTACGAATATTTTATTTATTTAAATATTGCAACAGTATTTATTATGCTTGCTATAGGCGGGCCTGGTGGTATGTCAGGCTCACGCTACAATGCCTCAAATTTAGACGTGGGATCCACGGGCGTGCTCTGTTGTATAGGTTTACTAATGTTGTATTTCAAAAAAAATTGTAGGCATAAAGTATTATATATTATGTTGGTTTTTATTGCTTTATACCTTTCAGGCTCAAGAACTAATATTGCTCTTGCTATAATTATGACAAGTTTGATTTTGTTGTTTCTGTTTTTGGAAATTATATTAAAAGGTAAGCAATCTCTACGGAAAAATACTTACTTTGTAATACTTTTTTTAGTAGTAGTATGTTTGATTTTTTTATCATTAAAGATCCATAACATAATAGAGTATATTAGCAATAGTAGGTATGCAACGCTGCTTAGTTTTAAAGCAATAGAAATGGACGACTCAATTTTGGGAAGGACAAAGTCGATTATGAGTGGCTTAGATATCCTGAAAGATAATCCATTTGGTATATCGGGTTATTTCACAAATTTACAGATTGAAATTAACAATAGAGGATTTGGAACATTTCCACACTGTGGAATACTTTCGGCGTATTTACTTTTTGGTCCGATTGTGCTGGCAGTTTATACTATATGGATATATATGTCAATTTATTTGTTTAATAAAAACAGAAAATATTCGTGTATTCTTATTCTATTGATAATTTATAATATTATCGCAGGTGGACCAATTGTAAATTTTAAAATTATTTTTATGTATGAAATGTTTAGCGTTCTGGCATGGATGGAGGTAAAACGCTATAAAATGGAAGAACGAACAGTTACAATAAATAAATGTGAAATCAAATAGCTGAGAGAGCAAGGAATGTTATTTTTGTGCAAGTATTGTTACAAAAGACATACCTCCATATACAATTGTTGTCGGTAGCCCTGCAAGGGTATTAAAGAATTTCCGCAATAAGGTGGTGGGATTTGCCAGAGTCAGAACTTCTGACATCGCTGCCATTGTTCTCAAAACCAGAAGAATCTGTCAGACACATAGAACAAATTGAAAAGAGTAGTATGTCACATGAAGAAAATAAAGCAGAACGGTAATGCTATTTTAAAAGCTGGGTTAGGTTATACGATTGGAAATTATATGATTAAGGGATTGACGTTTTTTTCAATTCCAATATTTGCACGTCTTTTATCCCCTGATAACTATGGTATTTATAATACATATATTGCTTATGAAAGTATTCTTTATATGTGTGTGGGCTTTACACTTAATACATGTCAAAAAAACGCAAGATATAAATATGGGAAAGATTATGGCGAATTTGTGTCTTCCTGCATGATATTGTTATTAGTTAGCGCGGGGACTTGGCTTCTTCTGATAAAGATGTTTGAAAGACCTTTAACAGCATATACGGGGTTTGACTACTGGATACATAATTTATTGATATTACATTGTCTGGGGAGCGCGATACTTTCTATTTTTAATGTGTATTTAAGTATTACTTACAGTTATAAAAGCTATTTACTGGCAGCAGGTTTTAATGCCGTGTTCAATATTGGATTATCTATTCTGCTGATAAAGGCGGTATTTAGCAGGCATCCTGCAGAAGGACGTATAGTCGGAACGGTGATTCCTGTTTTGTTTTTAGCGGTGTTTATTTGTTTGTATTTTTGGAAAGAAAAAAGGCCGCCTGCAGACAGAACAACTAATTTTCGTTATTGGAGATTTGCTTTAGCCTACAGTGTTCCTCTAATCCCGCACGGAATATCGCAGGTATTATTAAATCAGTTTGATCGAATCATGATAAATAGCATTTGCGGCGCGGCACAAGCCGGAATATACAGCTTTGCTTATAACATCTATTCTATTGTTGGAGTCACAACAGCCTCGCTGGAAAATGTTTGGAGTCCGTGGTTTTTTGAAAAAGCCCAAATTGGTGAGATTGGAAGTATACAAAAACGTGCAACACAGTATGCAGTTATGGTAGCCTTGTTTGTATCATCAATTATGCTTGTTTCACCGGAATTAATTGTTATCTTAGGCACATCTTCATATGCCGGAGCGGAGTATTGTGTGATACCTATTCTTGTGGGGGGCTTTTTTGCTTTTTTATACACAATACCTGTACAGGTTCAATATTATTATGGAAAGACCAAATTAATTGCATTGGGTACAGTGGTAGCTGCAATGATAAATATAGTGCTTAATAGTATTTTTATTCCCATGTATGGGTATGTTGCAGCAGCGTACACGACAGCAGTGACCTATGGTTTGAATTTTGCATTTCATGCGCTTATATCGTCAAGAATCGGTAACGTACATTACTTTAAGTGGTCTGATTTATTCTTGAGCGGTGGCTTATGTGTAACAGTCGCAGCTATCGCGGTCACTTTGGTTTCGTATATTGAATTTCGTTTTGGGGTGCTGGCAGTATTATTATTCTGTGCTTTCAGCTATTGGAAAAGCGTGAGCAGAAAGGCGGATATACAGGTATGAGTCAAACTAATAAAGCAGAGAAAATATGGAACCTATTAAGTGGTATAGCAGTTAAAGTGAGCAGCAGACGAAATAGAACGAATAAAAATATTTGGGTTTTCGGTGAGTGGTTTGGAAGAAAATGCAATGATAACTGTATGTATTTCGCAAACTATCTAGCCAAAGTCCATCCTGAAATTAAACTTATTTGGATAGCAAATAAGGGAGTAGATACATCCAGGCTCAACAATAAAATCAAAGTATGTGAAATGAATACTGCAGAGGCAAAGCATATTATTTCAGAAGCAGGTGTTGTGGTTGTTGGACAAGGGCTTAGGGATCTTTCTTTAAAAGGAAATAATTTTTTTGGAAATGCAGTAACGGTAAATCTTTGGCATGGAATTCCGTGGAAGAAAATCGGACATAGTGGCAGTAATATGCGGGGATGGGCCTTTTTAATTTATTGCTATTTATATGATTATGCTTTTAACTGTGACTGCTATGTGATCCCGTCAGATGTGTTTCGTCCCTGCTATCAAAGTGCGTTCGGAGCGAAAAACAGGAATTTTATTTTAGCAGGGCATCCAAGAAATACTGTATTATACGATAAAAGATTTCACATTAAATCGAGGAGTGAATTAACAGAAAAATTAAACATGGATAGTGATACAAAAATAATTGCCTATATGCCTACATTTCGGGACACACGGGAAAATACTTTCTCTTTCTCGTCTTTGGCTGATGACAGGAGACTTACAAAAATATTGGAGAAATATAATGCAGTAATTGTAGAAAAGGCACATTTTGTAAATCAGGAGCGGCATTCTAAAGCAACAGAAATGCTGGGAAGGGTATTTATATTAAAAGATTGGGACGCGCAGTCTTTACTTGCGGCGGCAGATATACTGATAACGGATTATTCCGGAGCTTCATTTGACTACCTAGTGTTGGAGCGACCTGTCCAATACTATTTGTATGATTATCATTTTTACCGTGATAATGACAGGGGACTGTATTTTTCCAAGGAAGAGGTTGCAGCGGGTGATGTAGCGGTCAATGAGGAAATGCTTATTTCAGATATAGAAAAGAATTTAAAAGATCCGTGCAGGCATCAGGATTTGCGCGGGCAGATGCGCAGAAAATATATGTGTTATGACAATGCAGAGAACAACGAGATCATTTATAAACAAATTCAAGAAAAACTGTCACAGTAGAATTGTGACGACATACTAAATTTTGAATAGAAAGAGTGTGGTTTTATGAAGGTATTGATTTTAAATTCCGGTATGGGCAGCCGTATGGGGGTACTGACATCTGAGCATCCCAAATGCATGACGGAGATTTCCAATAAAGATACTATTTTAAGCCGGCAGCTAAAAATGATAGCTGAGTCCGGTCTCACAGAGGTTGTTATAACTACGGGTCTGTTTGACAGTGTACTTGTAAACTATTGCCAAAGTCTGGAACTTCCGTTGACTTATACTTTTGTAAAGAATGAACTGTATAAAGAAACTAATTATATCTATTCGATTTACTGCGCAAGAGAATATTTGGATGATGATATTTTACTCATGCATGGCGATTTGGTATTTGAAAGTGCAGTCCTTGATTTTGTAGTAAACCACGAGGGAAGCTGCATGGCGGTTAGTTCTACACTCCCTCTTCCTGAAAAAGATTTTAAAGCGGTTATACATAACGGGTACATTTCCAAGATTGGCATTGAATTTTTTAATGAAGCAGTTGCAGCACAACCGCTGTATAAAATTGAAAAGCAGGACTGGAAAGTATGGCTGTCTAATATCGTAGCGTTCTGTGAGAGTGACCGTGTGGAATGCTATGCGGAAAATGCATTTAATGAGGTGTCGGAAAGGTGCTTGATTAAAGCGCTGGATGTTGAAAATAAGTTATGCAGTGAGATTGACAGTCCGGAGGATTTGGCTGTTGTATCGAAACAGGTAAAAGAGATATCAAATCGTACCGTATACATGTGTTTTTCCACAGATATGATTCACAGCGGACATATTTCTATTATAAAAAAAGCTGAAAAACTGGGTAAACTGATTGTCGGCGTACTGTCTGATGAGGCTGTCATCAGTTATAAGCGATTTCCCCTTTTACCTTATGAGGAACGACAGGCGCTGTTCGAGAATATTTCCGGTGTATACCAGGTAGTGGAACAGAAAACATTAAGCTATAAAGAAAACCTGGAAAAGTATAAGCCAACTTACGTTGTGCACGGGGATGATTGGGTTACCGGTTTTCAAAAACCAATTCGTGATGAAGTAGTGTCGGTTCTGGCCTCTTATGGCGGAAAATTGGTAGAGTTTCCTTATTCTGCAGATGAAAAATATCAGGCGCTGGAAAATAGAGCGAGAGCGGAACTCTCACTGCCTGATGTGCGAAGAGGAAGACTGAAAAAAGCAATTGCAATGAAAGGCACAATTACTGCAATGGAGGCGCATAGTGGTTTGACTGGCTTAATTGTGGAGAAAACAACTGCTTATCAGAATGGGGAAGCCCATCAGTTTGACGCTATGTGGGTAAGCTCGCTGTGTGACTCAACCGCAAAAGGAAAACCGGATATTGAACTAGTGGATATGACTTCACGTTTTCGAACAATTGATGACATTATGGAAGTAACTACAAAACCCATTATTTTTGACGGCGATACCGGTGGACTTACAGAACACTTTGTCTATACTGTAAAAACGCTGGAACGCATGGGAGTTTCCATGATTATCGTGGAAGATAAGACAGGGATGAAGAAAAATTCTCTGTTTGGTAATGAAGTGAAACAGACACAAGATTCTATCGAAAATTTCAGCGCAAAAATTGCCGCTGGTAAACAGGCAAAACAGACGCAGGATTTTATGATAGTGGCGCGTATCGAAAGTCTGATTTTGGAGCGCGGGATGAACGATGCCCTTACACGTGCATTTGCATTTGTGAAAGCGGGGGCAGATGGTATTATGATTCACAGCCGTAAAAAGGAGCCCGACGAAATTTTCGAGTTTGTGGAAAAATTCCGTGCACAGGAACCGGAAGTTCCCATAGTTGTGGTTCCGACCTCTTTTAATACTGTTACGGAAGAAGAATTTAAAGCGCGCGGCGTGAATGTTGTCATTTATGCAAATCAGTTGACGCGGACGGGATTCCCTGCCATGCAGAAAGCGGCGCGTACAATTTTGGAAAACCATAGGGCAAAAGAATGCGATGATATATGTATGTCGATTAAAGATATTATTACATTGATTCCAGAAGAGAGCTGATGGAGGAAAGCAATGAAGAAACAGGAAATATTAGTGACAGACAGCGTATATTCTGAACTGGATTATTATTTCAAAAAGATTGGTGTAAAAAGGTTGCTTTTAGTTTGTGGGGAATCATTTTCTTCTCTTGCCATTAGCAAAAGCTTTGAGACAATTGAAAAACGGATAGGGGTAAAGATTGTCAAATTTAGTAATTACAAACCAAATCCAACATATGATTCAGTGGTAGAAGGGGTCAAAATTTTTCGTCAGAATAATTGCGATACCATCATGGCGGCAGGCGGCGGAAGTGCAATGGACGTAGCAAAATGTATTAAACTTTTTTCTAACATGGATGAATCTGTTAATTACATTGAACAAAAAATTACACCCAATGATGTTAATCTGATTGCACTGCCAACGACGGCCGGTTCAGGCAGTGAGGCGACACGGTATGCGGTAATTTATTATAATGGTGAAAAACAGTCGATTGCGGACGAAAGTTGTATTCCGTCCTGTGTTTTGATGGATGCGTCTGTCTTAAAAACATTACCATTGTACCAAAAAAAATCTACAATGCTGGATGCATTGTGCCATTCAATGGAATCATTCTGGTCCGTGAATTCAACCGAAGAAAGTAAACAGTATTCGCGTGAAGCAATCCAATTCATTATGAAATATAAAAACGCTTATCTTGCCAATGAAGCCATTGGCAACACGGCAATGTTAAAGGCCGCTAATATAGCAGGCAAGGCGATCAATATCACTCAAACGACAGCCGGGCATGCGATGTGCTATAAACTTACAAGCCTTTATGGAATCGCCCATGGACATGCAGCAGCATTGTGCAATGCGGCATTATGGCCCTATATGGCGCAACATATGGAAAACTGTATTGATCCGCGGGGAAAAGATTATCTTGAAGATTTGTTTCTTGAAACTGCAAGTGCTATGGGCTGCGGCTCAATAGAAGAAGCACTTACCAGATACCAGTTTATTTTGGCAGAACTGGGAATGGATGCTCCAATTATGAAAAATGTAAGTGATCTTGAAGTGCTTACAGAATCGGTGAATCCGGCACGATTAAGGAATAATCCGGTGAGATTAAATAAAGAAACGTTACGTTATCTATACAAATTAATTTTAAACATCAACTAGAATGGAGTATCACAGATGAAAGTTGAATCATTTGTAAATATAATTGGCGCTGATTTTTATGCTGGTGTGCCTGATTCTCAATTAAAAGCCCTTTGCGATTATCTTGTAAATACCTATGGAATCGATCCGCAACACCACATAATTGCGGCGAATGAGGGCAACTGTACCGGACTTGCCGCCGGCTATCACATGGCGACAGGCAAAGTGCCGGTAGTTTACATGCAAAATTCCGGTGAAGGTAATATAATTAACCCTGCTGCTTCTCTCTTAAACGATAAAGTGTATGCAATCCCGGTTGCTTTTGTGATTGGGTGGCGCGGAGAACCTGGGGTTCATGATGAACCGCAACATATCTATCAAGGCGAGGTGACCATAAAACTGCTGGATGATATGGGAATCGACTCTTTTATTGTAGGAAAAAATACAACGGAAGAAGAACTTCGTGATGCAATGAAAAAATTCAGAATAGGACTGGATAAGGGACAGAGCGTGGCTTTTGTAGTTTGTAAAGGTGCGCTGTCTTATGAAACTGCGGTGAAATATGAAAATAAAAATACGATGATACGTGAGCAAATTATTCAACATATTGTCCAGATTACAGGAGAAGACACGATCGTTTCAACAACAGGAAAGGCGAGCCGTGAATTATTTGAGATTCGTGAAACGAATGGACAAAGCCACAAATATGATTTTTTGACGGTTGGGTCTATGGGCCATAGTTCATCTATTGCTCTTGGCATTGCACTCAATAAACCTAATACAAAAGTTTGGTGTATTGACGGCGACGGCGCTGTTTTGATGCATATGGGAGCGCTGGCAGTTCTCGGAGCCAATCATCCTGAAAATATGGTCCAAATTATCATTAACAATGGCGCGCATGAAACGGTTGGTGGTATGCCTACTGCAGCGGCGAAAATTGATCTTGCGGCTATTGCAAAAGCCTGCGGTTATCCATATGCAGTAAGCGTTGCAGATTATGATACTCTCGATATAGAACTTCTGAAGGCAAAGAATGGGAACGAATTGCGAATGATTGAGGTAAAGTGTGCAATCGGTGCCAGGGGAGATCTTGGAAGACCAACGACTACTCCATTGGAGAATAAACAGAATTTTATGGGGTATTTGGGGAAACGATAGCTTCAGGAATAACGTTCGAAGTACTGCTCTCATTTATGGTTTATAAGGATTATTCCTTTATATTTGTAGGTTAATAGTGTTTATTTTTGTTGCATGGTAACAAATGGATGTTTGTTCTTTTATTTAGTCCAACAAGTGATGTGTAACATATAATAGATCCTTTAAATGACATATTTTTGTATCTTGAAATTGAGTTGACAGATTTCTGAATACTTTTTGTCATGGTTTATAATCCTTTTCAGTATTCCTCACGGTTTTTTGATTCTCGAAATAAAAGTAGAACGTCAACAGGTATAACACTTGGAGGGTAAGCGATGAATAGGTTCTTTCCAATATTAGTTGAATTTGATGCCTTTTGAAAGCAAAACTTTTTTTAATGAATACTATTATCAAATCAACTAACTTTGGTAAGAACTTATTCATCGCTTACCTTGGATGCGTTCTTTTTTATTGGACTGATTAATTCAGAGGTAGAGGACATCAAGCTGGTCATCCCGTCATAGTCCGGATGCATCGCAGTACTCCTCTTTAACCTCCTGGATAAACCGATTTATTTTCGGATGAATATTCTGCCACGCGAGAGCCATCCAATCCGTTGTGAGAGCCATCCAATCCGTTGTGAGAGCCATACGTTCCGAGAGCGAGAGCCACCTCTTGAACCAATATAATGAATATGTGCTTACAGAAATTTATGTGTATAATAAACAGAAGATTATATCAAAACTAACTGAAGATTTATTTATATTTCGTAATTTATAAGAAAGGGCTGAAATGATGTTTCCAGAGACTAATTCGTTATCTATTCCCGGATTAACCACCTATTATCATTATTTAATAGATGAGGAAAAATCCCCCACCACCATCACCAAATACCTCCGCGACCTCCAAAAATTCCTCACCTACACCGCAGACCGCCCCATCACAAAGGAACTGGTCATAACCTACAAAGAGGAACTAAAACAACAATACGCCACCGCCAGCATAAACTCCATGCTGGCCTCCCTCAACCACTACTTTGACTTCGCCGGCCTCTACGACTGCAAAGTCAAACAAATAAAACAACAACGGCGAGTCTACTGCCCGGAGGAAAAGGAACTGTCAAAAGAAGAGTATTATCGTCTCATAAAAGCAGCCCAGGACCTACAAAAAGATCGTCTCTCCTTAATCATCCAAACCATCTGCAGCACCGGCATCCGTATCAGCGAACTGGAATGCATTACAGTCAGAGCCGCACAAAGCGGAGTTGCCGAAGTCAATTGCAAAGGTAAAAGCCGGCAGATATTCATTCCACACAAACTAAAAATGATGCTGCTAAGTTATATCAAGAAGCAGCAAATCCGCCAAGGCCCCATATTCATAACCAAGCAAGGCAACCCCATCAACCGAAGCAACGTATGGCGGGAAATGAAAAACCTGTGTCAAATAGCCCAGGTGAGAGAAAACAAAGTCTTTCCCCACAACCTCCGCCATCTTTTTGCAAAGACCTACTATAAGATGGAAAAAGACATCTCGAAGCTTGCAGACTTACTTGGACACAGCAGTATAAATACCACAAGGATTTATATTATATCATCAGGAGAAGAGCACAGACGGCAAATCGATAAAATGAAATTATTATTATAAGAAATGCGGAAGAACGAATAAACACTAAAACAATTTTGTTAATTACAACATAATATAGATTATGTCGTATTATACACCTAAAAGTCTAAAACGTCTATTGGAAAGTTAAAAATTTCTAAAATATTTATTAAAATTTAAATATCACTTCTTTGTAAATATCCATTCAATTCCCATATTATACCAATTAAGTTTCGATAATGCAATATTATCGCATGTTGTTTTTTATTTTAAACTCGTTTATGCATATTTATAATTTAAAAAATTATCCATAATTTACAATTATTACCATCACATATTTACAAAATTCCCCTTTTTTCTTAACCGCATCTAAAAAAATCCCATATCTATTTACTTTAAAGTCAAAAATCCAAAAACCGCACTACATAATCTATATTATGTGGTTTCTTTTGCAACATAATCTATATTATGTTGTTGTCCATTAAATCATACCAATATTATGTTATTTCACCTGACACTATTAATGTAGGGAGTAGATCAATGTTACAGCCAATAAACGGGATAATCGACATCCATACCCATATTATCCCCAAAGCAGATGATGGATCCAGGTACCTGGGAGAAACCAGATACCTGCTGAAGGAGGCATATGCCCAGGGCGTTCGTGGAGTGGTTGCTACGCCGCATTATATCCGAGGACATAATAAAATGAGCGTCAGCCAGATTTTGGACACTTTAAAAAAAGTGAAAAAAGCGGCGAGTGAGATTGCCTCAGATTTAACAATTTATTCCGGTGAGGAGTTGTTTTATCAAGATGAAATAGTGGAAGCGCTGCAGTCCGGCCGGGCTTTAACGCTGGGAGACACCAGATATGTTCTGATCGAATTTTCCACTTCTATTTCATATAAAGATGTGTATAAGGCGGTGCGCCATCTTACTCTGGCCGGATATATTCCGGTATTGGCACATATTGAACGATATTCCTGCTTGAGAAAAGCCGGCTGCATTGAAGAACTGATTCAGGCAGGTTCTTATATGCAGATGAATTATAGCAGCCTGACAGGACTTAGTCATCCGGTCGATCGGTTGTGGTGCAGGAAGGCAGTAAAAGAAGGTAAGATTCATCTGTTGGGAACGGACATGCATCGTCTGGATTACCGCCCTCCGGAATTAAAGAAAGCAGTGGAGTGGCTGCAAAAGGACTGCGGAATGGAGACGTTTGAAAGGCTGACCTACCATCAACCTAAAAAACTTCTGAACGGTGAATTAATTTGAAGATAAATCAATAAGCAAGAAATTAAATTAGAAAAGATTAACTTAAGGAAGAAAAGGGCTTTAGAAATGGAAAAGATGTACACAGAAGACAAGGAAGAGATAGAGATTGATCTGCGCGAACTGCTTTTTGAACTGAAAAAAAGATTATGGCTGATTATCGTAGCGCTGATTCTGGGGATTGGTATTGTGGGCGCCGGCAGCGCATTTTTAATAACTCCGCAATATAAATCGGAAGCGAAGTTATACATATTATCAAAGGAGACAACTCTGACTTCTCTGGCGGATCTGCAAATCGGAAGTCAGCTTACGCAGGACTATAAGGTGTTGGTCAGCAGCCGTCCGGTTATGGAGGGGGTAATCAATCATCTTAATTTAGACTATTCTTATAAGGAACTGGCCGGAAAGCTGACTGTGGAAAACCCGCAAAATACCAGAATTTTATCTTTAACGGTACGGGATGAGAATCCCTATATGGCCAAACAGATTGTAGACGACATCGCCAACACAGCCTCCGACTACATTGGAGAAATTATGGAAATGGTACCACCGAAAATGATTGAAGATGGTGTGGTCGCATCTGAGCCGTACAGTCCCAGCATAAAGAGAAATGCACTACTCGGAGGAATTCTGGCAGTGTTTTTAATCTGTGCACTGATAGCGGTTCGTGTTGTCTTTAACGATACTGTCAAGAGCGAAGAGGATGTTGAAAGATATCTGAGCATGCCTGTACTGGCTGTTATACCGAAAAAGAGGGAAAAAGGCAAGAAAAAAGAAAAAAACAAAACAATGGAAGAAGCTAAAAAGGAAAAGACGATAAAGGAAGAACAGAAATGGGAAAAGTCCCTGGAAAAAGGACTTAAAGAGGAAGTAAAGGGACATAAAGAGGAGGAGCGGATAAATGGATAACGAAGTCTTTTTAAAAAGAACAGCAATAGATGACTATCAATATAATGAGGCGATGAAAACACTTCGTACGAATATCCAGTTTTCAGGTACAGGCATCCAGGTTGTCATGCTTACCAGTTCTGTTCCCAGTGAAGGGAAAAGTGAGACAACCTTTCATTTGGCGGCGTCCCTGGCACAATTGGATAAAAAGGTCCTCTTAATTGACGCAGACATCCGTAAATCTATTCTTGTAACACGGTATCAGTTAGACCGGAGGGTAGATGGCCTGTCCCAATATCTTAGCGGACAAAAAAAGTTGAATGAGGTAGTTTATACGACAAACCTGCCGAATCTGACTATGATTTTTTCCGGACCTTATTCTCCTAATCCGGCAGAGCTGTTAGCAGAACCGCTTTTTGATAAATTAATCGCATGGGGAAGAGAAAACTTTGATTATATCATAATTGATACGCCTCCAATGGGAAACCTGATTGATGGCGCAATTATCGGACGTAACTGTGACGGCGCAATACTGGTTATTGAGAGCGGCAAGATCAGTCATCGTCTCTTGCAGAAGGTGAAAGGCCAGCTTGAAAAGAGCGGATGCCGGATCTTAGGCGCAGTATTAAATAAGGTGGATGTTAGACAAAACAGTTACTACTACTATGGGAAATATGGAAAATATTACGGAAAAGAATACAGCAGCAAGCAATAATTGGCTTGTGATACACCAGACTGTGGCAGAAAACTGCCAGGGAGAAATAGTAAAGCATGCGTGAAAAAAAGGAAGAATCTGCTGAAAAAAAATCACTTATGAATAGAAAAAAGAACCTGTCAGAGAAGGAAAAGAAGCAAAAGTGGTCAATTGTTTTAATCGTATTTTGTATAGCAGGCGCCTTTTTTATGTTTGCGGACCACTATTACACGCAGAAAAAAACAATGAAATTAGCAGAAGCTGGAAATACGGCCGAAGCCTCCGCTTCTTCCGGGGTGCCGTCGAAAGATATCATCGAACTGGATGGAAAAAAATACAGAAGAAATACCTCAATTCGTGCAATTCTTTGCATTGGCGTGGACACGGAAGGGGATATGGAGCAGAAAACTGCCTCCGGAGTGGCCGGACAGGCAGACGGCCTTTTTCTGGTGGCACAGGATATGGCCAGAGATACGGTCAGGATTTTAATGATTCCCAGAGATACAATGACGGAGATTACTTTGTTTGATTTAATGGGAAACGAATTGGGAAAAGATGTCCAGCATCTGACCCTGGCTTACGCTTATGGAGACGGCAGGGAAAAGAGCTGTGAACTCCTTTCGGAGGCTGTCTCAGATTTATGTTTTGGAATACGTCTTGACGGATATCTTGCAATGAACGTCAGTTCCATCCCGCTCTTAAATGATGCGGTAGGAGGAGTAACTGTTACCGTAAAAGAAGAAGGGCTGGAAGTAAGGGATCCAATGCTTAAAAAAGGGAACACCGTACACTTAAACGGGAGTCAGGCAGAAATCTTTGTGCGGTACCGTGATATTACGAAGTCGCAGACTGCTCTCAGCAGAATGGATCGCCAGAAACAATATATACAGGCCTATTTTGAAACCGCCAGAGAAGAGGCGGGAAAAGACAATGAACTGATAACAAGGCTTGTCAATGATATAGAAGATCACATGATTACAAATATGGCTAAAGACCAGTATCTCGATATGGGTCTGGCAGTCTTAAACAGTCAGCAGCAACTGGGAGAAAACGATTTCTTATCAATACCGGGCCAGGCGGTGGAGACGATCAATTTTGATGAATTTTACCCGGACCTGGATGAATTGAAACGGATCATGATAGAACTGTTCTACAAAGAAATATAACAGGATAAGCATGATACGCACGCCTAACGGCAATAACTAGCTAAATGCTATTTATTGATAAAAATTAGAAGAAAGGAAGGGTGATGTGACATGAAGAGGAAAATCGTAGGAGTGTTAACCGCTGCTGTCCTGATGACACAGCCTTTTACAGCTCTGGCAGGCTCACGCTCGTCTCAAGGCGTACCTTCGCTGAGCAGTTCGACGCAGTCGATGATCAGTGGTGAACTGAATTCAAGTTCAGCTCCGACCGGTACTGCCGGAAGTTCAGTTTCGCTCAGTACAGATCGCAGTGTTTATGAAAATGCCGGAATTGCCTGGGACGTAATCGAAAAGATTTACACCATCAATGCAGGCGTAGAACCTCTGTACCGCACGATTGGAACGAACAATTTGGTTGGTTATGTTCCTTTAGCACCGGTGCAGGCAGCAGTTGTCAGTGGGTCCACCACAGTAAGCCTGTATGTTCCAAACCTGGTAGAAGGTCTGAATGATGTTCAGATTCTGTACTTTAATCAGGCAACACGTACATGGGAACTGATGGCTCCAACCAGCATCAACTATGCAACAAAAGAAATTTCCGTTACTTTAAGCGGAACAACACCATTTACTATTGTTTATAAAAAATAAACATTGGTAAGTGAAACTCAGGGACTGCCCCAGTCGTTTTTGGGGCAAGTTCCCGGTTTTACGCAGGATTAAAAGAGACTTTTTTCGCGGTACTACTTAAGCATCGAATCTGCATAACAAAACCGGTGGATTCCATGTGCACCGAAAACAGGCTTATGTGTATGGCGCGAAATTAACATAGATGAAATAAATGGAAGGACATAAGAAAGTTTATGAAAGGGATTATTCTTGCCGGAGGCTCCGGCACCCGCCTTTATCCGTTGACGAAAGTAACTTCAAAACAGCTGCTTCCTATTTATGACAAACCGATGATTTATTATCCTCTGTCGGTTCTGATGGAAGCGGGGATCAGAGACATCCTGATTATTTCCACACCGCAGGATACGCCCCGTTTTCGGGAACTGTTAGGCGAAGGAAAAGCCTTTGGCGTGAATCTGGACTACGCTGTTCAGGCATCACCGGATGGACTGGCCCAGGCCTTTCTGATAGGAGCGGATTTTATAGGAAGTGATTCGGTTGCTATGGTGCTGGGAGATAATATTTTTGCCGGCCATGGATTGAAAAAGCGTTTGAAAAAAGCAGTCCGTAATGCATCGGAGGGAAAAGGGGCTACGGTATTTGGTTATTATGTAGATGATCCGGAGCGGTTTGGAATTGTTGAGTTTGATAAAACCGGCAAAGCAGTTTCGATTGAAGAAAAACCGGAGCGCCCTAAAAGCAACTACTGTGTTACAGGTCTTTATTTTTATGATAACAGGGTGGTGGACTATGCAAGACAACTAAAGCCTAGTACAAGGGGAGAGCTGGAAATTACTGATTTGAACCGGATTTATTTGGAGGCGGAGCTTTTAAATGTGGAACTGCTGGGACAGGGATTTACCTGGCTGGATACGGGCACGCATGAAAGCCTTGTGGATGCAACAAATTTTGTAAAAACAGTGGAAAGCCACCAGCACCGGAAAATCGCCTGTCTCGAAGAGATTGCTTATCTGAACGGCTGGATATCCAGAGATGATGTGTGGTCCGTTTATGAGAGCATGAAAAAGAACCAGTACGGCCAATATCTTAAAGATGTTCTGGATGGAAAATATATCGATGTTCTTTATGAATAAAGGAGATAGGGAGGCCATACGGCTGCAGAACATATGAGAGATTTTTACAAATGAAAAAGAGGGAAGAGAGTATGAAAATCATAGTGACCGGCGGAGCTGGTTTTATTGGAAGCAATTTTATCTACCATATGCTGAATATGCATCCTGACTATCAGATTGTCTGTATGGACTGTCTGACCTATGCGGGAAATTTATCCACATTAGAAGCAGCGTTTAAAAATCCAAACTTTCATTTTTATAAGACTGATATCTGCGACAGGAATGCAGTTTATAACGTGTTTGAAAAGGAACAGCCGGACATGGTTGTTAATTTTGCCGCTGAAAGCCATGTGGACCGTTCGATTGAGGAGCCGGAGGTTTTCCTGGACACCAATATAAAAGGAACGGCGGTTTTATTGGATGCCTGCCGTAAGTTTGGTATGTTGCGCTATCATCAGGTTTCTACCGATGAGGTTTACGGTGATTTACCTCTGGATCAGCCTGATTTGTTCTTTACCGAAAGCACCCCGATTCATACCAGTTCCCCATACAGTGCCTCTAAGGCCGGAGCGGACCTGCTGGTTCAGGCATATCACCGCACATTTGGTCTTCCGGTGACCATCAGCCGTTGTTCTAACAATTACGGTCCCTTTCATTTTCCGGAAAAACTGATACCTCTGATGATTGTAAATGCGCTGGCCGATAAGCCGCTGCCTGTATACGGAGAAGGGCAGAATGTCCGCGACTGGCTGTATGTGGAAGATCACTGCAAGGCCATTGATTTAATCCTTCATAAGGGGAGAATCGGCGAGGTATATAACATAGGCGGACACAACGAGATGAAAAATATCGACATTGTTAAAATGATTTGTCAGGCACTTGGCAAACCGGAGAGTCTGATTACTTATGTAACGGACCGAAAAGGCCATGATATGCGGTATGCGATCGATCCGGAGAAGATAAACAGCGAACTCGGATGGTTCCCGGAAACGAAGTTTGCAGATGGTATTCAGAAAACGATTCGGTGGTATCTGGACAACCGTGAGTGGTGGCAATGCATCATTACCGGTGAATATCAGAATTATTATGAAAAAATGTATCGTGATAGGTAGAATACCAGCGGGAACCGCTGCCAAGGGAAAAGTCAGGAGGATATACAAATGAGTATTTTAGTTACGAGATCTTCAATGCCGCAATTAGATGAATTTGTTGAAGAAATTAAACCCATATTCGATAGTCACTGGTTAACCAATATGGGACCCGTTTACAAAAGATTTCAGCATCAGCTGAAACAGTATTTATCGGTTCCGGAGTTATCTCTCTTTGTAAACGGCCATATGGCGCTTGAAATTGCAATTCAGGCATTAAAACTCACAGGTGAGGTGATTACTACCCCATATACATTTGTTTCGACGACTCATGCGATTGTGAGAAATGGGCTGAAACCAGTGTTTTGTGATATCAAGCCGGATGATTACACGATGGATCCGGAGAAAATCGAAGAGCTGATTACAGATAAAACTTCGGCGATTATTCCTGTACATGTTTATGGGAATATCTGTGATGTGGAGGCGATCGAGAAAATTGCGAAAAAGCATAATTTGAAAGTTATTTATGATGCGGCACATGCATTTGGAGTTACATATAAAGGGGTTGGAGTCGGTAATTTTGGTGATGCGTCTATGTTCAGTTTCCATGCGACGAAGGTCTTCCACACGATTGAGGGAGGCGCGATTGCTTTTGCAGATGAAAAATTGAAAAATCCGCTGCACTGCCTGAAGAATTTTGGCATTACTGCTGAGGATATTATTGAGGAAGTAGGAGGAAATGCAAAGCTGGATGAATTCCGGGCAGCAATGGGAATCTGCAATCTGCGCCATGTCGATGAGGAAATTGAGAAAAGGAAAATGGTATATGAGCGGTATGCCGGCCATCTGAACGGAATAGACGGACTTACGTTAATTAGGTACAACAAAGACATCAAACCCAATTATTCCTATTTTCCGCTTTATATTGACGAAGATAAATTCGGGAAAAACCGTGAAGAGGTTTATACGAAATTGTGTGAGAATGATGTTTTTTCCAGACGCTATTTTTATCCGGCTACGAACGATCTGGACTCATACAAAGATAAATTCGCTCATGGAGAGACACCGGTATCAGAGAGGGTTTCCAAAAATATCCTGACGCTGCCCATGTATGCAGAACTGGCAATGGAGGATGTTGATCGGATTTGCGATTTGATTTTATCGCTGGGACAGTGACAAAATTAAGCTATCTGAAAAAAAGGGACACTGTAAGAGGGGGCAGAAGATGGGGGATTTAAAACAAACTCCACATTATTTCGGAGAACTGAACGAAAATTTTATCAGCCCTTTCGTGACGGGGGAATTAGCAATAAAGCAAACATTCTATGTTAAATATGTAAAGCGGCTGATCGATATTATATTCTCGCTGACTGCAATACTACTTACTTTGCCGGTGAATCTTTTGATAGCGGCAGCCACTTTTGTGGATGTGGGAAGCCCCATTTTTTTCGTTCACGAAAGGCCTGGATTGGGAGAAAAGCCGTTTAAAATGGTGAAATTCCGAAATATGACCAACGAGACAAACGAAAATAATGAACTGCTGCCTGCAGCGGAACGTATCACCAGGCTGGGTAAATTTCTGAGAAAAACCTCGCTTGACGAGCTTCTGCAATTCTGGCTCATTTTAGGCGGAAAGATGTCAATCATCGGTCCAAGACCGTTATTGATGAAATATCTTCCAAGGTATTCAAAACGTCAGCATCTGCGTCATGCGGTCCGGCCGGGACTGGAGTGTCCCCTGCCTGATTATAGGAACGCTAATATAACCTGGGAGGAACGTCTGGAAAACGACGTGTGGTATGTTGAGAATATCAGCTTTAAAACGGACTGTATCATGATTTTCAGGCTTATTAAACTGGTATTCAATAAAAAAAGAGCGGGGATTCGAAGCGAAAAAATCGATGGAGAATTTACTGGAGAAGAAAATTCACGGAATTCTAAAAATACGGATGAGCAAATCGCATAAAAACTGGATGTGAAGGATTGAAATATGAAAAATATAGTTTTATTTGGAGCAGGAGGTTTCGCGAGAGAAACAGCCTATCTGATAGAAAGGATTAACCATGTTAAGCCAACCTATGAGCTGCGGGGTTTTATCGTCGATGATGCCTATTATCGGGATGGGCTTGAGATTAATGGTTATCCGGTTCTGGGAACCAGGCAGTGGCTTTTTGCCCATAAAAACGAGGTGGTGTGCACCTGTGCGATCGGTGAACCAGGGCCAAGAGAGGCCATCCAGGAAGAACTGGAGCAAAAAGGAATTCAATTTGAAACATTGATCTCACCGGACGTAGAGCTGCATGATACGGTGAAAATCGGAAATGGTTCAGTCATCGCCCACGGCGTTATGATGACTGTAAATATAAAAATTGGAAAAGGGGTCGTGATTAACGGATGCACAACCCTTGGACACGATGCAGAGATCGGCGATTATGCATGTGTGATGGGCGGCTGCGGACTGGCAGGCTATGTAAAAATCGGCCGGCGGGTGAAAATAGGAGGCCGTGCATTCATTGTGCCTCATATCTCTGTGGGAGACGATGCGGTTATAGCGGCCGGAAGCGCGGTATTTGCCAAGGTAAGAAGCGGAAGACGGGTACTGGGAAATCCTGCAAAGCGGTTTGAAGTTTAAGGGGGATTCGTATGGAAATCAAACGGTTCGAGTCGGACATGATGGCATCCAACATGTATCTGCTGTCGGAGCACGGACACAGGATCGTAATTGACCCCTGCCGTAATACGGCACCCGGTGCAGATTCAAAGGTTGATGCTCTGATACTTACCCATGAACATTATGATCATATTTCAGGTGTTAATGCGTGGAAAGAAGCATACGGCGCACCTGTGATTTGCAGCAGGGCATGTGCAGTTAATATTGGGACTTCCAGAAAAAACATGAGCCGGTATTTTGAGGCATTCAGCCAGATGCAGACCTATGCCAGACAGGATGAATACGTTTCCATAGAGAAAAATTATCATTGCACCGCGGAGTTTACCTTTGATGATCAATTACGGTTTTACTGGTTTGACAATCTTTTTGAACTCTTTGCGCTGCCGGGACATTCGGATGGGAGTATCGGCATTTTGGTGAACCAAAAACATTTTTTCTCCGGGGACAGTCTGTTTAAGGATCATGGGGTGGAGTTAGGATTTCCGGGAGGAAACCGTGATAAGTGGGAATGTGTTTCCAGAGGGCGCATCACGGATTTGCCGGAAGGTATTACGGTTTATCCCGGGCATTACAATGAGTTTGTACTAAGGAGGAAGAAATAAGATGTCTTATTTTGAGATTAATGACATTAAGATCGAAGCGGTTTCATGCGCAGTACCGGATAACAGAGTCACGGTTCAGAGCTTCGAGTCTGTTTTTGGTATGGAGGCCTGTAAAAAATTCACCGAAAGTACCGGGATACGGGAAATGTACAAGGCATTGCCGGAACAGACGGCAGGCGATTTGGCATATGCCGCTGCAGAAAATCTGTTTGAGAAGATTGAAACAGATAGAAGCAAAATAGGAGCGCTTGTCTTTGTTACGCAGTCTCCTGATTATCGGAGGCCTGCAACAGCCTGTGTTTTACAGAAACGGCTCGGCCTGTCTCTTGGATGTGCCGCCATGGATATTGGTCTTGGCTGTTCCGGGTTTGTCTATGGGCTTCAGACTGCTGCATCGCTTATGGCAACATCAGATATGGAATATGCATTGATACTGATAGGGGAGACCGCATCAAAGCTGGTAAATCCACTTGATAAATCCATTGTAATGATGTATGGAGATGCCGGTGCGGCGATACTTCTTAAACGGGAAGAGGGAGTCAGACTGAAAACCTTACTGAAGAGTGACGGTAACAGGTTCCAATCGATTGTGCTGCCGGCCGGAGGGTTCCGTGACATGAATCCGTCCCATGATACTTTTGTGTGCAGCGACGGCATTGAAAGATCGCTCTATGATATCTTTATGGATGGAACATCTGTCTTTTCCTTCTCAATTACCGATATTCCGGAGACCGTAAAAGAATATCTCAGCCTGACTGAAACCGAAATTGGAGAGTATGATTGTCTGGCCTTTCATCAGGCAAATCAGTTTATCTTAAAGCAGATTACGCGCAGGCTGAAAGCACCGAAGGAAAGCGTTCTGATCTCACTGGACCGTTTCGGGAATACGGGAGGTATGTCGATACCGTTAACATTGTGTGATCATTTTGGAAGTAAAGAAGATGGGAAAAAGAAAATCCTGATGAGCGGATTTGGCATTGGACTGTCCTGGGGAGTAACATCCGCGGTATTGGATACAAATAACATTTTTCCTGTAATCCGTACGAAAGATTATTATGCGGAGGGTAAATTTGAGCCGGGAAAATATTAAGACAGGAGATAGAACAATGAATCAATTCGTTGATTTAACCGGCAGGAAGATTCTGATAACAGGGGCATCCTCCGGCATTGGAAAGCAGACGGCCCTGACACTTAATAAATTGGGGGCAAATGTAATTCTGGTTGCAAGAAGAGAGGAAAAGCTGAAAGCGGTTCTGGGTGAGCTGGAAGGCGAAAATAATGCCTATTATGTATCGGACTTAAGTGAAGTAAACAAGATAGAGCAGTTGTTTAAGCAGATAGCAGAGGAACAGGGAAAACTGGATGGGATGGTTTACGCAGCCGGAATTGCAATGTCCATGCCTCTAAAATTATTCAAGCCCGAAAAAGTGCTGGAAATATTTAATATCAATTACTTTGGATTTATCGAATCGGTTCGACAAATCTGTAAAAAGGGAAGATTTAACGAAGGGATGCGGATTGTCGGTGTATCATCGGTAGCTTCCATGCAGGGGGATAAAGCGCATCTTGCTTATTCAGGCTCAAAAGCTGCGATGGATGCATCAGTACGCTGCATTGCAAGAGAGATGGCTGATAAAGGAGTATGCATTAATACAGTTGCGCCTGCAATGACAGAAACGGAAATGTACCTCGAGTTTATAAAAAAGAACGGGGAGGACAGCCGGGGCAGCAGGGAACTTATGGTTCGACAGTATATGGGGTTAGGAAAACCGGAAGATATAGCAAATGCAATTGCATTTTTAATAAGTCCGGCGGCCCGCTTTATCACAGGTATTACATTGCCGGTTGACGGTGGGATGACAACATCCTGATTTGGAAGACAGGATTAGCCAGCCGGCGTAATTAAATAAAATACGACAGGAGGAAATGATGATGAGTGAAAAAGAAAAATTAGCGCTGTTGGAAGAAACATTGGATTTAGATGAGGGATCCCTTACTCCGGAGATGAAGTTAGCCGACATAGAGGAATATGATTCAATGGCGAAACTGTCTCTGATTGTTATGATGGATGACGAATGCGGAGTAAAGCTTACAGGCGATGTCGTGAAAAAATTCCAGACAGTCGCGGATATTCTGGATTGCATGAAGTAGAACAGCTACACGGAGGATAAGTATGAATAACAGAGAACTTTATGATGACATATTCGTTAACGTATTTACAGTAGATAAAAGCGAATTGGGAGAAGATTTTGTTTTTGGAAAAGTAGGTAAATGGGATTCAGTTGCTCACCTGAATCTGATTTCAGAATTAGAAGATACTTTTGATACAATGTTTGAGACAGAAGATATCCTTCATTATGGCTCCTATCTCAATGGTCTGGAAATACTCCGGAAGAACGGCGTAGAAATCTGAGGAGGATTTAGTGAATGGAAAAACTTCTCGAACAAAAGATTTGCCTGATTACAGGCGCGGGAAGAGGGATTGGAAGGGCAATCGCAGAACTGTTTGCCGAACTGGGGGCCACGGTTTATGCAAATGACGCGCGGGAAGGCTGTATGGACGACTGGCTGCGGGAATTTGATGAAAAGCTTCCGGGTAAAATACGTGCCTCTTATTTTGACATAACAGATGAAGCGGCGGTGAAAACGGCGGTGATGCGGATAAAAAAAGAATGCGGCCGGATTGATGTTCTTATCAACAACGCCGGGGTGGAGTTTAACGAACTCATTGGCATGATCAGCAGAAAAAATATGGATATGATGTTCAATGTGAATGTGATAGGAACCATTAATATGCTGCAGGCGGTCGGCAGAGTTATGTGGAGACAGCCCATGGGAGGAAGTATTGTGAATATTTCTTCTATGGTCGGAGTCCGGGGAAACCGCGGCCAGCTGGTATACTCGGCAACCAAAGGTGCGGTTATTTCACTGACTAAATCAGCAGCCAAAGAATTGGCTGAAAAGAAGGTAAGGGTAAACTCCATAGCTCCCGGCCTTACCAGGACACCAATGATGGAACAGGCGGATCAGGACAAATTGGAAGCCAGAATTAAAAATATTTGTATGGGGAGACTGGCTGAACCAAAAGACATAGCCCGGGCATGTGCTTTTTTTGCGTCTGACTTGTCTGAATATGTATCAGGACAAACGCTGGCTGTTGACGGCTGTACAATAATGTAAAGGTGGAGGTTTACTATGTTTTTAGATATAGAAAACGTTGAAAGAAATAAAACAGCAATACATGATGACAGCGGAACACAGCTGACTTATGGAGAATTGTGCGATTTTATCACAGAGGTGGAAGAACTGAAACTGATGCGCAGCGTCGTATTCTGCCTGTGTGAGAATACAGCGGGTGCTTTGGCAGGAATTGCCGCATTTGAAAGTGTCAGGGTAGTGCCGCTTTTATTAAGCGCAGCAATTGATTCCTCTTTGCTGGAAGAACTGGATACGATGTACACACCGTATTATTACTGGATTCCCGATGCTCAGAAAACGCGTTGCAACGGCGACATAATTTATTCAAAATATGGCTACAGTCTTTTAAGATCAAACTATGATGTCTATCCAATTCATGAGAAGCTTGCATTACTGATGACAACTTCCGGTTCCACCGGCAGCCCCAAGCTGGTCAGGTATAAGTATGGAAATCTGGAAGCAAATGCCAGGAATGTAGCGGCTGTTTTTGGATGGACGAGCGGTGAGAATTGTATTATGGACTTACCGGTACAGTATACGATGGGCCTGAACGTAATAAACAGTCATTTCATAGTCGGAGCCACGGTTTTACTGATTAAAAACAATCTGATGAGTACAGAATTCTGGGATTTTATAAAAGAAAACCATGGTTCAAATTTCACCGGCGTACCTTACAGCTATGAAATTATGATGAAACTTAAGTTTACCAGAATGGATCTGCCTGATTTAAAAACTTTATCGGAAGGCGGAGGAAAACTGACCGACGATATGTTCAAAACGCTGGCAGAGTATTCGGAAAACGCTGGCAAACGTTTCTGTGCTACGTTTGGCACGACGGAGACAAGCGCCAGAATGGCGTATTTACCGCCGGAAATGGCACGGGAGAAAATCGGCAGCATTGGCAAAGCGATTCCGGAAGGTGAACTGTTTCTGCTGGATGTAAACGGAAATGAAATAGAGAAGCCGGAGGCACAGGGAGAATTAGGATACCGCGGTCCGAACGTCACTATGGGATACGGGATCTGCCGTGAGGATTTGCTTAAAGGCGATGAGTGGTCCGGCGAATATCACACAGGCGATATTGCAAAACGTGATGCGGATGGCTTTTACTACATAATTGGAAGAAAAAAACGGTTTTTAAAGCTGTTTGGGCTTCGTATCAGCCTGGATCAGTCGGAGCGGATCATAAAAGAAGGATTTAGCTGTGAATGCGCCTGTACCGGAAATGACGAAAAAATGAAGATTTTTATCGTAGACGGAGCGCTGAAGAATAAAATTCCGGCTTACCTTGCAGAAAAATTGAATTTGAATGCCTCTGCATTTGAAGTGTCGGTCATTGAGGAACTTCCCAAAAATGAGTCGGGAAAAATTCTGTACAAAAATTTGAATTAAATTCCGGCAGCGTGGAGACAGGCAGTAGAGACGGAAATATAGAATGGAGCAGGTATATATATGAGTATTGGAGTTGATGTATTATGGATAAACTGAAAATCCGGTTAAATTTCGTACATATAGATTATGATAAGGCGATTACCTGGTTTATCTGTCTGTATTTTTCAAGTGGTTTGGTCAGGCTTGCAGTGAGAAGGGTTTTGGCCGTTGCCAGATTACAGAGCCAATATGTTTTATTCGCAAATTTAATCATATATATGCCGCTTATTCTTATTTTGATTCTGATGATATCAAAAAGAAAGATCGATAAATCTTTGTGGAGCTTTTTACTGGTTCTGTGTGCAACAGTATTCCTTTTTGCACTCACGTTATTTTTGCATCCGAATTATGACCGTTTCTTTTTTTGGGATACATATGGGATTTGGGAGGATGTGTTCCGGCCTGACAGTGGAGCGATTTTTGGTTTTCTTGCTGTAACGGCCAGCAGGAACAGCAAGAGGCTGATAGAAAATCTTAAATACGCCTCACTCCTGTTATTACTTTACAGCGGCTATCAGTTCATAAAAGCAGTCAGCGATGGGTATTGGACCGTTTTAAATGCTGCGGGAGAATCCATTGAACAGAGTTACAATTTGGGTTTTGGTTACACGGTTATTTTCTGTGCCACTATTTTTTTTGGACTTTTTATAAGGGAAAAAAGAAAAATTTACTTAATTTTAGGCTGTATATCAACAGTATTGGCATTGACGGGAGGTTCCCGCGGGTGCATAGTGTGCCTGCTCGTTTTTGGAATTCTCTATCTTTTTAAAGAATTTTCGGTTGTCCCGATTCATAAAAAAATTATGATTACCGCGGCGGCGGTACTTCTCGGCATTTTGTTTAACGCGTTTTATTATGATATTTTATCAGGGCTTTCCGGCATTGATGCAAGAACAATTCAAATGTTTCTCAGCGGAGATATAACCAGTGACAACGGCAGGGACGCCATTTACTCGCTTGCTTCCGAGGCTATAAAAAACATGCCGTTCCTGGGATACGGCGCATTCGGGGACCGGCAGTTTATCACACCATACTATTATTGGGGATACTGCCATAATATTTTTCTGGAAATGATTATCGATTTCGGCTGGCTGCTTGGGATTATTGTGTTCCTGATTATTGGAATCAAAAGCATACAGGTTTTAATCAGTGCCAGGGATGAGCAGGCATTCGTCATCTGCATCCTTCTTTCGGCGAACGCAAAATTATTTCTGTCGGATACGTTTTGGGGCTATCCTCAATTTTGGATGCTGATAGCATATCTATTTTTTGTATTCAAAGAGGAACGAAAAAAATATACAGAGGATAAAAATGGATGAGATAAATAAAATAGAGGCTGCAAAGCAAAAACAGCATGCAAAAGGCAAATTGTTTGTGACGGAACGGCTGGAGCAATTATTCGACGATGGTAAATATAAGGAGCTTTTCGATAAGGGACGAAGAATCGGCGTTTTGATTTGCGAAGGCAGAGTGAATGGGAAAAAAGTAATTGTCGCAGCGCAGGATTTTACATACCGCGGCGGCACTCTCGGCATGAAAATCGGAGAAAATATTGCCAGGGCGCAGGATGTTGCAATAAGTAAAAAATGTCCGTTTATTACAATTAATGATTCCGGTGGTGCAAGAATTCAGGAAGGAATTGATTCGCTGGCCGGTTATGGGGAAATATTTTACAGGAACGTGATGGCCTCCGGGTTCATTCCTCAGATTTCTGTGATTTTAGGGCCTTGTGCCGGCGGAGCAGTGTATTCCCCGGGAATCACGGATTTTGTTTTTATGGTCGAGAACATTGCACAAATGTATATTACCGGACCCAAGGTCGTGAAAAGCGTAACGGGCAGCAGCATAACGGCAGAGGAACTGGGAGGCTACAAAGTTCATACCAGGGAAAGCGGAGTCTCTCATTTCTGCTATCAGGATGAAGAAACCTGTTTTCAGGAACTGCGCCGTCTGGTTGGTATGCTGCCGAAAAACTGTGAAGAGAAAGCCACTTTGCCAAGGAAGGATTTATTTGAAAAAAAATCCGGGGAGATTGAAATACCGGAGAATACCCGTATCGGATACGATGTCAGGGAAGTGATTCGCGCAGTAATGGATGACGAAACTTTTATGGAGGTTTCGCCTGAATTTGCACAATCAATCGTAGTCGGATTTGCTTCTCTGTGCGGGACGACTATCGGTGTGGTTGCTAACCAGCCCAGATATCTCGCGGGAAGTCTGGACTGTGACACGAGTGATAAAGCGGCAAGATTTGTCCGTTTTTGTGATGCGTTCGGGATACCATTAATCACGTTTACGGATGTGCCGGGATATCTGCCGGGAAGTTCACAGGAAACAAAGGGCATTATCCGTCACGGGGCAAAATTGCTTTATGCTTTTTCAGAGGCAACCGTTCCGAAGATCAATATCATATTGAGAAAAGCTTACGGTGGAGCTTATATTGCGATGAACAGCAAACACCTGGGAGCCGATTTTGTGATAGCATGGCCGACAGCCGAGGTGGCCGTAATGGGAGAAGACGGTGCGGTCGAGATATTATATGCAAAAGAACTGAAAAGTCTGTCGGGAAAAGAAAGGGCAGATTTCTTAGAGGAGAAAAAAACAGAATATAAGACCGAGGTCATCAATTACAAACACGGACTTGAAATGGGTTATATCGATCAGGTAATCCAGCCGTCCGAAACAAGAGAAACAATTTATACTCTTTTAAATGATGCCTTAAGGAAAAAACGATTCAATAAAGCCAAAATACTCCGGAAAAAACACGGGAATATCCCGTTGTAAAATGAAATCAATAAAACTGGAGGTTTATTATGCGGCGAAAAATTCTATTGCTCTGTGTCATCGGTATGATGCTTCTTATTTTCCTGTTTTCTAGTCAGGCCGGAGCTTCTTCTCACTATTTCAGCGATATGGCGGGAAGGATTCTTGGAATGTTAAGGGAAGATGAGAATGGAGAGTTCTACGGACGGTTCCTTATCTGGGAGTGGAATGTCAGGCAGCTTGGCCATATAACGCTTTTTGGCCTGTTGGGAGGTGTTACGCATTCCTATCTGCTTTCAAAACAGAAGGAGCTGACATGGATACACGTTCTAAAATGTTCGTTTTTGTCAGCGCTGCTTTGTTTTCTTTACGGATGTATTGACGAGTTTCATCAGTATTTTGTAAATGGGAGAAATGCAAGATTCCAGGATGTGCTGGTGGATGCAATTGGATTTTTGACAGCCATTTGTGTTGTAAATGCCGTCATCTGGCTATATAAAATGATAAAAAACAGGATGTAAATGATGAATTAATGTAAATTTGCGGAAAGGAAGCAAAGATGAATATTACACATGTAATGGCGCAGACAATGTATACACAGGATATGTATATGTTGATTAATACATGTTTTGATGGGAGAGAGCACAAGTTCTGTACAGGACATGCAAAACGTAAGAATTCTTTGGCTCCGATAGGGTTAAATCAGGCGGAAGGACATGCAGAGGTAATTAACCCTAAAAATTTCTTTAAGTATATTAAAAATCTCGATGAATGTGATGCAATTATCCTGCATGGCTTATTTAATTTTAAACATTTCATTTTTATTTCCAGAAAAAAAGAATGGTTGGAGAAAACATGCTGGGTCATCTGGGGAGGCGATATATACCGCCATAATGAAAAATCGAACCGCTGGGGCGTTAAACTGACGGAATACCTGAAGCAAAAATATGCCTGTCAGATTGGTTACGTGGCAACCCTGGTAGATAAAGATCTGCCGCTGGCGCGTCAGTGGTACCATGTCACAGGAAAGCACTTTTCTCTGAGTTACCCGCTTCCTATCCAGCGTCCCGGAGTGATGCAGAAACTGACGGAGAGAGGCAATAAAAAAGGCAGTGGGAACAAGACGGTAAAAGTGATGCTTGGAAACTCCGCGACCGTGACCAATTGTCATGCCGAAGCGCTCGAGGAACTAAAGGCATTTGCGGATGAAGACTTAAAGCTTTACATTCCGCTTACATATGGATTTAAAGGTTTTGAAGAATATCGAGAGAAAATCATTCAGACTGCAGTCGGAATTTTCGGGGAAGATAAAGTCGTTCCTATTACTGAGTCGATGGACGGAGAAACATACTCTGATTTTATCAGCGAAATGGATATAGGGATATTTTTTAATGACAGGCAGCAGGCCATGGGGAACATTGCCATTGCCCTGGCTTCGGGGGTGAAGATCTATATCCGAAATGACACGACGATGTGGGCGAATTATGAGGGAAGAGGCTTTCGGGTAGAAAATGCATTTAATCTCTCAAAGGAAAACTTTGAGACCTTCCGGAATTATTCCCCGGATGTTAAGAAAAAAAATATGGCTTTAATACAAAAATATACCGATATTAATCTAATCCGGGATAAGTGGAAACTGCTGTTCCTGGTTATGACGTCAGACAGGAACAAAGAAGAACAATGAATCAGCAAAAGAATAAAAAAAATACCTATGACAATCCTTCTATTTCAACAAACATATTATGGCGCCTGGCTGAACGCTTCGGTGCCCAGGGAGTCAGTTTTATCGTTTCGGTAGTTCTTGCCAGACTCTTGGCACCCTCTGTTTATGGAACAGTCGCATTGATTACCGTGATCACAAATATTTTGAACGTTTTTGTCAGCAGCGGCTTATCTACAGCGCTGATTCAGAAGCAAAAAGCAGACGACCTGGATTTCACGACGGTATTTGTTTTCAATATCTGTATGTCTCTTGTACTATATACCGGCCTGTTTTTCTCTGCCTCAGCAGTAGCGGACTTTTATGACATGCCTCAGATGCTCCCCGTAATCCGGGTTCTATCCCTTTCCATCGTTTTGGGGGGGATCAATGGAATTCAGCAGGCATATATTTCAAAAAAAATGTGGTTCCATCTTTTCTTTAAGGCCACGATTGGCGGAACTGTATGTTCGGCTTTTGTCGGTGTTGGAATGGCATATGCCGGTTACGGAGTTTGGGCCCTGGTAGGTCAGATTTTGACAAATCAGCTTATGGATACGGTGATTTTATGGAAAATGCTGGACTGGCATCCGCGCTTCTGCTTTTCTTACCGGCGGTTCAGACCGCTATTTTCTTTTGGCTGGAAAGTATTTGTATCAAATTTAATTGACACATTTTACAAAAATCTGAGGAGTCTGTTGATCGGAAAAGTATATACACAGTCTGATCTGGCTTTTTACAATCGCGGTAATCATCTGCCCGAACTGATCATTTCAAATGTAAATACTTCCATCCAGAGTGTTTTTTTTCCGGCCTATTCGTCGGCGAATGGTGATAAAACAACGCTGCGGGCTTTGGTCAGAAAGTCTATTTCCATTAGCACATACCTGATTTTTCCGGCAATGACGGGGCTGGCAGTTGTATCCTCTACGCTGGTTCGGTTATTGTACACAGATGTATGGTCCGCTGCGGTCCCTTATATGTGGATAGGGTGCTTCAGTTATGCATTCTGGCCGCTGCACACTGCCAACTTACAGGTGATCCAGGCAATGGGGAGAAGCGATATCAGCTTAAAACTGGAAATAATTAAAAAAGCAGTCACGGTCATCTGCCTGATTTGGTCGATTCGGTATGGGGTGTTCGCTGTTGCGGTATGTGCTTTGCCGCTGTCCATCTTTTCGCTGCTGGTGAATTCATTTCCTAATAAATCATTGCTGAACTACTCATTTCGTATGCAGATAACCGATATTTTTCCGGCACTGTGGATGAGCGGGGTAATGGGATGCTGCGTGTTCCTTGCAGGCGCCCTTCCGCTGACCAGCTTTGTGAAGCTTGCCGTACAGCTTGTAATCGGGGGAGGGACATATCTGTTTTTGTCGATTATTACTCGCAATCCGTCCTTTGGATATGTCAAAGCAAGGGCGGTCAGTCTTTGCCATAAGAAAAGTAAGCAGCTAACAGAATAATTCAGTGGCTTAAACATAGAAAATGCAATCGGGCTGCATTTTTTATTGATAGAAATGATTCATGAACAGTTTTAGTGTTCGGGACGTAGAAGAAGGGAGATGAAAACAGAGCGGAATTGCGAAAGTAAAAGGAACAGATGACGTATCTTTTGTTCGTATCTGTTCCTTTTACTTTCGCAATTTACGACGGGGCCTGTACGAGAGATGTGACGTTACCGCGTCGCTTATTGTATGGATTCAACGGGAGATGGATAGTAAAAATAAATTTCTTCCATATATTTCCAGTACTTTTCATCCCCACCCCCTAAAAATAACCTCCAATTAATGATAATATAGAGAGTAAAAATAATTCAAACGGAGGGAAAATGGAAAATCACGCAATAACTTCCGAAATGGAAGGCAGATTTATACGATATTTAATCCAGGAGGAGAAGAGTCACCACACAGTTGAAAAGTACCAGAGAGACCTGAAAAAGTTTATCCGGTTCCTCGGAGCGCGGGAAATTACGAAAGATTTAGTCATCGAATACAAAAAGAATCTTTCCGAACGGTATGCGGTAAGCAGCGTCAATTCAATGCTGGCATCCCTGAACCATTTTCTGCAGTTTGCCGGCTGGTATGGATTCAAGGTAAAGCAAATGAAATTGCAGCGCCAGGTCTACTGTCCGGAGGAGAAGGAACTGACCAGGGAAGAATATAACCGGCTGGTTAATACGGCGAAGTTTATGAAGAAAGAACGGATCGGCCTTATAATTCAAACGATTTGCAGTACCGGAATCAGAATCAGCGAGCTCATCTATATCACGGTTGAGTCAGTGCAAAGCGGAATCGCCTATGCGACGGGTAAAGGTAAAAGCCGTCAGATATTCCTGCCTCATAAGCTCAGGATGCTATTGATGAAATATATCAGGAAGAACCGTATCCGCCGGGGCCCCGTATTTCTGACAAAGGAAGGAAAGCCGGTAAACAGAAGCAATGTCTGGAAGGAAATGAAGGCGCTGTGTGCAACGGCCAAGGTATTAGCCGTTAAAGTATTTCCCCATAATTTGAGGCATCTTTTTGCCAGGACGTATTACAGAATGGAGAAGGATATTTCAAAACTGGCGGATCTGTTGGGGCACAGCAGTATCAATACGACCAGGATTTATATTGTGACATCGGGGACGGAACACAGACAGCAGATAGAACGAATGAACCTGATATTATGAGATTTGCAGCCTAAATATTTGGTGCAACATAATGTGGATTATGTAGTAGTATATAACAAAAAATCAAAATAGTCCATATTTTGGATTAAAAAAAAGTAACTATTATCTCTGAGAAATCATAACATAATTTTCTTCTTTTCAAGTATCTTAATAGAAAAATCTATAATTTTTACATAAAATTCTATGTTTTCCAGAAATTACCAATCAAATTCCAGTTTCTCCCATTATAACATATTTTGCGCAATAGAAAAGTAAAATTTTTCCAGAGAAATCATCGCATAGCGGTTTGATACGTTCGAATCGCTTATTTGTTTTACCCAATTCTAATGTTTACATCTAAAGATATTTTACTTGTCAAGGAACATAATCCACATTATGTTGTTCTTTTGCTTTCCCTTTCGGGAACATAATCCACATTATGTAGTAGTCCAACAACTAAAGAATCAATTCAGTCATGCCATTACAGCATAAAGGAGTCGCATGATAAAAATTGTTATTGAAGAAAACACAAAGCTAACCGGTGAGGATACACAAAAGCGGCAAATGGCAGAATACATGAGTTTCTGCAGGGCAGTCTTTGAGGCAAAGCAGAAATTTCTGCAGGAAAGTGTTCCGGACAGGAGTAAAACGTATGGGGATGATTGATATTCATGCACATATTTTACCCGGAATTGACGATGGGCCGGAGACAATGGAGGAGACCCGGAAGATGCTCTTAAAGGCCTTTGAGCAGGGGATACGAAGCATCATTGCAACCCCTCATTTTTTCCGCAGACATTATGAACCGGATGTGGCTCGGATTTATGAACTTGTGGATGCCGTTCAGGCTGAGGCCGATGTTCTGACCCCGGGACTTACCATATATCCCGGACAGGAGATTATGTATTTTTATGAGATAGAAGAATACCTGTCGGAACATAAGCTCTTAACTCTGGCAGGCTCAAGACATGTGCTGATAGAATTTCATCCGACTGTTGTCTACAGCAGGCTGGAGCTGGCATTGCGCAAAATGATATTTGCCGGATACATACCTGTTCTGGCCCATGCAGAGCGTTACTTTTGTTTAAGACGGAACGACAGGCTGCAAGAACTGTCGGCAGCCGGCATGCGTATGCAGATGAATTACGAGAGCCTGGAAACAGGAACGAATTTTTCCGACAGGCGGTGGTGCCGAAAGATGATACTGGAGAACCGGTTTGATTTCCTTAGTACCGATATGCACGGAATAACCCGCAGGCCCCCGGACTGTGAAGCTGCTTTGGCGTGGCTGCGAAGGAAGGCAGGGGAAGACCGCCTCAGGGAGCTGACGGTAGAAAATCCTGGTATGCTTCTGGAAATTCCGAACGGATAAAAGTTCCGAAAACATAAAAGTTCCGAAAACATAAAAGTTTCGAAAACATAAAACTTCCGAAAACATAAAACTTCCGAAAGCATAAAAGTTTCGAAAGCATAAAGGGTTCGAAAGTATAAGAAAATGTTAAAACAAAAGAAGATAAAGGAAATGAGTCATGGAAAAGAATATACGCCAATATCAGGATGATGATGAGATTGTGATTGACTTCCGGGAACTGTTTTATGAGTTCAAACGGAGAATCTGGTGGATACTTTTGTCCGCCGTTCTTGGAACCGGGGTTGCCGGGGCGTACAGCTACTACGTGTTGACTCCCCAGTTTACTTCGGAGGCAAAAATTTACGTACTGTCAAAAGAAACTACGCTGACTTCGCTGGCTGATTTGCAGATGGGCACACAGCTTACCCAGGATTATAAGGAACTGATTGGCAGCAGGCCGGTAATGCAGGAAGTAATTAATACATTGGGTTTGGATATCACTTATAAGCAGCTGGCGGCAAAGCTGAAATTAGAAAATCCCAAGGATACGCGAATCCTGTATCTGACCGTAACAGATCCGGATCCCTATATGGCCAAGGCCATCGTCGACGGGATAGCCAATGCCGCCTCCGACTATATCGGAGAAATCATGGAAATGACTCCTCCCAAGCTGATTGAGGACGGCATGGTGGCAACGGTTAAGACGAGTCCGAATGTGAAAAAGAATGCGGCGGTCGGAGGTATTGTGATGCTGTTTCTGGCCTGTGGAATTATTACCCTGGCCGTTATCATGAACGACACAATCAGGACGGAAGACGACGTCTTTAAATACTTGGAACTTCCCGTACTTGCCGTCGTTCCGGAACGGAAAGATTCAAAGGAAGATAAAAGCAGTTCCCGAAACGGAATTTTGGGCAGAAAGAAAAAGGTGCCAAAAAAGCATACTTCCAGAAAAAAAGCGGAGCTTTCGCGTAAAGTACTGGAGGAGAAGAAACAGACAGGAAAAACGGAACAGAGGATACAGACGGAAAAAATGGAACAGAGAATACAGACGGAAAAAACAGAACAGGGTGCACAGACGGCTATAACGAAAGATAAAACCGAAACCAATAAGGAAAATCGGTAAGGAGAGACAAGATGGGTAAGGAAATCAGCTTATTGCGTGATCTGAAAGAGGATTACCAGTATGAAGAGGCAATTAAGACTCTGAGAACGAATATTCAATTTTCGGGTACGAATTTGCAGGTCATCATGCTGACCAGTGCGGTGCCAAATGAGGGAAAGAGCGAGATATCATTTTCACTGGCATCTTCGCTGGCCCAGATTGATAACCGCGTCCTTCTAATTGATGCGGATGTCAGAAAATCAGTCCTGGTGACCAGATATAAACTGGACCGGAAAATTGAAGGTCTGTCCCAGTATCTGAGTGGCCAGAAGACACTGGAGGATGTGGTGTATACAACCAATATAAACAATCTGGATGTTATTTTTTCAGGCCCCCTTTCACCAAACCCGGCGGAGCTGCTGGAAGAACCGCTGTTCAAAAAACTGATTGACTGGGCTAGGGAAGAATACGCCTATGTTGTCATCGATACGCCGCCGATGAGCACGATTATTGACGGGGCTATTGTGGCAGGCCACTGTGACGGGGCCATTATGGTGGTGGAGAGCGGGGGAGTCAGCTACAGAGTGCTCCAGAAGGTAAAGAGACAGCTGGAACGCAGCGGCTGCCGGATTCTCGGAACGGTTTTAAACCGTGTCAATATGCAGATGCAGGGATATTACCGGTATTACGGAAAATATGGGAGATATCATTACGGTTACGGCTATGGCCAGGAAATTAAAAAATAAAAGTAAGATAATGCGGGACGGTAATGTAAAAAGGCAGGACGTCCCTGCAAGAACAATTATTCAGAAGGCAGTACTGCGCCAGATGTTTTCAGGGATTTTTGTATGGAAATCCTGGATTACGCCGGTGTGAAACGGTATTTTACTGATTCTGTGAATCGCGAAGCGGCAACTGTGAAAGATAAAAAGACTGAATAATTACAACAAAAGAAATCAGGGGATTAAAGTATGATTGTCGGAAACCGCGCATTTTATATGGTTTTAGATACGCTGACGGTTGTTTTTTCCTATATTGTAACATCGTTTCTCAGAGAAGGTTCC
Source organism: uncultured Clostridium sp. (assembly GCF_900547735.1). Classification (GTDB taxonomy): domain Bacteria; phylum Bacillota; class Clostridia; order Lachnospirales; family Lachnospiraceae; genus Otoolea. The sequence goes on along the minus strand of NZ_URHZ01000003.1, from coordinate 83,403 downwards.
CTGTCGGGGGTGATGCCGTCCGAGCTCTGGTACCGGTGCATCCTGGTGATATGTATCTATTTTCTTGTCGCCTTGTTTTATCAGGAGAAAAAGCCATTGATGAAACGCAGCAACTTCAACGAGCTGGAAACCGTGTGCAGTGTCAATTTTCAGATGGCCCTGGGGCTGGCGCTCCTGCTGTATTTATTCAGGGTAGGAATGAAATTTCCGCGTTCGTTTTACCTTATTTTTTTCATCGTAAATACGTCGTTTATGTATATGGTCCGTTTATCACTAAAGTCTTTTCTATATGACTATTACAGTAAATCGGAAAACAGAAAGAAATTAATCCTGTTTGCCAATGAGGAAAATGCCCTGAAGATGATGCACAAATATGTGACCTCTTTTATGTTTGATTATGAGGCCGTTGCGCTCGTGGTAATCAGCGGTCATAAGGACAAAGGCAATCTGCATGTGGAAATAAACCGTATTCTCCGCGGGAAGAGCGGAAGCTATATGGAACTGTCGGAAAAGAGCCTGGAGGCATTTCTGATGAGAGAGGCAATCGACGAGGCGCTGGTAAGCATGCCTGAGTCGAGGCGGCAATGGCTGAGAGAGCTGATCCTCTACATGGAAAACCTGGGAATCGTGACCCATGTGACGACGAATACCTTCTGCCTTGGCAGGGAGGAGAAGGTGGTGGAGGAGTTTGGAATTTACAACGTTCTTACCTACAGTCCCAGGATATTTGACCCGGCGGAGCTGTTTTTAAAAAGGACGATGGATATTGCAGGAGGCCTGGCCGGCGTGATTCTGACTGTGATGATAGGAATTGTCGTTGCGCCGATGATATATCTGGAGTCGCCGGGGCCCGTGATATTTAAACAGACCAGGATTGGAAAAAACGGCCGCCGTTTCACTATCTATAAATTCCGCTCCATGTACATGGATGCGGAACAGCGGAAAAAAGAACTGATGGCCCAAAATGAGATGAATGGCCTGATGTTTAAAATCAAGGATGATCCCAGGATCACCAGAGTGGGAAGATTTATACGCAAAACCAGCCTGGATGAATTCCCACAGTTCTTTAACGTTCTCGCGGGAGATATGAGCCTGGTGGGGACGCGTCCTCCGACCGAGGATGAATTTGTGAAATACTCGGAACGCCATAAAAGGCGTCTCAGCCTGAAACCGGGAATTACCGGGATGTGGCAGGTCAGTGGGAGAAGTACGGTCAGTGACTTCGAGGAGATTGTAAATCTTGATCTGGAATACATAGATAACTGGTCCTTCTGGCTTGATATCAAGCTGCTCTTTCAGACCGTGTATGTGGTCCTGTTCCAGAAGGGGGCATCGTGATGGGAGAGGGGAAGGAGAATAGAAATGGGAAGGAGAATCGAAACGGATGGAAAAAACTGTTCCCCTTTTTCGGGATTGCAGGAGCATTGCTTCTTTTATGGTTTTTCTGGTTCAGCCTGGGATTATACCGTCAAAGACAGGAAACAGAGGCCCGTATTCGGGAGCGGGACAATGGGGGAGCAATGGAAGCTCTTGGTTCACCGGTAGGAAATGTGCTGGAATACAAGGGGAAAAAATACAGGCGCAATACAGCAATTCGCGCAATACTCTGCATCGGCGTCGATACGACGGGTGAGATGGAGCAGTATCACGTTTCAGGAGCGGCAGGCCAGGCCGACGGCATTTTTTTGGTGGCCCTGGATGCTGCCAGCGATACGGTCCAAATCCTGATGATTCCCAGGGATACAATGACGGAAATTACATTGTTTGACTATTTCGGCAATGAACTGGGGAAAGACGTCCAGCATTTGACCCTGGCCTACGCTTACGGCGACGGAAAAGAACAGAGCTGCGAGCTGATGACGGAAGCGGTCTCGGAGCTGATGTCCGGTTTGCGGATAGACGGTTATTTTGCAACAAACATCAGCACGGTTGAAATTCTGAATGATGAAATCGGAGGCGTGGAGGTTCTGGTTGAGGATGGAACCCTGTCAGAAAAATATCCGGAGTTTGTCAAGGGAGAAACCGTTCTTCTGAAAGGAGAGCAGGCCGAACATTACATCCGGTACAGAGATATCAACCAATATCAGACGGCTCTGACAAGGCTGGAGCGTCAGAAGGGGTACATAAAAGCATATATTGAAACAGCAAAACGCCGAGCAAAGGAAGACGATCAAATGATAGTCGGACTGATGGATGACGTGGAAAAATATATGATCACCAATATGGCCAAGGACCAGTATATGGAAATGGGACTGGCGGTGTTGAACAGTCCGCAGATTATGGATGACGGAGATTTCATCTCCCTTCCCGGATCGGCGGCCCGGACGGAGTTATATGAGGAGTTCCATCCGGATGAGGAGAAAGTGAAAGAGCTTGTAATCCAGTTATTTTATAAGGAAGTACGGTCTTAGGAAGTGAAAATATAGAAACAGATGATTGGTTCAGGCAGCTTGTTAAGGAAGGAGATAAGTTATGAAGAAAAGGTATATTGGTATCGTATTGGCAGCAATGATGATGGCTCAGCCGGTGATGGCCCAGGGGGCTGTGAACCCAAGCCCAAATACAAAGCCGGTGGTGACACCGTCAAAAGATCGGGATGACAGCAATTCAAGTTCTAAACCACTTGACACGACCGGCAGCGCGGGCGCAGGAATTACCGGGGCGGCGACCGGAAGCGGAGGCCTGGCAGGAGGTACTGCAACAGGGGGAACCGCAGGAGGCGGATCGGGTTCAGCCGGCAATTCCATCACGGTTGGAAATATGGAGATTCGCTTTGCATCCAATGATGAGATGAAGGAGAGCTTCTCTCAAAATGTCGTAGAGACGATCAACACAATTAACTCGGGAACGACCCCGCTCTACCGCGCGATTGGCACACCGGAGACGGTTGGCTATAATCCGTTGATTCCGGTACAGACGCTGGTAATGACAGATGCAGCCACTCAGACAAAAGTGGATGAAAAAGTTACCGTCAGCTTATATGTGCCGAATCTGGTGGAAGGGCTGAATGATGTGCAGCTGCTCTATTATAACACGGTAACGAAAAAGTGGGAGTTTATGGCTCCGGCAGCGATTGATTATGCGACAAAACAGGTGACGGTGACGCTGGGGAGCGATACGGCGTTTACGGTGGTGTATAGGAATAAGTAAATGAAGGCGTACATGCTTTTTGCGGATACAAACTATCCCCAAAAGCATGTATGGTATTACGGATAAATCCAGTTGATTTTAAAAATAGGAGAAGTTACATGCAGCATATATTTATTGTCGGTTCAAAAGGAATTCCGAGTGCTTATGGAGGCTACGAAACCTTTGTGGATAAACTGACAGAGTACCATAAAGACAACAAAGAGTTGAAATACCATGTGGCGTGTAAAAGTACGGAGTATGGGGAATATGAGTATCATAATGCGCGGTGTTTTAAAATTGCAGTTCCCGATATTGGAGCGGCGCAGGCAATTTATTATGACGTTGCTGCATTGAAAAGTATCTGTGCCTATATAAAGCAAAATAATATAACAAATCCCATTGTTTACATTTTAGCCTGCAGAATAGGTCCGTATGCCCGATATTACCGGAAAAAAATACATAAGCTTGGCGGCAGAATGTTCGTGAATCCTGACGGGCATGAATGGATGAGGGCAAAATGGAGCCTGCCAGTTCGCAGATATTGGAAGATATCAGAACGTATGATGGTAAAAAATGCGGATTTGTTGGTTTGCGACAGCAAAAATATAGAATCCTATATCAGGAAGACATATCTGAAATATAATCCGGATACGGTTTATATTGCATATGGGGCCGAGACAAGACAGAGTACGGTTTCAGATAATGATGAAAGACTGATCAGCTGGTATGAGCAAAAAGGATTACGCCCAGGAGATTACTATCTGGTTGTTGGAAGATTTGTACCGGAAAATAATTATGAAATAATGATTCGGGAATTTATGAAAAGTAATTCCAGGAAAGATTTTGTACTTATAACAAATGTTAGTGAAAAATTTCTTGAAGTTCTAAAAACGAAGACGGGATTTGATAAGGATGTTCGGATAAAATTTGTGGGAACAATTTACGAACCGGAACTGTTAATGAAGATTCGTGAAAATGCATATGCTTATCTCCACGGCCATGAGGTGGGAGGCACTAATCCCAGCTTGTTGGAGGCATTGGGAAGTACGGGCCTGAATTTACTTCTAGATGTTGGCTTTAATCGTGAAGTGGCGGAAGACGGAGCTGTGTATTGGGTTAAAACACCTGGCTGCTTAGCAGGGATGATTGAGAAGGCTGAGCAACTGACGGAAGCTGAAAGAGCTGCTTTAAGTAAAAAGGCAAAACGTAAAATAATGACCGATTACAGTTGGAATTTTATTGCGGATAAATATAAAGCTTTATTTCTTGCGGCAAAGTAACAAGTAATGGTTAAGGAAACGATAAAATGAGAATTTTACATTATTCACTGGGATTTCCCCCATATCGGTCAGGAGGAATGACAAAATACTGCCTCGATTTAATGCTGACCCAGAAAGAACAGGGGAACAGGGTAGGATTACTGTGGCCGGGAGAAATTAACTTTTTAAAGAAAAATAGTGTGCTTAAAAGAAAAGATAACTATGGTTTAGAAAGCTATGAAATTATAAATCCACTTCCCGTACCCATGGATGAAGGAGTCCGGGACATCGAATATTATATGACCGACGGCGATAGTGAAATTTGTGAACAATTTTTAAGGAGCTATAAAGCTGATGTTCTTCATATCCATACTTTAATGGGACTTCACAAAGAGTGGATTACGGCGGCTCAAAAAGCCGGCGTAAAGACCTTGTTTACAACACATGATTATTACGGGATTTGTCCGAAAGTTACCCTGTACCGTGAAGGCTCAGTCTGCGATTGCGACCATGAATGCGTGGACTGTATAAACTGTAACAACAAAGGGCTCGCGCAGTCCAAAATCAAATTATTGCAATCACCAATCTACAGAAAAATAAAAAATTGCGGACCGGTAAAAAAAATCCGCAAAAAACACAGGTGCAATTTTTATTTGCAATCCGCTGCGACAGCTCCGGCCGCTCTGAAAGAACACAGCAAATCAGAAGTAAAAGAGACGATAAAGAAAACGGACTATCAAAGTTTAAGGCAGTTCTATTTAAGTATGCTTACCGGAATAGATGTCATCCACTTTAATTCATCTGTAACACAAAAAGTCTACATGAGGTATTTTATCCCCGAAAACAGCAGTGTGATTCCAATTTCACATAGGGGGATTGAGGATAACCGGATCATTAAAGCATTTGATTCAGATGATCTGAGAATATCATTTTTATCGCCTTTTAAGCCATTCAAAGGGAGCACTATTATAAAAGACGCCCTCGACGAAATATGGGCGCAGGAAAAACATAATTTCAGTCTGCGGATTATTGAACATATTGAATCGCCATCCCCCTATATGATTATTCAGGATGGTTACGAGTATGATGAACTGAAAAAGATTTTTGAGGAAACGGATCTGCTGATTGCACCGAGTATTTGTTATGAAACATTTGGATTTACGGTATTGGAGGCTTTGAGCCATGGCGTACCTGTACTGGTAAGTGAGAATGTAGGCGCGAAAGATTTAATTAAAAAAGAATACGGAATTGTCATAGCGCCAGATAAAGAAGCTTTAAAAGAGGCCATTTTACAACTGCTTGGGGATAAGACGAAATGCAGGCTTATGAATCTAAATAATATAAAAAAATTCACGGCGCCTTCTGTAAGAGACATAGAGCGGCTGTACATATGAGGAGACTGATAGGATGAGCATTCCTAAAATCATTCATTATTGCTGGTTTGGGCCGAACCCTATACCGGACATGGAAAAAAAATGTATTCAATCATGGAAGCAGCATTTGCCTGATTATGAGATTATTTTCTGGAATGAAGCAACATTTGATGTTAAAAGCGTTGATTATGTAAAGCAGGCCTATAGCTGTGGCAAATATGCTTTTGTAAGTGATTATGTACGTATCAATGCACTTTACAGGTTTGGCGGGATTTATTTGGATACAGATGTTGAAGTCCTCAGAAATTTAGATGAATTTTTGGAAAATGAAGCGTTTATCGGATTTGAGAATAGAACAATGGTAGGAACCGGTATTATAGGGGCAGAAAAAAATAATGCAATTCTCGGAGCGATGCTGGATTATTATCATGCTAATCCATTTATCAATGAAAAGGGTTATATGGATATGACAACCAATGTCAAAATCCTTTATAAATTATTAGTTTTAAATGGATTTGAGAGTGAAGACAGGGAGCAGAGGTTAAAAGGGATACATATTTATAAGAGAGAATATTTTTGTCCAAAAAGAATCGGAAAAAATGAATTTAAGGTTACCGAACATTCAGCGGTCATACACCACTTTTCAGGAAGTTGGTTAAGCGAGAAAGAAAAGAAAAGGGGAAACAGTTTGATCTGGAGAAATGTCTTCAGACCTTTGCTGCGCAAGACACGGGAAATATTATTAACAATATTGGATGAGGATACCGTAAAAAATTTAGAAGCGGAATTAAGAAACAAAATGAGGTAGATAAGGTATGGTGGAATATTTCTGGGGAAAAAGGCATTCGGATATTCTTGATACCTTTTTAAAGGAACTGGGAAACGCTGAAGTAGAATATTTTATTTTAAGAAATTATGGGGGATTGCCGGAAAGAAATGATTCGAAAGATGTGGATATTATTGTCCGTCCGAGGAAATATGCCCTTGCTGAAAGAATTTTATTAAAGATATTTAAACAATTTGCCGTACCAAATTATTACACGGTGAAATATGAACGAGTCAGGTGCTGGTTTGGGATTGACTTGGACACAAAGTTTGCAATACACATAGATTTAATTGAAGGTTACTTAAATAAAGGTTTTGAAATAATACCATTTGATTTGTTCTATAAAAATACAGTTGAGTATAATGGATACAGGGTTTTGAATGAGGCGTATGATATCGTCATGTTGCTTTTATATAAAGTAATCGGCTGTAAAGAACTGAAGAATAAGTATGTATTAAAAATTGAAGAAGGTTACAAAAATAGCGCCGAGCATATAGACATGATTCTGCGTTCAGTGCTGGACGAAAAAGAGTCCCGGATAGTGATTAATGCGTTAAAAGATAAAAATTATGCCCAGATTCTTGAACATTCAAAGAAAATATCAAAAGTTTCAAAAAAGATTGCATTAAAAAGAAGACCGTTCAAGACAAGTTGTAATGTTTTACAGTTTTGGATGGAAAAATTGTATCGCATAGGTGTATGTCCAAACAGATACCGAAAATTTATCGCGGTCGAAGCTCCTGATGGAACAGGTAAAACTACGTTTATCAATGAGCTATGTGTCCTGCTTGCACAAATGTTTGTCTGTGACATAGAAAAGATGCACATATATCATTTCAGGCCGGGTCTATTTCCGAATCTGGGGGCGGTAGGGGAAAGGATGGGGGTAATGGAACAGGATAAAGATTTTACCTGTCCCCATAGAAATAAACCGGCAAACCCGGTTAGCTCGTTTATACGCATTTCATACTACTGGTTAGACTATATTGTGGGCACGGTAATTTGTGTAAGAAAAGATGTACAGTTTGACAAATTCACAATTTTTGACAGATATGCATACGACTTTATTGTGGATCCACTTCGCTCCAGAATTAATCTTCCTGAGACCGTACGAAGCGTTTTTACAAGATTAGTTCCACAGCCGCACATGGTTTTCATATTAGAAGCAGATGCAAAAGTAATTTATAAGCGAAAGCAGGAATTATCTCTGGAAGAAATCAATAGACAGTTGAAAGAGTTTGAAAGGTTAAGCAGGCGGGGAAAACAATTTATTAAGTTGAACGCCTGCAGAAGTATTGAAGAAATGGTCGATGAGGCTGCGGAAAAGATTATTTCCAGGTATACATATAAGACGTAAGGAGACCCGACTTCATGAAAAAAAGGAAAATACTTGTGAGTGCATATGGTTGTGAGCCAAATCGCGGTTCTGAAGCAGGCGTTGGCTGGAACTGGGTTTTGCAGATGGCCAGGTATAATGAGCTGTTCATTATTACTCGCAGCAACGATAAAGATAAGATAGAGATGAGTATTCCGGAACAACTTTTTGAAAATCTTCATTTTTATTATTACGACACTTGCAAACTGTTAAGGAAGGTAAAAAAACGAGAAAAAGGGCTTTATTTGTATTATTGGTTTTGGCAAATTGGAATTATTCGGTTAGTCAGAAGGTTAATAAGCGAACATGAATTTGATTATTCTATGCATTTAAGTTTTGGCAGTCTGTGGATGCCGACCTTTCTGCCATTTTTTAAAGTCCCTTTTATCTGGGGGCCACTTGGCGGCGCAGATGCTGTACCTGAGCAGATGATAAAGACTCTGCCTCTTAAGCAGCAACTTTTACAAAAATTCCGTTTTTTATTGGTTAGAACCACAATGTTCAATCCACTTGTCTATATACCAAGCAGGAAAGCAGTGGCAATCCTCTGCAGAACGAAGCAGAATGTATTAGCAGTTCCAGGAAAATACCGCGACAAGACACAAGTAATATTAGAAACTGCTATGTCGGATGAAATATTTTCATTGAGGAAAGCCAGTAAAAGAGAGGATAACTGTACTAAAATCATAACAGTTGGGAGACTTATACCGATCAAAAATATGAATATAGCGATAGACAGTATAAAGTACCTGCGTGACAGCCAAAGAAATATACATTTGACAATCATAGGTTCCGGCAGCGAGTATAAAAACATGAAAAAAAGGATAAAAAATTGTGGCTTGGATGAAGATATTTCGATTATAGGAGAAATGCCCAGAAATGATGTTTTGGAAATAATGAGTATGTCAGATATTTTTATATTTCCCAGTCTGAAAGAAGGCGGTTCGTGGTCCTTAATGGAAGCAATGGCTCTCGGACTCCCGGTTGTATGTTTAAAATGGACGGGGATGGAGATTATCACCAACAACCAATGTGCATTTCGCATCGATCCGCTGTCTTATGATTATATTTTAAGAAAAACTGTGGAATATTTGGATACTCTCATTATAGATAAGCCGCTAAGGGAAAGAATGGGGGCGGCAGGCAGGCTGCGGATGTTACAAAAGTTTACCTGGGAGAGGAAGGGCGAGCAGATTGAAGATATATTAAAAGTCATAGATAAAGGAGGTGCTGGATATAGTAAGCTTTAATGACTTAAAAATCAGAAAAAGCGATTTTTGGGTTCTTTATCTTTTTTTACTGTTTACAACAGAGCTTTGGGCATTCACTTTATTTGGCGGCAATATGCGAATCTATTATTTTGTGAATTTTATTTTATTTTGTTGTATGGGGCATGGATTTAAAAGATTAATTGATAATTGCATTATGCGAAATATGCTGCTTTTTTGTGGCATCCTGCTGGTGAGTAATATATTCAGTACAGACTTGAAAGGTTCTATGGCAGCAACGGTTTCTTTATTTCTCAATGTAATAGGAGCCTTCATAATATATCTTGTATTAAACAGCGGAAAAATATCATTTACAAAATTTATGAAATATTTTGACCATGTTTTGCTACTGTGTTTATTATTTGGATTGTTTGCCTTAGCCTTATTCCGTTTTACAGGATATAAACTGGCTTTTACTGAAGTGGGTAAAACCCAGTTATCGCAATTCCAAATTGCCGGTTTCAGGACGGAAGCGAATACGCATGGTAAATTGGCCTGCTTTGCTGCGGCATATTCTATCCCCTTTATGTTGAGGGAGAATGCGAACGCAGAAAAGAAAATTCTTTTTTGCGCCTCTGTTCTTACTTTGGTAATTTCCCCTACCCGGGCGGCAACCTATGCTCTGCTCGCAGCGATCATTGTATTACTGATATTCTATATTAGGGAGGGGCAAAGTAATTTGGTGATGAAAAAAATTTTTGTAGCGCTCATGATAGGAACAGTGATATACATATTTCTTTCCTGCAAAATCATAAAAATTGGCGGTTATTCTTTAGAAAAGTTACAGAATTTTTTTGTATTTGGTGCCAGCGAATTAAGGGAGGATGGGTCGGGAGGATTCAGATTGGAGGCAATTTCTTCCGGTCTTAAATTTTGGCTTCAAAGTCCTCTGACATTTTTATTTGGGGTAGGCTTTGGACAAACATATGCGTATTTGCAGGCGGGCGAGGTTTTTACAAGGACCGGAGGCACTGAATTTATAACATTGCTTTCCGGAACAGGTGTTTTTACGGCGGCAGCCTGGATTATCACCATATGGTGTACATTTAAATTAATGGCTGGCACAGCTCACAGCTTAAAGAGAGACAATGAAGATTTTTTTGCAACAGTGGCTGAAAGTATGATGACAATTATTGTATATATTTTTACGATTGGTTTTACGAGTGGAACGATGTATGTTCCGGAGTGTTGGATTGCGTTTGGAATAGCTGCATATATACATTTTTGGAGAAAGGCATTTATGGCAGAAGGGGGGGAAGCATGAAAAAAATAGAAGTAATCATTTTAAATTATAACAATAGCGCTGACTGTAAAAAATGCATACAGTTTTTACGCAGGCAAGATTACCCCAATTTAAATATTCTTTTAGTTGATAATGCCTCATCTAAAATTGGTGAAAGAGAAAATTTGGAGAAAATCAGCAGTGAATTTAACGTGGATCTGATATTTTCCAAAGAAAATAAAGGCTATTCTGCAGGAAATAATATCGGCTTAAAAAAGGCGGTGATGTCAGGAGCCGACTGGTGTCTGATTATTAATCCGGACGTCGAACTGAGGGACAGAGCCTATATTTCTTATATGAGCAGCCGGTTTGAACAATGGCCGGAGGCCGCCGTCGCGGCCAGCAACATTATTTTACCGGATGGTACCAGACAGAATCCACAGAGAGAACCTGGGTTTTGGGAAGAATTTTTATGGCCTGTGCAGGTGTTAAAGGCCAGGTTATTTAAAAATTTCAACTGGTATCTAATGCCGGACAGAACAGGGTATTGTGAAAAAGTTTCAGGATGCTGCTTTTTTATTAAAGCCGACTTTTTAGTTGATATTGGTTTTCTGGATGAAAATGTATTTATGTATTGCGAAGAAGCTATCTTAGCAAAACAGGTGAGGAAACATTGCCGTAAAGAATTATATATAAAGGAAATTACGGCGAATCATGAACATTTTGCGGGTGCAAAAGGAAATATAAATAAAAGGATGCAGATGAAAGCAAAGAGCCGGAATTACTATATAAGTAACTACAGCGAATTCAATATGATTCAAAAAATACTGGCTATCATGGAAAATTATTTGATGGGCTTGGGATTGCATATAAATCATCGATTTAAGAATAGAGTAAAAACGAATGAAAAACAGCATAAAATATAATTACATTTTAAATACATCTTACCAAATTCTGATTATGATAGTACCTTTAATAACCACCCCCTATATTTCAAGAGTTTTAGGGGCCGATGGTATCGGGATTTACAGTTATACGTATTCAATTGTTTCATATTTTGTTCTTGTGGCGGTTATGGGAACATCAACTTTTGGGCAACGAACCATTGCTTATTATCAGGAAGATAAGGAAAGAAGAAGCAGGGCTTTTTATGAAATACTTATCTTCAGGGTTATCTCTACTTTGAGCTGTGTTACTATTTATTTATTCTATCTATTTAATTTTGTTCAGGATAACAAAGAGATTGCAGTGATTCAATTGCTGTATCTGATTTCTGTCCTGTTTGATGTAACCTGGTTTTTTCAGGGATTGGAAGATTTCAAAACAATTGTTTTTAGAAATGCATTGGTTAAAATAATAAACATTGTATTAATCTTTGCCCTGATAAAAACAGCGGAAGATGTGTGGAAATATACGCTGTTATTGTCACTACTGACGTTGGTGGGAAATTTATCAATATGGATTTATCTGCCAAAGTATATAAATAAAATATCGGTTAAAACAGTAAAGCCATTTTCAAATTTCAAGGAAATACTTGCTCTGTTCATACCGGCCGTGGCAGTTCAGATATATACGGTTCTTGATAAAACGATGCTTGGCATATCGGCACCGTCTTTAATGGAAAATGGCTATTACGAACAGACTGAAAAAATTGTCAGGCTGGCATTGGCAATAGTCACTTCTCTTGGAACCGTAATGATACCAAGGATCGCCAAAGTTTTTGCAGATAAAAATTATTCACTTATGAAGGAATATCTGAAAGGCTCATTTCAATTCGTTTGGCTGTTGGGAATTCCTTTACTGTTTGGCATTGCAGGAACAGTGCGGATTTTTGTCCCTGTATTTTTTGGATCGGATTTTGAAAAAATTAAGGTATTGTTACCGGTATACAGTTTAATTATTATACCGGTTTCACTCAGCAATGTAATTGGCTGTCAATTTTTAATACCTACTAAACAACAAAAAATATATACGTTTGCAGTTGTGTTTAGCGCGATACTGAATTATTTTTTAAACAGTTTTCTTATTCCACGTTTTTTTTCACTAGGCGCAGCGGCGGCTTCCGTTTCGGCGGAATGTTTTGGCGCACTTTTTATGATTGCTTATACAGTAAAACGGGGACAAATTGATTTAAAGGTTTTATTGATAAGCTCATGGAAAAATTGGCTCTCTGCAATCGGAATGTTCGTTATTTTACTGCTGTTACAAAGGCAAATGTCCATTAAAATAAGCTCTTTGATAGTCCTTATCTCTGTGGGGATAGTAACCTATATTGTTTTTTTATTTCTATTAAAAGATGACTTTTTTATGAAGAATGTACACAGCTTGGTAAAAAAGCATAAATGGTGATACTTATTGCTTAAATTATCGAGAGATACATTTTGAAAGGGGAAGAAGTGAACTTACTTGACAAGATTGTATGCGCGGATGCAGAAGGCCGGTATTATTATGACATCATTAATTCATCAGGAAAAGAGTGGCTGCTTAATGAAAAAAATTTGAAAACCGCTTTTGAAATATACCAACCCACAGCGTTTAAAGGGAGATTCCTGAAAAGAATATTCCCTTATGTACATAAATGGAAGGTTATTTCAGAGATATTAGGGGTAAAAAAGAAAAAAATCAGTTTAGAGAAAGACATTAAAAAATTTTTAGACAGTACTTTTGGCAATGACTATGGGATATCATACTTTGGCGGGACCCCATCTGTCCACCAGAAAGTTATGTTACAAATTAGCCGGGAAAGTGAAGTAAAGGCATACTGCAAGGTATCGGATAATAACGAAGTTGGTATATTGTTTGATAAAGAGTGTGATGCGTTAATGTATCTGAGGGAATGCGGTGTTAAAAATATCCCCAGGGTGATAGAAAGGAAAACACTTAATGGTTTAGAAATTTTTATTCAAAGTAATGTAAAGAGATCCTGCTTTCGTATTGAAGGTTCATTTTCTAAATATAGCCTTCATTTTTTGTATACTCTATACTGTAAAACCAGAGTAAAGATACGGTTTAATCAATCGGATTATGCCCAGATGCTCAACGACTTAAAAGTAAATTGCCAGAAGTTAAATGAAAAGAAAAAAGAAATAGTGGTTACCGCTATCGGTTATGTAGAAGACCGTTATAGAGAAAATCCATATGTTGAGTTCTCCTTCTATCACGGAGATTTTACACCATGGAATACCGCAATATGCAAGAAAAATTTGTGTGCGTTTGATTTTGAATATTTTAAAAAGACGTATCCCCCTTATCTTGACGCCTTCCATTTTTATGTTCAAGCCGAAATATTTCTTCATCATAACAGTCCAGAACATATACTGAAAAAACGAAAGAGAATATTCAAAGTATTAGAATGTCTGGGCGTGGAAGTGGATTTTGCCTTTAAGTTATATTTACTTGAAATTATTAATTTATATCTGTCCAGAACAAACTGCGATAATGAGGCGGAAATTAAAAATATGGAATTGAGATTGAGGCTACTTCAGGAATTAAACAAAACATGATTTAATACGATTCTGATAAATATCATTTATCACAAGAATAAATGGATACTGTGGAGGATAAAGATTTATGATGAATAAGCCCGGGCGAAGAAGAATGCTTGTTTTAAGAACGAGGAAGACATTATGCACGCTGCATCTCATCTCTCTTACGGCAGCTATGATATTTCTGGCGGCAACAAAAACATTAGCAGCAGATGGCTGGCAGCAGAATGGTGACGGACAGTGGTACTATCTGCAGGATGAGAAAAAAACAGTAAATCAGTGGGTGCAATGGCCGGATGGCAGCTGGCGTTTTGTAGATGGTAACGGCCGGGTTTCGGTAAATTGCTGGATTAATTTCGAGGGGGAGCGCTATTACGTCAGGGAAGACGGGAGGCGCTATGTGAATGCTTGGTTCTGTTTTGATAGTGTTCCAAATAATCCTTTGGATAAAGTGAACACAACGTGGTATTACGCTGGGGCAGACGGGGCCATTTTAAAGGACGGATGGCACAAGATAGGAGAAAAAAACTTCTATTTTTATGGAGGCGGAAATTCACCCCAAAAGACATTTCTGACTTTGGAGGGAAAGCGCTATTATGTAGATGAGGAAGGCGCCCGCCAGGAAAATGGCTGGTTTACACTGTCCGGTGTCAATTCATACGGCGCTTCCTATACTAACAGATACTATGCGGATAGTGAAGGGGTTCTTCTGAGTAACGGCTGGTTTAACCTGGAAGGCAAATATTATTATTTTTATCCGGGAGCCAACTCGCCATGTAAGAGTTGGGTTAATATAGATGAGAAACGATATTATGTAGATGAGAATGGAGTCCGGCAGCAAAGCGGCTGGTTTGCCATCCACGGAATAAATGGGAATGGAGAGGAGTATAAAAACTGGTATTACGCGGGAACGGACGGCGTGATTTTGAGAAATGGGTTTGCCAGGTTGGATGGAAAAACGTATTATTTTGATCAAAATGGATTTTCTTTCCGAAAACGGTGGTTTGTAGATGGCAGCGGGCATCGTTATTATCTGGATGAAAATGGTGTACTCCAAAGCAATGGGTGGTTTAAGATTTCCAGTACGAACACTCAGACAGGGGTAATTACTGATAGCTGGTATCTTGCCGATGAGAATGGTGCGGTTTTCAAGGGGGGCTATTGTGAGGTGGATGGGAAAACGTATTATTTTGATGTCAATGGAACGATGTATAAAAAACGATGGCTGACAACAGAAAAAGGAGGAAGGCAGTATTTTGATGAAGACGGGGTCTTATGTAAAGATTCATGGTTTAGTATTGACGGGACAAGAGCGGATGGCACGGAGTACACCAACTGGTACCATACAGATAAAAATGGGAACATTCAAAAAAACGGCTGGTATTCCATTGATGACAAGGTCTATTACCTAAATGAAAGCGGGAATATGGCCACTAAATGGTTTGATGATAAGAAATATTATTTAGGCGAGGACGGAGCGCTCCGTCATGGCTGGCAGTGGCTGGAAATTGAGGATGAATGGATTGACGACAATGACCGTGTTGCAGCTCATTTTGAAAAATTCGGAAAGCAAGCTTGGTTCTATTTTTCAGAGACCTCAGGCAGGAAAAGAGCGTGTACTTCCGGCACTTATACCGAGAGTACGGTGGGAGGAGTAGGCTATATCTTTGACACCTATGGGATTATGCAGAGGGGCTGGATAAGGATGAAAAACATATCACCTTCAATTAAGGGCTTTCGTTATCTTTACAAGGAAACTGGAGAGGGGCATGTTATAGGACAATTAGCAAAGAATGATTGGGTGAAAACAGTAGAGCCGGATGAGCTGGATGGACCATCAGGGGAATTTTGGTACTACTTAAAAGGAAGCGGAGAACCCGTTTTTGCATCGGCAGGAAAATACGTGATAGAAAAAATCGACGGGAAAAGATATGCGTTTGATGCAGAAGGTCATACCAGAGCCGGCTTATTAGAAATTGAAAATGAAGTTTATTACTTTGGACCGGAGGATGGAAATCTGGCCGGAGTGGACGGAATTTGCAATATTGTAGAGCCAGAAACCGGAAAGGTGGCTAAATATAGGTTCAGCCCAAATGGAAAAGGGGTAACAGGTATTGAGGGAGGATATTTTTACTATAAAGGAAAGCTCCAGACGGCTGAGAAAGGATCAAAATATGAAGTGTTTGATATCCCGGGAAAAGGTCTGCGCGTGATTAGTGAATCAGGCAAAATGGTAAAAAACAAAAAGGTAAAAGATAGTGGTGGCTGCGAGTGGAAAGTTGGTTCTAATGGGAGAATTCTAGAATCTAATTCAAATGAAATTGCGGAAATTCAGGTTCCGGAGACAGAAGCGTATTCTTCATAGGCGCATGCTGGAAAGACAAGTGTTTTTTCAAGAGATAATAAAAAGTGCAATCGGGCTGTACTTTTTATTGGCAATGAAAGGTTTGCGGAGCGAGCATTTTGTTGTTTATAATAAAGCCTCAGGACAAGTAACCTAAAAAAGCTGGGGCGGAAAGGAGGAATAGCGTTATATAAAAGCAGAAAAGAGGGCATTGTACAGTAGGCAGTAATTTGTTCAATGCTCTCTTTTAAATGGAAAATGTAATATTGGGTAAAGTTTAGGCTCAGGCTGACATCTTTCATGGTATTTAGCTTAAGATAGAGTGCTTTTAAGATAATTTCACGATTGCCATACAACCATTAATTTGAGAAAAATAATAA
The DNA here is from genome assembly GCF_900547735.1 of uncultured Clostridium sp. GTDB lineage: Bacteria > Bacillota > Clostridia > Lachnospirales > Lachnospiraceae > Otoolea. The sequence continues at coordinate 66,742 of NZ_URHZ01000003.1, read as the reverse complement.
ACTTAATTTTGCTGTTTTATTGATATAGGCAAATCTTGATATAGATAATGAACTGTAGAAGCACAGTAATTTATCTTATTGACTCCACCTTCCTAATTCACTATAATAAATAAAATAACTAATTCAGACAGCCCGGTTCCCCGACAAGAGACAAGAGCCACAGCCAAAATGAATAAAATCAAACAGACTGGTAAAAAATAGAAATATGACAATACGAAACAAAATGAAACTTTGGGGCTATATGCTCCAGGACATGAAAGAACCGGTAAGCTATCTGCCCCAGGCCGTCCTCATCGGCCTGGCCGCCGCCGCTGCCGGATTCTTTCTTTTATTCATAATAAAATGGACTAAAAAGGAGCCGCGTATAGGCAGTAACAAAACAGCGGGTGAAATCGCCCTGCATATTTGTGTACTGTTTCTTTTCGCCGCTTACCTGACCGTCCTTCTTCAGGAAGCATTCTTTTCCCGCCCGCCAGGATCCAGGACTTCCGTAGACCTGGAGCTGTTCGGCACATGGGGGCACAGCCCGCAGGGCAATGCCTATGTAATAGAAAACGTCATCATGTTCATTCCCTGGGGAATTCTTCTGCCGGTTCTTATCAGGCCGTTTGGCAGAGGCGCCGGAGCCTGGCTTTGTATTATGAGCGGTTTTCTGGCAAGTGTATCGCTGGAGACTGCGCAGTACCTGACGCAGAGAGGCCATTGCCAGCTCGACGATGTGGTAATGAACACACTGGGGACGCTGGCCGGATGGCTGATTTTCAAATTGTTATGTATTCTATTCGGCCGCCGTTCCGATTAAGATATCCGGCTAATATAATTGAATAGACTGATAAAGAGAGAGCAGACAAAAACTAGAATAATCAAGTTTTTATCTGCTCTTTTTAACATTCTTTTTATCATTCGCTCTATTTACCATCCATATAGCAGCAGTATTCGCATGCAGGTATTCGCATGGAAGTATTCGCATGGCAGAATTTGCATAGCAGCATTCATATAGCAAAAAGGTTATTCACCCCCATCATTCCTCTCCACCTCCCATTCTCCACAGCTCTCCCTGGACTTCCAGACCAGTTCTTTAATATGCAGTATCGATCCGCGGTCAAGGCGGTAATCGAAAGGTATAATAATTCCACCATTTTCAGTAAAACGTTCCAAAGCCTGGCAGATTCCTTTGCGTCCGCTTCCGGCATAGTCGGCGTAGACAATCGCATAGTCGGCCTTTTGCAGTTGACGCTTAATCGTCTCATCGTGATCATCGTCGGTAAAATGGAGAACCGATGGCAGATTGTCAAAGTCACGGAGCTGCTCCTGCATGATATCACTGAAGGTCTGATTCCGGCAGAGCGTGATGACGCGGCTTCCGGCCGGTATCTGGGCAATGCTGATTGCGGAGTCCCTGGAAAGATCCATTGTAACCTGCTGTAACCTCTCCAGACAGCCCGGCAGCAGTTGGGTAAGCAGACGGAAGTGATTGGTGGTTGTGATAATAAGTTCGAAGCTGTCCCACAGGCGTGTGGGAGTTGCCGCTACATCATTTAGCAGATATCCTGCAAAGCCGACTCCGTCGATCGGCTGAAGCTGCCGTTTGGCAGCCCATACGCACTCATCGCAGCAGTCAATCCATGCAATGTTGACCGGAGCAGCGGTTTGAGGGAGCTGTTTTAATTCATCCTGGAAAATTCCGAGCAGATCATCGGGATGAATCTGCAGATCACTGATTTTTTCCAACATGTTCCTGATTTCCCGGCGTATGAATTCAATGGAGTTTGCCGACATTTTGGAGGCGACAAAGGAGCCGCTGCCGCGTCTTGTCTCAATTTTCCCGGATTCAAGCAGAAGGGCGTAGGCGGCTTTAATCGTGCCGCGGGCAATTCCCGTATCCTGGCTTAACTGGCGCTCAGTGGGAAGCCGATCGCCGGGATGGAGCTGCTCTGTCCGAATCAGTTCGCTGATTTGCTGAGCCACCTGCTTGTAGGCAGGGGATTTCTGTGATTTATCGATTGTGAGAGAAATGGCACAGCTCATATTTCAATTCTCCTTTTATTTATAGATTATAATGCAAGCAGTTATCGAATGGTTACTTTTTACAATGGAAACTATGACTTAGAAGTATTTAACAACCGAATATTTATCGTTCAATTACTGATAGGTTAAATATCAGGCAGCAAACTAATGCCGCAGACTTATGCCGGCTAATGGCCATTGAATGCAGGTTCATCCATGGATAAATAATCCGAAAGTATCTTAATATTTTCTATTGTAACATGTTTCAAAGTGTTTGTCAGCATGAATATATGGAAGGAATTGTAAAAAACGTTAAATTGGATTATACCACAATGCGATATAATGACTTAAAAACAAAAAAATATACATATTGGGGCATAAAAATAAAGACCTTTTATTGACAACCAATTTCTACTGTGATACTATGAAAATAACCAGAAAACAATGAGGCAAAAATGGAGTTTTTAGAAAATTTGTCAACCCGGCCGGTCACAGACAGATGAAAAGCAGTGCATGTAAAAAGAGCAGAATTAACGAAGAAGGAACAGGAAATGGCGCATGATAAGGCGAAGACATCGTTATATGCGCGGTATCGGTGAAAGGAAGGAATGAATATGAATTATTCCCATGATCTTATGCTTCGGATGGCACACAAATATCTTTCAAGAGCAGGGCTGAAGGCCGGAGAAAAGGTTTTAATTGTATGTGAACCTCCGTCGGACATGACACTTGCCAATGCTATATTTGAGGCGGCTCAGCAGAAGGGGGCGGCTCCGGTTCTGACGGTTCTGCCCTATCGGGGAGTCCAGAATATCGATGTACCGGCCCACTTGGGGGAGGCAATGAAAGCGGCTGATCTTGTGATACCTTTAATTCCGTATGAGAGTGCAGATTTTTATACAAAGACCTGCCTTGATATGCTGAACGGCGGGACAAGGGTTCTTGGAACAATGAGCGCTACCAAAGAGATGGTGCATGACATGATATATGAGGCCGATTTTACGCTGACCGACAACATCTGCATTGCACTCGAAGAAATTATCAGCATTTCACAGGAGATACATATCACATCGGAAGGCGGCACCGACATCAGGGCGAAGCTGGGCGGCAGACCGGTGCAGACAAACCCGGGCAAGGCGGAACATCCCCACGATGAAGCCTATATACCGGCCGGAGTGGTAGGGCAGGCTCCGCTGGAAGAAACATGGAACGGACGGGTGGTTTTTGACGCGTTTGCTTATCCGGTTGGAATCTTAAGGGAACCGATTATACTGGAAATAAGGGACGGAAGGATCGAAGAGTTTTCCGGAGGGGCGCAGGCGAAAGAGTTTGAGGCATGGTTTGCCGGCCGCAATGATTCCAATATTTACCGTACCTGTCATTATGGCTTCGGCATCAATCCGGCTATCCGGCAGCTCAGTGACTTAAAGTTTTTGAATGAGAGAATGTATGGTGTATTTGACATTGGCTTTGGCACCAACGATCTCCCGTGTTTTGGAGGTGTGATACGTGCAAATGGACACACGGACGGCCTGATGACGAAAGCCACCGTAAAATACGATGGGGCAGAGGTGATGAGAGACGGGGTTTTTGTCCATCCGGCGCTGGTGAAACTGTTTGAGAAAAAATAGCCAAAGGAGGATGGAGAATGGATGCGAATAAGGACGGGATGAAAAAACGGGTAAAAAGCATGATGATTACCGGAGCTACAGGGGAAGTGGGATCTTATGCCGCTCTTTTTGCGGCCCGCCTGGGGATTGCGGATACCATCTATGTGGTTGCCAGAAATCAGGCAAATCTTGCTACAATCAGCTATAATGCACAAACCAGTTCATTGATGCGGGGATATCCCTCTATTGTAGAGCCGGTGGGAATGGATCTGTCAAATGTCGAGGAGACCGCTGAGACACTCAGACGCCTGTCACCGGATTTACTCATCAACTGCGCAACAGGAATGTCTCTTTATCCTTATTTTCCTGCTATGAAAAAGAGGCAGAAAAGAATGGGGCTGATACCGGGATTTGCTCATACCCTGCCCAAGGATATGGTGGTTCTCTATCCTCTGATGCAGGCGGTACATCAGGCGGCGCCGAGGTGCAGGGTAGTCAATCTTTCGGCACCGGATCTGGCCGGCCCTGTTCTATACCCGAGAGGCCTTGCGCCGACTATTGGAGCGGGGACTCTTGACTCGACCAGCCAGGGAATTGCACTGAGAGTGGCTAAGGAACTGGGCGCGTCACCGAATGAGATTGTAATCCGTCTCGTTGCCCACCACGCCCTCCGCCGTTTTCCAGCTCATGAAGTACCCTTTATCCTGAAAATTTATTATGGAGAGCGTGATATCACAGAGGATTTCACAGAGGAGGAACGGTTTGGGTTCGTCAATTATGCGACGGATGTGACAGGCGTTGAGACAATGAATGCCCCGGTCAGCAACAATGCTTCCATCACAGCGGCCTCTGCGGTGGAAACGGCATATGCTCTTGTGTGCAATGAGGGAACCGTAAGACACGGCTCCGGAATCTTGGGAATACCGGGAGGTGCACCGGTCCGTCTTTTATGGGACAGACAGGAATTGGCGCTGCCGGAAGGCGTAAGCGCTGCCGAGGCATTTGAAGTTAATACCGCGGGTATGAAAAAGGACGGACTCGATTATGTAAAGGAAGACGGGACGGCCGTATTTACGGAGGCGGAGCAGTATTGGATCAGGGAGAGCCTGGGACTGGGCTGGAAAGAATGCGCTCCGGAAAACTGTGCGGAGATGACAAAAGAACTGAAAGCCGCCTATCAGAAGATGGCTCTTGAAGAGGGGGCAGCGGCAGACAATTAACACAAAAACTGCACAAAATCAACGAAGCAAGAAAGGAGACTTATGGCGGTTATAAAAGGCGGTCGGGCAATATATGGTGCGGACATCGGAATTGTGATGCTGGATTGCCGGTTTCCCAGGCCGTTAGGCGATCCCGGAAACGCCCGTTCGTTTTCCTATCCGGTTCAATACGAGATTGTGGAACTGGCTGAAACAGAGGCTTTGACAAAACAGGGGACGGAGGAAGCTCTCCGCAAGCTGTTTGAAGCAGCCGGAAGGCTGGAAAAACGGGGCTGCAAGAGTATTGCGACAAGTTGCGGCCTTCTGGTGCCCTATCAGGAGCAGCTTCGTGAAAAGCTTACGATTCCGGTCGTTTCATCCGCGATTTTGCTGCTGCCGCTTTTACTGAACATGACAGGGGACGGTAAAAAGGCTGCTGTAGTTGTCAGCAGCAGAACGGAGGCAATTGATGATTATCTGAACGGGCTTCCTGAGAACCAGCGGGAGCGCTGCGTTTTGCTCAGCATGGAGAACTGTCCGGAATTTATGCGTGGGATTATGTCGTTCTCACAGCCGTATGAACTGGATACCGGGTTGGTGGAGCAGGAGGTAATCAATTTGTGCCTGGAGGCAAAGGGGAGAGAGCCGGAAATCAGTCTTTTTTTATTAGAATGCACAAACCTGGCGCCGTATTCCCGCCCACTCAGGGAACGGCTGGGGATGCCTGTTTTCGATATCCGGGGTTTGATTGATTTTCTGCATTCCTCGGTAGAACTGTAGCGGGATGGAACGGCAGGGTGAAAGACCCGTTATTTTCAGCAAATGATAGTTTTTGTGAGACTTTTTTGAGAGGAGGAGCTATATGAAAAAATTATTTCTGACCATATTGGTTGCATCGGTATGTCTGGGAAGTATGGCAGGATGTCAGAGCCCGTCATCGGAAAAACAGACGGCAGGCCAGTCTGCCGAAGGGGAATCAAAAGAGACAGCGGAAGTTAAAACAAATGAATCGGCTGAAGACAAGCCGGAGGCGCCTGCCGCTGATTCCGGAAAAACAAGTTTTACGATCGGAGGAGGCCCCCAGGGCGGAGGCTGGTATGGCCTTGCAGGCCAACTGGCTTCTGAGTGTGAAAATGTGATGGACGGGATGAAATTTTCCGTTATGCCGGGGGGTGGAATCGGAAATATTGATTTAACCGAGAAGGGAGAGATGGACATTTCCACGACGGTTTCCCATTTATACCGCTCAGCCCTGGCCGGGACGGCGCCCTATGAGGGGAAAACTTATGAAAACCTGTCATGTCTGGCGGAGATAGGGACAAGCGATACCTGCCTTTTTATAGTGAAGTCCTCCCTTCCTGTCAATTCCATAAAAGACATTGCGGATCAGAAATATCCCATCCGCCTCGTGACAACCTCAAAGTCAAGCACACCGTCGCTGGGAGCGGAACGTATTCTGGCAGAGTTTGGTATTACGGTCAAGGATATTGAATCCTGGGGAGGAAGTATGTCTTACTTAAGCTACACCGACGGCTGCCAGCTCATTTCAGACGGGCATGCGGACGGGATTATAGCGCCGATGGTTCCGGCGATTACGGAACTGGCGACAAGCGTGGATTTAAAAGTACTGCCGCTGGATGAAGCGATGGTGGACACACTGGTCGAGAAATATGGCTATTCTAAGAATCTCGTTAAAACAGGCACTTATTCGTTTGCTTCAGAAGAATTCTGGGCCATAGGGGAACCGAACATTCTGCTTTGCAGAAAAGATCTTCCGGAAGATGTCGCCTATCATGTTGTGAAGCTGATTTGTGAGAAACCGGATATCATCAGAGGCTGGGGAACCACACATGCCAACTTTAAACCGGAAGAGGCATGTAATAATGTTGGGGGACCGCTTCATCCGGGAGCGGAGAAATACTTTAAAGAGGTCGGATACTTAAAGTGATAAAGAAAGGAGACGGTAACAATGGGAGCAGATGATGAACCGAAATACAGGAATCATAAAGTCATTACATACATTGCCATATTGTTTGCAGCTCTCTTCTTGTATACCGGCTATTTCGGTATTTTTGAAGCGCCGGTACAGAGGCCGCTGCATCTTTTATTTGCCCTGGTTCTCGGACTGCTCTATTACCGTCCGGCTGCGGGGTGCAAAGCAAAGATGTTTACGGTGGTGGATTGCGTTCTGGCAGTAGCGGCGCTCTCCGTCATGGGGTATCTTTTGGTAAACCGTGAAATGATCAGCAACTGGATCTATCTTGTCTCGGATTTTGATAATACAAAGTATGTTATTTCCCTTGTTATTGTAATACTGACTCTGGAAGCGGGGCGGAGGGCGACGGGGATCGCCCTTCCGATGATTGCCGTCATTGCGCTTCTGTATGGGAGGTTCGGCCAGTTCATGCCGGGTCCGTTCAGACACAGGGGCTTTTCATTCAGGGCAATGGCGGAGTTTACCTGTTTTGGGTTTGACGGCATCTTTGGGCTGCCGCTTTCCGTGTGCTCTACGCTGATTATCATTTTTATCATCTTCGGGAGCTTTTTTGAAATGGCTGGAGGCGGAGATTTTCTGATGGATCTGGGAAAGGCGGCGGCAGGGAAAACGCGGGGAGGCCCGGCGAAGATTGCGATAATCACCAGCAGCCTGTTTGGCTCTATCTCAGGAAGTGCGGTCGCCAATGTCTATGCGACCGGCTCTTTCTCAATCCCGATGATGAAAAAGATGGGATATCGTCCCGAGTTTGCAGGCGCGGTGGAGGCGGTGGCGAGTACAGGAGGGCAATTGGCCCCGCCGGTTATGGGCGCTGCCGCCTTTGTCATGGCGGAGTTTACAGGACTTCCCTACGCAACAATTATGCTGGCGGCACTGATTCCGGCGGTCCTTTACTACCTGTCTCTGTTTCTGCAGGTGGATTTTGAATCGGCTCTCAGCGGGGTAAAAGGCCTGCCTCCGGAAGAAATTCCGAAGTGGAAAGACGTAAGCCGGAGAATGTTTTTTCTGGTGCCGCTCATTGTTCTGGTTGTGCTGCTGCTGATGGGAAAGAGCGCTGCTTTTGCCGGAGCCTATGCGATACTGGCGGTTGTGGCTGTCAGCTGGCTGGACAGAGAAACCAGGCTGACCCCGTCTAAGATACTAAAAGCGCTGGAACTGTCCGGAAAAAGAACGGTAATGATTGCCGTATCGTGTGCGATCTCAGGGATTGTGGTGGGCGTGGTTTCTTATTCCGGGCTGGGACTTAATTTTGTGGGGTTTGTGACGAAGCTGGGGGGCCAGAGCCAGTGGATTGGGCCTGTTTTAGTGGGCATTGCTTCAATTATCCTTGGCATGAGTGTGCCTACAACCGTAGCCTATATCATCGTATCGGCTGTTTCCGTTCCGGCGCTTAAAGCGCTTGGTTTTGCTATGCTGCCTTCCCACATGTTTGCATTTTACTTTGCTCTGGTATCCATGATCACGCCTCCGGTAGCGCCGGCATCCCTTGCGGGAGCCGAGATATCGGGAGCATCATTTATTAAAACGGGGCTTGCGGCATGCAAGCTGGGACTGATTACATTTATAATCCCCTTTATGTTCCTCTACGCGCCGGAACTTCTCATGATGGGAAGTCCGCTTCTGATTATGCAGGCATTCCTTACCGCTCTGTTTGGAGTGACGGCCTTTGCCGCAGGGTTAAAAGGCTGGTTTCTGGTACCGCTCGAACCGTGGCTGCGCATTACCTGCCTGGTAGCCGGATTTTGTATGATTAAACCGGGAATCGCAACAGATATAATCGGATTTATTCTTTTTGCCGTCTGTGCCATTCGTATAGCACAAAAGAAGAAAAAATCCCAAAAAACTACATAATTTTCAATTAACTAATAAAAACCGGTAAAAATTGTTTGATTTAACTTGTCTGCCTCCAAAGAAACGATTACAATAGAAGAGAAACGGGCATTTTCTGTTTCCTGACAGACCGCCCGGGAACGATGTGAGAAAAGAAGCGCTTAAAATGTATGAGCCCATATGGAGGCAGGAATCATGGGAACTGTGAACAACCGGATGGTATATGATCTGAGCGGGATTATGACCAGTTTGACGGGGAAGGAACGACTTGAAGAGTTGACGAAACTGGCGCGGCAGGAGCAAAAGATGGTGTCTGTTGCGCTTTATGATATTAACGGAATGAAACGGGTCAACGAATTATACGGCCATCGCGAGGGGGATCACCTGCTCTGGTATATTTCCAAAATGATGGAAGAAAGTCTGGCGGAGCATGACATACTGTTCCGGCTGGACGAAGATAAATTTGTCCTGGCGCTGTATGCCGAGACGGAAGACGGAGCCGTGATCCGGATTAATGAGGCTCTGAGACGCCTGGAGAGGAACCGGGAGAAATTCGCCATCGGTTATGAGGCCTCTTTCTGCTATGGAGTGACCTCCGTCTATCCGACGGACCGGTACTGCGTAACGGATATCATCGACAGGGCGGATGAGCAGATGTACCTTCAGAAGAGAAGCTACCATATTGCCAATGCGGGAAGGGAACTGCTTCAATCGTCGGGCAGCGGCGGTCCGCTGCCTGAACTCGATTATAATAAAGAACACCTCTATGAGGCGCTGGCCGACAGTACGGACGACTATGTGTACATAGGGAGTATGAAGTCGGGGATTTTCCGCTATCCTCCGTCCATGGTGGAGGAGTTCGGCCTGCCGGGTGAGGTGGTGGAGAATGCGGCGGCCGTCTGGGGGAAACTGATCCATCCCCATGATAAAAAGGGATTTCTGGAGAGCAACCAGGAGATCGCCGACGGCAGAACGGAACATCACAGCATCGAGTACCGGGCGAAGAATATTTATGGCGAGTGGATTTGGCTGCGCTGCCGCGGTAAGATGATACGTGACGAAAACGGGGAACCGGATCTCTTTGCCGGATTCATAACAAACCTGGGTAAGAAAAATCTGGTGGACCATATGACGGGACTCTATAACCGGTATGAACTGGAAGGAGCCGTTAAAAGGCATCTCGTGGACGTCGGGGGAAAATTCGGCCTGATGGTGCTTGACATGGACGAGTTTAAGAATATCAATGATCTCTACGACCGTTCCTTCGGCGATGAAGTCCTTCGGATTACGGCCCAGATGATTGCATCCCTTTTGCCGGTGAACGCAAGGATATACAAGCTGGACGGCGATGAATTCGCCATCCTGATTCTGAACGAGGCGTGGGATGAGCATATAGAGATATTTAATGAAATCCGTTCCAGGATGCACAGGCAGCAGGAGTACGAGGGCAAAAAATATTACTGCACGATTTCCGCCGGCTATGCGTCCTACCCGGAACATGGCAGCCAGTACCTGGAGCTTTTGAAATGCGCAAACTACTCGCTGGAGCAGTCGAAACTGGCCGGGAAGAACAGGTTGACCTGCTTCTCGCCCGATATTCTGCCGGAGAAGGAGAGACGGCTGGAACTGACCGAGCTGCTGCGGGAGAGTATCGAGCGCGGCTTTGCCGGTTTTTCCGTGGCATACCAGCCTCAGGTGGATGCCGCCACAGGAGAACTATATGGGGCGGAGGCCCTGGCGAGATGGACCTGTGGAAAATACGGCAATATTTCGCCGGGTGAATTTATTCCTCTTCTGGAAAACAACGGCCTGATTAATAAGATGGGCCGGTGGATTTTCCGAAAGGCGGCCGGACAGTGCAAAGAATGGTGCCGGATTATACCAAATTTCAGGATGAGCATCAATGTGTCATACCACCAGCTCAGGAAAGGAGACATTGTTCCCGACGCGCTGGAAGAGCTCAGAATGCTGGATATGGATCCCTCCAACCTGACACTGGAGCTGACCGAATCCTATTTCATGAAAGAGGAAGAAAACAGGGAGAATGTCCTGGAAGAGCTTCACAAAGCCGGTTTCAGGCTGGCCATGGATGATTTCGGGATGGGATATTCCTCTCTTTTATCTCTCAAAAATATTCCCGTCGACCTTGTAAAGATTGACCGGGGATTCGTGCAGGGAATTACGGAGGAGCGGTTTAATGTGATATTCATCAGGGCCATCACGGAACTTTGCCACAACGTGGATAAGAAGGTGTGCCTGGAAGGAGTGGAGACGGAAGCGGAGTACAGGGCGGTCGGCGATACGGGACTGGAACTGATACAGGGGTTCTATTTCGGCCGTCCCGTCCCGGCCGGGGAGTTCGAAGAGAAATGGCTTAGTCAATGATATCTGTTTCGCTGCATCGGCAGCCTCAGGATACGGAAGACCGTATCCCGGGGCCGCCGGTGTTTTTTTATTGCAGATAATGGCAATACTACAAATGATAACGATTCAGACGAAAGGAAAAAGACGAATGAAAGACAAAATTTTCGGTGTGCTTCAGCGTATCGGACGCAGCTTCATGCTGCCGATTGCAGTTCTGCCTGTGGCGGGTCTGCTGCTTGGAATCGGCAGTTCTTTTACCAATGAGACGACGATAGCCACCTACCGGCTGGGTGCATTCCTGGGGAACGGCACAATTCTCCACGGGCTTCTTGTAATTATGAGTAAGGCCGGAAGTGCTATTTTCGATAACCTTCCTATTATATTTGCCATTGGCGTCGCCATTGGAATGGCGCGGGCGGAGAAGGAGGTGGCGGCTCTTTCGGCGGCTATCGCATTCTTTGTTATGAATGTATCGATCAGCGCCGTGCTGGAAGTTGCGGGGAAGATTCTTCCCGACGGCAGCATTTCACCGGATGTGCTGGAAGGAACGATTGCAAGCGTGTGCGGCATTCAGACACTGCAGATGGGAGTGTTCGGCGGAATTATCGTGGGACTTGGAGTGGCGGCTCTTCATAACCGGTTTCACAAAATCCAGCTTCCGAATGCCCTGTCTTTCTTCGGTGGTTCGCGTTTCGTTCCGATTATATCAACACTTGTTTACGTATTCGTCGGAATTGCACTCTACTTTCTCTGGCCTCCGGTTCAGAATGCGATTTTTGCGCTGGGCGGACTGGTGACAGGGACGGGATACCTGGGAACGCTGGTGTTCGGTATTGTAAAGAGGGCGCTGATTCCGTTCGGTCTTCACCACGTCTTCTACCTGCCATTCTGGCAGACTGCGGTCGGCGGGACGATGATGGTGGACGGCAGCCTGATCCAGGGCGGCCAGAATATCTTTTTTGCCCAGCTTGCCTCACCCGATGTGGTGCACTTCAGCGCGGACGCAACGAGATACTTCTCCGGAGAATTCATCTTCATGATTTTCGGACTTCCGGGAGCTGCCCTGGCGATGTACAGACAGGCAAAGCCGGAGCATAAAAAAGCGGCGGGCGGCCTTCTGCTGTCGGCGGCGCTGACCTGTATGCTGACCGGTATCACGGAACCCATTGAATTCTCCTTCCTTTTTGTGGCGCCGATGCTGTTCGCAGTTCAGGTGATCCTTGCGGGTTCGGCCTATATGATTGCCCACATCCTGAATATCGCCGTGGGCCTTACATTTTCCGGTGGTTTTCTGGATTTGCTTTTATTTGGAATTCTGCAAGGAAATGCAAAAACGAGCTGGCTGTGGATTATACCGGTGGGAGTGGTTTATTTCTTCCTGTATTACTTTATCTTCAGTTTCCTTATTAAAAAATTCAATCTGAAGACACCGGGACGGGAGGATACGGGCGAAGAAACCAGGCTGTATACCAAGGCGGACGTCAATGCGGGTAAGAGCGGCCGGGGAGAAAACGCCGGCAATAAGAGAGAACAAAAAGACCGCGCCGTTTCCGAACGTAACAGGATGATTGCGAAGGGCCTGGGCGGAAAAGATAACATTTCCGATGTGGACTGCTGCGCCACCAGACTGCGCTGCACGGTTTTAGATTCCGCCAGGGTGCGCGAGGACGTTTTAAAGGCAACCGGTGCCTCCGGAGTCATTAAACGGGGAAATGCGGTCCAGATTATTTACGGACCTAATGTTACGGTGATAAAAGCAGAGTTCGAAGAATACCTGAGGAATTTGGATGAAACCGATGAGGATGAAACCGGCAGGAGCGAAATCGGTGGGAATGAGACCGGCGGAGATGAAACCGGCAGGGGCGAAATCGGTGAGAATGAGACCGGCGGGAATGAAACCGGCAGGAATCAAACCAACGGAAATCAGATGCATGGTAATCAAAAACAGAAGCGCGGAACGCAGAAGATCCGCCGATTATATTCCCCGTTTAACGGGCGCGCGCTCCCGATCACGGAAGCCCCGGATCCTGCATTTGCAGATAAAATGATGGGAGACGGATATCTGGTGGTTCCGGAGAACGGCGAAGTCATTGCGCCGGAGGATGGGCAGGTGGCATTTGTATTCCCGACCAGTCATGCGATTGGGATGAAGACGGAGGACGGCATTGAATATCTGATTCATGTCGGCATTGATACCGTAAAACTTCAGGGCAGGGGATTCGAAGTTTTCGTAAAGGACGGAGATTTTGTGAAAAAGGGTGACAAACTGATGAGGTTTGACTTACAATACATCAGAGAACACGCGTCATCCGAACACTGTATTGTTGTGTTCACCGGACTCACAGACGGCCAGGAAATTGTGAATGTGAAAGAGGGACAGGTTAAGGCCGCACAGGCGGTGGCCGAACTGAAGCTCTGATATTCTGATAACGGCGGTGCAGGGAAAGAAAACCCTGCGCCGTTACTGTTCACACCCCAGCTAAAAGAAGCTGTGCTGCGAACAATAACACGCTTCGCGATGCACAGAAACGGCAAAAAACGCCGTTGATTGTAATGAAAAGTCCGCATCGCGCACTTTTCGTTGCGTCGCGCCGCAACCCTCGGGTTTGACCCAAGGGGGCCCGCTGTCTGTGACTTTCGCTACGCTCCACTCACAAAAAACACCTCGCGGAATACTACCTGTGAACAGTAACCTGCGCCCCTATTCACAAAAGAAAAAGATTTCTGCCGTATTCCCATTTTTTTATATAGGTGCTATAATGTCTGAAAGGTGTCTGCGATTGATATTTGCATGTGACGGCTAATACAATAATAAAGTGGAAAATATTAGAAACAGAGAACAGGAGTACATAACATGGAGCATTTAATTGTGCCGGCGGGATATGAACCGGCGATCGACCTTAGGGAAACCCAGATTGCAATTAAGATTATCAAAGATTTCTTCCAGAGGGAGCTGGCAAAGCAGTTGAATCTGACCAGGGTGTCCGCCCCTCTGTTCGTTTTGCCCGAATCGGGACTTAACGACAACTTAAACGGTGTGGAACGTCCGGTCCAGTTCGGGATTCTGGAGCAGGAGGACCGCCTTGCGGAGATCGTCCACTCCCTGGCCAAGTGGAAACGTATGGCCCTCAAGGATTACGGCTTCGGCAACGGAGAAGGCCTGTACACCGATATGAGCGCCATCAGAAGGGATGAGGATACGGACAATATCCATTCCATCTATGTCGATCAGTGGGACTGGGAAAAGATTATTAATAAGGAAGAAAGAACCAGGGAAAATCTGGAACAGATCGTGAAAGCGGTTTATAAAGCGCTGAAGGTGACGGAAGATTACATGGCTTACGAGTACGAGTATATCGGAAGATACCTGCCCGATCACATTGAATTTGTCACCACCCAGCAGTTGGAAGACATGTACCCCGACAGTACCCCGAAGGAAAGGGAGTACAAAATTGCGAAATTACATAAAGCGGTATTCATCGAGCAGATCGGCGATAAGCTGGCTTCGGGTGAGAAACATGACGGACGTGCGCCGGACTACGACGACTGGAAACTGAATGGTGATATTATCGTATATTATCCGGTCCTGGACATTGCGCTGGAGCTTTCTTCCATGGGCATCAGGGTAGATGAGGAGGCTCTGAAAGAGCAGCTTAAAAAGGCCGGATGCGAGGAGAGGGCGGAACTGCCGTTCCAGAAGGCCCTTTTAAACGGAGAACTTCCGTACACGGTCGGAGGCGGTATCGGACAGTCCAGAATCTGTATGTTCTTCCTCAGAAAAGCGCATATTGGCGAGGTTCAGGCGTCCATCTGGCCGGATGGAATACGCAGGGAAGCGGAGAAACACAATATACATCTGCTGTAACAGCGTAACAGTTCAGATAGGTCTGCGCATTTACTGCGCTGACCGTACAAAAAGGTAGTGGCAGCAAGCATTCGGCTCATCGCGTAGCGATTTCATTAGCCGAATGCCGTAACAGTTCATACTGTTTGAACTGTTACGTAACAGCAGAGTTAGGGGGAGCAAATGACGGACCAGTACGATGTAATCATAGTCGGAGCAGGCCCCGGAGGCTACACGGCTGCGGCAAAAGCAGCCGGTTTTGGCATGAATGTGGCATTGATAGAACAGGGAGAGCTGGGAGGAGTCTGTGTAAACACAGGCTGCGTCCCGGCCAAGGCCATGCTGCAGGCATCCGCTGTCTACGGAGATTTGAAGCACGCATCGCGATTTGGGATCAGCGTGAATTCGGTCGGCTTTGATTTAAAAAGAATGCAGGTGTACAAAGATGAATCGGTGGAAGAGTACAGGAGCATGATCCGCTCCCTTCTGAACCGGAAGAATGTTACGCTGATTCAGGGAACCGCAAAATTACATAAGGGCAATGTTGTGGAAGTGGAGGGAACGGATGGTTCCTTTTCCTGTGTTGGAAAGAATGTGATCCTGGCTACGGGAGCGGAGCCGGCGATTCCGGATATCCCGGGCGTCGATTTGCCACAGGTGCTGACAAGCCGTGATATTCTCCGGGCGGACGAATGGCATTTTGACCGTCTCGTCATCATCGGAGGCGGCGTAATCGGCATCGAGATCGCAACGATTTTCTCGGCGCTAGGTTCCAGGGTGACGTTACTTGAAAAGAGCAGTAAGCTTCTCGAAACCATGGACCCGATGATTTCCGACCAGTTGGAGGAATCCCTGCGCTCGAAGGGAATCGACGTGATATGCAATGCCTCCGTGATGGAGATACGCAGCCGCGGGGACGACAGCGTGGCGGTCAGCTACCGCGAGGAGGGCTCGTGGCAGGAAATTGCGGCGGACCGCATTCTTCTGGCGGTCGGCCGGAGGCCCGATATGAAGAAGGTCCTGGCGGAGGACTGTCAGGTGGAATTAAAAGACGGAAGACCGGTGGTTAAGGGGACCTACAGGACGACGCAGGAGAACGTGTATGCCATCGGCGATACGGTTGCGAAGATGCGTCTCGCCCATGTGGCGGCGGCCCAGGCTACCTATGTGATCGAGCATCTGACCGGGAAGGGGCACAGGATGCAGCTCACCGTCGTGCCCAACGGAATGTTTGTCGTGCTTCCGGTCGTCCCGACCTGTATTTATACGGATCCGGAGATAGCGGCGGTTGGATTTACCGAAGAAGATGCAAGACAGTATAATATGAAGGTAAAATGCGGCCAGGCCTTTATGGGAATCAACGGAAAGGCGATTTTGGCGAGGAAGAAGGCCGGATTTATCCGCCTTATCTTTGAAGCATATACGGATACCCTGGTGGGAGCACAGATTATGTGCCCGCGAGCGACCGACATGATCGGGGAGATGGCCACGGCTATCGCCAACGGACTGACGGCCTACCAGCTATCCACGGCAATGAGGGCGCACCCTACCTACAGTGAGACTATATCACTCGCCATTGAGGATGCCCTGAAAAGCTACGGGTGACCGGGGACGGAGAATGGTATCAGACAGCCGTTAAGACCGGCTGATATAAATGTATGAAAAAATGCAGGAGGAACGAAAATGGAAAATGCAGTCAGCACAAGAATTGCAGCACTCAGAAAGTTAATGGCAGAACGGGGAATGGACGCCTATCTGATTCCTACCGGAGATTTTCACGGTTCTGAGTATGTGGATGGGTATTTTAAAGCGCGTGAATTTATGACCGGTTTTACCGGTTCTGCGGGAACTGCTGTAATTACAATGGAGGAAGCCGGAGTCTGGACGGACGGACGGTATTTTGTGCAGGCAGGCAGGGAGCTGGCCGGAGGAGAAGTAAAACTGTTTAAGATGGGTGAGGAGGGCGTTCCCACCGTTGAAAAATATCTGGAGCAGACCATGAAACCGGGCGGCGTCCTGGGTTTTGACGGCCGTGTGGTAAATGACCTGATGGGTGAGGAACTGCAGGACAGCCTCTCATCCAAGGATATCTGCATTGCTTTTTATGAGGATCTGGTGGGTGAAATTTGGGAAGACCGTCCACAGCTTCCGAAAGAACCGGTATGGATTCTGGAAGATAAATATGCGGGAAAACCGGCTTCGGTAAAGATTGCCGAGCTGCGCGAAGCCATGGAGGAAAACCGCGCAACGGCCCATATCCTGACCAGCCTCGACGACATCATCTGGCTGCTGAATATCCGCGGCAACGATGTACCATGCACTCCGGTTGTGCTTTCCTATCTGATTGTCACAAGGACGGAAATATTCCTGTTTATCAACCAGGAGACGGTGAATGAAGAGGTAAGAACCTATCTGGGCGGACTGGGAGTCAAGATCTACGATTACAATGAGATTTACCAGTTTGTTCCGACCTTTAAAAATGAAACGGTGATGCTGGAGAAGGCCCATGTCAATTATGCGGTTTGCCAGAGCCTCGACAGCACGGTCACGGTCATTGATATGATGAATCCGACCGCTTCGGCAAAGGCCGTAAAGAATCCGGTCGAGATTGAGAACATGAAGAAGGTGCATATCAAGGACGGCGTTGCCATGGTCAAATTCATGTACTGGCTGAAGAACAACATCGGAAAAATCGAGATGGATGAGATCACGGCCGCCGCTTACCTGGATCAGTTGAGAAGTGAGCAGGAGGGAAATCTGGGACTCAGCTTCGGCACGATTTCCGCTTATTCCGACAATGCGGCCATGTGCCATTATGCAGTATCCGAGGAGAGCAATAAGAAACTGATGCCGAGGGGACTGTATCTGGTCGATTCCGGCGGACAGTACTACGAGGGCACCACGGATATTACAAGGACTTTTGCACTGGGAGAAGTGACCGAGGAGGAGAAAGAATATTTCACCATCGTGGCCTCCTGTATGCTCAGGCTGCTGAATATTAAATTCCCATACGGCTGCCACGGATATAATTTTGACTTTGCCGCCAGGGAGCTTTTGTGGAGACGCGGCCTGGACTTCAACCACGGAACGGGCCACGGCGTCAGCTTCCTTGGAAGCGTCCACGAGCGCCCGAACGGAGTGCGCTGGCGTGTTGTGCCGGAACGCCAGGATAACGCAGTATTTGAGGCGGGTATGGTCACTTCCGACGAGCCGGGCCTGTATTTCGAAGGCAAATTCGGAATCAGGACGGAGAACATGATGCTGTGCGTAAAAGCGGAGAAGAACGAGTTTGCCCAGTTTATGAAATTTGAGAACCTGACATGGGTTCCAATCGACCTGGATGCAATCGACGTAAAGTATATGGAACCGCGTGACAGAGAACTTCTGAATGAGTACCACAAAGAAGTTTATGCAAGAATTTCCCCGTATCTGAATCCTGAAGAGGCGGCATGGCTCAAGACGGCAACAAGAGAAATCTAAGTTACCGCAAGCAGGCAGAACAATAACAAATCTGAATGCCACAGGAATAACATCCGCATTGTTTATATATGATATAGTAACCAACTGTAATGAGAGGTTACAAAATAATGCAGAGATATGGACGTGGTTATGGAGATCTGCGCGCCTGTGAAGCAATAGGAACAGAGCCGGGCTATCTGCAGGTCAACGTAGTAAACAGTGAGAATAATTTTCCCGTACAGGGGGCAGACGTTACGATTCGGTATCAGGGTACGGAGAGACCGGAGGAGGTAGTCCGGACCAACAACTCCGGACAGACGGATTCCATTTCCGTGACGGCTCCCCCTGTTGAACTGAGCCTGAATAAGGATAACCTGATCAGGCCCTATTCCGAATATACGGTGTCTGTAACGGCTCCGGGATTCGAACCGATTACGGTAAACGGAACCGAGGTGCTGGCGGGGGTGACGGCAATTCAGCCGATACGGCTGATTCCTCTGGCCGATGAGCAGGGGACGCGGGAAGAGATAGATATCCCGGATCACACGCTCTATGGAACCTATCCTCCGAAGATTGCAGAGGATGAGATTAAACCGACCAATGAGACGGGCGAGATCGTTTTAAGCCGTGTGGTGGTGCCCCAGACGATTGTCGTCCATGACGGAGTGCCGTCCAACGCTTCAGCCAAGAACTATTATGTTCCCTACAGGGACTATATCAAAAATGTGGCGTCCAGCGAGATTTATGCAACCTGGCCCCAGGCGACGATTGTAGCCAATGTCCTTGCAATCATGTCCTTTACGCTGAACCGTGTCTATACGGAGTGGTACAGGAACCAGGGATATGATTTTACAATCACTTCCTCCACGGCGTTTGATCATAAGTGGATTTACGGCAGGGATACTTTTGACACCATCAATGTGGTGGTGGACGACATATTTGACAGCTACCTTTCCAGGCCGGGCGTGAAACAGCCTATCCTGACCCAGTACTGTGACGGAAGGCAGGTAACCTGCCCGAACTGGATGACCCAGTGGGGATCCTGTGATCTGGGAGAGCAGGGATACAGCCCGATTGAGATACTCAGGCATTTTTATGGAAACGACATGTACATCAACACCGCCGAGATGATATCGGGGATTCCGGCATCATTCCCGGGAACCAGCCTGACCGTCGGTTCCAGCGGTGATAAGGTGAGACAGATGCAGGAGCAGCTCGACACGATTGCCTCTGTGTATACATCCATTCCGCGCGTGGCGGTGGACGGAATCTATGGGCCCTCTACGGCGGAATCCGTAAAGGTGTTCCAGTCTATTTTCGGCCTGCCTCAGACCGGAGTGGTGGATTTTGCCACCTGGTATAAGATTTCACATATTTATGTCGGCATTACACGGATTGCCGAGCTTTCTTAAAGCGGAAATCCGCATGGATTTTTATTGGTGGCAATGAAAAGTTCGCGAAGCGTGCTTTTCGTTGTTAAATATAACGAAAGATAAGAAGGAGAAGTGCTATGAACAGCCTGTCTGCCAGGGAGCAGAAGAAGAAAGAGATTAAAAAAAACGGTGCGGGCTCCATCACGGAGGGCGTAATCTGGAAACAGCTTCTGCTGTTTTTCTTTCCGATTCTGTTTGGAACGTTTTTTCAGCAGCTCTATAACACGGTAGATGCTATTATTGTAGGACGGTTTGTGGGGAAGGAGGCCCTGGCGGCGGTAGGCGGCAGCACGGGAATGCTGATCAACCTGCTGGTCGGCTTTTTCGTCGGCCTTTCTTCCGGAGCAACCGTCATTATATCCCAATTTTATGGTGCGCAGAATGAGAATAGGGTCAGTGAGGCGGTCCATACCGCCATGGCCTTTTCTCTTGTCTGCGGCTTAGGAATGACTGTAATCGGCCTGCTTTTCGGACGGACAGCCCTGGAGGCAATGGGAACTCCGGAAGAGATTATGGATTATTCTCTTTCTTATTTGAACATTTATTTTGTGGGAATTATTACGAACCTGATTTACAACATGGGAGCCGGTATCCTGAGGGCGATCGGTGACTCCAAACGCCCTCTCTATTTCCTGATGGCCAGCTGCTTCACTAATATTGTGCTGGATGTTCTGCTGGTAGTTATTCTTAAGATGGAAGTGAGGGGAGCGGCGATTGCGACCGTATTCTCCCAGTTGGTCAGCGCGGTTTTAGTGGTGGCCGCCCTGATGAAGGCGACGGACTCTTACAAGCTGATTGTCAAAAAAATACGTTTAAATCTTTTCATGGTACAGCGTATTATCAAGATCGGGCTTCCTGCCGGACTCCAGTCGGTTATGTACGCCCTTTCCAATATTATTATCCAGAGCAGCGTCAACTCCCTGGGTACGGACACCATTGCAGCGTGGACTGCCTACAGTAAGATTGACAGCGTGTACTGGATGATTATCAGCGCCCTTGGAATTTCCATTACCACCTTTGTCGGACAGAACTACGGGGCGGGGAAGATTACGCGAGTCAAGAGAGGCGTCAATGTCTGTCTTGGAGTTACCGTAATCATTACCCTGATTCTCTGTACGGTCCTGTATCTTTTCGGAGGATATGTCTATCTTTTGTTTACAACGGACGTGGATGTTATAGCAAAGGGCATGGAAATCCTTTATTTCCTGGTGCCGACATTTATCCTCTATATTTGCATCGAGATTTTTTCGGGCGCGCTCCGCGGCGTGGGAGACTGCTGGATCCCGATGATCATGACGGCCCTGGGCGTCTGCACGCTCCGTGTTGTATGGATTATCATCGCAGTTCCGCTCCGGCCGAGTATTATCACCGTTATATTCAGCTATCCGCTGACATGGGGAATTACCACGGTGCTTTTCATCATTTACTATTACTGTTTCAGCACCCTGAAAAAGTTCAATGTGCCGCTGCCGAGACTGCGCAGGAAGAGGAGAAGAAGGCTGGAATAAGCAGCAACAAATGGTAGACACTTCAGGTTAATTGTGGTAATCTGTCTATAAGAGAACGAAATTATCAAGTTAACGTGAAAAATTCATTTTATTGTTTTTTTCACCGTGGTGAATAAGAAAGGATGAAAGCTATGGATTATGAACAGATGAATCAGGTTTACCAGGCGGAAGGATATGGCCGGGAGACACTGGGACAATATGTGGCAAAGACTTACCTTTGGATGTTTGCAGGACTGATGCTCACCTTTGCGGTCGCGATTGCAGGTTATTTATCGGGAGCGATTTTATTTGTCTTTGCAATCCCGTACGGACTGATTGTCATATCGGGACTGGAACTGCTTACCGTATTCTGGATGTCCGCCAGAGTCAATAAGATGTCGGTGGGCGCGGCAAGGGGAATGTTCCTTTTTTACGCGGCTTTAAACGGAATCGTATTTTCGGCCTACTTCCTGGTATTCGGAGCAGTGCAGCTTCTTCTCGTATTTGTGGCGACTTCCCTGTTCTTCGGAATTATGGCAGGCGTCAGCCTGATCTTTAAGATTGACATCAGCGGAATCAGACCACTTCTTGTGGGCGGTTTGTTTTTCCTGATCATCTTCGGCGTGCTGTCCATGTTCCTGAACCTGGGAGCCATGGAAACCGTTATGTGCTATGTGGGAATCGCTGTTTTCCTTGGGTTTACCGCATATGACACGGGCAAGATCAGAACGAACTATACTTACTTTGCAGGAAACCAGGAGGTACTGGAGAAAGCATCCATCTTCTCCGCACTGTCCCTGTATCTTGACTTTATCAATCTGTTCCTTTACATTTTAAGACTTTTGAACAGAAGCAGAAATTAAGGAGGCTGTCTCATAACAGCCCGTCCGGCCGGCGGCCCGCGATGACAGACAGGTAAAATCCTGGCTGGCATCACGGGTGCGCCGGCTTTTTATATCATAGGAAAATGCTCCTATGATATAAAAAGCCCTCCGGGCAGGATGCGCACTCACGTGAAGATGTAATATGCCGCTATGCGGCCGCGCTCGGCGCATGATTCCGGCGGCGCCGCGGTGTCATATCATGCAAGAAATTTTTCCTGTTCGGTGGTAGAATGACAAAAATGCCCGGGGCAGCGGAAAAAAGATACTCCGCGGTTTTTCCGGCGCAATCATACAGGAAGAAGGAGGGGGAGAAAATGCCTCATGAGGGGGAGCAGCGTCATATTTATTATGACAGTGATTTGAAATTAGAAGCGTATAATTTACGAGGGATTGTCCAGAAATTCCCCAACCATTTCCATGAATATTATGTGGTAGGGTTTGTGGAGGGCGGCAGCAGGCATCTCTGGTGCAGGGGCCGGGAGTACGATTTAACGGCGGGCGATCTTTTGCTGTTTAACCCGCGTGACAATCATTTCTGCGCGCCGGTCAATGGGGAACTGCTGGATTACAGGGGGATCAATATCGACCGTGATGTGATGGTGAGGGCGGTCGGCGAGATTACCGGCCGGGAATTTGTCCCTCATTTCACACAGAATGTTGTTTTTCACAGCGAACTGGCCCAGTCGGTGGGAGAACTGTATGATGCGATTCTGTCGCATGCGCCCGTGATGAAAAAGGAGGAGGCCTTCTTTTTTATGCTTCAGCAGGTACTGCAGGAATATGTGCAGCCCTTTGAGGAGGCGGACGTAACGGAGCCGGATCAGCAGATCAAGACGCTTTGTACCTATATGGAGGATCACTTCGACGAAAATATCACCCTTGATGAGCTGCTGTCCATGACGAATTTCGGGAAATCCTATCTGCTGCGTTCCTTTACAAAACAGGTCGGGGTTTCGCCTTACCGCTATCTGCAGACCGTGAGACTGGACCGGGCGAAGAAATTTCTGGAACAGGGGATACTGCCGATTGATGCGGCGAACATGGCCGGGTTCTCGGATCAGAGCCATTTTACGAATTTCTTTAAGGAGTTCATTGGCCTGACGCCGAAACAATATCAGAAAATCTTTACCGGCACGCCGCAGGCCGCCGCTAAGACGGAGGAGGATGAAAATGAAAAATAAATCTCTGGCGGGTCATATTGCCGCCTTTGTCACGATTCTGATCTGGGGGACGACATTTATATCCACCAAAGTGCTTCTTCAGTCCTTTTCACCGATCGAGATACTCTTTATCCGTTTTGTCATCGGATATGCGGCGCTCTGGTGCGTCTGCCCCCGCAGGCTGACCCTGTCCGACCGGAAGCAGGAGGGATACTTTGCACTGGCGGGCCTGCTGGGCGTGACGCTTTACTACCTGTTTGAAAACATTGCGCTGACGTATACGCTGGCGTCCAACGTGGGCGTTATTATCTCAATTGCCCCATTTTTTACCGTAATCTTTACCTGCCTGTTTCTGCATGAAGGGCGTCCCGGCCCGCGGTTTTTCTGCGGTTTTCTGATTGCCATGGCCGGAATCTTCCTCATCAGTTTTGACAGTAAGACGAAGCTGCAGCTCAATCCGCTGGGAGATATCCTGGCTGTGACGGCGGCGGTGCTCTGGGCGGCCTATTCTACACTGATGAAAAAAATTACGGGGTATGGCTATAATACCATCCAGACGACGCGGAGAATTTTCTTCTACGGAATCGGCCTGATGATCCCCGTCCTGTTTATTATGGACTTCCACGTGGAGCTTTGGCAGTTCTATGATATGAAAATGTTTTTAAACCTGATTTTCCTGGGGCTCGGCGCGTCGGCCCTCTGTTTTGTAACGTGGAACTTTGCCGTAAAGATGGTGGGTTCGGTGAAGACCATCATCTATATTTACATGGTACCCGTTATCACGGCCGTTACATCGGCCCTGATTCTTCATGAGAAGATGACGAAAGCGATAGTCGGCGGCATTGCCCTGACGCTGCTGGGCCTGTTTTTGTCGGAGGACAGAAGAGGAGCAGGGAGAAAGCAAAAGGAACACAGCCGGGGAGAACAGGATGATTTTTAGTTACTGTTCACAGGCCGCATCTCTTCATATACCTTCCTATAAATATCGGAGAAAACACTCCCCTTGTTCCAGATAAAAGTAAAGTCATGCTCCAACTGAAAATCCCTCAGGTTCAGAGGGCGGAGCGTTCCGGCTTCGATTCCCGGAAGAGCCGCGGCCTGATAGAGGAAGGAGATTCCCAAATCCTCTTTCAGCAGCTCCAGGATGACGTGGATGTTGCCTATCTCGGTAATATGGGCAAAATCGGTGATGCGGATATTTTTCATATCCAGGTGCTTTTCCAGGATATCCCTGGTGCCGGAACCGGTTTCCCTAAGTAACAGGTGTTCGTTCAGCAGATCACGGAGGCAGCCCGGCTCCTTTGAAAAGACGTGGCGGGCAGAGCAGACGGGGATGAACGGTTCGGTGCGGTAAATCAGGGAATCATATTCGGCCGTATCGTAATTGCCCTCCACCAGGGCAAAGTGGATATTCCCCGCGTGGAGCCTCTTTAAAAGGTCGTCCGTATTGGAGATGATCATGCTCAGGCTGACCTCCGGATGGCGGGTCAGGTAGGAGGCCAGGGGAGCGGAAATAACGGATTCCCCGATGGTCATCGTTGTTCCGAACCGCAGTGCAAGCCCGTGGGATGAGAGCTGGGAAAACTGCTCCAGCATAAACTGTTCATCGTTTTTAAGGGCTGTCGCCGTTCGGAGAAGTATTTCACCGGCAGGGGTGAGATGGATCTTCTTTCCCTCGTACCGGAAGAGTTTGACGTGGTACAGGCTTTCCAGATAGTGAATGTGCTGGGAAACGGCCGGCTGCGTGATGTGGAGCGCCTCGGCGGCCTTTGTATAATTCATATGTTCGCATACGGACAGAAACGTATTGACCCTGAAGTCCAACATAATAGATTCCTCCTGATATCAGCAGAGCCGTTCCGCTTTTGGAATGCGTTCCTGCTGTTTTTTATATTCCTGTAATCGGATCATGAAACATGTACGATAACGTATATTTATTGTAACATAAATATATATAATTTTACATTATTGAATTGGAGAGTTACCATATATTTCATAATAAAACAGATGCTTCAGCCTGAGAGTTTTATGAATTGGCGCTGAAAAGCCCGCAGAAGATGCTTTTTCGCGACGGGAGTGGAAAACAGGCGTCTGCATTACTTATTACAGATATAACAGGAGGAAATAAAATGGAGTTTATGAAAAAGAATGGAAAGGGCCTGCTTCTCTGCCTGGCGGTTGCGATTCCGTCCTGGTTTGCAGGAAAGTTATTCCCGGTGGTCGGAGGAGCCGTTATTGCGATTATTGCAGGAATGCTGATTACCATGTTCATCAGGGATAAATCACCTTTTGCGGGAGGCATCCGCTTTACCTCAAAGAAGATTCTGCAGTGGGCCGTTATCCTTTTGGGATTCGGGCTGAACCTTCACGTGATTCTGGAAACGGGAAGACAGTCTCTTCCGATTATCATTTCCACAATCACCACATCACTTGTAATAGCATTCATATTACATAAGACGATGCGCATTCCGTCCAATATCTCAACGCTGATTGGAGTCGGTTCCTCCATCTGCGGAGGATCGGCGATAGCGGCCACGGCGCCGGTCATCGACGCCAATGACGAGGAGGTGGCCCAGGCGATATCCGTTATCTTCTTTTTCAATGTCCTGGCCGCCATCCTGTTTCCTGTTTTCGGCAAATTTCTGGGCTTTGATACGACGACGGGCAATGCCTTCGGTATTTTCGCCGGTACGGCGGTCAACGACACCTCCTCGGTAACGGCCACGGCCGCCACCTGGGACAGCATGTGGAACCTGGGTTCGGCCACGCTCGACAAGGCGGTTACGGTTAAGCTGACCAGGACGCTGGCAATCATACCGATTACGCTGGTGCTTGCCTTTATCAGGGCGGAAAAGGAGGAGAAGGAGGATAAGGCTGAGGGAAAGAAAGTCAGCATGAAACAGATATTCCCATTTTTTATCCTCTATTTTATCGGGGCGTCCGTTATCACGACGATCGCGCTGCAGATGGGAGCTCCGGTGGGCATTTTTAATCCCGTCAAAGAGTTAAGCAAGTTTTTCATCGTCCTTGCGATGGCAGCAATCGGCCTGAATACGAATATTGTGGAGCTGATCCGGACGGGAGGCAAGCCGATTATCATGGGGTTCTGCTGCTGGGTCGGAATCACGGGAGTCAGCCTGGTGATGCAGAGAATGCTGGGAATCTGGTAGGAAGCGAACTTAAACTTTACAAACCCGCTCCGCGTGGTATACAATAATCATGACAAGTCCGCCCGGCAAAAGAGGCGGAGAGCCGTGTGCCGGACAGTCCGGCGAAAGGAGATGCCATGACGATTGCAGAGGTAAGTAAAATGTTTGAAATATCGGCCGATACACTCCGCTATTATGAGCGAATCGGCCTGATTCCTCCGGTGCCGCGCACAAAGAGCGGAATCAGGGATTATGACGAGAGTTCCCTCGGATGGATCCAGCTTATGAAGTGTATGAGAAAGGCGGGAGTTCAGATCGAGGCTCTTGTCGAGTATGTGGCCCTGTTTGAACAGGGGGAGGAGACTGCGGAGGCTCGGAAGAATATCCTCATTGAGCAGAGGGAGCAGCTCCTTTTGAGAATGGAGGATCTGAAGGTATCCCTGGAACGGCTGGACAGCAAGATTGAACATTATGAGCAGGGGCTCCGGCAGGTGGAGGAAAGCCTGAGGAAACCGGCGGAGATCGAGACTAAAAAGGGAGCCTGAAAACAGGAGCGCATCGCGGCCCGTTCCGCCTTACGGCGGCGGTTCCGACAGGGGGCGTTTTGGCCGCCGATTGCTACATATTGGTATTATTGTAAGAAAAGTGTCAGAAAAATTCACAATTTCTATATTGACTTACCCCGGAGGGGATTTGGTATAATGTTGGCGGAGCAACTATTATCCAGATGCCCTCCGGGGCTTTTTACGTAGACAGAGAAAACGGGCTTTTCTTTGAAAATACGGATGGAAGATAAATTTCATTGCCCCTTACCCGTGGATTATCAGCGGTAAGGCACCGGTGTGATGGAAGGTCTTCGGAAAGGAATGTATTTACTTTATGAAATATGGAAAACGTTTGACTGCATATACAATAGCAGGACTGCTGGGGCTTTCTGTATGCGCACAGCCATTCACCGCTTATGCAAAGGAGTGGGACAGGGTAGGCAATGTGTATCAGATGGTGGATGGAACCCCCATCCATGGCGTTCTTGCAAGAGGAATTGATCTTTCTTACTGGAATCAGAATGTAGACTGGAACCAGGTAGCCGCGGATGATGTGAAATTTGCGATGCTTGCGACCAGGTTCAGAGGGGAAGAGGATCCTTTCTTCAGCATCAATGCAAGGGGAGCGACCAGCGTCGGAATCAGTATAGGCGCCTATCTCTATTCCTATGCCACATCGGTGGAGATGGCCGAGCAGGAAGCCGACTTTATTTTAAATATCATTAAAGACTATCCGATCTCCTATCCGGTCGTATTCGACGCCGAGGACACCAACACGCTTGGAACACTGTCACCGTCCGAGGTCAGCGCCGTAATCAACGCGTTCTGCCGGAAGATTGAGGCGGCGGGGTACCGTCCGATGGTTTATGCCAACGAATACTGGATCAAGAACAAGATTGACATGTCGGCTCTCAATTATGACATGTGGGTGGCGCGGTACGGTGTCATGTATACATATGACAATCCGGCGATGTGGCAGGCCACCAACACCGGCTCCATCAACGGCGTCAATGGTAATGTGGACATCAACTTCCTCTACAGGGATTTTGCAAGCCTCATTCCCGCCAACACATGGAGGACAATCGGCGGCAATACGTACTATTATCAGAATTATACAATGCAGAAATCCACCTGGATCAACGACGGCCAGGGACACTATTATATGAATGCGGACGGAACTCCGGCCAAAGGCTGGATGACGTTCCCGGAGGGGCGCTACTATCTGGACGCCTCCAACGGAAAGATGGCCGTGGACTGGCAGAACCTGGACGGAGCCTGGTATTACTTTGACCCGTCGGGCACAATGGCAACCGGCTGGAGAGATGTGGGCGGAGCCAGGTATTATCTGGACGGCGAAGGCAGAATGCAGACGGGCTGGAGAGACATAGACGGAGCCAGATTCTATCTCGACAATTCGGGCAGGATGACGACCGGCTGGCAGGATGTGGACGGAGTCCGCTATTATATGGGAGCCGAAGGAAAGATGCAGACCGGCTGGGCGGAAGTAAACGGAGCCTGGTATTATATGAACGGCGAAGGAAAGATGCAGACCGGCTGGCAGGATGTGGAAGGCAAACGCTACTATCTGGATGCCTCGGGAACTATGAAGACGGGCTGGCAGGATATTGACGGAGCCAGATACTATTTCAGTCCTTCGGGAGCCATGAAGACGGGCTGGCAGAATCCGGACGGAAACTGGTACTGCTTAAGCGGCGACGGAAAGATGTTAACCGGCTGGCAGACCGTGGACGGCCAGTATTATTATATGGATGCAGCGGGCATTATGAAGACCGGCTGGCAGAATATAAACGGAAGCTGGTACTATCTGAACGACAGCGGAGCCATGCTGACGGGCTGGCAGGATATCGGCGGAGCCCGGTACTATCTGAACGACAGCGGGGCCATGCAGACCGGCTGGCAGGATATCGGCGGAACCCGGTATTACTTAAGCGACAGCGGAGCCGTGCTGACGGGCTGGCAGGATATTGGCGGAGCCAAATATTACTTTGACCAGACGAGCGGAGCCATGGCCGTGAATGCGGTTCTGGATTTTAACGGAGTTTCCTATCAGGCCGGAGCCGACGGAATCTGCAACCAGATCGCCGCGGACGGCGCAGACGCTGCCACACAGCAGGCGGCGCAGCAGACGGAAGAGACACCATCACAACAGGGACCTGGACACTGATTGCCAGGATAGATAAATCAAACAGAAGGGAATGAGAACCATGTAATCGTATCGCAGTAAAACGGACCGCAGCAAAAGGAAGCGTATCTCTTCTATCATGTAAAAGTGATGGAAGGTTTACAACGTATACCTTTCTGCCGCGCTGTTACCCGACAACTGTGATACATAAGGCATGGGGCTCGGTGCAGAGGCTGCGGGGAGTTCTATACCCCGCAGCCTCTTTGATGGTGTTTTGGAGTGCCTCGGCATTTCCGGGGAGCCGCCTTATCCGTATCACCTCAGAAAGTGAGGATGATATCATATGGAAGATATTATAAAATACCCAAGAACCCGGCACATAGAAGGATCGAGGATTCAGGCCGGGGATGAAGATTTAAACAGTGTGCCGTTTTCCGAAATCAGGGGACGTTTTGTGGTGCTGGAAGAGAAAGTCGACGGCGCCAACTGCGGCATTTCCTTTGACGGGAATGGGAAACTGCTCCTGCAGAGCAGGGGCCATTACCTGAACGGAGGATATGGCGAGCGGCAGTTTGCCCTTCTTAAAACATGGGCGGGCTGTTTTCAGGAGAAGCTTTACGGCCTTTTAGGAAACAGATATATTATGTACGGGGAGTGGCTCTACGCCAAACATACGGTGTACTATGACAGGCTGTCCCACTATTTTATGGAGTTTGATATTTACGACAAGGAGAGGAAGGTGTTCCTCAGTACAAAAGAGCGCCGCAGACGGCTTTTGCCTTACCCGTTTATTAAACAGGTTCCGGTGCTCTTTGAGGGGTGTCTCGACAGGGCGGAGGAGCTTACCTCACGTCTTGGAAGGTCTGCATTCAAGTCTGAGGACTGTCTTGCGTCACTGCGGGAAGAGTGCGGAAAAAGGAATTTATCTTTTGAGCTGGCGGCCCGCCAGACGGACGCAAGCGACCTGATGGAGGGAATCTATATTAAAATCGAGGAGGGGGAGGAGACAACCGGCCGATTAAAATATGTCAGGAGTTCCTTTTTAAATACCATCCTGGATTCCGAAACCCACTGGGCAGACCGCCCGATTATTCCAAACGGCCTGAGAGACGGAGCCGATCTCTTTGCAGAGGAGGTGCGGGAACGATGAAGAAACGTTTGATTGACCTCCCGGAGGAAAATGATTACGATTACGACAGGATGAAAACCCTGTTTCCGGAACTTGAGGCAATGAAAGAGGCGGAACAAAACCCGGCCTACCACGGGGAGGGGAATGCCGAAATACATACCAGGCTCGTGTGCCGGGCTGTGACGGAACTTCCGGAATGGGCCGGACTGGGAAGGGAGGAGCGGGGAATTCTTTATCTCTCCGCCCTGTTCCACGACATTGGAAAGCCGGTTTGTACAAAGCTTGAGAACGGAGTTTTTGTCTCCCCGAAGCACACGGTCACGGGTTCCAAAATATTCCGGCGGATGATTTATAAAAAATACGCCTCCCAATATGAGGCGGCCTTCCGTGAGAGAGAGGAAATTGCCTGGCTGATACGGTATCATGGCCTGCCCCTTCATTTCTGGGACCGGGACAGGGCGGAGGCCAGGCTGTGCCGGGCTGCCGAGAGCGTGCGTCTGCCGCTTCTTTATATGCTGTCCAAGGCCGATATCCTGGGCCGGATCTGTGAGGATACGGAGGATCTGCTCTGCAATGTGGAGTGTTTCCGGGAATACGGCAGGGAAATTAACTGCTATGAAGGAAAACCGGAGTTTGCGTGTGATTACACCAGATTTAAATACTATAATGCCGGTTTTGACGAAGGGAGCAGCCGGATCGGCCGCGGCACACCGCTATTTGACGAGACGGAATTTACCGTTTTCCTGATGGCCGGTCTGCCCCTCGCGGGAAAGGATACCTATATCGGGGAGCATCTAAAGGAAATTCCCATTATCTCGCTGGATGATATCAGACAGGAGTGGGGAGTAAGCCCCGCGGACGGTTCCGGCGCGGTGGCCGATGAGGCGCGGAAGAGGGCCAGGGTATTCCTGCGCAGAAAAGAATCCTTTGTATGGGATGCCACAAATACCGTGCTGAGTACAAGGCAGAAGCTGCGCCGCCTTTTTGAGGATTACGGCGCCAGAGTAATCACGGTCTACGTGGAGGCTCCGTATGAGGAGCTTTTAAGGAGAAATAAGAAGCGGGACAGAAGCGTGCCCGAGGCGGTGATTGACCGGATGCTTGAAAAGATGGATATGGTGGAGCCGTCGGAGGGTTACGGGGTTATCTATTCCGTTGGAGTCTGAGTTTCATGAAAGGCGGCCGCCGAAGCGGTAAAAAACCGGAAAGCAGCATCAGTTATGGCTGCTTTCCGGTTTTTTATTGGCGGATGTCTCACGGCTCTCTTCGACATCCTGGATAAAGGTTTCGTTCAGTTTCTTCTGGATCTCCACGTAGGTCTGAAGCTGCTCATCGCTGAAGGAACCGAGATTGTGATAGGTGCGCTTATAGCAGCGCTGTTCAAACTGGTTATGTCCCTCGTAGATGGCCCAGCCTTCCGGGGTGAGGTTTAAGTTATACTCGCGGTTGTTATCGACGTTTCTCGTCTGTTCGATCCAGCCTTTGCGGCGGAGCTTGCGCAGGATTTGGGAACAGGCGCTGGGAGTTTTCCTGAGGATCGCAGACAGTTCAACGGCTGTCACTCCCGGCTTTTCACCGACAAGATGAATGATCTTGGATTCCGCCTGATAGAGTACGGCCGTCCCGTAATCGTGAATCATCGAATCATATTCATGCATCAGGCGATATGATTCATCCAGCTCGTCAATCATTTCATGGTAAATTTTGCATCGCTCATCCATTGTAATTTGTCCTCACATTATAGATTCTGTTTCTGCAAGTATAATATGAATGACACCGGTTTGTCAAATTTGCAATGTATTTTTCAGATACAATTCATCATTTCTCAGAATCCAATTTCCCAGGATTCACCAGTTTTTTATTGAAAAAATGGAAAATTACATTTATAATGGAAAATCTGGGGTCGAAAATTGTCGAAGAAGGAGCTGCGTGATGACAGGCAACTGGATTTGGGTGCCGTATACGGCATTGGGATGTTACCTGTACTTATTGCTGTCCCTGCTGGCAGCAAAGAAAAACAGGGCAATCCAATCATTTATTATTTTACTTTGTGCAATGACATGCTGGACGGAAGGCTCTCTAATGATGCGTCTTATGTCCTGGCCGGGATATGAATTCTGGTATCATGCTTCTGTATTCGGCCTTCTTTTCACGGTATATTCATTCTATTACTGTGTCAGCGTTCTGGTTGGGATAGAGAAGCCGCCGCATTTGTGGCTGTGGTTAGCCGTCATACTGGCGGCCGGCATCTCCAATGCGGCTACCGGCTGTTTTGTGCCTGCTCCCACGGTGCAGTTTTTACCGGATGGAGGGAGGAGCTTTATTTATGTGATGTCTCCGGCCGTTATTTTGCTTTTCCTGCTTTGTCTTTTTATAATCGGGGATGCGCTCAGACTGTATTATCAAAGCCATGCCGACCGCAGGGTGAAGAAACAGCTTATTCCGCTTTTTGCCGGATACGGAGCCATGCTGGTGGGACATCTTTTAATCTGTCTTCCCGTATTCGCAGGAATTCCGCTGGATATCCTGTCCGGCATATTGAATGCGCTTTGTATTTTCTGGGTATTCCGGAGAAAACATCTGGTGCGTCTGACTCTGCTTCTGTCCAGGAACAACTGTTATCTTCTGGCTACCGGGCTGACGATGCTGGCGCTGTTTACCTGGTTTGAGGCGATAGAAGAAACACTTTTACGGTTTTTCCCTCAGGCGGGGAATATGACGCTTTTAATCAGTGCATCATCGGTGCTTATGACGCTTATTATCTATGAGCTTACCAGATTCGTGATCGACAGGACGTTTGTCTGGGATGAGTCGGTGCGTGCAGAAAAGCTGAGGGAATTTTGCTTTGATGTATCACAGTCATTCAATGAGACCGAAATACTGGGGCATATTTTCAGAATTATTCTCAATAATACGCCGACGGAGCGCGTATACGCATGTATGCTGAAAGAGGACGGATACCATATCTATGACAGCGGGACGGGAGAGATTAAGAAAGGGATAAAGTTTTCGGGAAGACTGGTAACGGATCTTCAAAATCATCCGGGATGCATGTCCGTCAGGGAACTGGAGCGCATGAACGCCTTTTATAAGATAAGCGAAGAGGAGAAGCGGTCACTGAAGGAAAAGAAGATCGGCTGTCTGGTGCCGCTGGGCAATGATGAGTATGCCGGTTTCCTGGCACTCTGCACAAAATCAGTGGGAACGGATTTCAGATACTACCGGTATGAGGAAATTGCATTTTTGGAATCGGTGGAATCCATCGCATCCATGGCCCTTAAAAACGCCGAATTATACGAAAAAGCCAGGATTGAGGCCAGAACCGATATGACGACCGGAATTCTGAACAGAAGGGCATTTTATGAGATTCTTGATGAAAAATGTGCGGAGAAGAAAGCAATGTTTTCCCTGCTTCTCATTAATCTGGACGACTTTAAACTGTATAACCAGCTCTACGGAGTGTCAAGCGGAGACACGGCCATCCGGGCCATGCACAGCTTTTAGCCGAAAAAGCGGGGAAAGAAAGTCAGGTTGCCAGATACGGCGGAAAAGAATTTGCGGTGATCCTGCCGGAAAAGGCGGCGGAGGAAGCGGAACGAATGGCACGCAGCCTGATGTTCAGCCTCGGAAAGGTAAATACGGGACGCGGCGGGCAGGAACTCAATATCCTGACGGCAAGCTGCGGTATCTGTTCCTTTCCAGATGGGGCGGATACGGCGGAAACGCTGCTGACCCATGCGGAGATGGCGGTGTACCATGTAAAACAGCATGGAAAAAATGATGTGATGATTTACCGGGAAGGCAAAACCGTAATTGAAGAAAAAGGCAAAGAGGAGATATATTCCTCCTATGCCTCCGCTATATTTGCACTGACCGCTGCCATTGATACGAAAGATCATTACACCTTCAACCATTCTAAGAATGTGGCCTATTATGCCACGAGACTGGCACAGCTATTGAATAAGAATACCGATTTTATTGAAGTGATCCGCGAGGCGGCTCTGCTGCATGACATAGGGAAAATCGGAATACCGGAGAATATCCTGAACAAGCCGGGACGGCTGACCGATGAGGAGTATGCGGTGATGCAGTCTCATGTGGAGAGTTCCATCGGCATTATCCGATATCTCCCGTCCCTGAACTATGTGATTCCCGCGGTCATCTGCCACCATGAGAGATATGACGGAAAAGGATATCCAAGGCGGGTTGCGGGAACGGACATTCCGCTGTCGGGGCGTATCCTCTGCATTGCCGACAGCTTTGATGCGATGGTTTCCAGACGTTCCTACAAAGAACCGTATCCGCTTGAGAAAGCAATCTCTATATTAATAGAAGAAAAGGGAGCGCAGTTCGATCCGGAACTGGCCGATGTCTTTGTGGAAGGCGTCAGATTGGGGAACATCATGGTTCAATAAATAAAAGCAGCGAAGAAATACTCACGGTAACCGCAGCGCGGACAGAAATGTCCTGATGCAGAAGCGGCTTCCGTGAGTATTTTTTCGATCTGCCGGGTGAGATAACTGGCTGCCGCCGGTTATTTATTTAACTGATTGCTACTGGACAAATTTTTTATCGAATTCCGGGTTAAAATAGTAATAGTTTTTGGAATCCATCGTAGTTTTTAAGTTTTCCAGAGCTTCTCCAAAACGCTGGAAGTGGACGAGCTCCCTGGCGCGTAAGAACTGGAGCGGAGCGCGTACGTCGGGATCCGTGATAATCCGCAGCAGGTTATCATAGGTCGTTCTGGCCTTCTGTTCGGCGGCCAGATCCTCCGTCAAGTCGGTGATGGCGTCTCCCTTACTCTGGAATTCACATGCATTAAACGGCACACCGGCTGCCGCTGTTGGCCACAGGGCACTGGTATGGTCGACATAGTAGGCGTCAAAACCGGCCGTTTTGGCGTCTGCGGTTGTCATATTTTTTGTAAGCTGGTAAATCATGGCGCAGA
Source organism: uncultured Clostridium sp. (assembly GCF_900547735.1). Classification (GTDB taxonomy): domain Bacteria; phylum Bacillota; class Clostridia; order Lachnospirales; family Lachnospiraceae; genus Otoolea. The sequence continues at coordinate 31,555 of NZ_URHZ01000003.1, read as the reverse complement.
TCATTTCCATATGGGCCAGCTCTTCCGTACCGATGTCGGTCAGCAGTCCGGCCGTCTTTTTACATGGCATGGAGTAACGCTGGGACAGATAACGCATGGATGCGGCAAGCTCGCCGTCGGGTCCGCCGAACTGGCTGATGATAAGCTGTGCCGTTTTCGGACAGCAGGTCTTTATGCTGACAGGAAACTGAAGCCGTTTTTCATAATTCCACATTAGAGAGCACCTCCTTCCCAGGGCGCCGGGCCGTCAAGCCAGGTGAAATGATCGGTAAGTCCGCCGTTTTTGCTGATACAGTCGATTGTAAGCGGCTCATAATTAGCGGCAAATTCCTGCATCAGGCCGGCGCGTTTCGGAGCCATTTCATTAAAATAGGAGATGGCGTCCGCACAGTCCGGATGGGTATCCAGGTAGAGCGTGACATCGTTGATGGCGAAGCTGACTTCGTCGATTTGTTTTAAGAGTGTGGTTCTGTCGGTCATTTCTGCTCACCTCCTATATAAAAAGGAAAATCCAGGTTTTCAAAAATGGTTCCGCGTTCCAGGGCAAGGGAAATTTCCCTCGGCTGAATCCAGGGCTGCATTGGAACGGATGCGATGGCCAGTATCTGTTGACAGTTGCATTCTTTTGCCTTATAGTCGTTTGCCGGGCTCATGATAAGTCCTCCTTTCATGATTGAATTGATGAAATTCATAGGAAGTTGATTTTCTGATGAAGTTCACTATTTAGTATTGGACATTGAGCCGGATAATAAATTGCAAAAATATTGCTAAATCAGGGAGAATGTGAAGAGGAAGAAAAAAACGGGAATAAAAAATGAAAGAGGCGGCAGAGCAATTCACACATAATTATAAGAAAAAATAAAAATCCGTGAAAAAAAGTTGTTATAATTTAGAAAAGGTGAATAAAAACTCTCTGAAAGAACTTGCAATTTGACAAAACCCATTATACAATGGCACTAGGCAAAAGTTGGACTTACTAAAAAGTGAACTTTTATGGGGTCACGGTAGGTAGTATCCGTTGTCGAAATAATTCAAATGGAGGACAGCAAAATGAGTAATTCTGCACAAACATTGTCAGGCAAGAGAATTGATTCCCTGCTTGACGATAACAGTTTTGTTGAAGTAGGTTCTTATATCACGGCAAGGAGCACAAATTTCAACATGACGGCACAGGAGACTGCGGCTGATGGTGTGATTACCGGATATGGTACCATCGAAGGCAATCTTGTGTATGTGTACAGCCAGGATGCGTCTGTAATGGGCGGCTCCATCGGCGAAATGCACGCAAAGAAAATTTCCAATATCTATAAGATGGCGATGAAGATGGGAGCGCCGGTCATCGGGCTTTTAGACTGTTCAGGCCTTCGCCTTCAGGAGGCGACAGACGCGCTTGACGGTTTTGGCCAGATGTACCTGGAGCAGACCATGGCATCCGGCGTCGTTCCGCAGATTTGTGCGGTATTTGGAAATTGCGGCGGAGGAATGGCAGTATCTTCTGCAATCGCAGACTTTGTATTCATGGCAGATAACGGAAAATTATTTGTTAATTCTCCCAACGCACTGGCAGGCAACGATGTCACAAAATGCGATACGGCATCGGCGGCATTCCAGAGTGAAGAGACAGGGCTTGTTGATGCAGTTGGAAGCGAGGAGGAGATCTTATCACAGATCAGGACTCTTGTATCCATCCTTCCGGCAAACAACGAGGATGATATGTCCTACGACGAGTGTGAAGACGATTTAAACAGGGTTTCTGAAGAGCTTGCGGGATGGACCGGCGATACGGCCAAAGCGCTTGCCGAGATTTCAGACGGCTATTTCTTTATGGAAGTGAAGAAAGAGTACGATCCTTCTATGGTAACCGGTTTTATCCGCCTGAACGGATCTACGGTCGGCTGTGTTGCAAACCGTACTGAGATTTATAATGAAGAGAACGAGAAGACAGAAGAATTCGAAGCGGCGCTTTCAGCCAGAGGCTGTGAGAAAGCTGCGGAATTCGTAAACTTCTGTGATGCATTTAATATCCCGCTCCTTACACTTGTAAATGTAAAAGGATACAAACAGTGCAAATGCACGGAGAAGAAGATTGCCAGAGCGGCAGGCCGCCTTACGTATGCATTTGCAAACGCCGATGTGCCGAAGGTAACGGTAGTGGTTGGCGACGCATTCGGAAGCGCTTATGTGACGATGAACAGCAAGTCCATCGGAGCAGACATTGTCTATGCATGGCCGCAGGCAAAGATCGGAATGATGGATGCCCAGAGCGCCGTTAAGATTATGTACGCGGAAGAGATTGGCAAATCAGAGAATGCAGCAGCTCTCATCAGTGAGAAGGCTGCCGAGTATGAAAAACTTCAGAGCTCTGCTCAGGCAGCGGCAGGAAGAGGATATGTGGACGATATTATCGAGGCCGGCGAGACCAGAAAACGTGTTATCGCCGCATTTGAGATGTTATTCACAAAGAGAGAGGATCGTCCGTCTAAAAAGCATGGAACGGTCTGATTATGATGAGGTGACGCATATATGAAACAGAATATTAAAAAGGTATTGCTTGTGTTATGTATGGCAGTCAGCTTCTTTGCCCTTACCGCCTGCTCCGGCAGCAATAAGGATTCAGAGCCGGTTCCCGAGACGATTGTGTCTACGATGAAGACGGGGGCTGAGAATTATCTGAAGGAGTTTGACAGCTACGACGATGAAGCGCTGGCAACTACATTAAAGAGAGTACAGAAACAAAAGAATACTGTCATGGAAAGTGCAATTTCTTCCTGGCAGAGCTCAAAACCTGATTTAGGAAGACTGGTATCCATTCTTTCTGAGGATGTTGAGCGTGTGAGCGAGGACAGCTACAAAGTAACAGTCAGAGCAAGTTATGAAAAGAGGGAACTGGATTTTGCCCTCACTGCGGAAGAGGTGGTCAGTGATAATTACGGCGGCACTTCTCTTGCAGCGACCGAGATGGTCTTTACTCCAATTTTTACTACAGGCGAAAAGCTTGAGAGAGCGGCAATGAATACTCTGATGGGTATGGGAACCGTGTTCCTGGTACTTATTTTTATCAGCTTTATTATTGCAAGCCTGAAGAATGTAAACACACTGGAAGCGAATTATAAGGCAAAGAAAGAGGCGGCGAAAGCAGCAGCAGAACCGGCGCCCGCGGCCCCGGCCCCGGCATCCATTGCCCCGGCTCCAGCGCCTGCAGCTCCAGTTCCGGCCCCGGTTCCGGCGCTCGTTGCTCCCGCACCTGATCCAGAACCTGTTCTCTGCGAGGAAGAAAACCTGGCGGATGATATGGAATTGGTGGCGGTAATTACAGCAGCAATTTCGGCTGCCGCCTGTGTTCCGGTGGAAGGATTGGTAGTACGCTCAATCAGACGGAAGTCTGGCTCAAAATGGAAAAACGCTTAATTGAATCAGGAGGAAAATCAGATGAAGAATTATACAATTACAGTAAATGGCAATGCATATGAAGTAACGGTAGAAGAAGGATTTACAGGAGCAGCTAAGGCAGCACCGGCACCAAGAGCAGCAGCACCGGCACCGGCACCAAGAGCGGCAGCACCAGCTCCAGCACCAAGAGCAGCAGCACCAGCCCCGGCAGCTCCGGCTCCGGCACCAGCGCCAGCCCCGGCGGCACAGGCAGCAGGTTCCGTACCTGTAACAGCTCCAATGCCGGGCAAAATCCTCGGTGTTAAAATGCAGGCCGGCGCAGCAGTAAAACGCGGCCAGGTTATCCTGATTCTGGAAGCAATGAAGATGGAGAACGAAATCGTAGCACCTCAGGACGGAACAATTGCCAGCATTAATGTAGCGGTAGGCGATATGGTAGAACCAGGCGCAACACTTGCAACATTAAACTAAAAACTGGTAAATACGGGTCATGAAAGATTCCGTTTGGAGGGATTAATATGGAATACATTACAACTACATTGTCTAATCTTCTTCAACAGACGGCATTTCTGAATCTTACTATCGGAAACATGGTTATGATTATCGTAGCGCTTGTTTTCCTCTATCTGGCTATCCAGAAGGGGTTTGAACCGCTCTTATTGCTTCCGATTGCATTTGGTATGCTGCTCGTTAATATCTATCCGGATATTATGAAAACTGTTGAAGAGTCGTCGAGTGGTGTCGGCGGACTTTTACACTACTTCTATTTATTGGATGAATGGAGTATCCTGCCGTCGCTTATTTTCATGGGCGTAGGTGCAATGACCGACTTTGGTCCGTTAATTGCCAACCCGAAGAGCTTCCTGCTGGGGGCAGCCGCCCAGTTCGGTATTTACGGCGCTTACTTTATGGCTATTTTTCTTGGATTTAATGATAAGGCAGCCGCTGCTATTTCCATCATCGGCGGAGCAGACGGCCCTACTTCCATTTTCCTGGCTGGTAAGCTTGGACAGACGGGACTGATGGGTCCGATCGCGGTAGCCGCATATTCATACATGGCGCTGGTTCCGATTATCCAGCCGCCGATTATGAAACTTCTTACTACAGAGGAAGAAAGAAAGATCAGGATGGAACAGCTTCGTCCTGTATCAAGACTGGAGAAAATTCTTTTCCCAATCATTGTTACAATTGTTGTCTGCCTGATTCTTCCTACCACAGCTCCCCTGGTTGGTATGCTGATGCTTGGAAACCTGTTCCGCGAATCAGGTGTTGTAAAACAGCTTACAGAGACAGCTTCGAATGCTCTTATGTATATTGTAGTTATCCTGCTCGGTACGTCCGTGGGAGCTACGACGAGTGCAGAAGCGTTCCTGAACATGAATACAATTAAGATCGTTATTCTGGGTCTGGTTGCATTCGCCCTTGGTACTGCAGCAGGCGTTATTTTCGGTAAGATTATGTGTAAGGTAACCCATGGAAAGGTTAACCCGCTGATTGGTTCCGCCGGCGTATCCGCAGTTCCTATGGCAGCCCGTGTATCCCAGAAGGTGGGAGCGGAAGCAGATCCGACCAACTTCCTTCTGATGCATGCAATGGGACCAAACGTTGCTGGTGTTATCGGTACCGCAGTAGCAGCCGGAACATTCATGGCAATCTTTGGAGTGAAATAATAGAAAAATTCAGGAGGTCACAAAATGGCTAATATAGAGAAAAAGCCGGTTAAGATTGTGGAGACCGTCCTTCGTGACGCTCACCAGTCCTTAATCGCAACCAGAATGACAACAGAGCAGATGCTCCCGATTATCGACAAGATGGATCAGGTGGGTTATCATGCCGTAGAGTGCTGGGGCGGCGCTACCTTTGACGCTTCCTTACGTTTCTTAAAAGAAGATCCGTGGGACAGACTGAGAAAACTGAGAGCCGGATTCAAACACACAAAACTGCAGATGCTGTTCCGCGGACAGAATATCCTCGGTTACAACCACTATGCGGATGACGTTGTAGAATATTTTGTACAGAAGTCAATTGCCAACGGTATTGACATTATCCGAATCTTTGACTGCTTAAACGATATCAGAAACCTTCAGACGGCCGTGAAAGCAGCCAACAGGGAAAAAGGCCATGCACAGGTAGCTTTGAGCTATACTCTGGGAGATGCCTACACCCTTGACTACTGGAAAAATATTGCGAAAGAGATCGAGGACATGGGTGCCAATTCCTTATGTATCAAGGATATGGCCGGACTTCTGACCCCATATGCGGCAGAGGAGCTTGTTACAGCCCTGAAAGAATCCGTGAAGCTTCCGATCGATCTTCACACACACTACACCTCCGGTGTAGCTTCCATGACATATTTAAAGGCGGTAGAGGCAGGCTGCGATATCATTGATACCGCTATGTCACCGTTTGCACTTGGAACCAGCCAGCCTGCAACAGAGGTTATGGTTGAGACATTCAGCGGCACACGTTACGACACGGGACTCAACAAAGAAGCCCTGGCCGAGATTGCCGAATACTTCAGACCTCTGCGCGAGGAAGCTCTCGCAAGCGGACTGATGAATACAAAGGTTCTGGGAGTGGATATCAATACCCTCCGTTACCAGGTGCCGGGCGGAATGCTTTCCAACCTGGTATCCCAGTTAAAAGAGGCTCATGCCGAAGACAAATATTATGCCGTACTTCAGGAGATCCCGAGAGTCCGCAAGGATTTCGGAGAGCCGCCGCTTGTTACACCGTCCTCCCAGATTGTGGGAACGCAGGCCGTATTAAACGTACTGATGGGACAGCGCTACAAGATGTTTACAAAAGAGTCCAAGAAACTTCTTATGGGCGAATTCGGCCAGACCGTTAAACCGTTCAACGCCGAGGTCCAGAAGAAAGCAATCGGAGACACAACACCAATCACCTGCCGCCCGGCCGACAAGATCGAGCCGCAGCTTCAGAAACTGGAAGCAGAGATGTCCCAGTGGAAGAAACAGGATGAAGATGTGCTGACCTATGCATTATTCCCACAGGTAGCGAAGGAATTCTTCGAGTACCGTGAGGCACAGTCAACCGGGATTGATCCTGCAAAGGCCGACAGGCTGAACAGGGCATATCCTGTATAAAAGGTAGTTTGGAAAAGAGCAGGGACAGGAGTCTTTGCTCTTTTTTTGCCTATAAATATGGCGTCCTGGCAGCCGCTCCGCACTCCATCAGCGAAAGCGGTCCCCGCAGCAGATTTCTTTCTTCCGGAGTTTCACCCCGCCAGCCATCCCCGTCCGGGACTGAAGACTCACCTTTTCCCCCTTATTCCACCCCTCCCCTTCCCGTCCGCGCTCAACTTTTTCAAAATTTCTGTCAACATCTCCCCCTTGTCTGCATATAATACTATAGATAATGGGACTGTTTTGCAAAAATACCAAAACAGATCCGGAGACGGAGGAGGATATGACAGTCAGAGTGCTTAAGTGGTGCAGGAAGGATACGGTAAGACAGGCCGTGTTAATCCTTCTGATGCTCATCACAATCCTGTTAGGCAGAATTTGTTAAGAAAATCTTACAATTCCTGTAAATTACTGGATATTCTGTGAACTTTTGTTCATGAGGTTGACATATAATGGTAGTTTTCATTATAATGTACATAATGCCTAATCAGGCAAATCGCTTTTTTGACCCGGAAGGGATTGAAAAGAATTCGCAGGTTTTGAAAATATAGAGGAAAATGCCGTTTCAGGCATTACGGGGAGAGACACGAATGAAAAAAAAGGGATATAAGAGGGTGGTTGCTCTGCTGCTTGGCTGTATTATGGCCTTCAGCCCATGGCAGGCGGGACATACGGGATTATCCGGTATGGTCAGCATGGCAAGTGAGCGGACTGCCTCGGTCAATGCGACGAATCTGAATGTGCGAAGCGGACCGGGCACTTCCTATCAGGCAGTGGCCAAACTGTCTCATGGGGCGGCGGTTACCGTAATCGGTGAGCAGACCGGGACAGACGGGAAACTGTGGTATCAGATACGGTTCAGCGGAGGCGGCGGAGCCGAGACAGTCGGATATGCATCCAGTGACTACATAAAATTTCCAACGGTAATTACATCCGACGGTGACTTTGAGAGCTATATGAACAGCCAGGGATTTCCGGAAAGCTACAAGCCGGGACTGCGTGAACTTCACGCCATGTATCCCAAATGGACGTTTACGGCCCTTCAGACCAACCTGGACTGGAATACCGCGGTAGAGAACGAGAGCGTAATCGGAAGAAACCTGGTGGGAAGAGAGAATATTTCTTCCTGGAAATCGACCGCAACGGGAGCCTATGACTGGGATACCGGTTCATGGCCAGGTTTTGACGGCAATTCCTGGGTCCAGGCGTCGGAGGATATCATCCGCTACTATATGGATCCGAGAAATTTTTTAAATGAAAAATATATTTTCCAGTTCATGAAGCAGTCCTATGACAGCTCTATCCATACGAGAGAAGGACTGGAAAGCATGGTGGCCGGTACTTTCCTCGCAGGCAGCGCAGGAGGAGGCACGGCGCCGTCCGGAGGAAGTTCTTCCGGGGATTCCTCCGGCTCCGGCAGTTCCGGGGGCGGTCCCGGCTCAGGACCTGGTTCAGGCCCCGGCTCGGAGTCGGGTTCCGGCCCGGGAGGCAGTTCCGGTTCAGGGGATAACGGTCAGGTTGTTTCTCCGATTTCACCGCTTGCCTCGATCAGCGACCATCAGGTGGACCGTGTTATGACGGCTTACGGACCGGGAATGGGCGGAAACTCGGGATTTTCCGATTCCGGCAGTAATTCCGGTAATTCCGGCGGTACGGCTCCGGTGTCGGGCAGCAGTTCCTATATTGATATTATCATGAATGCGGCAGCCCAGTCGGGCGTAAATCCTTATATCCTGGCCTCGATGATTATCCAGGAGCAGGGCAGCCAGGGAACCGGCCGCAGTATATCGGGTACCGTTTCAGGATATCAGGGATATTATAACTTTTTTAACATTGAAGCCTATCAGTCCGGCTCCATGGGAGCAGTCGAGAGAGGACTCTGGTGGGCATCACAGTCCGGCAGCTATGAACGTCCATGGAACAGCGTGGAAAAGTCCATACTCGGCGGATCTATTTACTATGGAAATAATTATGTAAAACGCGGACAGGATACTCTTTATCTGAAAAAATTCAACGTACAGGGGGACAACCTCTATAAACACCAGTATATGACCAACGTCCTCGCAGCGGCGGCGGAGGGGCTCACCCTGGCTAAAATCAGTGCGCTCAAGACAACGGCTCTGGAGTTCTCCATTCCGGTTTATAAGAATATGCCGGCTACGGCATGTGTAAAGCCAACGATTGACGGCAGCCCGAACAATAAGCTGTCCGGCCTTGGAGTGGACGGATTTGCCCTTACCCCTACTTTTAACAGGGATACGGAATCCTATGATCTGATTGTGGACCATTCCGTCAGCAGTGTGACGGTGGCGGCTTCCGTGATCGATTCCAAATCAACCGTCAGCGGAACGGGAAATATTAATCTGCAGAGCGGCAACAATGATATTACCGTGGCTGTCAAGGCACAGAACGGAAGCATCAGAAATTATGTGATTCATGTTGTGCGTCAGGACAATGGTCCGACCTATTCTAATTCTATCGGCAGCGGAGTGAACTCCGGTTCGGGAGGCAGTTCGGGTTCCGGCCCCGGGGGCGGACCTGGAACAGGCCCGGGAGGCGGTACGGTAAGTAGTCCGGGCGGCAGTTCTTCCGGCAATTCGGGAGGCGGATCGGATGTACAGATTATTGCTCCGGACGGCTCCGGTTCCGGGATAGAGTCGGGCAATACGAATGGGCCGATGGCTCCGGGCAGCAATGTATCCGGCTTCGGCACCTCGTCGGATCCCTCCAATCTGGTGGGTCCCGGGGGAAGCTCAGGAACACCGGGCTCAACATCCGGCCCAACGTCAGGAACAACACCCGGCTCTACGCCCGGCGGGAGCGGTTCTTCAGGCACGGGAAGCGGCGGAACACAGACCGTCAGCGCCGGCGTAACTGCGGCACAGCTTGCAGCATCCCTGACCGCGGCGGGAGCGGGAAGTATTGTAAAGGTTTATAACTCATCGGGCGGAGAAGTCACCGGAGGCGTGGGCACGGGCAACCTTGTCCAGGCTTTCGGTTCCGACGGTTCTCCCACGGTCCGCTATGAAGTGATCGTGAAGGGGGATAATAACGGTGACGGTAAATTAAATATTCTGGATGTGCTGAAAGCACAGAGGCATATCCTCGGGCTTGAAACCCTTACGGGCTCGTTTGAGAAGGCCACCGATGTCAATGGCAACGGGAAAGTCGACATCATGGATATCCTGGCAATGCAGAAGGATATTCTGGGGAGTCAGAAACTGAACTAGGTGGGAGAGATTATGAACAGAAGAGTAAGAAATATAGTTACCAGCCTGATTGCTGCATGTGCCCTTTGTCTGGCCATGCCGTTTGGAGGCTTTGAGGCTTTTGCAGCCAGCGCAAAGATATCATTTTCCGATCCGAGTACGACGGTGGGACAGGAATTTAATGTGACGGTCAAGGTTACGGCCACAGACGGAAACCTCGGGGCTTCCGATCTGGTTTTATCTTATGATCAGTCGCATATTGAGTTTGTCAGCGGGAATAATGCCAATGGAGGCGCCGGTTCCGTGCGCCTTGTGGGAACGATGGATTCCAATACGACAAAGGAATTTGCCTATACGCTTAAATTCAAGGCGGTACAGGCGGGCGACACGTCGATATCCGTAGCAAGCCATGAGGTTTACGATGCGGATACCCAGGCCGTCAATGTTACAAAGGTGGGTTCATCGGCGGTAAAAGTCAAGGCTCCTGCGACGTATTCCAGCGAAGCGGCCCTTGCCTCACTGAAAGTATCGCCGGGACAGCTGTCACCGGCTTTTTCACCGGACGTAATGTCCTATACGGTAAATGTCGGCGGCGATGTGGATAAAATCGCAGTCAGCGCCGATGCCAAGGATGCCAAGGCAAAAACAAAGGTCACCGGAGGTTCCGGCCTCAAGACGGGAGCCAACACCGTGGTATGTAAAGTTACCGCGGAGGACGGCCAGACTGTAAAATCCTATACGATTACAGTCAATAAATCTGAATCTTCGGAAGTACCGGCCACGGAGGCCGGAGAGGCCATGGTTACGGGCAGTGCTGTGGTCGGTGAACTGAAGGCCGATATTGACGGAGTGGAATACAGCGTGGCGTCGTCGTTTGACCCTGCGGCTCTTCCGGCGGGATATACCCAGTCTACCTGCACTTATAACGGTACGGAGATTATGGCAGGGACAGGCAACGGACTTACCCTGATTTATCTCCAGGGAAGCGACGGAAACGGTTCATTCTATATCTATGTGCCGGAATCGGGGGCATTGTCGCCTTATGTGACGATCGACAGTGTGGCAAGGGCAATCGTGGTCCTGCCGATTGATGATACCATCGAAGTTCCGGAAGGATTTGCCCAGACCGCCATCCAGTTGAATGGAGACGCAAAAGTCAAGGGATGGGTATGGAAGACCGATGAGGAACAAAAGTACTGTGTTATTTACGGTATGAATGAGAGCGGTGAAAAGGGACTTTACCGTTACGATATAGCAGAAAAAACATTCCAGCGTTACTTTGAAGACCCTGCACTGGAGAGTCAGTTTGACGAAGCACAGGTTACAAAGCTTCTGGATGATTATAATGCACTCTGCAAGGATTACGATCTCAGATTTATTGTTATTGTGGTTCTGATTGTAGTCTGCCTGATTCTTTTCTTTATGGTGATTAACCTGCTGATGCGCAGGAGAGAACATGCGGGAAGATCGGAGCGCGATGAAGCGCCGACACCGGTAAAGCGCAGGGCGATGCAGGAAGAGGAAGACAGGAAGAGACAGGGACAGGCAGCCAGGACGGGCAGAATTGCCGAGGACGGCATGGAACAGAGAAGACGCCTTGCCGGAGACGAACGTCTTCAGGCAGAGCAAAGAAGAGGACAGGAGCCTGCAAGGGCGGCGAAATATGGCCAGAATGCGGGATATCAGGATGCTGCAGTGCGCAGAATGGCGGGAACGGCAGAACCGGGCTATCCGGCTCAGAGACGCCCGGAACCGAGAAGTTCCGAGCAGAACCGCACATCCCAGAGACGTCCGGAGCAGGTAAATCCGGCGGGGAGAAATCCGGCGGGGAGAAATCCGGAATCAGGGCGGAGCACCCAGGGTTACCCTGAAAGAAGAAATCCGGAATCAGGCCGGAACGCTCAGAACTATCCTGAGAGAAGAAACCCGGAACCAGGCCGAAGCACCCAGGGCTATCCTGAAAGAAGAAATCCAGAGCCGGGCCGAAGCGCCCAGGGCTATCCTGAGAGAAGAAATCCGGAGCCGGGCCGAAGCGCCCAGGGCTATCCTGAAAGAAGAAATCCAGAGCCGGGCCGAAGCGCCCAGGGCTATCCTGAAAGACGAAGTCCGGAGCCGGGCCGAGGCGCCCAGGGCTATCCCGAGAGAAGAAATCCGGAGCCGGGCCGAGGCGCCCAGGGCTATCCTGAGAGAAGAAATCCGGAGCCGGGGCGAGGCGCCCAGGGCTATCCTGAGAGAAGAAATCCGGAGCCGGGCCGGAGCACCCAGGGTTATCCGGAAAGAAGAAGTCAGGAATCCGGTCGGAGCGCCCAGGGTTATCCCGAGCAGCGATATGCGGCAAAGCCCGTCAGAAGCCAGGATACGGGAATGGAAGAGGCCATCCGCCAGAGGGAGATGGAACGCGCCGAGCGGGCCAGAAGAACCAGGGAACGATTAGAGAGGGAACGCCAGGAAGACGAGAGGCGCGCCCGCGCCGCCAGAACCGGGGAAAGAACCAGAAAACCCGCTCCGCGCGATGACGACGATTTTGAATTTCTTGATTTGAACTAAATGATACGGTGGAAGTCTCGCTGAGATTTCCTTAACACCGGCATACGGACCGGACATGCACGAAAGCAGGGAGAACTGCAGTGTGCATGTCCGGTCCGCCTGTATATTTTCCCTGGAAGTTGAAATTTTGCGTATTCCACTTGCAGGTTGACTTCATGTTCACTTTGTTATATAATCGCTATAACAAAATGACGAAAGATGGTGGATTATGATTGTAGAGATCGACTTTAACAGCGATGAAGCGATTTATATTCAGCTTAGGAACCAGATTATTATAGGAATAGCGACGGAGCGGCTCCGCGAGGGAGAGACGCTCCCATCGGTGCGCCAACTGGCCGATGATATAGGGATTAACATGCATACGGTAAACAAAGCATATTCTGTATTAAAACAGGAAGGCTTTGTCAAACTGGACCGCCGCAGGGGCGCCGTTATCTCTCTGGATGCAGATAAGATCAGGGCGATACAGGAACTGGAACGCGACTTAAGCGTCATTCTTGCCAGGGGAGCCTGCAAGAATGTGAGCCGCGAAGAAGTACACCGGCTGGTAGATTCTATTTTTGACGCTTTTTCCGGATAAAACCGGGTATCCTTTAATGGAGGGTTAGATAATGTTATGTGAGAAATGCAGAATTCGCGAAGCAAATATTAAATACACAGAAGTAATCAATGGGGTAAAGACAGAGCATAACCTCTGCTCCCAATGTGCGCAGGAAATGGACTTTGGGCCTTATTCCGCAATTATTGAGGGGGAATTCCCCCTTGGCAAGCTTCTGTCGAGTCTTTTGGGACTGCAGTCTTCCGCGGCCAGACAGCAGAAGATGGATGAGGTGGCCTGTCCCACATGTGGGACCACATACGAGGAATTCGTGGAAAACAGCCGTTTCGGCTGTGCGGACTGTTACCATGTGTTTGATCTGCTGATTGGAGAGAAGATTAAGAAGCTCCAGGAGAGTGCAAGCCACACCGGCAAACAGCCGAAGATACGCCGGATGGGGAAGACGTCGGCAGAGGTCACTAGCGGTGGCGTGATGGAGTTCTCTGCGGATGAGCAGATAAAACAACTGGAGAGACATTTGCAGGCAGCAATCAGGAATGAAGATTACGAGGAAGCGGCCGTGTGCCGGGATAAAATAAAAGCCTTAAAAGAGGAGAAAGAAAAGAATGACGAGATGGTTTGAAAAAGTGAAAAATGATCCGTCCAATATCGTATCCAGCCGGATTCGTCTTTCAAGAAACTGGGAAGAATACAAGTTCCCCTCCAGGCTTGAGGAGGATGAAGCCAGATATATGGTAGGCCTGATGACCCAGGAACTGAAGAATCTGAAGGAGACGGACGGCCGCAGGTATGAGTGCAGGACACTGGAAAAGATGGAGGAGCTGGACCGCATGGAACTGCGGGAGCGCCGCCTGCTCAATAAAACACTGATGGAGAAAACGACTCCGGGCAGCATTGTTTATTCGGAGGATGAGGCGGTGAGCCTGGTATTAAACGGCGATGATCACATCCGCCTGCAGGTGCTTGCGCCGGGACTGAGACTGAAAGAATGCTATGAGGAGGCCGACCGGCTGGATGACTATATCAACGAAAAGTTCCCTTATGCATTCAGCAGCAAGTACGGCTATCTGACATCCTATCCTACTAATGTGGGAACGGGAATGAAGGCGTCCGTTGTTGTACACCTGCCGTCCCTTTCAACAAGCAAGCGGTTTCAGGAGCTTCTGGGGGATATGAGCCGGTTCGGAACGACGGTGAGGGGAGTTTACGGACGAGGTTCGGAGAACAGCGGCGATCTCTATGAGATATATAACCAGAAAACTCTGGGAGTGAATGAGCAGGAAATTATGGAACTGGTGAGCAATGTGGCCGTCCAGCTTTCCGGCCAGGAGCGGGAGGTGAGGGAGGCATCCCTCGCAAAACACCGGCTGCTCCGTGAGGATGAGGTGTACAAATCATACGGTGTTCTGAAATACGCGAGAAAGCTTTCAATGAAAGAGGCGATGACGTTTCTCTCCCATTTACGGGCGGGCATTGCGGACGGCCTCGTGGAGACAAAGGAATTTGTCAGCATTTACAATATCATGATAGGCATCCAGCCGGCGAACCTTCAGAAGTATTCCAGGCAGCCGCTCGGCAAGGATGAACTGGAAGTGGCGAGGGGAAGATATATCAGGGAGCACCTTCCGGAACTGAAATAAACTAAGCATAAAGTAAACCAAACAGGGTAATTTGCAGGAGGATCAATTTATGATAGATCGTTTTACACAGAAGGCCAGGGAGGCAATCCGCCTGGCCGTGGACACCGCGGAGGAGCTGGAACACGGGTACGTGGGAACAGAACATCTCCTTCTGGGGCTGATTAAGGAGGGAAGCGGCGTGGCTGCCGCCATCCTCGGACGATATGATGTAACGGAAGAAAAAGTGCTGGAGCTGATGGAACGCCTGATATCACCGGCGGCGCCCACCAGAATTGCGGAACAGGCGGAATATACGCCGGGAGCCAGGGCCGTACTTCAGGCCAGCTATGAGGAGGCCGTATTTTTTAAAGCGCCTCTGATTGGGACGGAGCATATACTCATTGCGATGATTAAAGAGGGGAAGTGCACGGCATCGCGCCTTCTCAACACGATGAATGTCAATATCCAGAAGCTGTATATTGATTTAATGGCGGCCATGGGGGACGACGCTCCCGCGGGCCGTGAGGAAGCGGCGGGCCGCCTGAGGAAAGAGAAGGGCAACACGCCGAATCTGGACAGTTTCAGCCGCGATCTGACCGAACTCGCGAAAGAGGGAAAGCTGGACCCGGTGATAGGGCGCGAAATTGAGATGAAAAGAGTCATCCAGATCCTGAGCAGAAGAGGGAAGAACAACCCCTGTCTGATCGGTGAGCCGGGAGTCGGAAAAACCGCGGTTGTGGAAGGACTGGCGCAGCTCATTATCTCCGGCAATGTTCCGGAGACAATTGCGAAAAAGCGAGTTGTCAGCCTGGATCTTTCCGGCATGGTGGCAGGTTCCAAATACAGGGGTGAATTCGAGGAGCGCATCAAGAAGGTTCTCTCCGAAGTCAAAGACGACGGAGATGTGCTGCTGTTTATCGATGAAATCCATACAATCATCGGCGCCGGAGGTGCGGAGGGGGCGATTGACGCATCCAATATCCTGAAACCGTCCCTTGCAAGAGGAGAAATCCAGTTGATCGGCGCAACGACGGTGGAGGAATACCGCAAATATATTGAGAAAGATGCCGCTCTGGAACGCCGTTTCCAGCCGGTTATGGTGGAAGAACCGACGGAGGAAGATTCCGTCGCGATTCTGAGAGGACTCAGAAGCCGGTACGAGGAGCACCATAAGGTGACAATCACGGATGAGGCCCTGGAGGCCGCTGTCAAGCTGTCGGCCCGCTATATCAACGACCGTTTTCTTCCCGATAAGGCGATTGACCTGATTGACGAGGCGTCTTCCAAGCTGCGTCTGACCGTGTATACGGAGCCGGAGGAGATTAAGGTTCTGGAGGAGGAGATCAAAAAGCTGGAACGCCAGAAAGAAGAGGCGATCAAGGCGGAGGCGTACGAAAAAGCCGGAGAGATCAAGAAAAAACAGGTAAAGAAGCATGAAAAGATAGATAAAATCCGCGATAAGTGGCAGAAGGAGAAGAATTCCAGAAAGCTGATTGTCGGGGAGAATGAGATAGCGGATATTGTATCCGACTGGACCCGTATTCCGGTGCGCAAGCTGGCCGAGGAGGAATCTGAGCGCCTTCTGAAACTGGAATCAATTCTCCATGAGAGGGTAGTGGGCCAGGAGGAGGCGGTGACGGCCGTCTCAAGAGCCATCCGGAGAGGCCGCGTGGGCCTTAAGGATCCGAAACGGCCGATTGGCTCCTTCCTGTTCCTTGGACCTACCGGTGTCGGCAAGACGGAGCTTTCCAAGGCGCTCTCCGAGGCCATGTTCGGTACGGAGAATGCGATGATCCGGGTTGACATGTCCGAATATATGGAGAAACACAGTGTATCCAAGATGATTGGCTCACCGCCGGGATATGTGGGATATGAGGAGGGCGGACAGCTCAGTGAGAAGGTGCGCCGCAATCCGTATACCGTCATCCTGTTCGACGAGATCGAGAAAGCGCATCCGGACGTCTTTAATATTCTGCTCCAGATTCTGGACGACGGCCATATCACCGATGCCCAGGGCAGAAAGATTGACTTTAAGAATACGGTTCTCATCATGACCTCCAATGCGGGAGCGGAGAATATTATTTCACCGAAGCGCCTTGGATTCTCGTCCGATTCGGATGCGAAAACGGACTATGAATTTATGAAAAACCGGGTTATGGACGAGGTTAAAAAAATGTTTAAACCGGAGTTCTTAAACCGTATCGACGAGATTATGGTGTTCCATCCGCTGAACCGTGAAAATATCAAAGAGATTGCTGGTATTATGCTGAAAACGATTATCAAACGGACTAAGGCACAGATTGGCATGAACCTGAATGTGGATGACGGAGCCGTAGAATATCTGGCCGAGAAAGGCTACGATGAGAAGTACGGAGCCAGGCCGCTCCGTCGGACAATCCAGAACCAGATAGAGGATAAGCTGTCAGAAGAACTGCTGGAAGGCCGCATTAAAAAGGACGATGAAGTACTTGTGACCAAAGGAAAAGAGGGGCTGGAGTTCACGCTCAAAGAGGCTCTGAAAGAGAATAAAATACTGGTCAAGTAAAAGAAACTGTGATAGAATGAGTTTACAGGAAGAAACACACAGAAGAATACCAGGAGGATAGATTTATGCCAGTAGTTAACGAGTTAATCCGCATCGAGGATGACGGTACAATCAGTTTTGGCAATTATGAATTAGCTGCAAAGTCCAAATTGCAGGATTTTGAATACAAAGGGGACTTATATAAAGTTAAAACTTTTCATGAGATAACAAAACTGGAGAGGAACGGAATGTTCGTTTATGAATCCGTACCGGGAACGGCAGTGAACCATTTTGCAGTTGATGATTCCGAGATAACCTTCACCGTGGAGGGAAACCAGGATGCACAGATTACGGTACAGCTGGAAGACGAACACGAATATGAAGTATTTATCGACGGTGTTGCAGTCGGCGGTATGACGACTAACGTAAGCGGAAAACTTGTTTTAAGCGTGGAACTGAACGAAGGCGTAACGACAGAGATTAAGATTGCAGGAAGATAGAGATAACTGATTTAACAGAATGGAGGCGATCGGCGGATCGGCCTCCATTCTTTTGATAACGGTTTAAGACTAAAAGGGAGAATTGAATGGCGAAAGCGAAGACAAGCATGTTTTTTTGCAGTGAGTGCGGTTTTGAGTCGGCGAAGTGGACCGGACAGTGTCCGGCCTGCAAGGCGTGGAATACGATGGTGGAGGAGCCCGTTTCCCAGGTAAAGACAGTGGGAAAGGGCGGAACGTCAGGAACCAGGCGGGCGTCCTCGGACGCCAGGCCGGTGACGTTGGCGGAGATTGTGCTGGATGAGGAAGACAGAATCAGAACAGGATTTGAGGAGCTGGACCGCGTGCTCGGTTCCGGAATCGTGAGGGGTTCCCTAGTCCTGGTGGGCGGCGATCCGGGTATTGGAAAGTCCACGCTGCTTTTACAGGTTTGCAGAAATCTGGCAGGGCAGAAGCAGAAAGTTCTCTATATTTCGGGTGAGGAGTCATTAAAGCAGATCAAGCTCCGGGCTAACCGGATTGGAACTGTGGACGGGCCTCTTTCATTTCTCTGTGAGACAAATCTGGGCACAATTGAGGAAGTGATTAAGAGAACCATGCCCGATGCCGTTGTCATCGATTCGATACAGACGATGTATATGGAGGAGGTAACCTCCGCTCCGGGCAGCGTGAGCCAGGTGCGGGAGTGTACCAATATTCTGATGCAGATTGCAAAGGGCCTGGGCGTTATGGTCTTTATTATTGGACATGTGACCAAGGAGGGCGTGGTGGCCGGTCCGAGAGTGCTGGAACATATGGTGGATACGGTGCTTTATTTTGAGGGGGACCGTCATGCCTCCTACCGCATTCTGAGAGGGATTAAGAACCGTTTCGGCTCCACCAATGAGATAGGCGTATTTGAGATGAGGGAGGAAGGACTTGCCGAGGTGAAGAATCCTTCGGAATTCATGCTGGACGGACGCCCCGCCGGCGCGTCGGGCGCGGTGGCGGCCTGTTCCCTGGAGGGAACAAGACCGATTATGCTGGAGGTCCAGGCCCTTGTGACAAAGACGAATTTCGGAATGCCCAGAAGAACAGCGGCCGGTACGGACTACAACCGCGTTAATCTCCTGATGGCAGTGCTGGAAAAACGGTGCCGGTATGAGCTGTCCCAGTTCGACGCCTATGTCAATATCGCCGGAGGAATGAAAATGAATGAACCGGCTCTTGACCTGGCTATCGTGATGGCGCTCATTTCGAGCTACAAAGACCGGCCGGTGGATGAAAAGACGGTGATATTCGGGGAGGTCGGCCTCTCGGGTGAAGTGAGGGCCGTGTCCATGTCGGAACAGAGGGTGAATGAGGCGGTAAAACTTGGCTTTACACGCTGCATCATGCCGCAGGTGAGCCTGGATAAACTGAAAAAGAGGAAAGATATCGAGCTTGCCGGAGTCAGCAATGTGAGGGAAGCGATTAACCTGATTTAGGCCCGTTATGAAGATGAGAAAATGGGGATATTGTTATTCTGAAAGGAATAATTAAAACAATTTATTTAATTAAAACAATTTTCGACAACTTTAGAAAAACCGATTGACATACTGCCTGTCCTGTGGTATTATACTTGCGCAGGCAATTTTAGGGGAATAGTTCAATGGCAGAGCAACGGTCTCCAAAACCGTTAATGGGGGTTCGAATCCCTCTTCCCCTGCTAATGATTAAGGAATTAAGAAAAGCTCAGAAACCTTTGATTTTAGAAGGGAATCTGAGCTTTTTTGTTTTGTTTGGGTATGGTATAATTAATTTACGTAAAAATGACAATGTGGAGGGACGTTATGAAATTGATACCGGGTATTTGTACAAAATGTGGAGCAACTTTATCGGTTAACAAAGAAAATGATGCTATGGTCTGTCCATATTGTAATACTCCTTTTATTGTAGAAAAGGCCATTCAAAACTTTAATAATACATATAATATAACGAATAATATTACAGCTCAAAATGTTTTCGTTCAAAAATCAAATGATGATTTTGAAATTATAGCGGGCGTTTTGACTAAATATCTTGGAAGTGCCGTTAATGTCATAATTCCTGACGGAGTAACAAGTATAGGGGATAAGTATGGGGATCAGTGGGGGAGTCAACACAGGGAAAATTATGCATTTTTAAATACTATGATTGAAAGTGTGATAATGCCCGACAGTGTAGTTAAAATTGGTAGTTATGCATTTTACGGCTGTACCAGACTACAAAAAATAGTTTTGTCAAAAAATTTAGAGAGTATCAGTCAGTGGGCATTTATACCGCGCGTAGATGAATTACATATACCTGATAAAATTGTACCTGAAGATGTAGTGTTTTTAAGCGCCAAGCGTTTATATGTGACCAGACTAGGTGCTGAAAGATATGGATTAAAATTATTTGACGATTATTTATATTCTTTATCCCATCCTTCGCCTGATGCTTTTATTGAAGAAGTTTATGTAGACGATAAAAAAGTGGATTTTGATGATTTTATAAAAATATTCTCTGATGCGCTGGGTGTCAAGAATTTTTTGTATAGTCAAAACGAACAAATCATGAGATGGAAAAGAAATTCATTATGCCAATATTGTGGAGGAGATTTTAAGGGATTTATTACTCAGAAATGTAAAAATTGTGGAAGAGAAAGAGATTACTAATCTGGTATATTGCGCAGCGTGTTACAGGGCGCAGCGTGAACGGTAACTTGTTTCTAAATGATGCGATTTTCCCCCTCATTGCTTTCTTGACACGCCCCCAATTTTCCAGTATGCTTGTTATAACAGAAACAATGGGGGAAAGGGGGGCATGGACATATTACTTGAGACGAAAGCAAAAGAATTTGTCTGCCGGCTTCAGAGAGCCTACCTGGTGGAGCGTGATGTGCAGAAGGTTTTATCCTGCATGGATGAAGATGTGGAATGGATAGGGACCGGAGAACAGGAGATTGGACGCGGAATCGGAAACGCGGGAGAATTTCTGGAACAGGAATACCGGTTGTTTCCAGGCTCATTTGCCATTGTGGAAGAAGAGTATGATGTGAGAATCCTGGACGGGCATACGGCCTCAATATTTGGCGTGCTGGTGGTGCAGGAGACGGGAAGAGAAGAGATTTTTGAGAGCCAGAGAATCCGTATGACCCTGCTGTGCCGGGAAGAGGACGGAGAGCTCAGGATCCTGCAGATACATATGTCTGCCGGCAGCGATAACCAGAAGGAAAATGAATTTTTCCCGAGAACGGTGCAGGAGAATAACACGGGAAGTTTGATACGTCTTCTGGACGAGCAGGCGATTTTACTGAGAGAACAGAACGAAAACCTGAATGCACTGATGGAAAATGTGCCGGGCGGCGTTATGTGCTGCGAATTTAATGAGAATCTGGATTTGCTGCAGTACAGCCGTGGCTTTCTTGATATGTTTGGATATACCAGGGAAGAGATGGAGCAGGAATTTAAAAATCAGTTCAAGCGTCTGATTTATCCCGATGATCTGGAAGCGACATGGAAATCCGTCTGTGAACAGCTTGCCAGGGGGAAGACAAAGAAGATAGAGTACCGGGTCATCTGCCGGGACGGCAGCCTGATGGCGGTCTTAGATCACGGCCAGTTGGTGGAGCGGGAAGGAAAGGAAGTATTTTACTGCATTCTGACCGATATCACCGAAAACCGTAAGGTCCTGGAGGAGCTTCGGCTGAGCCTGGAAAGACATCGGATCATCATGGAACAGACCAATGATATAATTTTTGAGTGGAACATGGCCGACGATTCTATTTCCTTTTCCGACAACTGGGTGAAGAAATTCGGTTATTACCCGATTTCAGAGAATGTCAGCTCGATGGCTGCCGTCAGCCATGTCCATCCCGACGATCTGCCGATTCTGATGAATGCGGTCCGTGATATGAGAAGGGATGTGGCGGTCAGGGAGATAGAAATCCGGATCGCGAAGAATGATGGGGCCTATCTTTGGTGCAGAATTAAGATTGCCCTGCAGGAGACCAGACAGGCCGGCAGAAAAAAGGCAATCGGCGTCATCTCGGATATAGACAAAGAGAAGAGAAATGTGGATATGCTGGTGGAGAAGGCGCTTCATGATGCGCTGACCGGCCTTTATAACAAGGCGGCGACGGCGGAACTCGGAGGCAAATATATTGAGAAAGCCACCGCAGATTATCCCTGTGCATTTGTCATTATCGATTTGGATAATTTTAAATATATTAATGATGTTTATGGTCATTTGAGCGGAGACGTTCTGCTCTCCGATATTGCCCTGCTGCTGAAGCGTACCTTCCGTTCGGGAGATATTATCGGGCGGATTGGCGGGGATGAGTTCGTGGTGATTATGCCGGGAGCGCGTTCCCAGGATGTGATATTGGATAAATTTGAGCAGATCCGGGAGCGGATGGAAGAGTTCCTTGAGCGCGACGGCTACATGCTATCCTGCAGCGCCGGAGCGGCCTTTGCGCCTCTGGATGGCTGTGATTACCAGACGCTTTATAAAAATGCCGATTTGGCGCTGTATAAGGCGAAGGAAAAGGGCAAAAACCAGTGTTCATTTTATCATTCGATCCTGCAGGCGGAGAACAGCATCAGACGCAGCGCCGCCCAGCTTCCGGCAGAGTCAAGGGGGCAGGAAGATTACAGGAACCAGACGCTGGGCGAGTATGTATTTACCGTGCTGCAGCAGGAGGAAGACATTTCTAAAGCCATATCACAGGTTCTGGAGATTGTGGGCAGGCAGTTTGGGGTCAGCCGCGTTTATATATTTGAAGATTCTGAGGACGGCGCGACCTGTTCCAATACATTTGAATGGTGCAATGAAGGGGTGAAGCCGCAGAAGGATTTCCTTCAGGACACGGAATATACGGATGGCAACCGGTATGATGAACTGTTCGATGAGAACGGAATTTTCTACTGCCGCGACATCAACGGTCTCACCGGCAGGACAAAGGATGTGCTTGCATCACAGGAAATCATTTCCATGCTGCAATGTCTTTTAAAGGACAGAAAGAAAAGGAGCGGTTTCATCGGTTTTGACCAGTGCTGGGAAAAACGCATTTGGACCCGGGAGCAGATTAATGTGCTCAGCACCGTTTCAGGGGCGGTCGGGGTGTTTCTGACGCAGCTTCGGATGGAAAAGAAGATAAAAAAGCTGATATTGACACGTTCTTGACAGTGATTTGACAATATCTGGTAATCTCTATATTATAGTTAGATACAACTTGTTACATACAGGGCAGAGGAGGTAGACTTATGGAGAAATCAGATCCTTTATTATTGCTTGACAATGGTACATTAGCTTATATTTTGGGGGATGGCGAGTATCGCTTTACAAATCTGAAGTTTGATGAAGCGAAAGCAATTATTGAGATGAAGGGGGAAGCGGAAGAAGAGGTAGTCCAGGTGTTCAGAAATCCTGAGCTGGAGAAGGTGATGTATGCCTATCTCGGGCTTGAAGAGATGAAATTTAATTATGAACCCGAGGCACATCTGCATGTCGGCCAGGATGCGATTGCATTTAAGCTGTATGTCACCCCGTCCGGCACCCAGCCGATCGTTCTGGGGGAGGAAGGACAGCAGGCGGTAAAGATCAAGAATCTTTATATTTACTGTCAGCATATTGTAAGAATGAAATAAGAGGGGAGACATCATACGATGATGCTGCCCCGAACGGAAAATACAGGGAGCCTGTGGATGTAATATGTCCGCAGGCTCCCTGTGCTTTGGACGGGGAGTGGGGAAGGGGAATACCATAGGCTTACGGCAGAAAAATACGGAGACAGATCAAAAGAAAAGGGAAAATCTGCGGAAAGGATTGCGCTTGTCTGTGTAATAGACTATAATAAGAACATATGTTTAGCTGGAAATTTTATGTAATCTTATAAATTTTGGCAAACTGCAAACCTTATCAAAAATAATCTTCACAACGGTTTCCGCGAACAAAAGTTACAAAAGAGAATAGAATTGTGAAATTAGTTATAAATTCCTGTATAACATGGAAGGTTTTGTCAATAATGTACAAAGGAAAAAAACGATTTTCCATCAAATATAATTTGACAAAATTCGCGATTGATGCTATAAGTATTAATTGAATCAGCAATAAGTTGCACCAGTTAAAGGAGTTTTGATTATGAAACAGAGAAGAATTATGTTAGGAACTGTAGAAGATGCAAAAAATTTTGTAGCAGCTGCAACGAAATGCGATTTCGATATTGATGTATTTTATAACCGCGTCGTGATTGACGCCAAATCTCTTTTGGGCGTAATGAGCCTTGATATGACGAGAGTACTGACAGTAGAATATGACGGAGAGAATAAAGATTTTGAAGCATTTCTTGATAGGACGGCGGTAAAAGCCGTCACAGCTGCTTAATTGATTTTTGCATACAATTTGAGAAAAGGGATTGCAGGAGACTGCAGTCTCTTTTTCTTGATTTACGGGAAATTACGTCCTATGAATCAAAAATGCTCCGCGAGGATGCTCATGCCGCGCAGAGGTATGATTTTGTATTGACGCAGTCGGGAGGGAGAAGGACAGATGGAGATGAAAGGGAAACAGATACGGGTTTCTGTGCGGAACCTGGTGGAATTTGTCCTGCGCTCCGGCGATATAGATAACAGAAGGACCGCAATTGACCAGAAAGAGGCCATGCTGGCGGGAGGCCGCATCCACCGGAAGATCCAGAAAAAGATGGGCTCCGGTTATCAGTCCGAGGTGGTGTTAAAGTGCACCGTGGAGGAGGACGGCTTTGAAATTCTGGTAGAAGGAAGAGCCGACGGCATTATCCGGGAGGGAAACCGCGCGACGATCGATGAGATAAAGGGCGTTTACATGGATATTGGAGAGCTGGAAGAGGCGGTGGAAATCCATCTGGCCCAGGCCATGTGTTACGGCTATTTTTACGGTTCGGAGGAGAACCTGGACGAGCTGACGATACAGGTGACGTACTGTAATCTGGATACCGAAGAGATCAAACGGTTCCAGGTGATTAAGACCACGGAGGAACTGAAGGAATGGTTTATGGGTCTGATTCACGAGTATGTCAAATGGGCCAGATATCTGCACCACAATGCGGAACGCCGCGATGAATCCCTGAAAGAGCTGGAATTTCCGTTTCCCTACAGGGAAGGGCAGAGGGAGCTGGCGGTCAGCGTGTACAGGACCGAAGCGAGAAGGCGGAAACTCTTTATCCAGGCTCCGACCGGAATTGGAAAGACGCTTTCCACCGTATTCCCCAGCTTAAAAGCAATTGGTGAGGGCCACGGAGATAAGCTTTTTTACCTGACGGCCAAGACAATCACGAGAGGGGTGGCGGAGGAGGCCTTTGCCATTTTGAGGGAGCGCGGCCTTTATTTCCGTTCCGTCACCATAACGGCCAAGGATAAGCTCTGTTTTCTGGACAAACCGGAATGCAACCCGGATGCCTGTCCTTATGCAAAAGGCCATTTTGACAGGGTGAATGATGCGGTTTACGAGATCGTCCACAAGGAATTCGGGATAACGAGAGACGTGATACTACGGTATGCGGAAAAATTTCAGGTCTGCCCCTTTGAATTCTGTCTCGATATCAGCAGTTTTGTGGACGGCATCATCTGTGATTACAATTACGTTTTTGATCCCGATGTGCGGCTCAAACGTTACTTTGCAGACGGGGCCAAGGGGGAATATATTTTTCTGATTGACGAGGCCCATAACCTGGTGCCGAGGGCGCGGGAGATGTACAGCGCCGCTCTGATAAAGGAAGACGTGCTGGCGGCAAAGCGCCTTGTGAAGGAGAGGTCCGCCGGCCTTACAAAGCAGTTGGAGCGCGTCAATAAAATTCTGCTTGAGATGAAACGCGACAGTGAGGGCTGGCAAATTCTGCCCGATGCGGATCATCTGGTGACGGCGCTGACCTCCCTGTTCTCGGTACTGGAAAAGTTTATGGACGACTATAAGGGGAATGACGGGCGGGAGGAGCTGCTGGATTTCTATTTTTGCGTGAGAAACTTCCTCAATATTTATGAGAGGGTGGACGAGCATTACCGTATTTATACGGAACTGACGGAGTACGGGAACTTTATGATCAAACTGCTCTGTGTAAATCCCATCGTCCATATCGGAGAATGCCTTGCACAGGGAAACAGCACGGTGTTTTTCTCGGCAACCCTCCTTCCCATCAAATATTACAGACAGCTTTTAAGCAATGATGAGGAAGACTATACGGTTTACGTCAATTCGCCGTTTCCGCAGGAGAACCGCCTTCTGCTGGCGGCTACCGATGTGACGAGCCGCTATACGAGGAGAAACCGGGCCGAATACAAAAAGATACTGGATTATATCCGCCAGGCGGCGGAAGTGAAGAAGGGAAACTATATCGTGTTTTTTCCATCCTACCAATATATGAACCGTGTCCTGGAGCTGGTGGACAGCGGACGGATCCTGCGTCCGGACGGAGACGATGAATTGATGGCGGAAGCCGGATTAACGGTGGAAAACGGATGGAAATCCTTGGATTTTGCGGATTTTGTCCAGGTGGAGCAATCCGTTTTTGATACGGAAAAAGGATCCGAAGTGGAGGAGACACAGGATGCGGGCGAACAGGAAGCCGTCTTAATTTCGGAACAGACGGATGAGCCGGACCAATCGACATCATCGGACAAACTAATGGAAGACGGGATTGAGTGGCTGGTACAGGGAAGCAGGATGAGCGATTCGGAGCGTGAGGATTTTTTAAAGGAATTTGAGAAAGAACGGGATCATTCCCTGGTGGCGTGCTGTGTCATGGGAGGCCTGTTTTCCGAAGGAATTGATCTGAAAGAAGAGAGATTGATCGGGGCAGTCATTGTCGGGACGGGACTTCCAATGGTATGTACGGAGCAGGAGATATTAAAAGGGTATTTTGATGAGGAGGAACAGGAAGGATTTGCCTTCTCCTATCAGTATCCGGGCATGAATAAAGTCATGCAGGCGGCGGGCCGCGTGATCCGGACGGTAGCCGATAAGGGAATTATCCTGCTTCTGGACGACAGGTTCCTGAGGAATGACTACCGGGAACTGTTTCCCAGGGAATGGAGCGACTGCAGCAGGGTGACGCTTCGAACGGTCAGAAAAAAACTGGAGGAATTCTGGTCCCGCCAATGAATGGGAAAACCGGCTCTGCACAAAGCGTCTGCTAAGCAGCAGGCCGGCGGCGGAGGTGCGTCAGAAAAAAGCCGATTGGGTTAAGTGATTACTCAATCGGTTTTTCTTTGTCTGCGTCCGCATGCTCTTCCAGCAGTTCGATAAACTGCCTGGCGGCCTGGGAAATAGGCAGCGTCTCATTATGCACGACAACGAGCTGCCGTACGGGGAGGATTTCCTCCAGGTTCAAGATAAAGAAATTGTCATCCTGCTGTGGAATGCAGAAATCGGGAACAAAGGCAATTCCAAGCCCGATTTTAGCCAGATCGATGAGCAGGTCGTTGCTGCTGAGCTCTATCTCGGGAACGAGATCAAGCTGATGCTTCTGGAACATGCTGTGGAGAAATTCACTGGTGGTACTTTTTCGATCCAGCATCAGAATGGGATAGGACTGAAGCTCTTTCAGCGTGATAATTCTGTCTTTCAGCGGGAAGTAGTCCTCATTTGCCACAAACACGTCTGAAAATTCATGGATGACCTGAATATTCTGCGTGTTGGACAGACCGGAGTTCGGGTAATTGGTGATAATGAAATCTACCTGTCCGTTTTCAAGGAGACGGGCGCATTCAATGGAGGTGCGGTTTGTGACCTTGATATGGATATTTGGATACATTTTGTGAAATTCATTTAAAAACGGTACCAGAAAATAGCGGCAGATTGTGTCGCTGGCGCCGATACGGAGCTGTCCGCCGTTCAGGGTGTTTGCTTCCAGAAGCTGGGTTTCCCCTTTTTTAATCAGATTCATCGCAGGTTCTATATGTTTTAACAGGATCTCACCCTCGGGTGTCAGCTGGACACGCTTTGTGCTTCTGATAAAAAGCGTCTGGTTCAGTTTCTTTTCCAAAACCTTGATGGACTGGCTGACCGCAGACTGAGAGATGAAGAGCTGCTTTGAGGCTTCCGAAAAGCTGAGAGTGGAAGCAACGTGGTAAAAAACCTTATATAATTCATAATTGATATCCATTTATTAGTCCCCCTTATAATGCTGTATAGAGTTTAGCACAGGTTCAGGGGGAAGTAAAGGGGGAAGGGGGGAGCTTTCTGTCCCGGTTGAGGTGTTGTGAGGGGAAGGAATACCTGGGAAGAAAAACTTGAGGAAGGAATACTTTATGATAGCACAGAGGGGCGGCAGGTGGATACTGTGAAATTATGGAAGATGAGTGAAATGGTGGAATAAAAGCAGAGGGTCGGTTTCAGACGGGGGTGGATTTTGATATGGGAGAATACAGGAAAATGCAGGAACCAGAAAGAGTGTGGAGAAGCTTAAGTTTGAAGGAGAGATTTTTAAGGGACTGCGGCGGGAGGAGGCTGCAGGGGAAGAAAAATATATTGTTGACTTTTTAACAGTCCTTTGATATGCTTTACAAGTTAGTTAGCATGAACTAACTTTTGCGCGGAGTACGGTGCAGGAGAAAGTAAAAGAGCGCGAAAGAGAAGAGGAAAGGAGGATGAGTTTGGCGTATATTTGGATTAACCCGGTGACGGAGAGCATGTATGAGGAGACTGTGCTGGAACGTTTTCTGGAACGGAGGGGACTGGTCCGGGTGAGGTGCGCAACGGACTGGGGGAGTATTGTGAGAGAGAAGTATAAAAGGCTTGTGGAAGTGAGCGAAGTAACGATAGCCGACGCGCGCTGCCCGATGGCCTGCGGGCTGGTAAGGGAAGCGCAGAGCAAGCGGAGGCAGGGGGAGAAAATGGGCGGAGAGACAGGGGTGAAGGTGGCGGATATTGAGCCTATCCTGATTCACTGTGCCAGGGAAATCAGCGGCCGTGAAGAGTTTGGAGATGGAGAAAAGATTATTACGACTCCATGCCGTTCTCTTGCGGACATGGGAAATTTCCTGGGGCTTAAACATACACGTTTTGTAACTTGGAATGAATTTCTTGAGGAGATGGGAGAACGGCCCGAAGGACGGCTGCCGGAGGCAAGTCCGATCCCGCTCGGATTTTTCAGCGGTTTGGAGGGAAACGTTGAAAGCCTGACGGGAAAGGAAATCATAGAGAATTATATGGAACGCCCGGGCGGCGGGGAAACTGCCCTCGTGGAGATGTTGTATTGTGACAGGGGATGCCACAACGGGGACGGCGTGGTAAGAAAAGTGCGTGAAAAAGAAGATATGAGAGAAGATGTAGAAGATATAAAAAAAGATGTGAAAGAAGATGTAAAAGAACATATAAAAGAGGATACGGAGATTTCAAGAGGAGAGTGAAATGCATGAAAGATAAGGCGAAAAATGCACTGGCCGCGGCGGCGGGGATTTTAGCGGTCCTGCTCCTCTGGGATGCCG
Source organism: uncultured Clostridium sp. (assembly GCF_900547735.1). Lineage (GTDB taxonomy): Bacteria > Bacillota > Clostridia > Lachnospirales > Lachnospiraceae > Otoolea. Next base: position 2,620 of record NZ_URHZ01000003.1, on the reverse strand, counting down.
TGTGCAGGACAGGGCTGCTTAGCTCTTACGTGCTTCCTCCGCCTTCCAGGGTATTGCAGAGCTTTTATAAGATGCTTTTAAACGGGGAACTGCGGGAGGACATTGCGATCAGTTTTATCCGTGTTATGAAGGGCTTTTCTATTGCATTTCTGCTGGCTTTTTTACTTGGGATGGTGCGGGCGATGCTGCCGGGTTCCGGCAGGTATTATGAGTATATTGTGCAGTTTTTCCGCAATGTGCCGCCGCTCAGCATGATACCGCTTTTGATTCTCTGGTGCGGAATCGGGGAAACTACGAAGACCGTTATTATCGTACTGGCCTCCTTTTTCCCGATGTATTTAAGCATTGTCAAGGGATTTACCGGGTGTGACAGGAAACTCCTGGAGGTCGGGGATATGTTTGGTTATTCCCGGGGACGCAAATTTATGAGGATCGTGCTTCCCCATGCTTCGGCCGATATTCTGGTCGGCATGCGGGTCGGCCTGGGCTATAGCTGGCGGGCCATTATCGGAGCGGAGATGGTTGCGGCTTCCACCGGGCTGGGGCATATGATCCTGTTTGCCCAGCAGATGTCCAGGACGGACAAGGTGATTGTGGGAATTCTGGTGATCGGGGCGGTGGGGTATGTGACCGATCGGCTTTTTGCCCTTGTAATCAGTAAATTTTTGAAAGGATCCTGTGACAATGGCTGGAATTGAACTGATTGACGTACATAAACAATATCTGGTGGAAGACAGGGCCGTCCGGGTCCTGAACGGCGTCAGCCTGAAAATACCGGAAAAGAAGATTACCGTCATCCTGGGGCGGAGCGGCTGCGGAAAGACGACGCTTCTGCGCCTTACAGGAGGTCTGGAGGAGGCGGATCAGGGGGAGATAAGATACGGGGAATCCCACAGGACGGCGTTCGTCTTTCAGGAACCCAGGCTCATGCCCTGGCTTACGGTGCAGAACAATATAACGTTTGGGCTTACGAAGAAGGAAAAGGACAGGAAAAAGACGGCGGACATCATCGCCTCGGTCGGCCTTACGGGATTTGAAAAGGCATATCCGGCCCAGTTATCGGGAGGAATGCAGCAGAGGACCGCGATTGCCAGGGCTCTCGCATATGAACCGTCCTTCATTATGATGGACGAGCCCTTTGCGGCCCTTGACTACTTTACCAGGGAACAGATGCAGAAAGAGCTTCTGCGGGTCCAGAAAAATAAGAAGAGCAGTATTCTGTTTGTGACCCACAGCATCGATGAGGCCCTGATCCTGGGAGACGAGATCGTAATCATCGAAAAAGGACTTGTAAAGGCCCGGTGTACGGTCCCTGAAACGGCAGGGGAACGGAACCTTTTAGACGATTCATTTATTTCCCTGAAAAGAGAAATTATTAATAACCTAAACACAATCAATAACCTAAACACAGAAGAAACAGGAGGAAACTGATTTATGAGACGATTTATGGCATTAGGACTTGCAGTATGCATGGGAGCGATGGGGCTGGCCGGCTGCGCAAAAGCAGATTCCGGCTCCGCAAAGGAAACGGCACAGGCCGGCACACAGGCAAATCAGAGCTCATCGGAGGAAAGCCAGGCGGCGAAGGCAGACTCGGGACTTGACAAACTGGTGCTCACCTATGTGACGTCCCCTCTCAATATTCCTACCATCGTTGAGAAGCATGAAACTATTTTTGCCGACAGTTTTAAAGATATGGGAATCACGGTGGAGTATGCGGAGATTAATTCCGGCGCGGATCAGACACAGGCTCTGGCATCCGGCGACGTACAGATTCTCTATGCGGTGGGTGCCACCTCGGTGGTACTCTCTGCCGCAAACGGGGCCGATATCAAGGTTCTCAACATGTACAGCCGCTCGCCCGAGGCCTTCCGTCTCTATTCAAAAGATGAGGACATAAGCACGCCGGAGAGCCTGAAGGGAAAGACGGTAGCGGGGCCTGCGGGAACCAATCTGCATGAACTTCTCGTATCCTACCTGGCTTCCGGAGGACTGACGATTGACGATATCAACTATGTGAACATGTCCATCCCCGACGCCAAGGCAGGCCTGGATGGAGGCAGCGTCGACGCGGCTCTGGTTGCAGGCGCTGCGGCTTATCAGGCGGATCAGCAGGGATACAATCTCGTAACCGACGGCGAGGGCCTTATCAAAGCCATCATTGCCGTAGCGGTAAGGGCAGACTTCTACGAACAGCACAGGGATGTCATCGACCGCTTTATGGAGGCCCAGCAGAAAATAGCCGCATTCATCGCAGAAAACCAGGACGAGGCCCTTAAAATAGCGGCCCAGGAACTGGACCTGGACGAAGAGGCGGCCCGTGAAATGTATGAATACTACGATTTCTCAATGGAAATCAGCGACGAAGACAGAGAAGGATTCCAGAAAACAGCCGATTTCATGCTGGAAGCCGACATGATAGAGGAACCGCTGGATGTGAGCACGTTATTTTTACAGTGATAACGAAAGGACACCACGGAATCAATAGAACAAATCAGCGGCCGCAGGCCGGGGCTGGGAATGGCGATACCCAAACGCGTCTTCAGTCCCGGCCATAACCTGTCTGTGGGGAAGGAGGGAGAAAAAGATTCCGGAGGGAACCTGGGAGTTCATCGGCACT
>NZ_URHZ01000002.1 GCF_900547735.1 uncultured Clostridium sp. | reverse complement strand
AGCGCAAGCGTTTCCCGCAGGAACTTTTTCTGCCCGGATTCCCCACCCGCGACAAACTACAGCCCGGGACTGAAGACTCATCCCCTCCCTCCTCACCATCCCGAACCCCGACCGTCCCGGCGGCGTTCTCATTCCTCATTTAAAGGCGGAACTGTTACGGTCTAACCATACACGCGTAAAATTATCTAAATGACATTGGGGGAACAGTAACAAAAGAACGGCAGACTCGTTTGCTATATTAAGGAGAATTCTATGGAAATGAAATCGACGAAAAAGGGTGCGGCCTGGTTTATCCCCGTCCTGATTGGAGTCCTGTTCAGCTTTTACTATCTGCATCTTGCATCGGATAACGTGGCGTTTTCCGATTATATCAGGCTGATCAATTCCTATCTTCCCGATGTGGGAAACCCGGCCAAATTCTTTGTCCCCGATATTCTCACCAGGGTTCCGGTGACGTATCTGGGCAGGATCATCAATGTGAAGCTGCTCGGTTACAATACGTTCTTCGACATGGCGCTCGGAGTTCTGAGCCTGGGCCTGGGGGCGGCTGCGCTGGCGGCCTATTCAAGGAGGGAAAAGAGCGTCTCTTATTTCTGGTTCCTTTTTGTCCTTTTTGTCTATTTCAGCCTGAATAAATGGGAGATGCTGACCAACGGAACGGGCTGGGTGTGTTTTCTCGCCGTTTCCGGTTTTATCTGCCATTATGTGATTCTGGATCATGCGATCCGGACAGGGCATGAGCTGAAAGCCGACCGGATCGCCCTGATGGTACTACCGCCCATTCTGACCCTGCTTGTGGCAGGTCCTTACTGCGGCAGCTATTCGGCGCTTTTGACGTTGGTCTATCTGGTCATGCTGGCGTCGGACTATAGAAAAAAGGGCAGGTTAAACCGCCTTTACCTCGGTTATCTCGCCGCGGTGCTGATTCCGCTGGCGCTCTATCTCTGGAGCAACTCCCATGCGGTCTATGTGCACAGGGGAGCCGTGACGGAAGGCAATATTGTGACGGAATTTATTGCGGAGCCCGTATTTTTCATCACGTTTATCCTGAAGGCATTTGCCTCGGCCGTGGTGGGACAGAACCAGTTCATCAAGCTGGCGGAGGGGGGCGGCTTTTTAGGAAGCAATACCTTTATCTGCCTCGTGGGAGCGGCGGTCATCTTTCTCTATCTGTATGCGCTGTACCTGAACTGGAAATATAAGCTCTATGAAAAAACGGCATTTCCGCTTATTATGATATTAAACGGCGGGCTGAACCATCTGCTGATTTTATCGGCCCGGTGGATCTTTTTAAAGGATACCTACGGAATGTCGTCCAGATATGCCCTGCAGTACCAGATGGGCATCATCGGAATAATACTGACCTTTGCCGCCGTGATGCACTTAAAGCGTTTTGCCCGGAACGATGGGGAGAAGGCGGAGCGCGTAAAGCGCGTAAGCGCCGCTGCTTCCGTAATCATCGCCCTTGGGGCCTGCCTGATTCTTTTCGGAAACGGGTGGACGTTGAAAGAAGAGATGGCTTCTGCGCCGTACAGGAAGGATTTCCTGCGGGTATCCAGGGAACTGGGGTTAAACTACAGGACGGCAGACGATGAAGATCTGGTGACGTATCTGCAGCACGATGCGGAGCAGGTGAGAAAGGCAATGCGGATTCTGGAAGAAAATAACCTGAATATTTTCAGAAATTAGATATAACAAAGGAGGGTACGCCCATGAAAGTAGTGATATTAGCAGGAGGATTCGGGACAAGGATCAGCGAGGAGAGCCATCTGAAGCCGAAACCAATGGTGGAAATAGGAGAACAGCCGATTTTATGGCATATTATGAAATATTATTCCCAGTTTGGGTATCATGATTTTATCATCTGTCTGGGGTACAAGCAGTATGTGGTCAAAGAATTTTTTGCCGATTACTTCCTCCACACCTCCGATGTGACCTTTGACCTGGCAAACAACAGCATGGAAGTCCATAATAATTATTCCGAGCCGTGGAAGGTGACGCTGGTGGATACGGGCCTGCACACCATGACCGGAGGACGCATCAAGAGGGTGCGCGAATACATCGGTGACGAGACATTTATGCTGACATACGGGGACGGAGTGTCCACGGTGGATCTCGATGCCCTGCTTAAATTCCATAAGAGCCATGGCAAAACGGCCACGATCAGCGGCGTCAACATCGGCCAGCGCTTCGGAGTCCTGGATGTGGATGCCGACGGAGCAATCCATGAATTCCGCGAGAAGAACGACGACGACGGCAAGATTGTAAACGGCGGTTTCATGGTGATGGAGCCGGGCGTATTTGACTATATAGACGGGGATGAGACGGTGTTTGAAAAAGCGCCGCTTGAAAATCTGGCAAAGGACGGGGAACTGATGGTTTACCGCCATGACGGTTTCTGGAAATGCATGGACACCCAAAGGGACAGAATGCAGCTTGAACAGATGTGGCAGGACGGGGACGCGCCGTGGAAAATCTGGTAGGATTCCGCCGCCGGGTTTTGACCCGCAGCGGCTGTGAATCATAAAGCGGCATCCATTATATGAGGTGATAAATATGGAATTACTCGATTTTTATAAAGGAAAGAAGGTTCTCGTCACAGGTGATACCGGATTTAAAGGTTCGTGGTTTGTCAGAATGCTGACTCTCGCCGGAGCCGGGGTCACGGGATATGGGCTTGAACCGCCAACCGACCCGAGCCTCTTTGAGATTGCGGGAATTAGGAAGACGGTGGATCATGTGACGGGGGATATCCGGGATCTGGAACATCTCAGGGAGGTTTTCGACCGGGTACGGCCGGAGATTGTTTTCCACCTGGCGGCACAGCCGATCGTGCGCGATTCCTATAAGGAACCGGTGTACACCTATGAGACGAACGTCATGGGAACCGTAAACGTGCTGGAGTGCATCCGCCTTTGCCCGTCCGTGAGGTCCTTCGTCAATGTGACTACGGATAAGGTTTATGAGAATAAGGAATGGGAATACGGCTACAGGGAGAATGACCGTCTGGACGGCTACGATCCCTACTCCAACAGCAAATCATGCTCCGAGCTTGTGACGCACAGTTACCGGCAGTCCTTTTTCCAGGACGGCCGTCCCGCCATCTCCACCTGCAGGGCGGGGAACGTCATCGGAGGAGGCGATTTTGCCAATGACCGTATCATACCGGACTGCGTCAGGGCGGCGCAGGCGGGAGAACCGATTATCGTGCGCAACCCCCATTCCATCCGCCCGTTCCAGCATGTGCTGGAGCCGCTTTTCATCTATATGACGGTGGCGAAGAGACAGTTTGAGGAGCCGGAGCTTGCAGGAAATTATAATGTTGGCCCGGATGACGCCGACTGCGTGGATACGGGCAGGCTCACGGATCTGTTCTGTGAGAAATGGGGAGACGGGATGACCTGGATTAACCAGTATGACGGAGGCCCCCATGAGGCCGGATTCCTGAAACTGGACTGTTCCAGAATCAGGCGCGTTTTCGCCTGGCAGCCCAGATATCACGTGGAAGAGGCCGTTGAAAAGACCGTGGAGTGGTCCAAAGCCTGGCTGGTCGGGGAAGACATGCTTGCGGTGACGGACCGGCAGATAAAAGAATTTCTGAAGATAGAAGATTCTGAAGATAAATGATTCTGAAGATAAATGATTCGGAAGATAAACGATTCTGAAGATAGATGAACCGTAACGGCATGAACGATAATATCCTGCGGTGTACGGGAAACGATGAGCAGAAAATGACGGATAGGAAATGACGGACAGAAACTAAAAATAAACAGATTTGGAGGTAACAAGAATGTCTGATGAGAAGATGACGGCGGCAGGGCAGGAGGAGGCGCGCAGCCAAATCCTGAAACTGGTGGCCGATTACTGCGATAAATACCACAACAAAAAAGGGCCTTTTGAGGAGGGGCAGAGAATCCCCTACGCCTCCCGTGTCTACGACAGCCATGAGATGGTGAACCTGGTGGACAGCGCCCTGGAATTCTGGCTGACTTCCGGCCGGTACACGGATCAGTTTGAAAAGGGACTTTCCGATTACCTGGGAGTGAGATTCTGTTCCCTTGTAAACTCCGGTTCTTCCGCCAACCTGATTGCATTCATGGCCCTGACTTCCCCGCTGCTGGGAGAGCGCAGGGTGAAACGCGGGGACGAGGTCATCACCGTGGCCGCCGGTTTCCCGACGACGGTGACGCCCGTCATCCAGTACGGCGCAGTACCGGTATTTGTGGATGTGACGATTCCGCAGTATAATATTGATGTAACGAAACTGGAGGATGCGCTGTCCGATAAGACAAAGGCCGTCATGATTGCCCATACGCTGGGAAATCCGTACGATCTCGGGGCAGTGAAGGCATTCTGTGATAAACACGGCCTGTGGCTGGTGGAAGACAACTGTGACGCCCTGGGCAGCCGCTACACAATCGACGGCGTGACGAAGTTTACGGGAACAATCGGCGACATCGGAACATCCAGTTTTTATCCGCCTCACCATATGACGATGGGAGAGGGAGGCGCCGTATATACGGACAATGCCCTTCTGAATAAGATTATCCGTTCCTTCCGCGACTGGGGCCGCGACTGCGTCTGCCCTTCCGGCCGCGACAATCTCTGCGGCCACCGGTTTGACAGGCAGTACGGGGAACTTCCGCTGGGGTATGACCATAAATACGTTTACTCCCATTTTGGATATAACTTAAAGGCAACCGACATGCAGGCGGCGGTGGGCTGTGCACAGCTGGAAAAATTCCCGTCCTTTGTGGAGCGCAGGAAACATAATTTTGCCCGCCTGAAAGCAGGACTCGCAGGAACGGAAGATAAATATATCCTGCCCGTTCCGTGTGAGAATTCCGACCCGAGCTGGTTTGGTTTCCTGATTACCTGCCGGGACGGCGTGGACAGAAACAAAGTGGTGCAGTATGTGGAGGGACAGGGCGTACAGACGAGAATGCTTTTTGCCGGAAACCTGACCAAGCATCCGTGTTTTAATGAAATGAGGGAGAGCGGCAGCGGATACCGCGTAGTCGGAACTCTTGACAATACGGACCGCATTATGCGCGACACATTCTGGGTAGGCGTTTATCCGGGTATGACGGATGAGATGATTGATTATATGGCAAAGGTGCTGAAAGAGGCGTAGAACGATGACAGAGACAGCCGGAACGCCTTATGACCTGTCGAAGGTTCACGAGGCGGACAGAAAATTATTAAAGGAAATTGACCGGATTTGCCGGAAATATAAAATCAAATATGCCATGGACTCAGGAACGCTCCTCGGCGCGGTCCGCCACAGGGGATTCATCCCCTGGGACGACGACGTGGATGTAGTGTTCACAAGGCCGAACTTTGAGATGTTCATGAAGGTGGCTCCCAGGGAGCTGCCGGAGGGAATGTCGGTCCTGAGGCCGGAGGAGATCCGGGGAGGTAAGGTATTCTATGACTTTACATCCCGTATTATCTACGAGAACAGCCGTGTCCATGAGGATAACGATCAGATGCGATTTTACGACGGGAAGCTGAACCACCTCTGGGTGGATCTGTTTGTCCTGGACCGCCTGCCCGATGGAAAAGGAGCGGCGGCATGGGCCAAATTCCTGCAAAAGGTGATTTACGGCATGGCGATGGCGCACCGCGACGGGCTGGACTATTCCAAATACAGCCTGGCCGACAAAATACGGGTGGGAGCCCTTGCCACGGCGGGACGCCTGATCCCGATGCCGCTCCTATTCAGACTTCAGCGCAAGGCTGCGATGAAAGACGGGAAGAAAAGGACAAAACGGTGGTATTACAGCAATTACCAGCCGGACTATCTGTATGTGACGCTGGAGGGGGCATGGTGTGAAAAGACCGTAGACATGGAGTTTGAGGGGATGGATATTATGGCCCCCGTGGGTTATACCCATGTGCTGGAACTCATTTACGGCGACTATAAGAAGCTGCCGCCGCCGGAGAAACGCGTTCCGGCCCACTCGACCATAGAGATACAGATTTTTGACCAGGAGAAATGACAAAACGATGAAAAAAATTTCAATTATTATTTCCGTTTATAACGAGGAAGCGGCGCTGGAGGAATTCTACCGGACTGCCCGGCCCATGTTTGAGGAACTGAGCTGGGACTATGAACTGATCTTCGTAAACGACGGAAGCGCGGATCGCTCCCTGTCCATCCTGAAACGGTTCGCATCGGAAAATCCCAGAGTGAAGGTAATCAATTTTTCCAGGAATTTCGGCCATGAGGCGGCCATGCTGGCCGGTCTCGACTACAGTGAAGGCGATGCCCTCGTGTGCATGGATGCGGATCTGCAGCACCCGCCGGAATGCGTAGAAGAGATTATCGGAAAGTTTGAGGAGGGGTATGAGGTGATCAACATGGTCCGCACCAGAAACAGGTCGGCCGGGTTTATCAAAAACTTAACCTCCTCCGCGTTTTACAAACTGATTAACAGGATTTCCGATGTGAAACTCGAAGCCAATGCCTCCGACTTTTTCGCAATGACGGAACCGGCGGCCAGGGTTCTCCGGGAAAATTACCGGGAAAAGGTGCGGTTTTTGAGGGGATATGTCCAGAACATCGGATTTAACAGATGCAATATTGAGTACGAAGCCAGGCCGAGGGTGGCGGGAGAGAGTAAATACAGCCTGCGTAAGCTGTTCAAATTCTCCGTCAACACGATTCTCTGTTTTTCGGATCTGCCGCTGAAGCTGGGGATTTATTCCGGTATGTTCGTCGGATTTCTGGGTCTTCTGGTGATGATAGACACGATCTATGAGTGGGCGGCCCACGGCACGCCGAGCGGCTACGCCACCATTGTGGTCCTCCTGTGCTTCATGTTTGCGATGCTGTTCGTAGTGGTGGGAATTATCGGAGAGTATATTGCAATTCTGTTTACGGAACTGAAAGACCGTCCTATCTATATTATCCGGGATACGGAAAACATAGCCGGAGGCAGGGGCGGCGCCGGTAAGGCCGAAAGTGCTGAAAACGCCGGAAGTGCCGAAAAAAGCGGGGGAAATACAGGCGGAGCTGTAGAGTATGACTGCGGCGGTAAGGAAAATCAGGGCAGGAGCGCGGAAAATATTGACAGGGTGAAGCCGGAATAAACATGATATAATTTGGACATGTAAACGCAGTAAACAAAGACAATTTGGGGAAAATAATTTATGAAGAAATTTATGAGTTTACTCTTAAGTATCATTATGGTGATTGCCGGACCGGCCATGACCTCATACGCAAAGCCGGACTGGCCGTCGGATACGGGCATCCAGTCGGAGGCCGGAATTGTGATGGATATGGATTCGGGGACCGTGATTTTCGGCCAGAATATCCACGTCCAGAAAGCTCCGGCAAGCATCACCAAGCTGCTGACGGCTCTGGTGGTGATTGAAAATGCGAAGCTGGACGACACGGTGACATTCTCGGACGACGCCATCCATAACGTGGAGGATGGGGCCGGTAATAAGAATGCGCTGGAAGTCGGGGATAAGATGACGGTAAAGGACTGCCTCTACCATATGCTTCTGACCTCATCCAACCAGTCGGCCAACGCCCTGGCGGAACACGTGGCGGGCAGCCGCGACGCTTTTGTGGCGATGATGAATGAGAAGGTGAAGGAGCTGGGCTGTGAGAACAGCCATTTTGCCAACCCTTCGGGCCTGAATGACGACACACAGCTTACAACGGTGTACGATATGGCGCTGATTGGAACGGCGGCCTATGAGAACCCGACGCTCCTGGAGATTGGCTCGGATAAAAGCTACCGTCTTCCTTCCACCGCCAATAATCCCGACGGCGTGACGATCAAGATGGAACACAAGATGCTGATAGAGGGAGATCCCAATTATTATCCGGCTGCGATTGCAGGCAAGACCGGTTTTACCTCGATTGCGGGGCAGACACTGGTGACCTATGCGTCAAAGGATAACCGGAGGCTGATTGCTGTGACGATGAAGAGCACCGAGTTTACCCACTATCAGGATACGACCGCCCTTTTAAACTTTGGATTTGACAAGTTTCAGAATATCAACATCAGTGAAAATGAGACTTCCTATACCTCGGGGGATCAGCCCGTGACACTGGGGGACGGTTCCTATGAGCCATCGGATCTCTCCATCGACGCTAAGGCCGTGATTACCGTTCCCAAGGATGCGCAGTTCTCCGATACGGAGCGGAATGTGGTTACAAAACTTCCGGAGAATCATCCGAACGGAGCCGTGGCCCTCCTTGAGTATACCTATAATGAGAGGAAAGTCGGAGAAGTTTACATAATCAGTGCAAAGCAGGCGGCCATCGATGAGACGGCACAGGCCGGTGGCGAAACGCCGGAATCGGCTCCTGCAGGCCAGGACGGCGAGGGTACGCCCGATTCCGGCAAGGAGACGGGCGGAGCCGCGCACATTGCCTTTAAACTGCCGAAACAGGCGCCCTGGATAGCGCTGATCGGCGTGATTGCGGCGGCAGGCCTCGGATTTGCCATTGTCTTTCTCAAAAAGAAAAAAGAGGAAGAGCGCAGGCTCATGGATGAGCGGCGCAGGAAGAGGAGGCAGCGTCTGGAGGAAATCGGCTGTACCCAGGAAGAATTTGACCGTCTGCTGGAAGAGCGCGCGAGGCGTGGGAAATAGAAAGATGAGAGTAACAGTGCATGCTGTCTGAACTGTTACAGATGAGAGGGAAAACGGCATTATTTTACAGACCCTGCGGAAAGCTCCCAAAGTCTGGAAACCCTTGAAAATACTTATTTCTTAACAAATGTTTGGGAAATATGAAGATTTTTTGAATTTTTCAAAAATGACTACAAAAATGAACAAGTATATTATATAATAACCATGCGGCGTAAGGAGGTAAAATTTTGATGAAAAAATTTTTAGTATTAGCAGCATGCATGGTTCTGCTCAGCGGATGTACACAGAGCAATATTGTACAGCCGGATTCCGAGACTAAGGTCGCGGATCCTAATTTCGATATGCAGGATGATATAGAGATTGACTGGACTCAGGTAAGTGCGGATGCAGAGGGCGTTTTTGAGGATAAGGCAGCCTATCCTTACAGTGATGATTTTCATTTCCTTCTGGAACCGCAGAAGAAAGAGATTATGCTGGTGTGGGTTGTATCGGACGATTTCCCAACCAGTGAAATCAGAAATTATGCGGATGCTCTGATTAAGGGATTCAACGATGTAGTTGCCACACAGGACTTCTCGATTGAGAAATCCAGCGACACTTCCTACGGAGGTCTTTGGAAGGATTACAGCATTTCCTTTGGAATTGCACCCGCCAGCACACAGGACGACGAGGAAACCTGGTTTATGAGCGGTAACTTTGGGGCAGGCGTGGAATTTGTCCTCCCTGACACAACAGAGCTGGAGAAGAGTCTGGCCGAAGAGGGGAACGGAAACACAGAGGCTGCGGCAGGCAGCACAGAAACGCCGGAAGAAACAACAGAATAGGAATAAAAGAACGGCTGTCCAACATGCGGGACAGATAAAAACAGGATGGAAGTTCCGGCGGAGGCCGGAGGTTCCATCCTGTTTTTGTATGAAAGAAACCGCATGACGCGAAACTCAGCGTTCACTTAAGGAGAACCTGTCATAAAAGACTGCCGGCAGAAGGAACATGGCGGTTTCCATCGCAGGCAGGACAAACCGGGGATCCTGGGAAGGACAGGTAATCATGAGCATGGCCGTGATCAGAGCCGGGGGAAGCAGGCAGATAAGAAACTCCGGCTTCCGTTTAAGCAGTAATACAACTCCCAGGAAAATAAGGATAAAGGCCCAGATGCCTCCCCGGTAATAAATAAAGGACAGGAGGGGCTGTTCTTCCAGATAATACTGCAGTCCGCCCAGGTATCCGGTGATGGCCTTCTCCGTTGTGACGAGCTGTCTGTCCGCCAAATCGGGCCGGTCTTCCGGAACATAGTATCCCGCCGCGGTCCACTCATATCCGTCGGCGGGTCTTCCGATCTGCCACACAATCGAGGTGATTCGGAAGAGGGCCGAAGTCCATGCGGAGGGGGAGCGGAAGAGAAGCCGGAAATTGAGCTTCAGGATTTCGCGTCCGTATGCCTCATCCACGCGGTAAATCCGTTCCTTTACGATTCTGGAATCCCTGGCCAGGTTGTCCGCCCAGTAGGTATCCAGATTGTAGGCGGCCACCCAGTCCTCATAGGGCATCATTTCCTCCATAAGCTGTCTGTCCTCTTCCGTAAACAGTTCGGGGTGTCCGGAGGACAGATTACCGATCAGATAGAGCGGAACCGTGTATTTTACATAGTCGGGATTCTTCTGCATGTGAAGAATGCCGCTGCCGTACACATTGGTGACCGTAAAAAAGGCGAGGAATGTAAATACGGCGGAGATAATCAGCTTTTTCCACTGCCCGTTCTTCTTCAGGCAGAAATATACGGCCAGCACAAGAAGCGGGAAGACCGTCGTCACGATTCCCATGTGGCGGAAGAGGGAAACACCGATGGAAAACAGGGTGATGAGAATGAAATCCTTCCTTCCGCGTTCCTTATGGCGGAGAAAGAGGTACAGCTCCGCACAGAATCCCAGCACACACATGGAATAAAGGACATCCTTGTACATGATTCCCAGATACATCAGGGGGACGAAGATTACCAGGTTTGCAATACGGTAAAGATTGACCGCCCGGGCAGAGCCGGTACAGCGGTACAGAATGCCGCACAGCAGGTGGAAGGTAAGCAGCCATAATACGGTCTGGACAATACAGGATGCAAACGGATGACAGGCCACAGGAGATGCCAGAAACATACAGAGCCTGACGAAGGTCACATAACCGATGGGATGCCAGTCACTCCAGTTGCGGGCCATGATGCCGTCATACACCGTCATCGCATCGGGCGACGGACGGAACGGATAATTGGCTGCCAGGAACAGGATTGCTGCCGCGATGTAGAGCGGCATGAGGCGGTAAATGCGCCGGTCGTCTTTTAACCTGTTATAGTGTACGGAAACTTCTAAATTTCCTTTATCGCCGTTTGATACAAAGTACTCCAGAAAGAAGTAAATCACGATAAATGAAGAGCAGGTCAGATACGTCACATAGAGGACGGCAAGCGGCAGCGAGGAGGACAGGAGAGGACTTCTCACAACCTCAGAAACCGAAAGCATGAACAGAAAGAGTCCGGTTAAAAGCAAAGCCGGAATTTTGCCCGGCCTGCCATAAAGACCGGGCAGAGTTTTCTTTATCATGAGATAACAGGCGCCTGCGCAGGGAATCAGTGAAATAACCAGTGTCTGGTTAACCCGGTCAGGAGCTGAAAAAAGAATCAGCGAAGCGAATATTATAAAAAGGCATAAAAAAACAGCTTTGAAAGCTTTGAGTTGGAATTGCGTCATGACATTCTCCTTGGATGTATTTAACGAGCCGATGCTTATGTATCGTATATTTCTTTAATGCCGGAAAGAAAAAGCCCTGCCTGTTTCAGGAAACAGGCAGGCCGCTGTGGTACGAATAATTGCCCAGCTCATTTAAAAGGATGGATAAATCCTGTTTATCGAGAGGAACGGGGCTGGTGATGCAGGAATTGAGCAGATAATAAACATTGCTGCACTTTGCCAGCGACTGGTGGAACAGATCCACGAATGACGCGGTGGAGGCAAGGGAACGCTTCCACGGATTGCACCACGGTTCATGATCCAGGTTACAGCTGTTACGGTAATTGGATATGGTGTCGGTCACCAGCTTTGCGGACGCAATAGGCTGTTTTAAAAACAGGGATTCGATGAATTCGATGCTGTTCTTCTTAAAACCGGACTTATCGGCCAGGGTGCGGCAGCCGAACCGGATGGCCCACACCGAACGGTGTACCATAGCCGGAGTGACCTGGAAGTTGTTGCGGTAAGTGACCGGATAATATGTTTCGTTGATACAGGAGGACAGGAAATGGGAAATAAACTGTATCTCCTGGCCGTTTAAACAGATGCTGGCTGTCTGGTTGAATTCAGACGGCTTTTTCTGTTTGTATTTCCACAGAAGAATGGCGTCCAGTTCGTTCTCAAGGGCGGCGTGGAGGCCGTGGTTCTTGGAGGAAGGTTCATTGATATCATAGCCGATCCTGCCGTAGATAAACGGATGACAGATGGAATCGGCGACATAATGGTTAATAAAACCGGCGAAATAGGCCAGCGCCTCCTCTTTCTGCTGTCTCGACTGTATCAGGCCGATATGGCGCAGGCAGCAGTCGAAAAACTGGCTGACCTGGTGTTCATGCATATAGGAGCCCACATTCCTGTAATCCTGATGACGGAGAATGGGGATATTGTAAAAAAACATATCCGGCCCCTGGAGGCCAAGCTGATAAAGCCAGCGGTATTTAGCAACAATGTGTTTTAACTGAGAGTTTGGCATGTCGTTGTATGCCTTCATTCCGAATATATAGTGGGTAGTAAAACCTGGCATGAAAAATACCCTCTTCCATTTTTATTTTTGTTAATGACGGCGGCTTGTGCGCGGCCTGTGCGCCGTGCATGCAGATGATCGCCGATATACAATAAAAAGTCCGTGCAGCGTGCTTTTCCTGTGAATGGCCGTCTCTATGACAGTATGTCCATTCCGGGAACTTAAACTCCCGGTAAAGTCCGGTGCCGGAAATTGATGTAAGTCTTTAGCGGAAGTGAGCGCCAGACTTTCTGCGGCAGGCGCAGAAATCTACATGCGCATGATATAATATCCGCCTTGCAGACATTATAACATATTCCTCCCGGGATTGCGATAGAGTTTGTGCATAAGGAGCTGGAAACAAGAATAAAAAGATACAGAGACTGGAAATTTTGCGGCGGGAAAATGGAGATTGTAAAAGTAATCCATGATCTGGTCTGGGGACCATGGCTTTTAGTGTTATTTTTAGGAACGGGAATTTTTTACACATTTAAATTGCGGGGCTTTCAGATTTTTCATCTCAGGTACTGGTGGAAGGCCACGGTGGGAACGCTGGGCGGCGGCGGGGAGGAATCGAAATCTCAGATGGCGACGGCCTGTACGGCTCTGGCCGCCACGGTGGGGACGGGAAATATCGCCGGAGTGGCGACGGCCATCGCCGCAGGGGGACCGGGAGCCGTCTTCTGGATGTGGGTGTCGGCCTTTGTCGGGATGGCGGCCGCATATGGGGAAACGTATCTGGGCATTAAATACAGATACAAAGGGCCGGACGGCCAGTATATCTGCGGACCGTTCGTCTATCTGGAACGGGGACTGAAGAGCCGGAAGATGGGGCTTATCTATGCCTTTTTCTGCGTCCTGGCATCGCTGGGGATGGGGAGCATGGTTCAGGCCAACTCGATTTCCGACAGCTTTACCTATGCTTTTTCCCTTCCTCCGCTGATAACCGGGCTTGCGGTGACCGTGCTCACGATGGCGGTGATTTTTGGAGGAATCGGCAGAATATCCGAAGCGGCCAGCAGGCTGGTGCCGTTTTCCGCCTGTCTTTATATGGTTTTATGCGGAATTGTTATTTTTAGCTGTTATGACAGGGTGCCCGGAGTGTTCGCCGAAATCGTGAAAGAGGCCTTTAATGTCAAAAGCGCCGCGGGAGGCGCCGCCGGTTACGGAATGACAAAGGCGCTGAGCTACGGAGTGGCGAGAGGAGTCTTTTCCAATGAGGCGGGGCTGGGAAGCCTGGCGGTGCTCCACGGCTCGGCCGGGAAGACAACGGCCGGGGAACAGGGAATGTGGGCGATTTTTGAGGTGTTTTTTGATACGATCATCAGCTGCACCCTGACCGCCCTCGTGATTCTCTGCATTGCAGGGAAGAGCGGTGCGGCCGGTACACTGTTTTATGCCGACGGCCAGACCGACGGAAGCGCGATGATTGCGGCCTGCTTCTCGCAGTGCTTCGGAGCGGCCGGAGGATATCTGACCGCCGTGTCTATGGCTCTCTTCGCCTTTGCCACAATTATCGCCTGGTTTTATCTGGGCAGGCAGGCCGTGGCCTATCTGACGGAACATTCCGGGGCGGGCAGGATATTTTTATTTTTCTATGGGTTTGTATACCTGAATGCGGTATTTTTTGGATGTGTGGCAAAGCTGGAACTGGTATGGAGCCTCTCCGATGTGTTCAACGGCCTGATGGCGGTGCCGAACCTAATCGGAATACTGCTGCTGTCAAAGGAAGTAAAATCGCCGTTACATAGCCTGAAAAACAACTTTTAGACAAAACAAAATGCCTCTCCAGCAGTGAGAGGCATTTTGATATTTGAAAAAGGGAGGAGAGCTGATACTTAAATCAGCTCGATATTATGAAAAAAATCTTGTAAGCATTGTTTGTTTGCTATGTTTATAGTATATGGGGGAAAGATGAAGAAATAATGTTCATTATGTAAAAGGTTTTTTAATGATTCGTGAACGAAATATGAACGTGAAAGAGGGAAAGAACGCAAATATGGGGAATCCGGAGGCTAAAACCGACGGATTCCCCATATGACAATTTGTCCCATACATCTCCTGCATCCGACAAATTGCCTCGTTAAAATTATTTTTTAATTATGGCCGGTATTCCGCATAGGAGCGTATCAGTTCCACAATAATCCGTGTAACGGATTCCAGCGCCTCGGCCGTGATGTGTTCCATGGGGCCGTGGTAGGCGTAGCCTCCGACTCCGAGGTTCGGGCAGGGAAGGCCTTTGTAGCTCAATCTGGCTCCGTCGGTGCCGCCGCGGGCCAGGTTAAGCTGAGGCTCGATTCCGGCCGCTTTCACCGCGGATTTTGCGTGCTCGATCAGGTGGAAACAGGATTCTATCACGGGCCGCATATTGCGGTATTCCTGCTTGACGGTCATAGATACGGTTCCCGGGCCGTACTGTTCATTCATCATTTCACAGATAGAGGAGAGCGTGTCCAGCCGTTTCTGAAACAGGACTTCGTCATGGTCCCTGACTGCGTAGACCAGATTGGCGCTCACGACAGTCCCTGATGAGGAGAGGAGGTGGTAAAATCCCTGCGCGCCCTCTGTCTCGGCCGGGATTTCATGTGGAGGCAGCAGCCCGTTAATCTGCATGCCGACCAACTGGGCGTTGACCATTTTATCCTTTGCATGACCGGTATGGGTGGTCCGCCCGCGTATCATGATTGCAGCCTGGGCTGCATTAAAATTTTCATAGACAATCTCACCGGCGTTCCAGCCGTCTACGGTATAGGCATACTGCGCTCCGAAGCGTTCAATGTCAAAATTGTCCGTCCCGTTCCCAATCTCTTCATCCGGCATAAAGGCAACACAGATGGTCCCGTGCGGGATATCCTTTGCGATAATGCGTTCCAGCGCCGTGACGATCTCGGCGATTCCCGCTTTGTCGTCCGCGCCGAGAAGCGAGATCCCGTCGGTGGTAATCAGCGTATCGCCCTTTAAACGCGGCAGATGCGGATTGGAGGCGACACGCAGAACCTGGCCGGAAGTTCCGAGGGGAACATCCCTGCCGTCGTAATTTTCTATAATCTGAGGATTTACGTCCTTACCGTTAAAATCGGGATGTGTGTCCAGATGGGCGATAAATCCCAGCCTGGGGTTTGATTCGTAACCGGGTGTGGCGGGGAGTCTGGCATAAACGATGCCGAAATTATTGACCTCCACATCGGAGAGCCCCAGTTCCCTCAGCTCAAAGGCCAGAAGGTGTGCCAGATCAAACTGGCGCAGACTGCTGGGGACGGAAGTACTGTTCCTCTCACTGGATGTCCAGATCTTCGCATAATTAAGAAATCGTTTGTAAGCCCACATAGCCGCTCCTTTTCTGACAGTTTCTTCTGACAATGAAATCTGCCGTGTTCGTTTCGTACTCCTTTCTATTTTGTCATATTGCGTATTGAAAGTCAATCAGTTGAGCCACGGGAACGCTGCCATCCCACAGAAGCGTCCTCGCATTTCAACTAAATAGTCCCTGTTGCAGTTCCCTCTCTTTTTTGTTATGATAACCTCAAAAGTTATCACTTTTTTGTGATACCGTGAATTTGTTGAGAGGCGGCCGCCGGTTCTGTCCGACGGCGCCAGCCGAGGGGGAAGATAATGCAGGGAGAAAATTTATTTCTTGGGAAAGAGTATGTCTATGAAATTTATAAGGAGAAGAGCTTTTCGGCAGCGGCCCAGAATCTGTATATTACGCAGCCGGCCCTGAGTAACCGGATTAAGAGAATTGAGGACTGCATTGGTTCCCCGATTTTTGACCGGAGCACGTCCCCGGTTCAGTTGACCGATGTGGGGAAGGCCTATATTGACTCGGTGGAGCAGCTTATCAGGGTGGAGGAGAACTTTACCAATTACCTGGCGGACTCCCAGAACCTGAAGACGGGAAAGCTGCTGATTGGAAGCGGCGCCCTGTTTTCTTCCTATGTGCTGCCGTCCCTGATTGCGGAGTATAAATCGGAATTTCCCTATGTGGAGATCAGTATTGTGGAAGGGAGCGTGACTACGCTTCAGAAACAGTTGTCGGACGGAGTGCTGGATTTCCTGATTGAAAATGAGGAACTGCCGGACGCCCTGTTTGAGAGGCAGCATTACAGGACCGAGTATATGATCCTGGCTGTTCCGCGGAAATGGGAGATTAACCGCTCCCTTCTCGCCTGGCAGCAGAGTTTCGACAATATAATATCGGGACGGTTTCTCGGGCCTCAGTATCCGGGCGTTCCGCTGGAAACTTTTAAAGAATCCCCCTTTGTGCTCCTGTCCCCGGAGAATAAGACTTATCAGAAGGCATTGGAGGTCTGCGAACACCATGGCTTTTCACCGAAGGCAATCCTTACAATGAACCAGCAGCTCACGGCCTACAATATGACCTGCGCGGGCGTGGGAGCCTCCTTTATCAGCGATACCCTGATTAAGAGCGCCAATCCCCACCCGGATGTGGTCTACTACAAACTGGATCTGGAATTTTCCCGGCGGGATATCAGTTTCTACTATAAGAAGAAAAGATACGTCCCGAGATGTATGGCGGAATTTCTCAAAAAGATCGAAGGTTCCAGTGAACAGCAGGAAGGACAGCAGAGTAAAAGGCAGAGTGTGTGAAGCGTTACTATTCACAGCCGCTATTCCAGCAGAAATCCCTTTCCCACCACTTCGCTGCTGTTGGTAATCACCAGGAATGCATCCGGCTCACTGTTTCGGATAAAGCTGCGCAGCAGGATTGCCTGGCTGCGTTTGACCACCGTCATGACGACGTATTTTTTCTCCCGGGTATGGCTTCCCTCCGCCTGGTAGACGGTGGCTCCGCGCCCCAAATCCTGACGGATATACCGGCACACGGCGTCGGGATTACGGCAGATGATGGTAAAGTATTTGTTCAGATTCAGACTCTCAATGCAGGTGTCTATGACAAATGCCTTGCACATAAGCCCCAGGAGGGAAAACAGCCCGATGGATGCGTTGTAGACGACAAAGGAGAAGAGGACCGTCACCAGATCCACGCAGAACAGGGCCTTGCCGATATCCATTTTTACATATTTCTGAATAATCATGGCCGCGATATCCGTGCCGCCGCTGCAGGCATCCCTCTGAAACAGTGAGGCGGCCACTATAGCCACGGTAAAAATGACGACGATCATTTCCAGGACGGGTTGATCCGTGACCGGTCCGGGGGCCGGAATCCAGATTTCCAGAATACGGAACAGGAGAGAGGACAGCAGGGTCACGTAGACGGTCCGGACACCGAACTTCCTGCCGATACAGAGAAAACCGGCCAGAATCAGTATCAGGTTGATGGACAGGTTGAGGATGGAAAAACTGAGCGGAGTGACGGAGGAGAGAAGCACGGCGAGTCCTGTCACGCCTCCGAAGACAAAGTGGTTGGGAAGCTGAAAAAAGTAGATTACGAAAGTCATAACGGTCACAATCACTGTGATGTACCCATAGTCGCCGATCTGCCGGCCGATTTGATTCTTATTCATGGTTAAATTTTACCTCCAATAACATCAATCTGTATAATAGTTACAGTTCAGCCTTCGGCCAAACTGCAACAAATGATGCACAGAAACGGCAAAAAACGCCGTTTCGCGCCGCATAACTCGGGATTTTCGCAAAAAACAGCGAAAACACCTCGCGGAATACATCATGGCTGAACTGTGACGTATAACACCTCTTTATTATATCGGGTTCAATTTCTGAAATCTAATTCCATTCATCTGATAGTTCTTATAATCCCTTAATTCCCATATCATCACAAAAATGTGATAAGTTCTATTATACTATTAGAATTAGACAATGATGAGAGCGGAATAGTATAATGGAATCATTAAAAACGTGCAGCCATGGATCCGGTGATGCAAATTAAAATTGGAGGGTTACTCATGACAAGTTCTTTACTTCAGTCTCTTATTCAGAGCACAGGCGTGCTTTGTGCGCTGCTATTGATTGGTATGTTTCTCAGGGCCAGGGTGCCGCTGTTCCGTAAACTTTTGGTGCCGGCATCGGTTTTGGGTGGTTTTGTGGGATTGTTTCTGGGACCGCAGGTTTGGGGACAGGCTTCTTTTGTGCCAATCCAGGAGGAGTGGGTATCCACCTGGTCCCTGCTTCCGGGTATCCTGATTGTTCCGGTGTTTGCGGCAATTCCGCTGGGAAAATTTAAAAACAAAAAGGCTGAGAAGAAGGGCGGCGGACGCCGTGAAGTGGCGAAGGTGACCATGATCAGCGGAATCGCCAGCGGCGCTTTCGGATTTCAGGTCATTCTGGGTGTGGGCCTGGCTCTTCTGATGGGAAAACTTCTTCCGAACCTGAATCTCTACAACAACTTCGGTTTTGAAATGTCCCAGGGCTTCAACGGAGGACACGGCAGCGCAGGCGCGGTCGGCAATGTACTGATGGAGGCGGGAGCGTCCCACTGGGAACTGGCCCAGGGCGTTTCCAGTACCTTTGCAACGGTAGGTCTGCTGGGCGGATTAATTCTGGGTGTTTTCATCATCAACAGGGCGTCCAAAAACGGGGAGACGGCGTTTCTTAAAAAATCGGCGCAGCTTCCGGCATCCACATCCTTTGGCTACACCAAAAAGAAAGAGGAACAGGGAGAGCTGGGACGTGAGACGACGGTGAGCTCTGCCATCGAGACACTCAGCGTCCACGTTGGAATTATTTTCATCGTCTGCGCTATGGCTTACTGGGTGCGCGGTCTTGCGGTGACCTACGAGGTGATCGGTTTTGAAGATATTCCCGTATGGCCTTATGCACTGATTATCATGTACGGCGTCAATTTCCTTTTAAATGTATTTAAACTGGATTGGCTTGTCGATGCCAGGGTGAAATCACATATCAGCGGCGCGATGTCGGATATCGCGATTACCGCAGCCATTGCCAGCATGCCGGTGAAAGCCGTAATGGCATACATGCTTCCAATCGCCGTAATCAGCGCGGCAGCCTTTGTAGTGGTTTATTATACAACCGTTAAGATGTTCCAGGTTCTCATGCCGGACAGCTTTCCGTTTGAGCGCGGTATCCTGAGCTTTGGTATCAACACCGGAGTCATGATGACCGGCATTACACTGCTCAAAATCTGCGACCCCGATTTTGAGAGCCCGGCTCTGGAAGATTATTCCTTCTCCTATGCCATCAGGACGGTGATTGACCTGATTTCAACACCAATTATGTATGCAATTCTTGCAAGAGGTACATCCTATCAAATGTTGATGTTCGGGGTAATCTATGTCATTATCTGCTATGTGATTGTCGGAATTGGAAAAATACTGTACAGGGGAAAAGAGGAGACGGCCGGAGAGAAAGACGCGGCAGGCCGCCTGGCGGAGACCGCCTGACAAACCCGTTTGACAAATTAAGAAGGGAACTTGACTTATGAAATCAACAGCAGAACGCTTTTTAGAATATATTTCCGTTGATACGACCTCAAGGGAGGAATCCTCCTCCTGTCCGTCCTCAGAGACGCAGTGGGATTTGGCCAGGATGCTGGAGACGGAAATGCGGGAGATAGGCCTTATGGACGTGGAACTGGATGAACACGGATATGTTACCGGTACGATCCCTGCCAACGTGGAAGGTGTGCCCGTGCTCGGCCTTATCTCACACATGGATACCAGCAGCGCCGTTCCGGGAGGGCCAATCCATCCGCAACTGGTTGATTACAGAGGGGGAGATATCCTGCTGAACGGGAAACTTGACCTGTGGCTTAAGGAAGAGGAGTTTCCGGAGCTTTTGGATTATCAGGGAAAAACCCTCATTGTCACGGACGGGACCACGCTGCTCGGAGCCGACGACAAGGCGGGAATCGCGGAGATACTGACTGCAGCGGAGCGGATGATGAAAGATACGTCCTTCCGTCACGGGCGGATCCGCATCTGCTTTACTCCGGACGAGGAAATCAGCCGGGGAACCCAGTATTTTGACGTGAAAAAATTCGGAGCAGATGCGGCCTATACCGTAGACGGGGGAGCGCTTGGCGAGCTTGAATATGAGAATTTCAATGGAGCCACGGCCAACATCACGATACACGGCCGTTCCATCCACCCGGGCATGTCGAAGGGACGGATGCTTAACGCGCTGATGGTGGCCTGGGAACTCCAGGGGATGCTGCCGGCCCATGAACAGCCGTCTTATACGGAAGGGTATGAAGGATTTTACCATCTCTCCTCCATGTCGGGTTCCGTGGCGGAGTGCAGCCTGAAATATATCATCCGGCAGCATGACAGGAAGGAATACGAGGCGAAAAAAGCCCGTATGGAGAAAATTGCAGCCTACCTGAATGAAAAATACGGTTCCGGCACCGTAGAACTGTCGCTTCGTGACATGTATTTCAACATGCAGGAAATTATAAAAGATCATATGCACCTGATAGACAAGGCAAACGCGGCTTTTAAGGCCTGCGGGGTGGAGCCCCGGACCATTCCGGTCAGAGGCGGGACGGACGGAGCGCGGCTCAGCTTTATGGGCCTTCCCTGTCCGAACCTGTCCACCGGCGGCCACAATTTCCACGGGGTATTCGAGTATATTCCGGTGGAGTCCATGGAATCCATGGCCGATGTGCTGGTCAGCCTGGCCGGAGAGTTCGTTAAAGAGGCGCAGAGAGGAGAACAGTAAAAATGTTTGAAGCGGTTTCACGCGATATGATGAAGTTTATTGATGCGAGTCCCACCTGCTACCATGTGGTGGAGAATTTCCGCAGCATGCTTAAGGAAGATGGATTTGAGGAGCTGATGGAGCAGGAACACTGGAAGATCTCGGAGGGCGGAAAGTATTTTACCACCCGCAACGGTTCATCCATCATCGCATTCCGTATTCCCGAATGCTCATACAGGGGATTTATGATTGCGGCCTCCCACAGTGATTCTCCATCTTTTAAACTGAAGGAAAAACATGAAATGGATGCCGGCGGGCAGTATGTCAAACTGAACGTGGAGAAATACGGCGGAATGCTGATGGCCCCCTGGATGGATCGGCCTCTGTCCGTGGCAGGCCGTGTCCTGGTGGAACATGAAGGCAGCTTTGAGAGCCGTCTCGTCAATATCGACCGGGATCTGGTCCTGATTCCCAACCTGGCAATCCATATGAACCGCGAGGCGAACGAAGGAGTGGCGCTGAATCCGCAGAAGGATATGCTTCCCCTGTTTGGGATGGCAGGTGAAAAAGACAGGCTGATGCGGATGGCGGCGGAACAGGCCGGAGTCCGGCCGGAGCAGATTTTAAGCAGCGATCTGTTTCTTTATAACCGTGTCCCGGGTACGGTCTGGGGAGCGGAAAATGAATTCACATCCTGCTCCAGACTGGACGACCTGCAGTGTGCCTACGGGACGATGAAGGGTCTTCTGAAAGCGGAAAACAGGACGCATGTGGCGATGTGCGCCGTCTTTGACAATGAGGAAGTGGGAAGCGGAACAAAACAGGGAGCCGGTTCCACTCTGCTGGAGGATGTGATGGGCCGCATCAACGAGGCGATGGGCAGAAACCGCGAAGAGTATCTGATCTCCGTGGCCGACAGTTTCATGGTTTCGGCCGACAACGGCCATGCCCTGCATCCGAACTACATGGATAAAGCCGACGTGGACAACCGCCCGTTCCTGAACGGAGGCATTGTTATCAAGCACAGCGCCAACCAGAAATATACGACGGACAGCATTTCAGCCGGCCTTTTTAAGGCGGTCTGCAAGGCAGCGGGCGTACCGTTCCAGACTTTTGTCAACCGCTCCGATATCCTGGGCGGATCGACCCTCGGGAACATTTCCAATTCCCATGTATCCCTGAACACGGTGGATATCGGTCTCCCGGAACTTGCCATGCATTCACCATATGAGACTTGCGGCGTGAAGGATACGGCGTATCTGCTTTCTGCGATGGAGACGTTTTTCTCCTCAGGTATCTTCTGCGAGGGAAATGGACGCTACCGTCTCGGGACGGAGTAAGCCGGGAGGGGACGAAACCGCCCTCCGGACTGTGCAGGGGATGTTTGTGCGGCGGGAGTTCCCTTTGAGTACAGGAAAACCGATGCGGCGCAAATAAACGAAACTTGCGCAGTAAAGTACTAGAATGTATGAAAATGGGAAAGAATGTAACAGAAAAGGTAACGGCAAAGATGCGAAGCCGTTACCGGAGAAGATAAATAATACCGGTAAATAAAAAACCGGAAAGAATAATGTGGCAGAAGGGAAAACGGGGAATTATGGAAAAAGATAAATCGCAGAAAATCAGTTGGTATATGCTGGCTTTTATGGCCTTTTCTACCGTTTGGGGTTTTGGTAACGTAACAAATGGTTTCGTTTATTTTAACGGAACGCAGGTTATTTTCAGCTGGATCCTGATGTTTATCCTGTATTTTATCCCTTACACGCTGATGGTGGGGGAATTGGGTTCCGCCTTCAAGACACACGGTGGAGGGGTGAGTTCCTGGATTCACCAGACAATCGGTTCCAAATTTGCCTACTATGCGGGCTGGACGTATTGGGCCTGCCATGTGACGTACATTGCAAGTAAGGGAAGCGGAGGCTTAAAGGCCCTGAGCTGGATGGCATTCCAGAACGGCACGACCTACGACATGTTTCCGACGCAGTGGGTACAGCTTGCAACGCTGGCTGTGTTCCTGTTTTTCTGCTGGGTGGCAAGCCGAGGCCTGAATCCTCTTAAAAAACTGGCCACCATTGCCGGAACGAGCATGTTTATTATGTCCCTGCTCTATATTTTAATGATGTTCGCAGCGCCGGTTATCAATCCCCGTGCAGATTATGTTCCGTTAAATTTCGGAATTAAACAGGTGATTCCGCAGTTTAACGTCGGATACTTTACCTCTTTATCAATCCTGGTATTTGCAGTGGGAGGCTGTGAAAAGATTTCTCCCTATGTAAATAAGGTCAAGGATCCGTCGAGGGGATTTCCCAAAGGCATGATTATGCTGGCCGTCATGGTTATGGTCTGCGCGATTTTAGGCACAGTCGCCATGGGGCAGATGTTTGACCCTGCGCTTATCAACGAAAGCAGGGAAAGCTTTAATTCCTATGTTTCCAACGGATCCTACTGGGCATTCCAGAAACTGGGGGAATATTACCATGTAGGAAACTTCCTTCTGATTGTCTATGCCGCCTGCAATGCTATCGGCCAGTTCTCCACACTGGTTCTGAGCATTGATGCGCCGCTGCGTATGCTGCTGGACAATGAAGAGGCGAGAAAATACATTCCGTCCGGACTTTTGAAAAAGAACAAATACGGGGCTTATATCAACGGAATATGGATGGTCGTGTTCCTGTCCGGAAGTATCATCCTGATCCAGTCCTTTGTTCCGGGCGCTGCGGCCGTGCTGACACAGCTTAACAAACTGAATTCCGTGACAATGCCCCTGCGTTATCTGTGGGTGTTTGGAGCCTATATCGCGCTGCGTGTCCATTTTACAAAATTCCAGCCGGAATACCGGTTTACAAAGAGCCAGGGGCTGGCGTTTACGGCGGGAGGCTGGTGCTTCCTGGTTACGGCGGTCTGCTGTATCCTGGGAATGTATGTGGAGGGAGATATTGCTTCCACGGCTCTGAACATCATCACTCCGTTTGTGCTGACCGCACTCGGCCTGATTCTGCCGGAGATTAAAAAACGCGAGAAACATGTATCTTAAATAAAATCAGTACCGGCTCTATCCGCTTTATCAGGGAAAACAGGGGGCTGCCGCATGAGATGAAACGACTCAGTGCGGCAGTCCCCTTGTTGAGTGGCAATGAAAAGTTCGCGAAGCGTGCTTTTCGTTGTTTTACGGGCATATTTGAAGGACACAAATATTTCACAAAAATATTAGCACTCACCTCTTGACAGTGCTAACAACTAGTGGTATAACGTAACCAGAACAAGGAAAAAGGATAGAAAGACATCAGGAAAGAAAAACTTTACATCCCGATTCCCAGTCCAAAGAAACAAGGTAAACAGCATATTGAAAAGGAGAGATGACTTATGTTAATGCCTAGTATTTTTGGTGAGGATTTGTTTGATGATTTTATGAAAGATTTCCCATTCTTTGATGACAAGGAACAGAAACGGCTGGAGAAAAAGCTGTATGGCCATCACAGCAAGAATCTGATGAAAACGGATATCAGGGAAACCGATTCCGGCTATATGCTGGAAATGGACCTCCCGGGCTTTGCGAAAGACGAAGTGAAGGTTTCCCTGGAAGAAGGCACCCTGACCGTCAGTGCGGCCAAAGGCCTTAATCAGGATGAGCAGGATAAGAAGACGGGCAGGTACATCCGCAGGGAGCGGTATGCGGGCGCCTGTGAGCGTTCCTTCTACGTAGGCGAGGAAGTGACCCAGGATGAGATCAGGGGCGAGTTTAAACACGGCATCCTGAAGATTTTTATCCCGAAGAAAGAGGCAAAGCCTGCGGTGGAAACCAGGAAATATATTACCATTGAGTAAGCGTGGGACACAATTGATGCGGCGGGGGGTCAGCGGGTCTGGCCTCTCGCTTTATATATAACGTAAACCGGAAGGGAAGTGATGAGATTGAAAAGGGATTATTATGAGGTTTTGGGCGTCGGCAGAAGTGCGGATGCGCAGGCAATTAAAAAAGCATATAGAAAACTTGCAAAAAAATATCACCCCGACAGCAACGAAGGCAATGCACATGCGGCGGAACAGTTCAAAGAAGTGAATGAGGCGTATGGCGTGCTCGGGGATGAGGAAAAACGAAAACTGTATGATCAGTTCGGGCATGCAGCCTTTGAGGGAGATGCCGGGGCCTACGGCGGTGCCGGGGGTGGAACCTCCGGGAACGGTTTCCATGGCTCCTACGGCGGACCGAAGAGCGGTTTCCATGAGTATCATTTTGAGAGTGGAGAGGATATGGATGATATTCTGAAGAACCTGTTTGGAGGAAATTTTCACGGCGGCGGCTCGGAAAAATTCTACAGAAGCGGCTCCTACAGCGATGATTTCGGCGGCGGTTTTTATGGCGGCGGATATCAGGAGCGCGATTTCAGCCATGGATTTAAGAGAAAAGGCTCCGATTTAAACGCGGAGCTGGAAATCAGTTTTGAAAAAGCCGCGCTGGGCGGCAGCCAGCTAATCCACCTGAAGGACGGCAGCGGAACGGTCAAATCGCTGGAAGTCAATATTCCTGCCGGTATTGAGCCGGGCAAAATCATCCGCCTGAAAGGGAAGGGAAATCCCGGAATCCAGGGCGGAGAGGCCGGAGATCTGCTTCTTAAGGTTACGGTAAAAGAGAAGCCGGGCTTCAGCAGAAAAGGGCAGGATGTTTATTCCACCGTCAGAATTCCGTTTGTAACGGCCGTTTTGGGCGGTGAAGCAACGATTCCGACTATTTACGGCAATGTTGTATGCAAGATAAAAGAAGGCACAAAACCGGGCAGTAAGATACGGCTGAAAGGAAAAGGAATTGCCGCCATGAGAAATCCGTCCGTAAAAGGCGACCAGTATGTGACGATTGAAATCCAGGCGCCGGAAAAACTGACTCAGGAGGCCAAACGTAAGTTAAGGGAATTTGACCAGGCGTGCAAAATGTCCGCTACCGGTTAAACAGTTAGAGCCGGAAGCTTATTCAGCCCCGGTTCCAGGCACAATGCGTTTTTACGCGGCGCCCGGAACCGGGGCTGAAGTATTATTAACAGCGGCCGGAAATCCAGTTAATCACATCCGAGATAACCTCATCTTTACAGTATTCATTGAAAATCTCATGGAACAATCCGCCATAAATCTTCATCTGTTTATCGGCAGACGGAGCGTTTTTAAAGAAATCATAAGTATCCTGTACACTAACCAGGCCGTCTTTCTCGCCGTGGAGCATCAGGACAGGATATTTAAAGTTCTGGATGCCGTCCTCAAACCAGGCCAGTCCATCGCAGATTGCATAGCAAAGGCCGGTTGTAAATGTCTTTGTGTTATAAGGATCCTTGCCATACCAGTCCACAACCTCCTGCACGGAGCAGACTCCGGCACCCAGCTCGTTCGGAAGCTGTGTGTGGGGATCCAGATCCTTAGGAACACCGGTGATCAGCTTGCCGTTATCTACGGTGAGCGCTCCGCTGGTTACGAGTCCGCGCAGCTTCTTATCCGGATATTTGGCGCCGTACAGGGCAACGGTAAAACCGCCCATGCTGTGGCCGATCAGAAATACGGGAAGATCCGGATTCTCGGCGATCGCCATATCCACAACCACATTGGTGTCGTCCAACAGTTCGTTAAAATCTTCGTAATAGGTGCGTTCCCCCTCGGAACGTCCGTGGCCGCGGTGATCAAAGCGGTAAGTTCCGATTCCCGCATTGTGGAAAAGTCCGGCAAAATAGTCGTACCGCCCCTGATGTTCACAGAGCCCGTGGACAATGACGGCGACTGCCTTACAACCGTTCCCCACCTCTTTGTTCAGGTATAATTTTGTGCCGTCGTATGATGAAATCATCTCACCCATAAGTAACGCCCTCCTTTGATTGCTTTATTGGTGTGATAACCTGTGCACGGAGCATGCAGGTTACCGTTTTGTGAGCTTTTTGCCCTGCGGCCGTCAGTACAGGCCGTCCCATGTCCAGTATACCATACCGGGAAAGGACGGTGCAATGGTTTCAGCGTTTCGGGAGAGGGGATGTTACTGTTTAATGGTAATATCCTGCGAGGTGTTTTCACGCGTAATTTGCGTGAAAATCCTGAGATATCTGGACAAATCCTCCGCAGTTTGCTAAACTTATAGGACAAATGCAAAAACTTTAGGAGGAAATCAAATGCAGAATCCAATCGTAACAATTGAGATGGAAAACGGCGATATCATGAAAGCAGAGCTTTATCCGGAAATCGCCCCAAATACAGTAAATAACTTTATCAGCCTGATTAAAAAGGGATATTACGACGGACTTATTTTCCACCGTGTTATCAAAGGGTTTATGATTCAGGGCGGATGCCCGAACGGCAACGGTATGGGCGGCCCGGGATACTCTATCAAGGGCGAGTTCAGCCAGAACGGCTTTACCAACCAGTTTAAACACTCAAAAGGCGTGCTGTCCATGGCAAGATCAATGGCTCCGGATTCAGCAGGTTCCCAGTTCTTTATCATGCATGACAACGCTC
The DNA here is from genome assembly GCF_900547735.1 of uncultured Clostridium sp. Classification (GTDB taxonomy): domain Bacteria; phylum Bacillota; class Clostridia; order Lachnospirales; family Lachnospiraceae; genus Otoolea. The sequence continues at coordinate 105,206 of NZ_URHZ01000002.1, read as the reverse complement.
CGCACCTGGACGGCTCCTACGCAGCGTTCGGTAAAGTGACGGAAGGTCTTGATATTGTGGACAAAATTGCCGGAATGAAGACAGACTGGAACGACAGACCGATGAAAGAGCAGAAAATCAAGACAATGACGGTAGAAACATTTGGCGAGGAGTATCCGGAACCGGAGAAATGCTAAACCGGCTTTTCTGAAAAGAAGATAAGAGTATGACAATTATAAAGGAAGTTACAGTAGAAGGGAAACAATACCCGGTCACTGTTTCGGACGAGAACGAGGCTCTTCTGGCCGCAGCAGCGGCAGGAAGAGCCATTGTTGGAATATGGGATCCGGATCGTGGAGGCTCGGGGGCAGGCTTTGACGCCTGCCTGTATCTGATTGGTGAACCCGGTGCTGCGGATGAAATGCTTTTAGAGCGCGCGGTAAGGAGGAATGCCGGGCTGCCGTGGATTATCGCAGAGACGGACAGACTGCTCATACGGGAGTTTACCTCTGAAGATCCGCTGGAACCAGAATCCCCGGACGACGGGGGCGGAGTATTTTCCAACCGGATTCTGAGGGGAAATTATATAGCCGGACAGTACCGCTTTCATGAATGCGGCCTGTGGGCACTGGTGGAAAAACAAAGCGGAGCCGTGATCGGCAAGGCCGGTATCACGGATGGGGAACTGGGATATCATATCTATGAGCCGTTCCGGTCGCAGGGATACGCCCTGGAGGCCTGCGGCGCAATAATTGAATATGCCAGGGAGGAGCTGGGGCTGAAACGGCTTGCGATAAAAACCGAGAGTGAAAACAAGGCGTCTGCCAGCCTGGCGCAGAAACTGGGATTTATGTTATCCGGAACTGCTGCGGAAGCGGAGGAAGGACTTCTTGTTTTTGATAAGTATCTTTGAGAATGTTAGGAAAAGGTCTCGTCTCTGAGAATGTTAGGAAAAGGACTTTGAGAACGTTAGGAAAAGGACTTTGAGAACGTTAGGAAAAGAATTTTGAGAACGTTAGGAAAAGGACTTTGAGAGCTGTAAGAAAAGAACTTCGTGAACTTTGAGCATAGCTCTTTGAGAACACTTAGAAAAACATAGAAAACCCTGGGTTCCAGGAGTAGCTGGGAAGAAAGACATTTTTTATAGAAAGAAAGGCAATTTACAATGGCATCCAAACTATTCGATTATGATAATCCCTTCTTTATGCTGATGTCAAGGGTCTGGGATTTAATGATATTGAATTTTTTTGCGGTCCTGTTCTGTCTTCCGGTCATAACGGCCGGGGCGTCAGTGACGGCGTTATATTATGTTACCCTGAAAATGGCGGAGGACCGGGAATCCCATATATACCGGAGTTTTCTCAAGGCATTCAAAGACAATTTCTTTCAGTCCACAGCCATTCATATCATGCTCTGGCTGATAGGGGCTGTGCTCATGGTAGACTTCTGGTATGTCGTCCTTGGTGGGACAGGCCTGCCGGTAAACCCGTCTACCGGTTTTGCCGGTTCCGGGGCCGCTCTGTCGGGAATCTTCTCAACAGGCAGCCCGGTGCGCCTGGCAATGGCGGTGATATTCCTGGCTCTGCTCGTGATGTACATGTTTACATCACTGTACGTATACGCCGTCCAGGCCAGGTTCGTCAATCCTGTACATCGGACGCTCTGCAATGCCTTTATGATGTCGGTGCGCCATCTGCCGTCAACGGTATTGATGGTAATCCTCAATGCGGCGTTTTTTTATATTGCGGTAAACTATGCCTCCTGGCTGGCCTTCTGGGCGCTTTCCGGGCCGCTTTATATCAATTCGGTTCTGCTTTGCAGGGTGTTCAAGAGGTATATGGTTTAGTTGGGAGGGGGACGCTTTTGGCAGGATAGCGGACGGGAGCGAGTTCTTCTGGGGGGTCAGTCCCGGTGGGGAGATAGTCGCAGGGGGAATCCGGGGGAAAAAATTCCTGCGGGGACCCGCTCCCGCTTGTGGAATGCGCATCGGATGCTAGCTTCGTGGGAAACCTCAGCAAGCACCGGCGGATTCCAAGGTCCCCTCCGGAAAGTTTTCCCCCTCCTTCCCCCCCGGGGAAGGTTGTCGGCGGGACTGAAACCCGGAAGGGATCGCTCCCGCCCGCCATCCTGCCGCCGCTGTTTACCACCTTCGCCAAGTGCGGACCGGCGTATTTATTGAGATAGCCGGATAGTGCCGCTGCATCGCGCAGCTTGAAAATGCCAATTCAAAAAGCCTGACAAGGCCGCCGCCCCCGCGGCTTAACATCACAACCCAATAATAAAGACAGAAACCGCAGCTTACAACTGCGGTTTCACATTATAACCAGAAGATATAGTTAAATAACAAATTCAGTTCCTATTTTATATCTGTTAATTGAAAATATGCATTTTCGGAAAATCCTAATGGCTGCTACAATACCTCTTCCGGAAAAGTATTGTGGCCGCGACAATACCTCTGCCCATTGAAAACAGAGGGATGCTCCTCTGATGCAGTCAGAGAACGGGATGGCCGATCACCTACGCGTCTTCTGTCCCGGCGAAAACCTTCCCGTGGGGAATCCGGGAGAAAAAGATTCCGCAGGGAACCTGGAGTCCATCGGCACTTACCGAGGTTTTTTCGAGGTTAGTGTCCGTTATGTACTCCAAAGAGCGCGAGCGTTTCCCGAAGGAACTTTTTCTGCCCGGATTTCCCACTTGCAATACCTCCAAACAGGGACTGAAGACTCATCCCCTCTCCTCCCCATCCCCTCTGCCCCCCATCAGCCTCCCCATTTTACAACTAAATGCAGATTCACACAAAAATACCAAGGAATACTATTGTATTTTGTATGTACGACGTATATAATATATTGTATACAAAATAATGCACGGATACAATCCACCTGATACTCCCGTTTGAATTGTAATTTCAGTTCATACCGGATGCATCCCGTGGAGTGTTGTTACTGGGCACAGAGTGAACAGTAACGAATTGTATCCATCTATACCACAGACCGGAGGAATAGGAATGATAAAGCACCTGGGGCTTAAAGCCTACGGTAAGATTAATCTGGGGCTCGACGTGGTCAGGAAGAGGGAAGACGGTTACCACGAGGTGCGGATGATTATGCAGACGGTGCGCGTATACGACAAGATCGACTTAGAGCGCAGCGATCAGCCTGGAATCAGGCTGGAAACGAACCTTTACTACCTGCCTGACAACGAAAACAACCTGGGATACAGGGCGGCGAAGCTTCTGATGGACGAGTTTGGGGTCACGGAGGGAGTGGATATCAAGATGAAGAAATTCATCCCTGTGGCGGCCGGCATGGCGGGCGGCAGCAGCGATGCGGCGGCGGTTATGTTTGGAATCAACAAGATGTTTTCACTTGGACTTACGATGGAAGAGCTGATGGAGCGGGGCGTTAAACTGGGAGCGGACGTGCCCTACTGTATTATGAGAGGTACGGCCCTTTCGGAAGGAATTGGGGAAATTCTGACGCCGCTGCCACCGATGCCGCAGTGTCAGATTCTAATTGCTAAGCCGCCAATCAGCGTTTCTACAAAATTTGTTTACGAAAACCTGAATTTACCTTCGCTTCCCCGGGATGCACACCCGGATATTGACAGAATTGCGAAGGCCATATCATCCAGAGATTTTTACGGGATTGCTGAGAATCTGGGAAACATACTGGAGACGGTGACGATTCCGGCCCACCCGATTATCCGGGAAATCAAGGAAAAGATGATGGAACTGGGGGCTGTGAATGCCCTGATGAGCGGGAGCGGCCCGACGGTGTTCGGATTGTTTGTAAATCCGGCTGCCGCCCAGGATGCATATGAGGAGATGCGCTATGGAACCGGAAGCCATCTTGTAAAGCAGGTATATTTGACCAGCTTCTACAATGTTACAGCTGAGCCTTCGGCTAAACTGCAGCAAAATGATGCACAGAAACGGTAAAAAGCACCGTTGATTGTAATGATAAGTCCGCATCGCGCACTTTTCGTTGCGCCGCGCCGCGAACTCGGGATTTTCGCAAAAAACGCAAAACACTTCGCGGGATGCACCATGGCTGAACTGTTATTCTATAATACCAATGCAGGAAAATAATTTAGGACAGGGGAATTATTTATGGGAAACGATTTTGAAGTAAATATGAATGAGTACCTCCCGCTCAGGGATGTCGTATTCAATACACTCCGGCAGGCCATTTTGAAAGGGGAACTGGCTCCGGGAGAAAGACTGATGGAAATCCAGCTTGCAGAAAAGCTGGGAGTAAGCAGGACTCCAATCCGCGAGGCCATCAGAAAACTGGAACTGGAAGGCCTGGTACTGATGATCCCCCGCAAGGGAGCCGAGGTGGCCAAAATTTCCGAAAAGAGCTTAAAGGATGTATTAGAGGTGAGACGTTCCCTGGAGGAACTGGCCATTGAACTGGCCTGCCAAAGAATGACGGACGCCGATCTCCTGGATATGGAGAGGGCGGAAAAGGTGTTTAAAGACGCCGTTGACAATGGAAATGCCATGGAGATTGCCGAGACAGATGAGGCGTACCATGATGTAATTTATAATTGCACCAGAAATACAAGGCTGGTACAGATTTTAAACAACCTGCGGGAGCAGATGTACCGTTTCCGTCTGGAATATATTAAGGATGAGGACAAGAGGCAGATTCTTCTGATTGAACACGAGAAGATTTTAAAAGCGCTCAGAAACAGGCATGTGGCCGAGGCCAGGGCGGCTGTGCGCGAACACATTGACAACCAGGAAATTACGGTTCTTAAGAATATAAAGGAGCAGGAAGAAGAATGACATTTAAAGAGTTATATTTGTCGGGCCAGATAGAGTTTGAAGAGATTGACCGCCATATTTCCAGATGGAATAATTCAGATGACGAGAGGACGCTGGCCAAATACCTCGGACTCAACGCAGAGGAGGAGGACGTCTGGATTGAGGAAAGCGATGAGGCGCTCCAGGACATGCTGGATTCTTATGAAAAAGTCGCCGGAACGCCGGTGACGCTTGGAAGAACCGGAATTATCGTCAATAAGAACGGTTTTGGCGCTCTTCCGATGCAGAGAGTGTCGGTGGAGGCAGCCGGCAGCCTGCTTAAGAAAGCTTACGCGGCAGGAATCCGTTTCTTTGACACGGCAAGAGATTACACCGACAGCGAGGAAAAAATCGGATATGCGCTGAGCGACGTGAGGGAAAAGATTTATATTGCCACGAAGACATCGGCGAAAACAGCGGAGAAATTCTGGGCGGATCTTGAAACTAGTTTACATAATTTGAAAACGGACTATGTGGATATTTACCAGTTCCACAATCCTGCGTTCTGTCCGAAGCCGGGAGACGGCAGCGGTCTCTATGAAGCGATGCTGGAGGCAAAGGCACAGGGGAAGATCCGGTATATCGGTATCACAAACCACAGAATGGCGGTGGCTGAAGAGGCGGTGGAATCGGGGCTTTACGATACGCTGCAGTTTCCGTTTAACTATCTTTCCACAGAGAGGGAAATTGCGCTGGCGGATGCCTGTCTTAAGCAGAATGTGGGCTTTATTGCTATGAAGGGCCTTTCCGGCGGACTGATTACGGATTCGGCCGTGATCTATGCGTGGATGCTCAACTATGAAAACGTACTTCCCATCTGGGGCGTGCAGCGGGAGAGTGAACTGGACGAGTTTATCGGCTATATTGGCAATCCTCCCGAACTGACGGAGGAGAGAAAGGCAGTGATTGAAAAAGACAGGAACGAGCTGGCTGGATCTTTCTGCCGCGCCTGCGGTTACTGTCTGCCGTGCCCGGCTGGAATTGAGATCAATATGTGTGCCAGGATGTCACTTCTTTTAAGACGCATGCCGCCGGAAGAATTCCTGACAGAAGAGGGCCAGGCAAAGATGAAAAAGATTGAGGACTGCATCCATTGCGGACAGTGTAAGTCCAAATGTCCGTATGGGCTTGACACGCCCGCCCTTTTGGAGGATAATTACAAAGATTATCAGGAAGTTCTGGCTGGAAAGCCGGTGAAAAACTGAGGATATACCTACATTTGTACGCCTGACGGAGAATGATCGTTACAATAAAGTTAAAATTATATAAACTTTTTATTAGCCTATTGACAAGGTGACAGGCTGTCACTATAATAAATGACAGCCTGTCACCTTTTTTGATCTATAGATAATTACGTCCTATGAATCAAAAAACGCTCCGCGAGGATGCACATGCCTCGCAGAGGTAAATAGCTGCTGAAGCAACCGCGCGGCAGCGCAAGAATTCCGCGGGCGGGATTCTTGGCTTTTGAGTGGCAATGCAAAGTTTGCGGAGAGTATGTTTTATTTCTGCCGGCCGTCTGCTGGTAAATACTACCGCTGGTAAAATTTACAGCATTGTGTTATTTTTACGCAGGGTGACGGCAGACGTTGAAAATATGAATATCAGGGGGGAAGGCTTATGCCAACAGAACGGTTTTACAGGCTCCCGGACGAGAAAAAGAGAATTATCTGCAGCGCGGCGGTAAAAGAGTTTGCGCGTGTTCCGGTTGATAAGGTGTCTATCAACCAGATTATTAAGGAAGCGGAAATCTCCAGGGGAAGTTTCTATACATATTTTGAAGATAAATGGGATCTTCTGGGCTGCATCTTTGAGGACAGCCAGAACAGGCTCAGGGAATTCTGCAGGCAAGCGCTGACGGAGTCGGATGGAGACATCTGGAAAATGTTGGAGAAATTGCTGCTGAAAACGATTGATTACTGTTCCGGAAAAGAGCAGTTCGCATTTATCAAAAGCGTGATGTGCCACACGGGTTCGGAAGAGATCTTAAAGGGATTTTCGGAAAGAATCAATAATGCATACGGGCACAAAAATGAAGAGATAGAGCATTGGATTTATGAAAACACCGACAAACGGTTTATGGTAGCCAGGGATTATGAAGAATTCCACTGCTTTTTCCAGCTTGCGATGTTCAATATCGCCATGGAAATAAAGGCTTATTTTGAGGAAGTGCCGGTGGAAAGGATTAAGGAGCGTTTTGCCATCAAACTGCAGATCCTGAAATACGGGATATGCAACAGCGGCTCGGAAGGACGGGCGGGGAGTTGACGGAAGACGGATAGAACAGCCTTATGACCGCTTTTTATAGTCATAGAAATCATAGAATACCAATAATTATATAATTTGGGAACACCATAGGATTTTGAAACAGAGATTTTAGAAAGAAAAATTTAGAACAAAAATTCTGAAACAAAGAAAGAGGACAAAACAGGAGGACAACATGAAGAAAAAAAGTGTAATCATTACAGCCGTAGTGATTGTGGCAGCAGCGGCAATTATCGTGCCCAGGTTCTTAAAGCCAAAGGAGCAGGTGGCGGCAGCATCCATTCCACTGGTTTCCATACAGAAGCCTGAGATTGGAAATATTGAGCTGTTTACCGGGTTAACCGGTACCGTCGAACCATCCGACATTGTATATATTATACCGAAGGTAGCCGGAGAGGTCACCGATGTCTATGTAAAGGCAGGAGATTATGTGGAGGAAGGACAGAAACTGCTCCATATCGACACCAAACAGGTGGACGGCGCAAAGATCCAGCTTGATACCGCGTCGGTATCTCTCCAGGATGCCAATACAAACCTTCAGAGGATGAGCGTCCTGCTTCAGAGCGGCGACATTTCCCAGCAGCAGTATGAGCAGGTACAGAGCAGCGCGAAGCTGGCAAAGCTTCAGTATGATGCGGCAAAGCTGGCCTATGACAACCAGATTGAATTCAGCACCATCACGGCTCCTATCGGAGGACTTGTAGAAAGTTTTAACGTGGAAGTGCATGACAACGTGGCACAGTCCAATGTTCTCTGTGTTATTTCCGGAGAAGGCACAAAAGCGGTTTCCTTTAATGTTACCGAGCGTGTTGTAAACGGTCTGAGCATGGGCGATTTAATCAGAGTCGAGAAAAACGGCAGCGAATATCACGGCGTGATCACGGAGATCAGTTCCATGGTAGACGCATCCACAGGACTTTTCAAGGTAAAAGCATCCCTGGAAGGAGCCGATGCGCTGGCTACGGGAGCACAGGTAAAGCTTTATGTGACATCCAGCAAGGCTGAGAATGTCATGATGGTTCCGACCGACGCCATTTATTATCAGGGCGGAAATGCCATGGTTTATACATATAAAGATAACGCGGTGCATGAAGTGCCGGTGGAAGTGGGCATCTACGATGCGGATAAAACAGAGATTACGGACGGCCTCACCACGGAAGATGACGTAATTATTACCTGGAGTTCCGAGCTGTTTGAAGGTTCACAGGTAGAAATTCTGGGAGAAACAGCCGGGGCTGATACTGCCGGCGAAGCAGACGGCGCATCAACAGACACGACAGAAAACACGACAGAAGCAGATGCGAAATAAGGAGGCCATTAAATGGGATTAACAAGAAGCGTCCTGAAACGCCCGGTCACAACGATCCTGGCAGTTCTTTGTCTGATCGTATTTGGTATTTCATCCGTTTTTTCATCAAAGCTGGAGCTGACTCCGGAGATGGAAATGCCGATGATGGTAGTATTTGCTGTTTATCCGGGAGCCAACCCGGAGGACGTTGACGAACTGGTTACCAAACCGATAGAAGATGAGATTGGAACCCTGAACGGAATCAAATCCGTAAACAGCTATTCCAACGAAAATATGTCCATGGTCCTTTTGCAGTATGAATACGGCACGGATATGGATAAAGCGTACTCCGACTTAAAGAAAAAGACGGATGCCATGAAGAGCAGCCTGCCGGACGATGTGGATACCCCGACAATCATGGAGTTCAACATCAACGACCAGGCAACCATGTATCTGGCCGTCAACAATGACAAGGCAGATAACCTTTACAACTATGTAGACGAGAAAATCGTTCCCGAGATTGAGAAAATTTCTTCCGTTGCAAGCGTGGACATCAGCGGCGGACGAGAAGAGTACATCAAGGTGGAAGTGATTCCAGAGAAGCTCAAACAGTATCACCTGAGCATAAATTCCCTGGTTACGGCCGTAGCATCCGCCAACCTGGCATATCCGGCCGGAAGCACCGAGGTGGGAAGCCAGAGCCTTTCCGTCACCACCGGTGTGGATTTTAAAGATATGGAGAGTCTGAAACGGATCCCGATCACACTTGGCAACGGCAACACCATATACCTTGAAGATGTGGCGAACATCAACTCCACACTTAAGGACGCGGCCGGTATCGGACGCTATAACGGCAAGGATACCATTGCCCTTGGTGTAAAAAAACAGCAGAAAAGTTCGGCGATGGAGGTATCCAAAGCAGTTAACAGAACAATTTCTCATTTAACTGAAGTAAATCCCGACCTTGAAATCGTTGTAGTAAATGACAACAGTGATCAGATCAACAGTTCCCTGATCAGCGTGCTGCAGACGATGATAGCGGCAGTCATCATTTCCATGGTGATTATTTTCCTGTTCTTCGGAGATATGAAAGCGTCCCTGATCGTAGGTACGTCCATTCCGGTATCAATTCTGGCGGCCCTCGTCATGATGAGGGTAATGGGATTTTCGCTCAACGTTATCACATTGGGCAGCCTGGTGCTGGGCGTCGGTATGATGGTTGATAACTCCATCGTAGTATTGGAGAGCTGTTTCCGTTCCACAAGGGGAAAAGGTTTCAACGAATTCCACAAGGCGGCCCTGGAAGGCAGCAGTATTGTAATTCAGTCCATCATCGGTTCGACGGCTACAACCTGCGTTGTATTCCTGCCGCTGGCATTCCTGTCCGGTATGACGGGACAGATGTTTAAACCGCTTGGATTTACAATTGTATTCTGTATGGTTGCATCCCTGATTTCCGCTATGACCATCGTGCCGTTGTGCTACATGATGTACCGGCCGAAGGAAAGAAACAACGCGCCTCTTTCCGGTCTCGTGGAGAAGATGCAGAATGGATACAGAGGTATCATGAAATCTCTTCTGCCGAAGAAGAAAACGGTTATGTTCACCACAGTGGGCCTGCTGGTTATTTCCATTTTCCTTGCAACCCAGCTTAAAATGGAGCTGATGCCCGCCAACGATCAGGGTACCGTCTCCGTAACGGTAGAACTGAGACCTGGCCTGGGAATCGAAAAGGCCAATGAGATACTGACCAAAGTTGAAGATTACGTCTCCAAAGACGAGGATGTGGAGTCCTACATGCTCTCCTACGGAAGCAGCGGACTCAGCATTGGAGGAGGTTCGTCGGCATCATTGACAGCCTACTTGAAAGATGACAGAAAACGGACCACGGACGAGGTGGTGGATGAGTGGAGACCGGTTCTTACCATGATTCCGGATACCAATATTACACTGTCCTCCCAGAGCGCAATGAGCATGATGGGCGGCGGAAATGACGGAGTAGAGTATATTCTGCAGAGTACCCAGTACGACGAGCTGAAAGAGGCGTCGGATAAGATTGTCCAGGCGCTGAAACAACGCTCCGAAGTTACAAGAATCCATTCATCCCTGGAAAACTCCGCGCCGGTTGTAAAGATTGACGTGGATCCGCTGAAGGCGGCGGCCGAGGGACTGACTCCTGCACAGGTGGGCGGTACGGTCAATCTGATGCTGAGCGGCAAGGAAGCCACCACACTGGATGTGGACGGCGGCGAGATCAGTGTCATGGTCGAGTATCCCGACGGGGAATACGATGCCATCGACCAGGTAAAGGGAATCGTGTTAGACACGCCGACAGGCGGTTCCGTAGCCCTTACCGACATTGCCGATATTTATTTTAAAGACAGCCCGCAGAATATTATCAGAAGCGATAAAGAATATCAGGTAACAATTACAGGCGATTTTGTAAAGGGAATTGCCAAAGACGATCAGGATGCACTTGAAACCACGATTTATAAAGAGGCGGTGCTTCCAAACATGTCCGAGAGCATTACAAGAGCCCAGAACAGCATGGATGAAGCGATGGCGGAAGAATTCTCTGCACTGGCAGGCGCGATTGCCCTTGCTATCTTCCTGATTTTCGTAGTTATGGCGGCCCAGTTTGAGTCACCGAAGTTCTCAATCATGGTTATGACGACAATCCCGTTCAGCCTCATTGGTTCATTCGGCCTCATGTTCCTGGCCAATGCAACCATCAGTATGCCATCCCTTCTGGGATTCCTGATGCTGGTCGGTACGGTTGTTAACAACGGTATTCTCTATGTGGATACGGCCAACCAGTACAGAAGCGACATGGACCGCGATACGGCCCTGATTGAAGCAGGAGCGACAAGACTCCGTCCTATCCTTATGACAACGCTGACGACCGTTGTAGCCATGATTCCTATGGCGCTTGCAATCGGCGACAGCGGCGAGATGATGCAGGGTATGGCCCTTGTAAACGTGGGAGGCCTGATAGCATCCACGACATTATCCCTTTTAATGCTGCCGATTTACTACACGCTGATGAACAGAGGCCACAGGGAAGAATTGGATGTGGATTAATGGTAAATGTGTGGTAAAATGGTAACGTGGTAAGATGTTGGACTGCAGCCGTCCCCATTGGGCCGGCTGCACACAGATGGAAACCGTGGACTAAAAAGCTGCGGAGGTGAGAAAACATAAATGAAAAGAAGACGGAAACAGATAGCTGTAACGGCTCTTGCAGCCCTGACGGCAATATCTTTAACCGTTCCCGCTTATGCGGCTGCGGGGCCCTCGGGCCAGACCACTTACATAAACGGCGCAGGAGCCGGAGCAGAAGATACGGTTCTGGACTACAATGATATTGACAACAGGATTGCGAATTACAATGCAAATTACAAGCAGCTTAATTCCACCCTTGTAAACAGTGCGCAGTCGCTGGATGCGGCGAGAGAACTGAGGGAGGATGCGTCGGATCTGATGGACGAGGCGGCCGAGCTGCGTTCCGACGGACTGAATGAGACCAGCCGGGAATTGTACAACAGCTATAAAGAGACTGCCAAGGAACTCCGTAAGCAGGCTCAGAAGCTCACGAATGAAGAACTCAGCAAATCGGCTCAGAAGACTCTGAGGCAGATGAAAAGCCAGTTGGTGGCATCGACGCAGCAGTTGATGATCCAGTACAGTGAGACGCTGGCAAAACAGGAACTGATGAATAAACAGATAGAGCTTGCGCAGGCCAACCTGGATGCGGCAAACAGGATGGCGGGAATGGGCATGAAATCGGCCCAGGACATCCAGTCCGCCCAGGAGACGTTAAAGCAGGTGGAAAGCGGCGCGGCCCAGTTGAAATACGGCCTTGATAACATGAGGCAGAACCTTCTGATTCTGACCGGCTGGAACCATGATTCAACGCCCGAGATAAGACCGGTACCTTCCGCAGATTTGACAAGAATCGATCAGATGAATCCGCAGAACGATCTCAGCGCGGCAGTCGGAGCCAATTACGATCTGCAGGCGGTAAAGAGCGCTTCCGCTACCGGCTCATCGGCCAGGAACGTGAAGAAGAGAAACGTTGCCCAGTCCCAGCAGGATGTGGCATCCACGTTGCAGAGCCTCTACAACACAGTGATTTCCAAGCGCCAATCCTACGAGGCGGCCCTCTCCGAGTTCGGAGCGGCAGAGCAGAAAATGCAGGCGGCAGACAGAAAATATTCCCTGGGAATGATGGGAAAACTTGAATATCTGAGTGCCCAGGCGGAATACCTTACTTCGAAATCGAACAAAGAAATTGCAGAAATAGAGCTATTTTCAGTCATGGAGAAGTATGACTGGGCGGTAAAAGGCCTGATCATGTCTTAAGGGAAGCGCAGAAGGAGAGTAGAAATGAAGCACAATAAGAAGGTCCTTTGTTATAAAAAAGCCCTTTGCAACAAAAAAGTTCTTTCAATACTGGCGGCAGCCTCACTGGCTGTAATGTCGCCGCTGCAGGTAATGGCGGAAAATCCGGAATTTGCCCATGACGAGGCGACCTGGGCCAGGCTTAGGGACAACGTGATGGAGTATGACGAACTTCAGATGCTGGTGGAGGAATATAACCCTACCTATATGAACAACCAGGTTTCCTATAAGGATTCCAAGACAAAAGACGATGCCGAGACTGTAAGACAGGATTTAAAAGATGCGGCCGACGATTTGTCCAGCCAGGCGGAAGATATGAGGGATACGGCGGATTCTCTTCTGGATTTGGCAAATTCCCTCCAGTACATGTCCAAAGATCAGGCCGACGCCGTCCTCAAACAGGCGGGAATCAGCAGTATCAACAGCCTGATGTCGTCCTATAATGCCATGTATATGGGCGCCGCCATGATGGATAACAGCTCATTAAAGCAGAATATATCGGCGGACAGCACCTACGACGACGATGAATCCAGGAAACTGAAATATTTAAAAACACAGAACGGCCTCATCATGTCGGTACAGACGATGTTCGCCTCCTACAATCAGATGAAAAGCAGCCTGGATGTAATCCAGAAAAACATTGAGATTATGGAAGCCGTGCAGCGTTCCACAGAAACAAGAGCCGGACTCGGTATGGCAACGCAGGCGGATATCCTGACGGCGAAGAAAAATGTACAGTCGCTCCAGTCCACCTACACCCAGACCCGCAGTTCCTTAGATTCGGTCAAACAGAGTCTCTGTATCGCTACCGGCTGGCAGTTTAATGCCGAACCGGAAATCAGGGAAGTTCCGGCTATCGATATGAACAGAATCGCCGCCCTTAATCTGGAAGCAGATAAAAAGACGGCGCTGGAAAACAACTATGATTTAAGGTATGACAACAAGATCTTAAGGAACATGACCGAAGGCTCCACAGACAAGAAGAATATGGAGCGGACGATCAAAAACCTGGAAGAGACAATCGGAGCCACAATGGTAAATCTCTATAATGACATTTACCAGAAGCAGACGGCTCTGGAGCTGGCAGACGCGGCTCTGGCGACCGAAACTACCGCCATGAATGCAATGGAGAGAAAGTACCAGCTTGGAATGGCAAGCCAGCTGGAATACCTCCAGGAGCAGGCGGCATTCCTCGGTAAACAGATTGACCGCCAGACGGCAGAGATATCCCTGTTCCAGGCGCTAGAGACATATGACTGGGCGCTTAAGGGGATGATGTCGAGCGCTGGGAAATAGCTGGGAACCGGGTGTATTGTGGTATATCGTGGTGGTATATTACGAGTGTATACTACGGAGATGAAAATGGACACCGGTTTAAGCTTAAAGTAATGGATACTTAATTTCGCGATAACAGCTCCGCAAGGCGGAAACGGACGCGGACAGTGACTTCTGGTTCAGAAGAAGTTTCTGTCTGCGTTTTTTTGCCAGCGTCTGTCTGAGTTTTTTGGCCTGCTTCTGTCTGAACTTTTTGGCCTGAAATGCTGACGGAATTTTTATCCGAAGGCTTTGGGCTGGAGGAGTCCGTGTCGGAGGGCGCCGTGCCGAAAAGCTCTGTGTTGGAGAGATTTGTGCCGGAACGCTTCGTGTCAGAGAAGTTCGTTCTGGAGGGCTTCGTCTCTCCGAAGACTACGCGGCGGTGTTTCATCAAGTCTCGATAATCATTTTCGGTCAGAAGATTTCTAAGCTCTTCTTTTGAAGAATCAGGTACCTCGCAGACGGATGCCTGTGAAAAGCACAGCGGCGGATAGAGGACGCACCACCAGTTTTTTCCACTGCCGTTTCCCAGGAGGACGCGGACAGCGTCGTATGTTCCGCAGGGAAATGTGACGTCACCGTAGATTTTGGTTGGGAAATAACACTGTTCGATCCGTATGTCCGCCGAATAATTAAACCCTTTGGAGAACATATAGGATTCGGCGGTATTTTCCAGCTCGGTTTTATGCTCATTTATATAAGAAATAAGTTCCTCTTTGGAGAGTTCCTCATTTTCCAAATCCTCGTACATGGTATCGATGAGAAGCTGCTTTACCTCTAATTTTAGATTCTGATCCTCTTCACTGTTGCTGTTGGCCAGCACATGGAAACGGAGAATCTGCGGCGCCAGCTCGCCGGAAAGCGTCTCCTCCGCCGCCCGCGCACAGTTCAGAGCCACGGGCACCGAAGCCAGCAGGGCAAGGGAAAGAGAGGCGCTGAAAAGAAGGGCAAGTTTTTTCAGATTCCTTTTCTGTAATTGATTCATATAATATGTAATATGTGGGTGTGACATTGGGCTACCTCCATGAGTGATATTTCAGTTACTGCTTTATTTCTTACAATTTATTTCATATTTCTATCTTACTTATCCCAAGTATTGACAGTTGTGATATAATCTAAACAGTTTGAAACGATATCCGGAAAAATGGAAGATAAGGCGAAGCGATAAACGATATCCGGCAGAATTCAACAGAAAGGCAGATCAAATTATTATGAAAAAAAGAATTCTTGTTATTTTCGGCGGACAGTCATCGGAACATATAGTTTCCTGTATGTCAGCAGTAAATGTAATCAACAATATAGACAGAAATACATATGAGGTTCTTATCGTGGGAATCACGGAAGAAGGGCACTGGCTGCTGGTAGATTCCGTGGAGGCTATTAAGGATGAGAGCTGGAGAAACGGAACCGTGCAGGCTATCCTTTCACCGGATGCCACGGAGAAATCCGTGATTGTCATGGATGGAAGCAAAGTAGAGAAGATAAAGGTAGACGGAGCATTCCCGGTTCTCCACGGCCTGTATGGCGAGGATGGAACGATCCAGGGACTTTTTGAACTGGTACAGCTCCCCTATGTAGGCTGCGGGGTATTGGCATCCGCTGTTTCGATGGATAAATTCTTTACAAAAATCATTGCGGACCGGGTTGGTGTCCGTCAGGCGGCATATGAGCCGGTTATGAAAGAAGAGATTGCAGATGCTGAGGGAATGGAGGATGCCGTCAAGAGGGTGGAAAACCGTTTTTCCTATCCTGTATTCATCAAACCGTCCAATGCCGGTTCTTCCCGTGGCGTATCCAAGGCGGAGAACAGAGAACAGCTTGAAAAGGGACTTACGGAGGCCGCCCTTCATGACAGGAAAATTCTTGTGGAAGAGACCATTGTCGGCCATGAGATCGAGTGTGCAGTTTTTGGAAACGGCAAGGAGCCGGTGCTTGCATCCGGAGTCGGTGAAGTCCTGGCTGCCGCAGAATTCTACGATTTTGAGGCAAAATATTTTAATGCGGAGTCCAGAACCGTCGTGAATCCGGAGCTTCCGGGCGACAGCGCCGAGAGAGTCAGAAAGGCAGCGGTTGAGATTTTCAAGGCAGTCGACGGCTATGGTCTGGCTAGAGTGGACTTCTTCGTGACGGCCGACGGGGATGTTGTATTTAATGAGATCAACACAATGCCGGGATTCACGGCCATCAGTATGTATCCGATGCTGTTTGAGGCAGCGGGAATCAGCAAGACAGAGCTGGTCGGAAAGCTGATAGAGCATGGCCTTAAACGGTTTTAGTCTTGTAATAGGGTCTTGGGTTCGGCTCTAAGGGGAAGATGGCGGACAGTATGGTAATCCCGGGGATGTCTGCGAGGACAAAATGGAGGATATATATGGATAGAAATGCACCAATTGGAGTCTTTGATTCCGGTGTGGGCGGCCTTACCGTGATGAGGGAGATCATGCGCCAGATGCCGGATGAGAGGATTGTATATTTTGGAGATACGGCCAGGGTGCCTTATGGAAATAAATCAAAAGAGACGGTAATCCGCTATTCACAGCAGATTATCCGCTTTTTGCAGACTAAGGATGTAAAGGCGATCGTTATTGCCTGCAATACCGCGTCTGCCTGTGCTCTGGAGGCCGTGGAGAGGAGTCTGGACATCCCGATCATCGGAGTGATTTCCGCCGGCTCCAGAGCCGCCGTAGAAGCCACCAGAAATGGAAAAATCGGCATTATCGGAACAGAGGCCACGATTCGCAGCGGCGTATATTCCGAAGAAATGAAACGTTTGAGGGAAGATATAGAAGTGACGGGAAAACCCTGTCCTCTTTTCGTGCCATTAGTGGAAGAGGGACTGCTTCACGATTCCGTAACGGATGAGATTGCCTCCCGCTATCTGGCGTGTCTTAAAGGAAAGTATATAGACACGCTGGTGATGGGCTGCACACATTACCCGCTTTTACGTTCCACATTTAAACGCCTGATGGGTGACGATGTTACACTGGTCAATCCGGCCTATGAGACGGCTGTGGAGTTGAGAGAACTTCTGGAAAAGAATGAGATGACGTGTACGGGTGAGAGTTGTGGGGATGGAAATGGTAAAAATGGAAGCAGCGGACATGGTGACTTTGAGCATGGAAGTTGTGGACATGGAGGAAGTAAGCAGGGGAATTGCGGGCATGGCGGAAGTAAGCAGGAGAGTTGTGGGCACGGTGACTGTGAACATGGAAGCTGTGGAGATGGCGACAGTGAGCAGGGGAGTTGCAGGCATGGTGTCTGTGAACACGAGGGCAGTGAACAAGGCTGTCACAAACATGGGGCCGGGGAAAAACACAGAGATCAGTATCAGTTCTTTGTAAGTGACCTGGCCGAGAAATTTACGAATTTCGCAACGTCAATTCTTCCGAAAGAGGTCAAAGAGACAAAGAAGATCAATATTGAGGAGTACTGATATGACAAAGGATGTACTTGTAAGCATCAGCGGAGCCCATATGGTGGACGGCGAAAGCGACGATGTATCCGTAATTACGGCGGGCACCTATTATCTAAAAAATGGGAAACACTATATTCTCTATGACGAGCTGATCGAGGGCGTGGAGGGAGCTATCCGCAACACGATCAAGGTTGGCGACGGGACGGTAGAGATAATCAAAAACGGAAGCGCCCGCTCCCACATGGTATTTGAGAAAGAAAAGACAAATGTTTGCTGTTACGCAATGCCGTTCGGCCAGATGATGGTCGGGGTGAACACGGATGACATTGTAAGAGAAGAAAGTCCGGATCGACTGCTGGTGGAGATTGAGTATTCGCTGGAAGTGAATTACGAAACGGTTTCGCAGTGCCATATTGTGATTGATATACGGTCGAAGGCGAAGGCGGATTTTAGGCTTGGGGAGTGAGCGAATAGCCGGGATTAAGGACAGCATTTACAGTGGAGATAGCCGTGGGAACGAAAAATCCGCGGCAAATAGGCTGAGGTTGGAAGATGAGCTACAGTAAATATACAGGCGCGTAAAAAAACTATGAAGATAAACGGAAAAGTCTGGAACTCCTATTTAGGTGCCGGACTTTTTTTGATTAATATCGATTGTTTGTTAATGTATAAGGTAGGGAAGAGTTTGGCATGTTTAATTATTCTATGTAGGAAGCAGATAATCAGGAATTTGATAGTTTCATAAAAGAAATACGAAAAATGGAAAACCATATTATGGGATTCAAGAAAAAATAAGAAAATATTAGGAATAACTTACTGTTAGATTCAGGGGACGAATATTGACCTTACTCAGGATTGGTGTTATAATTTACGAAACTCGGAAATTTGTATATATTGAATCGAAAGGTGTCGCTTAATGCAATTGTTAAGCGACATACGTTTGAAAAACGGTGCTACAGTGTATAAAGAAATGCATTATAATACAAACTTTTAAGCGCTCGCAGCAAAATGATAAAATATGCAAATAGGATGAGGGTACAGGATTATAGGCAGATGACGTGAAGCATTGGCACACAGATTCCGGGCTATATGGTAATAGAGGGTAATACTACGATTGCACACTGAATTTTTTTATTTAATGTGCAAATGGCGAAGCTTACCCTAATTTACCCTAATATATGTAAAAAGCTCTGAACGCTTCCGCTTCCGCAGGAAGGAAGAACGGCAGATATGTGGTATGTAATACAAGTCCAGGGAGGACAGGAAGAGAAGACAGCAGAGTTAATAAAGAAACAATTGACACTTCGTGAAGACAGCCTGCGAGAATGTTTTATACCGAAAAAAGAGCGGGTGAAGAAGTTCAAAGGGAGCTGGCAGCATGTGGAAGAAATCTTATTCCCCGGTTATGTATTTGCTGATTCCGGTAACGCGGAAGAATTGTACAGTAGATTGAAACAGGTCGGTCGGTTGACGAAAGTTCTGCAAGACGGGAACTTTCTTTTTTTGGCTTTATCGGAAGATGAAGAGAGATGGATAAAGGCGATCGGGGATAGAGACCATGTTACCAGAGTGTCGAAAATTAATATTGAGCCAGTCAGAGAACGTATTTCTCAAAATTCTAACTCATGCAGTTTGGACAATGGTCAAAAGATTGTAAAGGAGAACTATTCTAAAACCCATAGGTCGGATGAGCCGGATGTCAGGAGTGGCATCGGTAAAAAAGTAATTGTTCAGGAAGGGCCACTGAAAGGACTGGAGGGGTGTGTGGAGAAGATAAATCTTCATAAAAGAGAAGTTACAATAAGAATGCCATTTGCCGGCAGAATGGTCGATGTAAAGCTTGGAATAGAAGTAGTGGGGAAAGAGTAAAGGTTGACCAATATCGGGCGGGTATGGGAAGCGCATTCGCGTGATGGTGTAATATGCCGCCGCGCCCGTTGCAAGAGTCTGCGAAGGCAGACTCTTTATTTAGTTGCGAGATACTTTGAAACAGTTATGTTCTTACAAGTGAGTCGATATTATCGTAGACTATCTAATGGCTGATCATGTCCGTATGCTGGTGAGAACACCGACAAAAAAACAGTGGATTCAGCTTTATTTGCTACCTGAAGGGAAAAGCGGCTTTTACGCTGCTCGTCCGGCATGCAAAGCTAAATTGGGAAACCGGCATTTTGGGTCGAAAAGAATATTATGCAGGTATAGTGGCTATAAAGAACCACCTTAAAAAATATATCGAGGTACAAGAAAAGTACGATATTATACAGGGTAAACGAAGCGTAAAACAATATTGAGAGTCTTTTAAGGGTTAAAGGTGAAGTAGTACTAATACCCCTTAAGAGGTAGCAACAAGCCGAAATCATAGTTACTTGAATGAAGAGAAAGCTAGTGCCTTGAGCCATGGCCTGGCAACAAAGGGTTATACTCGTTCGCCAAGACGGCTGTATTACGGGGGGCGACGACTGCTTAAAACTGACTTGTCTGTACGCGGACGGAAAGATGAAGGAGGATACTGCATATGCTGAAAGTTCCATTTTCACCGCCGGATATCACGGAGGAAGAAATAAAAGAAGTTGCAGAGGCACTGAAATCTGGTTGGATCACCACAGGACCAAAAACAAAAGAATTTGAGAGGCAGATTGCAGCATTTGTTCATGCCCCGAGAGCGGTTTGCCTGAATTCAGCGACGGCGTGCGCGGAGCTGGCGCTTCGCTTCCTGGGTATAGGATCCGGAGATGAAGTGATTACCAGCGCATATACATATACGGCAAGCGCCAGTGTGGTCTGTCACGTGGGGGCAAAACTGATTTTAGTTGATACGGCTCCGAATTCCTATGAGATGGATTATGAAAAGCTGGAACAGGCAATCACGGAAAAAACAAAAGCGATTATTCCGGTGGATATCGGCGGAGTGATGTGTGATTATGACCGGATATTTGAAATTGTAGAACGAAAAAAGGCACTATTCCATCCAACGAGTGTAATTCAGGAAAACTTTGGACGGATTATCATACTGGCGGACGCCGCCCATGCGTTTGGTGCATCCAGAAATGGAAGAATGTGCGGTGAAGTGGCAGATATTACCGCTTTCTCCTTTCATGCAGTGAAAAATCTGACGACAGCAGAAGGCGGTGCGCTCGTGTGGAAGGAGATTCACGGTATTGATAACGAGTGGATTTACCAGCAGTTTATGCTGCTGTCTCTTCATGGACAGAGCAAGGATGCTTTAGCAAAAACAAAACTGGGAGCCTGGGAATATGATATCGTTATACCTGCCTATAAATGCAATATGACTGATATTATGGCGGGGATTGGGCTGGCACAGATGCGGAGGTATCCCGGAATCCTGGAGAGGCGTAGGGAGATTGTAGCCCGGTATAGCGAGGCGCTAAACGGGCTGCCGCTCAAAATCCTGTGCCATGATCTGGAGGCAAGTTCAGAACAGGAATATCATTCCAGTCGCCACCTTTACCTTGTGCGTCTGGACGGAAAAAATCTGGAATTTCGTAACCAGCTGATTAGCCGCATGGCTGAGGCCGGTGTGGCGGCCAACGTACACTATAAGCCGCTGCCGATGCACACGGCTTACATAAATCTGGGATTTGATATCAAAGATTATCCAAATGCATACAGACAGTTTGAAAATGAAATCACTCTTCCGCTTCATACCTGCTTGACCGACGAACAGGTAGAGTTTGTAATAGATGTTTTTAAGCAGTGTTACCGAGAGTTGGAAGAAGAAATGAAGTAAAAAATTCAAATAAAATAGTTGAGGAGAGAATCATGCTTTGCAGATGGGAACAGCTTCCTGAATTTATGCGCACAGAAGAGGTCAGACCATATTACGAACGACTAGAAAAACGCAAAATCAGCCTGCTGATAAAACGTTCTTTTGATTTTGTCATGTCGTCTGTTATGCTGCTCCTCTTGTCTCCAGTGCTTTTGCTACTATCTCTCTGGATCAGGCTTGACTCCGCAGGGCCCGTTTTCTACCGTCAGGAACGGGTGACACAGTATGGCCGTCGGTTCCGCATCTACAAATTTCGCACCATGGTGCAAAATGCCGAGCGAATCGGCAGCCTTGTGACCGTGGATCAGGATGTCCGCATTACAAAGGCCGGTAAAAAGCTGAGGGGCTGCCGATTGGATGAACTGCCGCAGCTTATCAATATTTGGAAAGGTGAGATGACCTTCGTCGGAACCCGGCCGGAGGTGCCGAAATTTTTGGGAAAATATTCAAAGGAGATGTATGCGACACTGCTTTTGCCCGCGGGTGTGACGAGCGAGGCCAGCATTGAATTTAAAGATGAGGATAAGCTCATTGCTGAGGGGATGGACGAAGGGCTGAGCGCAGACCAGGTTTATGTGGAGCGGGTGTTGGTGAGAAAGATGCGGCTGAATTTGGAAGCACTTAAATCATTTTCTTTGATTTCTGAAATAATGCTTTTAATTAAAACCGTATTAGCGGTCATAAAATAAATGACAGGATAACTTATATGAACATATTATTAATTAATCATTACGCCGGAAGCCCTGAGATGGGAATGGAATTCAGGCCGTACTATCTCGCCAGAGAATGGGTTAAGATGGGGCATCATGTCAGGATTATTGCCGGCGATTTTTCTCATCTTAGAATAAAGAATCCTAAGGTAAAAAAAGATTTCCAGAAAGAAGAGATCGATGGGATTGATTATTACTGGCTGAGAACCGGTGACTATCAGGGAAATGGAGTCACGCGGGCTTTTACCATGTTTCGCTTTGTTGGAAAACTGTGGCTGAACGCGGGCAGGATAGCGGAAAAATGGAAACCGGACGTTGTCATTACTTCTTCCACCTATCCTCTGGATACATACGCGGGTCAGAGGATTGCGAAAAAGGGAAAAGCGAAGTTGATACATGAAGTGCATGATATGTGGCCCATTACCCTGATTGAATTAGGGAAAATGAAAAGAACAAATCCCTTTGTTATTTTGATGCAGATAGCAGAAAACTCCTTTTGTAAACATGCGGATTATATAGTTTCATTATTACCTGGCGCCAAGGAGTATTTTGTTGATCATGGGATGCAAGCGGAAAAGTTTAAAACAGTTTCCAATGGTGTTGTGTTAGAAGAATGGCTCAATGAAAAAGAACTTCCGGCCAAACACAGACAGGCTTTTACAAAGCTAAAGCAGGAAGGAAAATTTATCATTTGTTTTTTTGGAAGTCATACCCGTTCTTATGCACTGACCTGTTTGATAGAGGCTGTACAAAAACTAAATCATCTCAATATAGCGGTTGTCTTTGTGGGAAATGGAAGCCAAAAGGAAGAATTAAAAGAACTGGCTCAGACGAACCCAAAAGACAGCTTTGTGTTTTTACCTCCGGTTCCTAAATGTGCAATTCCTGAATTATTAGAGCAGGCAGATGCCCTCTACGTGGGGGCACTGCGCAATGATATGTTCCGATTTGGTATTTGTATGAATAAGCTGTTTGATTCTATGATGTCAGGAAAACCGATTCTTTATGCGGTAGATGCTCCCAATAATTACATTATGCAGTATCATTGCGGCATTTCAGTTGAAGCAGAAAATGTGGAGGCATTATCGGAGGGAATCTGCGCGCTGCATGAACTGCCGGAAGAAGAAAGAAAAAAAATGGGAATGAATGGGAAACATGCGGTACTGGAATACTTTACTTACGAAAAATTAGCTGCTCAATTTGCAGATTTATTTTAAGGAGATAAAAGAGAATAATGAAAGAAAAAATGTTGCAAAAAATTTCTGAAAGAAAACTGACGGTAGGCGTGGTTGGACTTGGTTATGTAGGTCTTCCACTTGCGGTAGAAAAGGCAAAAGCAGGATTTCACACAATTGGCTTTGATGTCCAGTGCGAAAAGGTGAAATTGGTAAACGAAGGCAATAACTATATTGGTGATGTGGTTGACAGTGATTTGAAAAATTTAGTAGAGACAGGAATTCTTTCGGCTACAACGGATTTTTCTTTTGTCAAGGATGTAGATTTTATCGCAATTTGTGTGCCTACCCCGTTAGATAAGCACCAGCAGCCTGATATCAGTTACGTACGTGATTCCACTAAAGAAATTGCAAAATATTTAAAAAAAGAAACAATGGTAGTTCTGGAATCCACGACGTATCCGGGGACAACGGAAGAACTGATAAAACCAATTTTAGAAGACGGTTCCGGCCTGAAATGCGGAACCGATTTTTATTTGGGGTTTTCGCCTGAACGCGTGGACCCGGGTAATTTGATCTACAAAACTAAAAACACTCCTAAGGTAGTTGGGGCAATCGGGAAAGATGCTACAGAAGTGATTGCCGCTATGTACCGCACAGTGTTGGATGGAGATGTGTATGAAGTATCATCTCCGTCTGTGGCGGAAATGGAAAAAATTCTGGAAAATACCTATCGAAATATCAATATCGGACTGGTCAATGAGTTGACGATGTTATGTAACAAAATGGGAATCAGCATGTGGGAGGTCGTAGATGCTGCCAAATCGAAACCGTACGGATTCCAGCCGTTCTATCCCGGACCAGGTCTGGGAGGGCATTGCATTCCTCTTGATCCCTATTATTTGTCATGGAAAGCAAGAGAGTATGGATTTCATACATCGATGATTGAGAGTTCCATGATGATCAATGATCGGATGCCGGAATATTGTGTGGAGCGGGCTGGAAAGATTTTGAATAATTATGAAAAAGCCTTAAAAAATGCCAAAGTTTTGGTATTGGGCGTTGCCTATAAACAGGATATCGATGATTACAGGGAAAGTCCGGCTATACGAGTGATAGAAGAGCTGGAAAAAGAAAAGGCATTGGTTAAATACTATGATCCATGGGTTGCAGAATATAAAGAACACGGAAACACAGTCCAGGGATTAACAGAGTTAACCCCTGAAATAGTTTCTTCGTATGATTTGGTGGTGATAACAACCGCACATTCTAATGTCGATTATGCAATGATTCAAGCGAATGCGAAGGCCATTTTTGACACTAAAAATGTAATGAAAAATATTCAGCCAAGAGATAATATAGAAATTTTATAGGAGAACTGTATAGATGAAAATAGTGACAATCGTAGGAGCAAGGCCTCAGTTTATAAAAGCAGCGGCAGTGTCACGGAAATTACGTCAAGAACATGAAGAAATATTAGTTCATACAGGACAGCATTATGACGTAAATATGTCAGATATATTTTTTGATGAATTACAGATTCCGAAACCGGAGTTCAATTTAGGGGTGGGTTCGGGAAGTCATGCCAGACAGACGGCAGATATGATGACTGCTATAGAAGGAATACTGATAAAAGAAACGCCGGATTATCTTATCGTTTATGGCGACACCAATTCAACACTTGCCGGCGCACTTGCAGCAAGTAAATTGCATATCCCAATTATCCATGTGGAAGCAGGTCTTCGCTCTTATAATATGAATATGCCGGAGGAAATCAACCGGATATTGACGGATCATATATCAAAATTATTATTGTGTCCAACAGACACTGCAGTCTCTAGTCTTCAGAAAGAGGGAATCAACTCAGGTGTTTATAACATTGGAGATGTAATGTGTGACGCCGTTTTGTTTTATTCCAAAGAGATGGAAAAAAACGGCAGAGACACATGGCTTTCAAGGCTTCGGGTGATTCAGGGAACAATGAGAAATTTGGATAAATGGTATTTGGCAACGGTACACCGGGCAGAAAATACCGACTCTGTAGAGAAGATTGCGGAGATATTAGATGCATTTGAAAAATTAGAATACCCGGTTATCTTTTCGGTACATCCCAGGACAAAAGGATTGGTGAGTAGTTTATACGAAGAAAAACAATATAGGAATATTTTTTTGGTTGAGCCAATGGGATATTTGGACATGTTGTATTTTACAAAGAATGCGCTCAAAGTGGTTACGGATTCGGGGGGACTGCAAAAAGAAGCATACATATTAAATACGCCATGTGTAACTGTACGGGAACAGACTGAATGGGTTGAGACGTTAAATGGAAACCACAATATACTCGCCCATCCTAATTCAGAGGATATTGTAGACAAAGTTAATAATACAGTCGTAGACTGCGATAATAAACAAGACTACTACGGAAAAGGAGATGCTGCCGAAAAACTATGCAGCATTCTGAGAGGAAATCAACAATGAGATATGCTTTAATCGGATGTGGAAGAATCTCCACGAATCACATGAAAGCGGCGGTAAACAATCAACTGGAAATTGCTGCGGTCTGCGATATTGTACCGGAACATATGGAGGAACTTCTCGACAAACATGGTATGCGGGGAAACATGTCCATCAAAAGATATACGGATTATAAGACGATGGTAGAAGAACTGAAACCGGAATTGGTCAGCATTGCAACAGAAAGTGGAATCCATGCAGAAATTGCATTGTTCTGTATCAGGCATGGAATCCATGTCATCGTTGAAAAGCCAATGGCAATGAGCATCAAAGATGCCAACGCAATTATCGAACTTTCCGAAAAGATGAACGTGAAAGTCAGTGCCTGTCATCAGAATCGCTTCAATATTGCAGTTCAGGAGATGCGTCATGCCCTGGAGGCTGGAAGATTTGGCACTCTATCCCATGGTTCCATCCATGTACGATGGAACCGGAATCAAGATTACTATACGCAGGCACCATGGAGAGGAACTTGGGCTCAGGATGGCGGAGCTTTAATGAATCAGTGCATCCACGGAATTGATCTGCTACGCTGGACCTTTGGCAGTGAGATTGAAGAGGTTTATGGGCAAACCCGCCAGCAGTTCCACCATTATCTGGAAGCGGAAGACATAGGAATGGCAGTTGTTAAATTTAAGAACGGAGCAGTAGCAACGATAGAAGGTACAACGAATGTATATCCGCAAAATCTGGAAGAGACGCTTTACATATTTGGGGAAAAGGGAACCGTCAAGATTGGCGGAAAGTCAACCAATAATATTGATGTCTGGAACTTTGCGGATGAAACTGAAGCGGATAGTAAAAACAAAGGCTTAGAGGAGGCAACCAGCAATGTCTATGGAAATGGCCATACCAGTCTGTTTGCTGATGTGATTGAAGCCGTTGAGAATGACCGCAAACCGTATGTGGACGCGTATGCTGGCAGGGATGCCCTGGAGCTGGTGCTGGCAATCTATAAGAGTCAGAAGGAAGGCAAGGTGGTAAAATTACCGCTTTGTGACTTTGCAAGTACAGATATGAAAGGTGTATTCTAATGGAGAAAAATTTCTTTGTGCACGAAAGCTGTTATATCGATGAGGATGTAGAGATCGGAGAAGGGACAAAGATCTGGCATTTTTGTCATATTCAAAGAGGGGCACGGATCGGGAGAAACTGTTCTTTAGGGCAGAATGTGAATGTGTCCAATCATGTAAAGATTGGCGATAACTGTAAAATCCAGAATAATGTGTCTGTCTATGAGGGGGTAGAACTTGAGGCGGGAGTATTTTGCGGCCCGTCCTGTGTCTTTACGAATGATTTAACTCCACGGGCAGAATTTCCGAAAGGGACGGTAGGATACAGAAAGACACTTGTAAAGCATGGAGCAAGTATCGGAGCCAATGCGACGATTGTGTGCGGAGTTACAATAGGGGAATATGCCATGGTAGCAGCTGGGGCAGTTGTAACGAAAGATGTGCCGGATTATGCATTAGTAGTCGGGGTTCCAGGCAGATATGCCGGAAGGATTGATGCAAAAGGAAACTTGATAGAAAACAGTTAGAAAAGAGAAAAGATGAAAATTTTATTTCTGGCTCCGGCGAATAGTATTCATACAGTACGATGGGTGAACGCCTTATCTGAAAAAGGAAACCAGGTTTTGTTAGTATCACTGCCTAATCATTCGGAGACTCAGAATAGACTTCACAAAGAAGTACAAATAGAATATCTCCCGGTAAGAGGGACGAAAGGGTACTACCTAAATGCAGGCATACTGAAAAAATCAGCACGGAATTTCCAGCCGGATATCATAAATGCGCACTATGCAAGCGGTTATGGCACTTTGGCCAGAATCGCCCATCTTCCAAATGTGATTTTATCTGTGTGGGGAAGCGATGTCTACGACTTCCCGTATAATAATAGAATTAATCACTATATTATAAAGAAAAACCTCAATTATGCCGTTCATCTTGCATCAACAAGCTACGCAATGGCAGAGCAGGTGAAACGGTTAGTCGGTGACAAAGATATCATTATTACTCCTTTTGGAGTGGACACTGAACGGTTCATGCGATTTGAAAAAGACGACGAAGATTATTTTACCGCAGGCATCATAAAAACGCTATCCTATAAATATGGGATTGATACTGTGATAAAAGCATTTGCCCTTTTTGCAAAGAAAGTTGAAACCACAGAAAAAGTCCGGTTACTTATCTACGGAGAAGGCGAACAAAAAGCAGAATTGCTTGAATTATGTAAACAGCTTAAAATAGATGATAAATGCTTTTTTAAAGGTTATGTCAAAAATTCAGAGCTCCCTCAGATTCTGAAAAACATTGATGTAGCGTGTTTTGGAAGTCGGCTTGATAGCGAAAGTTTTGGTGTCTCAGCAGTTGAAGCCATGTCTTGTGAAGTTCCGGTTATCGTGACAGATGTAGATGGCTTTAAAGAGGTGGTTGAGGATAAAATCACAGGATATATTGTTAAAAGGGACAGTCCAGATGAAATGGCAGAGGCATTGGAACAATTATATTTAAACAAAGAGTTGCGTTTTACTATGGGAGAGAACGGCAGGGAAAGAGTGAAGAAACTCTACGATTGGAGTGATAATGTAGAGATAATGATAGAACTTTATCACTCATGACATAGATATTTGGAGAAAAAATATGAAAATTTTAATAATTTCACCTTTCTTTTTCCCATCTAAAGCGGTGGGGGCTCTTAGAATGACCAGTTTAGTACGATATTTGACTCAATATGATGATATAGAAATTACAGTTATAAAAAATGCTGAACCTTCCTCAGAAAAACTGCAGCCTATTTGCAAAGAAATTGAAGTAAATAGCAGAAGGTCAGATTATTTAAGCGCTTTTTTTGCATATAAAAAAGCATGCAAAAAAGCTGTAAAAAAAGAAAAATATGATTGGTGTATCATTTCATGCGGACCTTTTTATACTTTATTGTGTGGTGTTTATCTTAAAAGCAGGTATAACATACCATATATTTTAGACTATCGGGATTTTTGGGATAATGAAAGAATCCAAACGCATCTTACAATAAAAAGAACAATTAATTTGCTCGCTGTTAAAAACAGCCAAGCGGTTACTGTGGTTAGTCCCGGAATGAAAAATCGATTGCTGGAAGACTATCATTATGCCTTTTTGAATGTTCATGTAATTATGAACGGTTATGAAGCTGTAACTATTAAAGAAAAAGAGATTGAAGAAAAAGAAACGGATGAAGATAGATTTGTGGTTGGAATACTGGGGAAATTTTCCTACTATTCACCTCAGCATGCAAAAGAATTTCTGGAAGCGGTCAGTCATCTGCGTGAGTCTGGAATAAATATTCAGATACTCCATATAGGCGATGAAGAACGAGAACTGGTTTCATTATTGGAACAGTACAATTTGAAGGACCATAGCTACATGTGCACAGGCCGGGTGACCTATGACAAGGCATTAAGTTATATGGCCAGGACAAATTGCGGTTTATTGATTACCGCGGATGAAAAAATTGGTTATGGGACTAAAATTTTTGATTATATTATGTTAAACAAACCAATGATAATTATCTCATCAGAATCCCAGGGAGAATATTCTCAGCTGGCAGAAGAATTTGAAAATGCATATGTGGCATCACGTATCGGAGAGATCATAAATATTCTGAATATGCTTTATTCTAATAAAATATCGAAGTTAACAAATAGAGAAAAAACAGAAAAATATGACCGAAAATATCAAAACAAAAAATTCGAAAAACTTCTGAGGGCTGAGGAGGATTTAAAAAATGAACCAATGGCTGGTAAGTAATCTGAACTTTAGTTTTGCCAAGAGACAGGATGAGACCGGGATATCGTATTTTTTTAAACAAAAGTCTAAATTTGCAGAGGATCAAATATTCGAAGCAGCTGACGGCTTGATAATTTTAGATGGCTGTCTTTTAAATAAAACCGAAATTATGAAAGAAGGTAAGTATTCCTCATTTTTAGAATACTGCAATCTACATAAGGCGGAAGTGTTTTGGCAGGATTTCAGAGGGCCTTTTTCAGGATGTCACATTGGTGAGGAGAGCCTGACAGCCTACACGAATCAAACCGGTGATACATTCGTTTTTTGGTATTGTGTTGATAAAAAAGTCATTATCTCCAATAATTTTAATTTGATTATCTGTGTGCTGAAGGAAAATGGAATCGATTATAACTATGACAGGCAATCAGAATTGTATTTACTCAATTACGGATTCATGCTGGATGATTCAACAGTTGTCCAGGAGATAAAACGGCTTCAGGCAGGAACTTATCTGCGGATAAAAGATGGAAGAGTCGCAGTAAAACCCTATCATACGTTCAGTAATAAAGAAAAACCTGTGTCTTTTGAAAATGCAATTGAATTAGTGGACAACAGCTTTAAAAAGGCAGTTAAGAGATGTTTTGAAAAAGACGTAGAGTACGGTTATACAAATCATCTGGCTGATATGTCGGGAGGACTCGATTCAAGAATGGTAAACTGGGCGGCCAAAGAGTTGGGATATAATCACATTACCAATATCAGCTACAGCCAGTGGGGGACAGATGAAAATAAATATGCAAAACAGACATCAGAATATTTAAATCACACATTTTTACATATGTCTTTAGATTATCCGGAGTTCCTGTTCGATATCGACAAATTGGTAAATATGAACTATGGCTTATCTGTGTATTTTGGAATTACAGGCGGTGCGGAATTGCTTTCAAATTTAAATCAGGACAAATTTGGTCTGGAACATTCCGGGCAGATCGGGGATGTGGTAGTAGGAACATTTGGGAAAAATCAGAAGATTAAAAATTTTTTGAAAAGTGGACATAAGTATTCCAATACATTAGAGACCGAATTTGACTTGGATTTTAGCAGATTTGAGAATGATGAAATATTTAATCTTTATACAAGGGCCTTTAATGGCGCATTATCTTCTCATCTAATTAGAAGAGAATGGTTCTACACAGTCTCTCCTTTTTTAGATGTGGATTTTCTGGAAACATGTTTGAGCCTGCCATCCCAATATCGGAAAAACCATAAATTATATTGGGCATGGATTGAGAGCTGCCACAAAACCGCTTTGAGCATACCATCAACACGGAAAAGAAGTGGTAATATATTAGAGAAAACAAAAAATAGGATGAATTACTTTATTAAAAAAAATTTTTTACACGGCGATGCTAACAACATGAATCCTTTTGAATATTGGTACAAAAACAATATTCAAATCCGTGATTTTATTGAGAAATATTATTATGAAAATATAGAGCGATACACGGAATTAGCAGGGAGCTGTGAGAATGTCGATAAAATGTTCCGTAGCAGTAACATTATGGATAAATGTATGGCGATTAATGTTCTTGCAAATGTAAAGCGATATTTTGGATAGGACAAAAAATGCTGGGTAAAACAATAAATAAACTATTTAAAACGGGATTTTTTCATATATTTGGTTCATCCATAGTGAATAAGTTAATATCATTTGCAAGTAACATGATTTTAGTCCGTATCTTATCAAAAGTGGATTATGGCGTATATACATATGCCTTCAATATAGTCTCACTTTTGCTGATTGCAAGCGGATTGGGAATTCCATCTGGTCTGCTGCAGTTACTGAGCGAGATAGGTACAGATAAAGATAAGGCTGATAAAATATATAGCTGTGGTAGCGGTATTGCCTTGCGTTTTAATGTTTTATTAATGTTATGTATTATAATTATCGGGGTATTTGTACCGCTGAAAATTGACGGGGCCAATGGATACCTGTTGTGGATGAGTCTTATACCGATATGCGATATGGCATTCACCTTACAGACGACATATATGCGCTCTTTGTTAATGACTCAAAAATATGCGTATTCAAATAATATTAATTCCTGTGCAATCTGTGGATTTTCAATTATTGGAGCATTGTTTGCCGGTGCAAAAGGCCTGATTATTGGAAGATATATTGCAAATCTATTTACTATCCTGATTGTATGGAAATTATTTGATACTCCTGTACGCTTTCGCAAAGTACAGGGAGAAAATATCCAAAATATAAAAGAGTTAGTCAACATATCGATTGTTTCTGCCGCTAATAATGGTATTTCTCAATTATTATATCTTTTGGATATATTTATTATTGGAATTGTTATTTCAGATCAATCTGTAATTGCATCCTATAAAGTAGCGACAACCATTCCAACCGCTTTGACATTTGTTCCGCTCGCTGTTATTACTTATGTATATCCGTATTTTGCACTGCACAGAGAAGAGAAACAATGGGTAAAGGGTCATTATATAAAATTAGTGACGGCCATGGGGATTATGAATTTATTGATTGCAATCCCGGCTATTATTTTTGCCCCGCTGATTGTCCGCATATGCTTTGGAAATAAATATTTAGATGCGGTATTGATTTTTCGAGTCTTGATGTTGAACTATTTTATTTCTGGAACCTTTCGGATCATCTCGGGCAACTTACTGGTGACTCAGCGGGAATTGAAATTCAATTTAATGGTATCAGTTATTTCAGGAATTGTTAACATTATAGGAAACATAATATTGATTTCGAGATTTGGCGCGATCGGTGCTACAATAACGACAGTTCTTGTGGTTGTCATTTCTAGTATTATCAGTACGGCGAAGTTTTATTCCAATATTAAAGAGTGAGGTGATACAGATGTATATAATTGTGGCAATTATCACCCTGGCATTTATTATGTGTCTGCTGCCTCTTAAAAGCAGATATGTTTATATGTATATAGCTATATTTGCCTTGGCCGGTTTAGCCTTGTTTATGTGGCCAGATAATAAGTACGATTTATATAGACATTATTTAACATTAGAAAAATACAGGACATTAAATTTCTCACAAGTGCTCAATCTAACAGAACGTTCGGTGGGAACAACAATAACAGAACAGGCAGTAGATAATTATATCAGTGCTTATCCTGTATACAGCACATTTGCATGGTTCATAAGCAAAATTGGTATCTATCAATTACTTCCATTTTTAACAATATTTATTATCTATATATTGCCAGTATACCGAATACAGGAGATTGCTAAAAAAAGAAGATATTTTTCAAGAGTAACAGCAATTCTTTTTATTTTAATGCTATTAAGCAATAATTATTTTTTTATGCTCAGCAATATAAGACAACCGTTGGCCAGTGCAATTTTTGCATTTGTATTATATGAAGATTTAGTTAATAAGAGAAACAAACTGTTCTGTTTTGTTGCTTATATTATGGTGTGTTTTATTCATTCAAGCGGTTATATGTTTTTGGGACTTCGTATTGTTTTGCTTTTTTATAATCAATATACCCGCTATATTATTTACCCGGGTATC
This sequence comes from uncultured Clostridium sp., assembly GCF_900547735.1. Classification (GTDB taxonomy): domain Bacteria; phylum Bacillota; class Clostridia; order Lachnospirales; family Lachnospiraceae; genus Otoolea. The sequence continues at coordinate 72,216 of NZ_URHZ01000002.1, read as the reverse complement.
TTCGTTTCACATACAATATTAACAATTGCATGTAAAAGAGTAATGATGTGGGGGAGTGGAATGCTGGCGGTGGCTGCCGGTAAGTATATTCGTTATACAACCGGAAGAGCCAATATAGATGGCTCCCATGTGTCATACAAATTACTTATTATGTATCTTATCGTTTTTTTTGTTGTGGTATTTTTTGTGAAAATGAGCAGCCAGGCCGTTTTGTATAATAGATACGCTTCTTATATCTTTTTATGCATTACGTTTTGTATGACGATGACGGGCCAATCCGAAATTTTTAACCGGTTTGAGTTTTTAATCGTTCCATTGGCATTGCCGTTAATTCAGGAATTATTACATGAATATTCAGGCTATAAAATTTTCGGGATTAGAAATGGTGTGAAACACGGAAAAAGCTATTTGCTAATATATGCAATTTTTATTGCAGTGATCTGTATCAATTTTGGTATTGCCTGTGTAAAGGATTACAGAATCATGACACCCTATTATTCGGTATTCAATTATATGAATAATGGTACCCTAGATTTGCCGGAGATGCCAGAGGGGGATTAGTATGGGGGGAAACTGTATGAAACGGAAGCTGATTCTAGTGACAGATAACTTTCCATATGGATATGGAGAAGCATCATTCATACTTCCAGAACTTGAACACCTTTGCCAATATTATGAGGTAACCATAGTTTCAAAAAGTAAAAGCCTGCTAAGAACAACAGAACTTCCTCCGGAAATAAAGGTATGTAGATGTTCCGGTAATTTAACAGCATTTGAAAAAATCCGTTATTGTCTGCCAGCTTTTTTTAATGCCGAATTTTATTGGGAGTTAAAGAAAGCAATTAAGCGACATAAAGTCAAGCTGGGACTAAGAGTGATACTTTCATCATATGCGGGAGCGGGTAAACTTTACGGATATCTAAAGAAACTGACCGAAAATGAAAATAAAAATCAGCCGTTCTTATTTTATTCGTACTGGTATAATTTTTCTGTTTATAGTTTGATTCGATTAAAACAAAATTATTTTACTCAGGCCAAAGTAGTAACGAGAATACATGGATATGATTTGTATGATGAACGCGCTCCCTTAGGGTATCATATTTTCCGTAGAAAAACGGATCCGGAAGTAGATAAATTTTTTTTTATAAGCAAAATGGGAAGAGAGTATTATCTTAAAAAACTACAAATTGCTCCCAATGATAAATATATGGTCTCATATCTCGGAACATCCGGAAATGGGTTCAGAAAACATGTGAGAACGGAAAAACTGAGAATCGTAAGCTGTTCTAATTTAATTCCTTTAAAGCGGGTTGAAGGAATCATTGATGCGTTGGCCCTGATTGACGATTTTCATGTTGAGTGGGTACATTTTGGAGACGGTGTACTCATGGACGAATTAAAAAAACATGCAGCAATATGCTTTCGGTACAAGCGTAATATAACGTATGAATTTAAAGGATTATTGGAAAATGAGCAGATTAAAAAATATTATGCCAGCGGAACTAGTGACTGCTTTGTCATGCTGTCTGAGACGGAAGGCGTACCAGTTAGTATCATGGAAGCTTTTGCTTTCGGAATACCGGTAATAGCAACTTCTGTAGGGGGAGTACCGGAGCAGGTCAATACAGATAACGGAATATTACTCTCAGAAAATCCTACAAATAAAGAAGTTGCAGAAGCAATAAGGACAATTCATGGTATGGATGATGCCGCGTATGAGAATTTATGTTTTGCGGCATTTAAAACATGGCAGGAAAAGTTCAATGTGGAGAAAAATGGAATAGAATTTGTAAAAATGCTGCGGGAACTCTAGAGATGGGTTTTATTTTCGAGCCTAACAAAATATTAAATAGAGTTTATCTAAAATGAAGACGAGGAGGGAGATAATATGCAATTTCGAGATCTTAAAAAACAATATGAAGCTTTGAAACCTGCAATTGATTCTGAAATAGAATCGGTAATCAATAATAGCGCTTATATCAGCGGCCCACAGGTAAAGGAATTTGAGGAAAAGCTGGCGGCATATACGGGGATGAAGCATTGCATTTCATGCGGAAATGGTACAGACGCGCTTTCCATGATATTAATGCTTTGGAATGTTGGCCCTGGTGATGCCGTGTTTGTGCCAGATTTCACATTTTTCGCCACAGGTGAGGTCGCATCATTTGAAGGCGCGACGCCTATCTTTGTAGATGTGGATGAGCGGACCTTTAATATTTCTCCGAAAAAGCTGGAAGAGGCAATAGAAACGGTTAAAAAAGAGGGAAAACTGACTCCGAAAGTGGTTATTCCGGTAGATTTATTCGGACTTCCGGCAGATTATCCCGCGATTCAGAAGATTGCAGATAAATATGGTTTGAAGATTCTGGAGGATGGCGCGCAGGGATTTGGCGGACGCATCAATGGCAGACCTGCCTGTTCTTTTGGCGATGCGGCAACGACATCCTTCTTCCCGGCAAAGCCCTTAGGATGTTATGGAGACGGAGGAGCCATTTTTACAAACAATGATGAAGATGCTGGGTATTTGCAGTCAATCCGTGTTCATGGTAAAGGTGACTATAAGTATGATAATGTGAGAATCGGGTGGAACAGTCGGTTGGATACCCTGCAGGCGGCGATTATGCTCCCTAAGCTGAAGGCATTCGAGGAATATGAGTTAGACAAAGTCAATGAGTCTGCCGCTATGTATACCAGCATTTTAAAAAACTTTGTAGTAACACCGTATATTCCGGCCGATTTTTTATCCAGCTGGGCACAGTATACAATCCAGTTAAAAACAAAAGAACAGAGGGATGGGTTATCTGATTTCTTAAAATCTGAAGGAATTCCGACGATGGTGTATTATCCGAAACCAATGCACAAACAAGGAGCTTTTGCCGGATTAAAACAGTATCAGGAGTGTCCTGTAACGGAAAAACTTTGTGATACCGTATTATCAATTCCGATGCATCCGTATCTGGAAGAAGTAGATATCACGAGAATTACTGAGTGTATTAAAAGTTTTTTCATGAAGGAATAATTGTATATTTCGACGGAGAAATATCACTTACGAATTCAGAAAAGGAGTGTATTCCTCAGTGCTACAGTCCTCTTAAAATACTTGTACCTCGCCAACTTTGAAGTTACAAAACTTGGGCGGAGGCAATCCGCAACTGAGCAGGGGCATATCAGTCCTCAGTTCCCAGGTAATCACTGAAACCGGTCTGACTTCTTTAGAAAACCCAATTGGAACCGCCAAACAAGATAATATAAAGCTGAATGCCCCCTGTTCCTACCCTACAATAGATTTACAGCACCTTCTCCAACCCATCAATCCGATACTCCAGCCCATTTTCCTTCGCTTCTGCCGCAGTCAGCAACAACCCATATTTTTCCTTTGTCAGCGAATACAAAACAGCAGCAATCACAGCAACAGCCAGCATCCCGGCCGGAACAAAACCAAAGGCCAGTTTCAGCTTTGCAATCGTATCCGCCGCCTGCTCGGCGGCGTCGGCGTTAAAACCGATTGCGCTGAGGACGATACCGGTAATCCACATGCCGATTGCGCTTCCGGCTTTCATGAAAAAGCCTATCATAGAAGTATACAGGCCATCCGGTGAATTGCCGGATTTAAACTTTTCAATCAGAGCCGTATCGTAGGACATCGAGTAGATAAGGGTCCAGTAAGTGGCATTTCCAATTCCGTAGAACAAGATATAAAGATAAGCGGTAAAATCGCTTGCCGGAAGGAACGCCATGATAAGATAGCAGGCGGTGTAACAAACCATTCCGCCGAGCATCATCTGTTTTTTGCCAAATTTATTTGCAATCACACCGGCCATGACGGTAGTGAAAAGCAAAAAGAGTGTTGTCACAAGCAGCATGAAGGAAGTTTTTGTTTCAGTATAGTGAAAGACGTAGGTGTAGAGAAAAATCATCAGGCTGGATCCTACTCCGACGGCAAAATTCACGCAGAATGTGATAACCAGCAGCTTGTTAAAGGGTTTTACCTTCAACGCCTCCAGATAATTGGAAAAGACGGATTTAAAAGACAATTTCTCCGGTATATATCCTTCCTGCAGATTCGGGTTTTCCGGCTCAAAGCTCCGCACGGAAAAGCAGCAGAAGTTATATACGAAAACGATGATTACCGCAAACAGCACTCCCGTTGCCGTCCATCCCATGCTTTCAGTGCCGAATATTTTGGCAAAGAACTGCACAATCATCAGTGAGCCGCTAATTGCGATAAGCATACCAATATTCATCAGAAAATTTGCACAGGTCCGCAGTGTGGTTCTTTCCTCGAAGTCATCGGTCAACTCGGAGCCCAATGCGATATGAGGGATAACGGCGGAGGTGAGGAACGTCCAGTAGGCAATGTTGATAATGATATAATATCCTACCTTTGCCGCGGCAGGCAAGTCGATATTGATAAACATAAGCGCCAGTGAGATTCCGAGGAAGATAGAGCCATATTTGATAAATGGCGTCCTTCTTCCTTTTTTGTTTCGGCAGCGGTCGGACATGGAACCGATAATCGGGTCGGTAATCGCGTCCCAGAACACTGCGATGAGGGAGACGGTTCCGGCTACGGCCGGATTGACTCCGGCGATATTGATCATAAAAAATATAAAATAACTGTAGAAAAAGTTATATCCAATGCCTTCTCCTATAGCTCCCATGCCATAAGAAAGGGATTTCTTAAGTCCCAGTTTCTGTGGTTTCTGATTACCCATTGTAGCCCTCCTTGCACAAGCCGTGTTATTTAACTTATGAATTCATACCCAATCAATGCATAAGTTTTCATCGCAGTAATAAATTCCTCAATCAGTACATACTCATCCGGCCGGTGGGCCTGGAGAATGCTGCCAGGACCGTAGATAACTCCGGGGATTCCCTGGCTGGCGAGCATTTCAACTTCGGCGTAAGCCCGGAACAGAATATCCTCCGGCTGTTTTCCTGTGACGATTTCATGGCACCGGATTGCAGTCTGTGCAACCGGATGCTCTTTATCTGCTTTCCAGTAATTAAAATACTGGTTGCAGGTCAGCTCGCTCTTTGCGCTGTATTTGGAACAGACACCATCAAAAATTGTCCTGATTTCATCGATTGCCTCCTGCATGTCTTCGCCGGGAAATACCTGGCGGTCGAAATGCATTTCACAGTAATCGGGTACAAGAAGAACATCCACGCCGCCCTGGATAGAGCCGACATTCAGGCTGGGATTTACGGGAAAGCCCAGAATAGCGCCTTTCTTTTTCAGCTTTTCATTTAACGCATTCAGCTCGGTTGCAAAGTCGGCCATTGGTATTATCGCATTGATCCCGTTTTCGGCCATACCGCAATGGGAGGCCTTTCCGTAAGTTCTGGCTGTAAATTCCGCGGCGCCCTGAAGACTGGTGGCAATACATACGGAGGTCGGTTCGCTGATGTAGGCTCTGGTGCATTTCTTTAATTTTCCGGCATCGATCAGGGCCTGTGTACCTTTGAAAAATACCTCCTCATCGATGACAGCCGTAAATAAAATGCTTTTTTTAGGAGCGATTCCGCTTTTGACAATGGCCTCTATCGCGAATATCATTGCGGCCAGTCCCGACTTCATGTCGCAGGAGCCTCTTCCATAGAGTTTACCGTTTTCAATTTGGCCGCCGAGAGGAAGCTTTGTCCATTGTTCAGGACTGCCGATTTTTACCGTGTCCATGTGGCCGTTAAAAAGAAGCTGCTCGTCGTTTTCTCCCGGAAGCAGACCGAGAACGTTGAAACGACCTTTTTCCACTTCCTGGATTTCAGTTACCAGTCCGATTTCATCCAGCTTTTCTTTGATCATCTGGGCAACAGACATCTCATTTCCCGGAGGGTTTTGACTGTCCGTCTGAACTAATTTCTGTAAAAATTGAATGGCTCCTTCCACATCGACCAGTTCAAGAAGCTGTTTTTTCCGATCTGTAGCTTGGCACATCTGAAAATCTCCTTTCTTTGACAATAGATAACAATACATTTTTCGATATATAAAGATTCTGTTCTCAATATATAAAGATTCCGTCCTCAATGGATAACGCTCCCATCTTTAATAGATAACGTTCCAATCCTCAACGGGTAACGCCCCACGTTTCCAATCGTATCTGTAACAACGATTTCCACCTTAGTCCAGCAGCTCTTTTCTCACCTCTGCAGCCCGTGCATGTGCAATCAGCCCCTCACCCCTGGCCATCCGCGATACCAACGGTGCAGTTTCTTTCATAGCCGCCCTGTCATAACGCTGATAAGTGCAGGTTTTCAGAAATGTCCCGACCCAGACGCCTCCGGTATAGCGGGATGCGCGGACGGTGGGCAGTGTATGGTTCGTGCCGGATGCGTAGTCTCCGAACACCTCTCCGGTTTCCTGGCCGATGAAGAGAGAGCCGAAGTTATGGAGCTGGTCCAGAACCGCATCGGGATTTTCTAAAATGACCTCCAGGTGTTCCGGGGCGTATTCGTTTGCCAGGGCAACAGCCTCGGTGAGGTTATCGGCAAGTACGACCTCACCGTAGGATTCCCAGGAGGCACGGGCAATCCGGGCTGTTTCAATGGTTTCAAGTTCTGCCTCAACGGCCCGGATGACTTCGAGTCCAAGTTCCCTGTCGGTCGTGACAAGGATACCTTTTGCCAGTTTGTCGTGCTCCGACTGAGCCAGCAGATCGGCAGCTAAGATGGCGGGATTGGCGCTTTTGTCGGCAATCACCAGGACCTCGCTGGGACCCGCGATGAAGTCAATCCCAATCTGGCCGTAACACTGGCGTTTCGCCTCTGCCACATATTGATTTCCAGGTCCTACGATGATGTCAACCGGGGAAATCTGCCGGGTTCCGTATGAAAATGCGGCAATGCTGTGCGCTCCGCCCATGACATAAATCTCATCCGCGCCGGCGATATCCATGGCCGCCAGGGTCAGCGGATGAATACATCCGGTTTCTTTGACGGCAGGTGCACAGGCCGTTATCCGCCCGACTCCAGCTGTTTTTGCCGGAATAATCAGCATCAGGGCGGAGGAATAAAGCGGGTAGCCGCCGCCGGGAACATAGCAGCAGCACGAGGTTACCGGAATGATTCTATGCCCGAGAACAGCGCCCGGGATAGTGGAGAAGTTATCTAACGGTTTAAGACATTCTTTCTGAGCCTGGGCAAATGCTTTGATATGTGCGGCAGCTTCCCGCATGTCATGCAGGCTCTGCTGTGGCACGGCGTCATAGGCGGTTTTTATTTCCTCGGGACTCACGCGGAAATTCTGTCTTGTATTGCCGTCAAAACGCGTATTGTATTCAAGAATGGCAGAATCACCGTTTTCACGTACATTACGGATAATTTCCGCCACATTTTCCGTCAGTGCCCGGCTTTCCTGCGTTGAACGTTCAATTGATTTTTTCAGGTATTCCATATATTTAATCCTCCCTTAAGGTTTGTTTAGTAACCGATATGGCCTTATAGACAGGCCTTATGTTTTATGAACAGGTCCTTTGTTGAGTGGCAATGAAAAGTTCACGAAGCGCGCTTTTCGTTGTTTTATAAACAGGAAAAAAGGAATTATTTTTTCCGAAGACCTTGATAAGTTATTAATAGTATAAATTCAAGACCAAAGTTAATGTCAATACTGAAAATTCAGTCTTTTTATTAAAAACCTTGACTGGGGTCTAAATCCATGATAGTTTTGGAAAAAGGGGGAAGGGATATGAAGATAGGACAGGCAGCTAAGAAATTTTCGGTACCGGTGACCAGTATTTATTATTATATAAAGCATGGTCTTTTAGTCCCGCCGGTTAGCCGTGGACAATATATTTTTGATGAAAAAACACTGGGTGATCTGGAATGGCTTCTGGAGCTTAAAAAGATGGAATTTCCTCTTGAGGTAATTCACAGGCTGCTATCTCTCAGACGGATTTCCGGCCTGGCTCCCCAGGAGGACAGGGTGGAGGTGCTGAGGCTGTTTGCGGAACAGGACACCGCGCTGGGCGAACGCATCGAAACTCTTGTACGGGCGCAGCAGGTACTCCGTTCCTCAATGAGTACGTTCCGGGCAGGAGACGGGGAGGCGGTGAACACGGGTGTGCCTCTTAAAATGCTGAGACTGCTGGTTTGTCCGGTGTGCGGGGGAGAACTGCGCGCCCAGAACGCATCAATGGACAGCAGGTATATTTTCGAGGCCGAGATGAGCTGCCGCTGCGGTTACAGCGCCAGGATACAGGATGGGATTCTGCTGACGCCAAACAGGAATACCAGCTTTTATGATAAACCTGATACGATACGCGAACTCTACCGCGATCTGCCGTCTGCCACACTCAGCCTGTTTGAGCGTTCCTATAACTGGCTGGGTGAGAGCCTGACAAAGGCCGGGACTGCGGGCAAGGTGCTGTGGGAAAGCTATGTCAACGCCTGGTTTTTTCTCCACAATCACATGGAACTTTTGAATGAGGGGACGGAACTGATTGTTACCGACAAGTTTCCGGAAACACTGGCTGCTTATAAGGAGCTGATTGACAGGAGCGGCCGCGGCTATGATATTCTCTATATCGCAGATGCCGGGGTGGCGCCGCCAATCAAAAGAAAGAGCGTAGATATAACAGTCGATTTTTTTGCAACGAATGAACATAATTTTTATCACGATGATTTTTGGCCGGATTATATGTATTCGTATTTAAAAGACGGCGGCCGGGCGGCCGGAGTGTATTTTTATTTTGACGGGGGAGAGCGTTCACGGAGAAATTTATTGAGAAGTTATCCCGAGTCAAGCGCTAATAATTTTAACCGCAGCTTTTTTCAGAAAGGAATTTGCTCAAATTATCAGTTGCTGTCACAGTTTGACTGTGGCTGCTCCACCGATTCAGGGGCAAATCTGGGACTGGGATTTCATGAAAAAGGGGATAAGCTGCATTTGCTGGCGTATGAGGCGGTAAAGAATAAAAAATAGTGTTTTTTGTGTTCTCCTAAACTAGCTCTATGTAGACGCACAGAGCGTGGAAACGAACAGAGCGGTTGCGGATTGCATAAGAAGTTTTAACAAACTATGGGGCTGCTTGACAATAAATGCATTAGGCATAGTCTGATAAACACATAACGAGAATGCCTTTGGAAAAGAACTCGGTGTAATTGGAATTTGGAGGTGATTGGATGAATGATGTATTGTACGATACACGAAAAGATTTACCATGTAAAGCATTGCACGATTTGTTTTTTGCGGTCGGATGGTCTGATGGAGAAATAACTCCTAATATGCTGGAAAACTTTAATAAAAATTTTATTAACTCAGCCCTTGTTTTTTCGGCATGGGCAAATGGAGAATTGGTAGGTTGTATAAGAGTGCTTAGTGACCAGATGTTTCGTTCTGTTATATATGACTTGGCGGTTCATCCAAAGTTTCAAAATCAAGGAATTGGAACAGAATTAGTTCGAAAATGCAGAGAAATTTTTCCAAATTCAGAATGGTTGGTACAAACAAAAACAGCAGCGGCTTTCTATGAAAAAATAGGATTTAACGTGAACAAAGAAGTTTTTTTAAGCATTCCGTGCAAGTGGTTTTAGTGTGCCCTATTGGTAACGGATGTCCATACGATAGAAGTAAATCAATAGTCGCTATGTTGTTTTCTGTTTAGGCTGCACTATCTGACGGCAGGGAAAGAATAAGGTGTATACAACTATTTTTATCCCACAACCTTTTGATAGCGTTCAGATAGTGCAGCTTTTTATGGCAGACTTCTAAAACAAACATAAAAGTGCCATACTCCGGACATCTCAGCGGTTCAGTTTAACGTGTTTGCCAGAGATGTCTGGTCTGAGATTCAGTTTTCGATTCAGCCTTCGTTTCAACAAAGCGCCGGCAAGTGCTCGGTTGATTTTTTTGAACATTGAATATTCCTCTTTCCGAAACAACCCTCTCAGCAGAACCACCCATCCCCAGGAGACAGACAAAGCCGGAAGACAGGAAACCGCAACGGCTCTCCAGGGTGGGACATCGGTGAAGCAGAGAGGACCAAAAAAGAGAATAAAAACAATAAGCATCATAGAAAAAAGAATGATCTTCTCTTTCCTTGTATTCGGCGGTGTGGTAAAAATGCGTTTCAGGTCGATTTCCACATATTTAACGGATGTTTTCATAGAATCTCCTCTCAGGGCACTCAGAGCAGTTCCCCCACAGCTTCCTCGGCGATGTTAAGGATTTCTCCGCTGTGGATAAACTCTTTCAAATAGCAGATATAAGGATGGAAAAACATATCCTTGTCTAAAGCCGGTATATGCAGCGACATCTCTTTCAGAAGAGCTTCCGTCGCCTTTCCCGGTTTCACCCCTTCCTCCAAAAACTGATGAGCCGCAAAGACCGATAAAAGTTCATAGGCGAGAACGGATTCCAGCTTCCCGGCGACGGTGACGGCTTTTTTTGCCGCATTATATCCCATGGATACATAGTCTTCCTGGTTGCCGCAGGTTGGGATACTGTCGACGGTGGCGGGAGCGGACAGGATTTTCATATCGTTCAGGATAGCCGCCTGGGAATACTGGGGAACCATCATTCCGCAGTTGAGACCCGGCTGCTTTACCAGGAACCAGGGATAGCCGGACATATTGCCGTCTATCATGTGGGTATTTCTGCGCTCGGACATCTTGGCGAGCATGGTAGCGGCGATGCAGCTTGTATCCATGGCAAGTCCCACATAGGAAGCGTCACAGTTACAGCTTGAGATAATATCGGGATCGCTGATATCGGGCCATACGAAGGGATTGTCGCTGCAGGCGTTAAGCTCAACCTCCAAAGTTACTCTTGCATCGTCCAGCGTTTTTTTTGCTGCTCCGTGAAGCTGGGGGATGCCGCGCAGCGACAGCGGATCCTGCAGGTGATGTCCCTGGGCGGAGGCGCTGAACGCAGAGGCGGAGAGTAGCCTGCGCACGTTTGCGGCCGTTTCTGCCTGATGGCGGTGCGGCCGTACTTTTGAGACACGTTCATCGAAGGCGGGTAGCTGCCCTCTGGATATTTCCAGGGTCATGGCGCCGATGATATCCGCGGCTTTTGCCGCTTTTTGCATATCATACAGAGCCAGGGAAGCCAGAGCGGTGGGGGAGGCCGTCCCCGAGATCAGGGACAGTCCCTCTTTGGATTCCAGGGTAATTGGTTCCAGGCCCGCCAGTTTCAGCGCTTCGGAGGCATCCATCAGTTGATCGCGAAAATACATTTTACCGGCTCCGTACAGGGTTCTGGCCAGATGGGCTTCCGTGCAGAGATAGCCGACGGAACCTTCCCGGGGAGCCCAGGGAGTCAGTCCGCGGTTCAAAAATTCACGGTACATTTCAAGCACTTCAAGACGCACCCCGCTGTAACCGCTGCCCAGATTCTGAAGCACCGCGACCATGACGGCGCGCGACTGTTCAACGGTGTAAGGTTCTCCTATGGAGGTTGCGGAAGATTCGATGACATTTTTCTGAAGCAGGGACGTCTCTTCCGGTGAGATAAGCTTGTCGCACAGGATACCGAAACCGGTGGTAATGCCGTACATGACCCGCTTTTCCCGCGTCCATTTTTCAACCAGCTCTCTGGCGGTTTTTACCCTGTCTTTATATGTTTCCGAGAATTCGACGGCGGCATTGAACCTTGCGATGGCAACCAGTTCTTCTATCGTTATTCTGCCTCCGAGTGTTACAGACTTGATTCTATTAGCAGTATTCATAAATGTGTTTCCTCCAATGTTACAAATGATCTAGCCGTTTGTTTCGGCCCCTGCATGGATACCGGTATCCGGTTCTTCAGAGTTTTCCGGCTGCTCCACACGGTCCGCGTCCTCAATGTCCTTCTGCGTATTTTTATCAAAAAAGAATACCTTAATCGTAGAAAATATCTGAAGGATAAACACGCCCAGGACGGCAAAGGCGCCGCAGGCTGATAAATATTTTACTCCGTTAATTCCCTGTTCTCCGCCGCCGAAGGCTACCATGATGGCCGCTATCAGGCCGATGGTAACGCCCCAGAGGACTTTTTGCCAGAGGGCGGGCTCCTCATCATGTCTGGCCCCCTTGGTGCAGACGGCCGCAATCGTGGTGGACATGGTGTCGGCCGTGGTGGCGAATGCGGCTATCAGGGTTATCATAACCACCGGGATAATGATAAATCCCAGGGGAACTGCCTTTAAAAATTCCCAGAGTCCGGCCATTGCGCCGTTGGCCTGGATTGCGGCCACCAGATCGACCTTTCCCGACATCTGCCAGTCAAGAGCAGTACCGCCCCATACGGCAAACCACACGCCGCCGAAGACGGAAGGGAGAATCCAGTTGATGACGAGGAATTGCCGTACCGTCCTGCCATAGGCGATCATGGCAAAGAAGATTCCCATCAGAGGGGCATATGCAATCCACATGGCCCAGGCGTACATGGTCCACCACATAACGAGAGGTTTTCCTCCTGCCAGATAGGGATCAAATCCCCAGGTCCAGAAATGATCCATCCATTCACCGATACCCACGTTGGCGAGATTCATAATGTAGAGCGTGGGGCCGATGATGAAAAGGACAAACAGCAGGATATAGAAAATTTTTGAGGTAAGGCCAGCCAGCCATTTGATTCCCTTGTCCAGGCCGGATACGGAAGCAATGGTAAAGGTAACGGTGATGACTGCGGCCAGAAGGAACCACAAAACCGGTCCCTGAGGGATTCCGTAAACGGCGTGGAGGCCGCTGCCAATCAGTGCAAGCCCGGCTCCCAGGGAAGCGGCGAGTCCGAGTCCGATGGAGAGTACGGAAAGCGTATCTACCAGCCCTCTAAAGAATCCTTTTGTAACGGCTTCACCAAAAAGGGGAATCAGGGAGGCCGATACGGACAGTTCTTTCTGGCGGTTAAAATACATATAGGCGATGATTAAACCCGATAAAGCATACATTGCGTAGGGGATAAACGTCCAGTGGTAAAAGACCCTTCCCATGGAAAAGAACGCCGCTTTGTCGGTAAACGGTTCGATGCCCATTCCGCTCAGTTCACCCCACACGTCCCCATAATAAACGAGTACTTCATTTACCCCGTATGTGATAAGGCCCGTGGCGATTCCTCCCGTCAGTGTCATGGCAAACCAGCTCCCGAAGGAGTACTTGGCCTTGGCATTCGGGCCGCCGAAACGGATTTTTCCATATTTGGAGAATGTCAGTATGGCGATGAGGAATAAGGTGGTGATTGCAACTGCCTGATAGAGCCAGGCGAAGTTGTCAAGTGACCAGGTAAAGATGCCCTGGGCAATTGAGGTGAGCCATTCATTGTTAATCATTCCGATTACGGCCGAGCCGCACAGAATGATGAAACAGGGGATAAACACACCGAGGTTCACGGCTTTTTTTGGTTCCTTCGACTTATTCATTGTGCTGTTGTACAAAACGCTCCCGTTTTGTACCCTCCTTTCTGTAAAAACATGTGTTTTACTGTACACATTATAATAGAGCAAGGAGCGTGCCAGGTTCTTCACCATATGTTTTTGACCGGATTAAATCTCAAAGGCGGCTAAAACCTTCAAATGTGGTTCAAAAAGAATAAATTGGAGCTAAAAAAGCACTAAGAAAATACAAAGCTGATTAAGCAGCCGCAATGCTAAATTGCATCGACGCATTTAAATATTGCATCTGATTGACTTCACTGACGAAGTATGTTACTTTGATTGTAATTGCTATAAGGTGCGGAATCGTCACCTTTCATTTTAATCGATAAACGGGAAATAGAGTAGCAGATTTTTAAGTTTCAGGAATAAATGGGGAAGGGAGTGTTACTGTTCACAGCAAAATCATATGGCATAGCACAGCCAAACTAAACGGCATAAGCTCAGTCAAACGGAACGGTATAGCACAGCCAAACGGAACGGCTCAACACAGCCATCCGGGCGAACGGGGACGTGAACAATAGCAAAGGGGAATATGCAGAGAATAGCAGATATGATACTCCGGACGGACGAAGACGGGAACGTGCTGAAGATTGTCTGGGAGTGCAGGAGACTGGAGAAAGTTTATACTGAAAAGTGGAGCGGTTTCACGGGACAGAAGATTTCTGACGTTTTCCAGGGGGAGACGGATGCAGAAGAGGGAACCCTTTATTGGGAAAAGGAGAAATTTTTGTATCTGCGCCTCAAATGCACCGAAGGCCGGGAGGTTTATCTTTTGAAAAAGGCGGAAAGCAAGGAGTTTCTTTACGAGGAGGCTCTGAACTGTATCCACGAGGGAATTCAGATTTATGATGAAAATGGGGACGTTATCTTTCTGAATTCCTGCAGCCGTAAAATATCTTCGATTCCTGCGGACGAGGAGGTGGAAGGGCAGAACCTGTTCGACCTGTATAATTATTCAAGGGAAATCAGTACGGTCATGACTTCGCTGAAGATTAAGGCCCCTGTCATTAACAGAATATGGTCATTCCAGACGGCGACGGGGAAAAATATCCGTACGGCGAATTCGGCATACCCTGTTTTTAAAGATGGGGAACTGATCGGCAGCGTCGCATTTGAGCAGGACGTCAATATAGCGGGCCGTTATATTTCAGAGATGGAATCAATACGCAAGTCTCTGGAAGAGATCGAGGCCTCCGGTGACAGCTCCGGGAATTTTTCCGGTTATTCCTTTAACCACATTATCGGAAAGGGAGAAAAGCTGCAGAGTGCGGTCAGGCTGGCTAAAAAAGTGGCTCCCAGGGAATGTACGGTGCTCCTGAACGGTGAGACGGGAACCGGAAAGGAGATTTTTGCCCAGAGCATCCACCGGGAAAGTTCACGCAGAAAAAAGAAGTTTCTTCCGCTCAATTGTGCAGCCATACCCGACACGTTAATTGAAAGTCTGCTCTTTGGAACCAAGAAAGGGAGTTTTACCGGCAGTGTGGAACAGGCAGGATACTTTGAGGAAGCGAACGGCGGAACGCTGTTTCTGGACGAGCTCAACTCCATGAGCATGGCGATGCAGTCCAAACTTCTGCGGGTTATCCAGGAAGGGACATTCCGCAGAGTGGGAGGGACTAAGGATATTCCGTTCAATGTGCGGATTATTTCCTCTTGCAATGAAAATCCCTATACCCTGCTGGAGAAGAATTTACTGCGCAAGGATCTTTTTTACCGCCTGTCCACAATCACGATCAATCTCCCTCCGCTCAGGGAACATCCGGAAGATATCGAAGAGCTGGTTTATTATTATATCGGACAGAATTCATTTACCTATGCAAAAGCGATCCGCCGTATCAGTTCCGAGGTGGTGGAGCGGCTCATTTCCTACAACTGGCCGGGAAACGTGAGGGAGCTGTTTCACGTTCTGGACTATGTGTTGAATGTGATCGACGATGATACAATCCGTCCGGAGCACCTGCCGGACTTCCTTTTTAACGAGAAGGGAGTGGAAGAGAAAGCTTTGCCCGCAATGCAGCAGGAATATGCACACCAGACGCTCCAGGAAACCATGGATGAATTTGAAGGGGAGGTGCTCCGGCTGGCGCTGAAAGAGTATAACTACAATATCACGCAAACAGCCCAGGCGCTTGGAATCCATCGGCAGGGGCTGCAGTACAGGATTAAAAAATATGGTATTATTATCTGAGGGATTAAAAAAGGACTGCCGTCAGCAGATTCACCATCTGTGAGGCAGTCCTTCTATTTCTGTTACAAATTAACTCTTTTTCTCGCTCTTATCTTTCTTAAACCGGGCGAAGAATCCCTTCTTCTTTGGAATCGGCGGGATACCACCGCGGACGCTCTTGACATCCGTTATGTACAGGCCGCTGATTACAACCTTGGCTTCTGTCTTTACAGGGAGCTGTAAAAATGCCTTGTCATCTGCAATAAGTGTTAAGACCTTCGGTCCAACCTTTGCCTTGACAATCGGGAGCTTGGCTCTTTTCATATACCAGGGAGTCTGATCGATTACCGTCTTGGGAAGACCGGACTCTTTAACTTTCAGCTTCTTCTTATCAATAACGAGAATCGAAACCGTCTGTTTTGCAGCTTCCATCATGGTCTGCTGCTCTGCCTGACGCTTTTCCATCTTCCTGCCGAAGTAATAAAGTACTGCCAGAGCGATGACTGCAATGACCAGGATGATGAGCACTACGTTCAGAATTGTCTGCATAAAAATACCTCCGTAAATTATAGCGGTGGGATATGGCGGGAAAAAAAGCGACAGGAAAACAGCCCCTTACCGTTGAAAACCACAGCCTGTCCTTAAACACCATAAAAAATAACCGCACTTATCGCTATTATAGCATCAGAAGGTGGAATTGGCAAGGAAAATAAGACCGGCACAACTTATCCTTACTGCCTGCCGGCAGCATTCCGCGAGGTTTTTCCGTGCGTGTTTTGTACGAAATCCAGAGTTACACATCCCTGTTAGCCACAAGCTGGCTCATTGCGGAACGCAGTATAATGCTTTCCATATTTTTATCTTTATACGTTGTTTTCTCCGGACAGAGGGGCTCGCGGACGGCGCAGAGCCTCTGTTCCAGCTCTTTAAAAAGTCTCCCTGGAAAACAAAGGAAGAAATCATCCCGGAATTTCCTTGACTGAGCAAGAACGGTGAAATATGATAAGAAAAAGAATGTGCGTAAATAATGATATCGATTTTAAGATAAGTACAGAATCCCGGACAGGAGGGGACGCGATAAAATGCAGAAAAAGACGACGGTGATCAGGGCAGTGCTTTTGCAGGTGCCTGCTGTAGATGTGGACGGAAACCGTATTTCGTTCCATTTAAAGAAAGCGGAGGCGGTATTTTACTATCTTATGGTGGAAAAGAAAGCCTCCAGACAGGAACTGGCGGCGCTCCTCTGGCCGGACGAGGACATGGTCCAGGCCTCCAGGCACCTCAGGGACAGCCTGTATTTCATAAAGAAATATCTCCATCCGGAGGCCGTAATGCCGGTGGGGCGTTCCGCCCTGACCCTGAACCCGGAGCTTGAGTTCAGATGTGATCTGGACGAATTTCTGCAGGAGGAGGAAAAAGATTATGAGGGAGAGTTCCTTCAGGGATTTACACCGGGAGGCTCCGCTGAATACGAGGAATGGATGGAGCGGATGCGGGAGAAACTTCAGAGTATTTATCAGGAGCGTCTCCGGGACCGTGCCCGCAAAGCCTTGTCCGGGAACCAATGGGAGGAAGCGGTAAAACAGCTTCAGGCCATGATCCGGATGGATCCTCTGGCGGAGGAGGGATATGTGTCCCTGATGAAGATATACAGGGAGATGCACGCCTACAGTAAGGCCGCTTTTACCTATCAGAAGCTCAGGACGGTTCTGGCGGAGGAGCTTGGTATCGCGCCTCTTGAGGAGACGTCGAAACTGTACCGGGAGCTGATGGGAGAGTGGAATGAGAATACGATGGAGGGGAAAAATTACGGAAGTGATTTTCTGGTGGCCCGGTATGAAATTTTCCGCCGGATGTGCGCGGATTTTGAGCGGGAGGATACGGGACGCCGGAAGGCGGTCCTGCTTCAGGGGGAAGCGGGCGTTGGAAAAACCCATCTCCTAAATTACTTTTTAAAACATGCGAAGCTGGAGGGGCGGCTCGTGCTCACCAGTTCCTGTTACCAGTCCAAAACGGAGGAAGTTCTCCATCCGTGGCAGACGGTGATGCTGGCGCTGTCTTCCCATATTGCGGGTGGGACGCTGCCTCTGCCGAAAGAGAGCCTGCAGACATTGCCGGGGAATTTTGCCCTCCTGTCGGGCGGAGGCCCGCAGAGCGCGGATTTGGCCGACGTCCCCGTCATTTATAACCCCAATTCCATCTGTGACAGCATTTTGGCGGTTTTGTCCATGGCGGTGCAGAAACGGAAAATGATACTGGTATTTGAAGATATTCACTGGATGGATCCGGCGAGCCTGCGGCTTCTGGATCAGGTCCTCCATACAATAGAGAGCGGCCGTCTGTCCGTCCTTCTCATATGCAGGGAACCGGCCGGGGAGGCGGTTCATGGTTTTCTTTCGGCCTCGGTTTCGGACGGACTGATTAAAAAATACGAGCTGGTTCCTTTTAACCGGGAGGAGACGATGCAGTTCATCGAACAGTTTGGGGCCGGAGAACTGCCGGCAACACTGAAGGAGCAGGTCTATGCCTCGGCCAGGGGCAATGCCTTTCTGCTGGTGCAGCTTTTAAACAACCTGATGGAGCAGCAGAATCCACAGCTCCTGCCGGGAGATATGAAGGAAGTGTTTTCCTACCGGATTGCCGGACTGAGCCAGGAGGGGCAGCAGGTGTTAAACATGATTGCCATGTTTCCGGAGGCGGCTCCCTGCGAGATTCTGGAAAAGCTGAGCAACAAGGCGCCGCTGGAACTTCTTTATCTCTGTCTGGAACTCAGGCAGCGTTCGATTGTCAACGAGATATCGGACGGCGGAACGGTTTCGCTTGTCTTTATCCAGCCGGAATTCAGGGAACGCGTTTATCTTGGGATCAGGCCGCTCAACAGGCGGATTCTGCATCTGAATATTGCATCCATATTAGAGGGAATATCAACCTATCCCGGAGTCAGCGCCCAGTTAGTCTACCACTATTCCAGGGGCGGAGATCGGCTTAATGCCTTTAAATACAAGGTACAGGGACTTCAGGGACAGATTAACCTCTGCTATGAGCTCTTCCCCAGCCGGGAGGAGGATGGACTTGAACTGGACACGGAGTCACGGGCGCTTGCCCTGTTTCATGACATGGAGGAGGAGCTGGGGCAGCTTAAAAGGGAATTTCCGGCGGAGGAAAGGCTCCTTGCCATGCAGGACGAGCTTCTGTATGCAAAGTGCCGGTATTGTGTTTACAAGGGATTCTATGAAGAGGCGCTGGATGCCGCTGGGACGGTGCTGCGTCATGAAGACTGCACACCGGAAATCAGAATGGGAATCCACAGACAGATGATCTATTACGGTATCCAGATTTATGACGCCGATAAGATAGAATATCACATCGCGGAAGGACTCAGGCTGTTCGATGAAAACACCGGCCTGAAAGAAAAGGTGGTGTTTGAACGGATGCGGGGAGTCATGCTCATGATGCGTAAGAATTATGAATTATGCAGAAAGGAGCTTAAGCAGGCTTTTGCAATGCTGGAAAACGCGTTCGGCCGCGGTGTGGAATATGCGGTTCATGCCTCCTATGTGCTCAATTATATGGGCGAAAGTTACCGGGAAGAGGGAAGGTATGAGGAGGCCGTGGAATATTATGAGGAAGCGATTCAGGTGGCACGCCGGTTCGGCGCTGTTCCGGGACTTCCTATTTTCACCACCAATTATGCCTGCTCCGTCTTTGCCGCGGGAAAATATGAGGAGGCGGAACGGTTGTTTGAGGAGGCGGGAATGACCGCGCCGTATACGAGAAAACCGGCCGGGAGAGCGGTGGCCCTGGCGTATCGGGCGCTTTATTCCCAGTCGGATAAAACGCGGTGTTCCGAGCTCCTCAGACAGGCCAGACACTACGCGGAAGGATGGAAGTCCCCGGTAGAGCAGGGAACGGTATTTCTTTTGCAGGCCTGGATTGGCTTCCACTGGGAGCGGGAATGCGGCGGCGTTACAGCCGGAGATTACTTCGGCCAAACGGCCTCCGAAAGCCTGGAACTGGCCCGGAACCTGTTAACCGGCAGGGCGGGAATTTTTGAAGAAGAACTTCTGAGGCAGTGTCCGGAGGGAATCCTGCCGGATGCGTCACCGTTTCGTCGAAATGTGTGACGGAGTTTCGACGGAGCGTCCTTTATAATAAATCCAGAAACCATCCTTACTGAGACAATCAGGGGATGGGGCCTGGATTTTTTATTTAAGGCGGTAATCTGAACGCGTAGCGTGCGGGTTATCGTTCTAAAGGGGATTCTCGTTATCTCTTACAGGGCAAAAATGCAGGCAGATTCTTTATTCTTCGCGGGGATAAAAAAGAGGTTTCAGGTATTTCAAATTTATGGAGATGGAAAAATTGGAGGTATGCTATGAAGTCAATTATTGTTGTTCTGATTATTTATCTGTGTGTGCTCTTCGGCATCGGGGTTTATTACAGCCGCAAGAGCAAGAATGTGACCGATTTCCTGCTGGCGGGACGTAACCTGGGGCTGGGCACGGCAATTCTTACGATGACGGCGACTCTGTTCGGCGGCGCTCTCTTAACGGGCACGACCCAGCAGGCTTATGATAACGGTATTGCGATTTATATCTATCCGTTCAGCAGTGCAATCGGTATGGTCCTGGTGGGGCTGCTGATTCAGAAAATGGCAAAATTTTCTACCTATACGACCGTGACGGAATATCTGGAGAAACGTTATAACAGTAAATTTCTCCGCGTCGCATCGGCATTTTTATCCATGATGGCCCTGATCGGCATCCTGGGAGGACAGGTAGGCGCGATTGTCGGAATCCTGAATGCGCTGGGATTCACAAATGCCACGGCCGGAGCGCTGCTGGCCATGGTGGTGATTATTGCCCTGACCGTTATGGGAGGCCTGTGGGCCGTTACAATGACGGACTGTTTCCAGATTATCCTGGTTATCGTCGGCGTGTTGTGGGTATTTTTCGCTGCCCTTGGAAGCCATGGGGGATTTTCAGGCATTACGGCTTCCCTGAACGGAATGACGGCTACGCTGCCACAGGATTATAACGTGTTTATGAACGGGGACAAGGCATCCCTTCTGACGTGGCTGATGCTTCCGGCCGTTATGTATCTGCTGATTGGCCAGGACATGTACCAGAGGCTGTTTGCCTGCCGGAATCACAAAACGGCCGTAAAGACTGCATTTGGAGCGGGCCTGATGCTGACTCTGTTATCCGTTGTTCCCGTAGTCCTGGGCCTCATAGCCCGCATCGATTTCCCGGAACTGGCGGCAAACGGGACATCCGCTTCCGCATTTGCCATGCTGACAATGGCCACACTGCCGTCATGGGCAGTCGGAATCGTTATGGCGGCGGCTATTTCGGCCATCCTGTCCACGGCCGATTCGGCCCTTACGGCAGCGGCTTCCCATTTTATGGGAGATTTCTGGATGTGCTATGTGGCAAAAGACGCCGATCCGGATGATAAACGCCTGCTCTATGTTTCAAGGGTTTTCACCGCAGTGGCGGGACTGGCGGCAATCGGCTTTTCTATGCTGGTTCCTTCCATTATCAATGCATGCACCTATTCTTATTATTTGTATACCGGCGGCGTCTTTGCCCCCATCGTATTCGGCGTGCTGTGGAAAAAGGCAACCAGGGAGGGCTCGATTTCAGGCCTTGTAATCGGGTGCGTGTTCACTATTCTCTCGGTGACCGGAATTCTTTCCCTGGGCGGACTGCCGGGCGAACTGTTCAGCGGTATCATCTCCAGTGCGGTATTGGTAGTGGTATCCCTGATGACGGCGAAGAATCACGAGGGCGAAGAGGTGACAGCGTAATTTTAAATTTATATCATGAATGAAAGAAGGTAAAATAAAATGCTGATAAAGAGAGAGGCGAAAGAAATCAGGCCGGTCCTTTTAGATGACTGCCACAACAGTCTTGAAGAGTTTGTAGCGGTGGTCCGCTATCACGCTTCTGTGGAATTTTCCGAGTCTTATCGTGAAAGAGTCACGGCCGGCCGCCGCGCGCTGGAAGAAAAACTTTCGGACGGTGTGGGAGTATATGGTGTGAATACGGGATTTGGCGACAATGTGCGCTACCGCATCGGCGAGGAGGACATGGTCAGGCTCCAGGAGAATATTATCCGGAGCCACGGATGCTCCGTAGGGAGGCCATTGGAGGAAGAGGAAGTGAGAGCCATCCTTCTGACGGTTCTCTGCAATATAGGAAAAGGTTATTCGGCGACCCGGCTGGAGGCGCTGGAGCTGATCCGCCGGTTCCTCAATGAAAATATCTGTCCTTATGTCCCCTGTGAAGGGACGATAGGAGGTCTGTCCTATCAGCCTTATATGACAATGACCCTGATGGGAGAGGGGCGCATTATGGAAGACGGCCGGGCGCTGCCGGCTGCGGTGGTTCTGGAAAAGCATGGGATTGCACCCATCCGTCTGGCTCCAAGGGAGGGGCTGGCCCTTCTGTCCAATGCAAGCGGTTCGGTGGGAACCGCCATGATGGCTGTTTACGACTATATCATGGCGCTGCGCCACGCCGATCTGTGTGCCGCGCTGGTATGTGAGGCTCTGCGCTGCACCGACAAGGCTTACGATCCCAGACTGATGGAACTGAAAGGACATAAGGACCAGATAGAAACGGCCGCTTATCTGCGCGCGGTTCTTTCGGGCAGCCGTATCATGGAGGAATCCAGAAACGGGAAAGTCCAGGACAGCACGAACACCCGCGTGATTCCGCATGTCCACGGAGCGGCCAAACGTCTGGGGGTACAGGCATACGAAGCAATTATGGAAGAATTTTATGCCGTGTTTGACAATCCCGTGTTCCTGCCGGACGGCACGGCTCTGATGGGATCTAACTGGGATGCCACGCTTGTGGAAACCTACTGTGATGCTCTGGCCGTCGGAGTGATTAATGTGGCGAAGCTTCTGGAGGTACACATGGAAAGGCTCGTGGATCCGAATCTCAGCGGCCTGCCCGCATTCCTGGTGAGAAATCCGGGACTGAATAACGGCTTTATGATTACGCAGTACGTGACGGCCGGTCTTCTGGGAGATATTGCCATGATGACCACACCGGCCGGCAGCTACAATGCCGCCGTGAGCGCCGGACAGGAAAGCCCGATCTGCCGGGATGACATTGCCGCGCGCAAGCTGCATCGGATGGTTAAAAAGATGGAACGGATGGTTTCGATGACCATTCTCACGGCTCTTCAGGCTGTGGATTTCGTGGAACAGGAGATGTCTCCCGTAACCCGGAGGCTCCACGACGAGGTGCGCCGGACGGTCAGTTTTATGGAGAATGATGACCTGATGTACCTGCGTATTGAGGAGATGGAACGGATTCTTAGGAGCCACCGCCTGCTGGAAATTGCACAGGAGCTGGTAGGAGATTTTACCGTGTAACCGGGGGTGACAGCTCAATATAGCTGCAGCCGAATATGCCGGGCAGTTTAATATGACTTTAGAAGGAACGGGGGAACTGCAGCAGCAGCTCCCCCGTCCTTAGTAAGTATGAAATTTGCAGTATGAGAGTTTTTTAAAGGTTGATTGCTCCTGTTTCTTCTTCAATAAGCTGAATCAGGGTACCATCCTTGACAAGCGAGTAAATGTATTCAATATCCGGATAAAAGAACCGATCATTTTCGGCAAAGGCAACTTTTTCGCGGATAAAATCATGAACTTTTGCCGTTGCGTTTCCCTGTTTCAGCGGTTTCAGGAGATCGATGGCCTGCAGGGAAACCA
The DNA here is from genome assembly GCF_900547735.1 of uncultured Clostridium sp. Classification (GTDB taxonomy): domain Bacteria; phylum Bacillota; class Clostridia; order Lachnospirales; family Lachnospiraceae; genus Otoolea. The sequence goes on along the minus strand of NZ_URHZ01000002.1, from coordinate 48,968 downwards.
TAATGTCGATGGCGATGATGTACTGGAGCTTCCGTACCGCCTCACCGGCTCTTTTTGCGGAATTATACGCCATGGAGACGGGATCTTCCTGTCCGGCGCAGGTGGGAATGGAGTCGATGGAAGCCGGGATAGCCAGCAGCTTGATTTCATTCTGCAGTCCGGCGGCCGTATATTGAGGAATCATGAAACCGTTGTTCAGGCCCGGGTTTGCGACGAGAAAAGCGGGAAGACCGTCATTTAAGTTGCGGTTTACCATGCGGTCGATACTTCTCTCGGCCTGGTTTCCGGCGATTGCGGCCGCCATTCCAATCATGTCTGCATGGGAACCGACAAAGGAACCGTCGAAGTTGCCGCACATCAGGGCCTCACCCCTTCCGTCTTCCGTATCAAAGATCTCCGGATTGTCGCTGACGGAATGCATCTCCTCTAAAATTACTTCATATGCCTCCTTGACAAGCCGGTAAGCGGCGCCGTGAATATGAGGCATGCCCCTCATCACGTAGGCATCCTGAACCTTGGAGTCTTTATGAGTCTCACTGATTTCACTGCCTTTAAGCATGCGCAGGAGGTTAGCGGCGGATGCTTTCTGTTCGTCATGATCCTTATTGTTGTGGATTCTTTCGTCCAGGGCCTTTGTCGTTCCGCGGAGCGCCTCAAAACAAAGGGCGCCTGCGATTTCCAGATTCTTCATTGAAAGGATGGAATCGTAGGATGCCAGGAGGGCAAGGGCGGTAACGGTGATAGTGCCGTTTAACATGGACAGTCCCTCTTTGCACTGAAGCTCGATGGGAGCCAGCCCCTTTGCAGCCATTGCCTGGAGCGCCGGGATTTTTTCTCCGTTCTCAAGCACATGTCCTTCTCCGATATAGGCCATGACAAGATGCGCCTCCACTCCTAGATACCCTACGCTTCCTTCGCCGGGGGCAAAGGGAACCAGGCCGTTGTTGAGAAAATCGCGGATCAGTTCAAGCGTTTCCAGACGGATGCCGGAATGGCCGTGGCCCAGGTTAATAATCGTCATGAACATGACGGCTCTGGCCTGTTCTTCGGTAAGCGGAGTCCCAACGGCGCAGGCGTGGGAGCGGACAATATTTTTCTGCAGAGTCCTGGCATCCTCGGGTTTGATTGTATACCTGACATTTTCGCCGAAACCGGTGGTTACGCCGTAGATAATACGCCCCTCCTCCAGAAAACGGTCGATCAGGCGGCGGTTGGCTCTGATTTTTTCACAGAACTCTTCCGAAAAAGTGACCTTTGCGTGGAAACGGACAACGGCCATAAAGTCGTCCAATCCCAGCTTTTTGCAGTCAGTCAGCGTGATTTCCTTTAATACTGCTGGATTTTTCAATTCGATTTTCATAATTCAGGCTCCTTTAATAATTTATTTGTATATAGTCCGGCGCGTATTCTACATATCCGGATACGGCGCCGCAGCTTTTTAGAACGACTGTCCCTGATATAGTCCCGTTTTACTCCCGCCATAGTCCCATTACATTTCCGCTATTTTTCTACAGCGGCAGTTCCGGTTTTTCCCGGCCGGCAGGTAAATAATGAAACGATGACAAAAATAATCACGGAGAAAAAGCAGCTCATGATATCGGACGGCACACCGAAAACGGAAAAACCGTTCATTCCCAGAACTACGAACAGCAGACCGCCTGCCAAACCGGCGAATGCCCCCTCTTTTGTTGCCTTTTTCCACAGGAGGCCGCCTACAACCGGGGCAAATACACCGGCGGTGTAAATGGTGTAGGAAAGCAGTAACAGGTTCAGGATATTCGGCAGCATCAGAGCGACAAATACGGAGATCAGGCCGATAATCAGGGTCCAGATACGGGACATTTTAAGCAGTTTTGCATCGTCGGCCGCTTCTCCCTTCAGGATAAAGCGCAGGTAGACGTCGCCGATTACATGTGAGGTAGCGGCCGTCAGAATGGAGTCGGCGGTTGAGAGGATGGCCGCGATAACGGCTGCCAGCGTAATTCCGCCCAGCGCAGGAGGCAGTATGGTGGAAATAATCTGCGGAACTACCAGGGACGGATTGGCAAGTTCCGGGAACAGGGCCTTGCCCGCGATGCCCAGAAGAACCGGGAAAAAGGTGAGGATACCCACAATCACGCATGCCATGATTCCGGCCTTTTTGGCGGTGTTTGTGTCTTTCGCGGCAAATAACCTCTGGTAAACGTCCTGCCCGATCAGGGTGTAGATGAACATCGGGAGGATGAGGTAAAGAATATAGGAGGGTTCAACGCCCTGTGTCATCGTGAAATAATTTGTTGTTGTCTGTGCATTCACCGCATCCACCAGGCCGCCCCATCCGCCCAGGTGATGAATTGTGAAAAAGGTTGCGGCAATAATTCCCGCTCCGGCTACGATAATCTGGATAAAATCCGTAATAGTAACGGCCCACAGTCCTCCGACTACGGTGTAGCCGATAAAGAATGCGGCGGCAATGAGCCCTCCCACAACCGGGCTGCCGATACCGATGGAAGATAGAATACTTCCGGCAGAGTTTACCTGTCCGGCCAGGATTCCAACCAGGGCCAGGAGTGACAGCATTGCGCAGAGAAAACGGAGTAATGGGCTGCCGTATCTTGTCTCCAGAATTTCAGCAACCGTGTAAAGCTGCATTCCTTCCATTTTCTTAAGTACCAGGCATACGGCCAGGATGCCGACGGCGCCGGCCAGTCCGTTGTACCATGCAATCATTCCCGACGAATAGGCCTCGGCTCCCAGGCCGACCACATATCCGCCTCCGAAGTAGGTTGCAGCCAGAGTAAATGCGGCCAGAAAAACACCCAGCCGCCGCCCGGCCAGCAGGAAGTCTTCGGTGGAAGAATTGAATTTGTTTGCCCACACGCTGACACCAAACATGATTACCAGATACGAGATTAGAATTACCGTTAACATGAAAGATTCCTCCTTTGAATTTATACCTGATTAATAAGCAAGGGGCGTGCCAGGATTTCCAAATTGATGGAAAAAAATAAAAAAACTTTACAATTATGAAATGCAAGGCGGGCGAGGTCATACCGGGAAGGCGGTGTCCGTTGGGAAAATTCGCATTATGGTAAGAAAAAACACAAGGCATTTTCCAAATATAAGAGCGACATTCTCCAAATATAAAGCGAAAAAAGTCTCTTGTTTCCTGAAAACTGCAAAAAATATTTGCATAAGCAAAAATATTTTGCAGTTGAGATGGACAAAACATGGCAGTTATGCTAAGTTAAGACCAAAGGACAGGCGGAGGTGGAGATATGGCAGATTTGTATGATATCAGTTTTCTTACGGATTCCGAAGGCAGACTGCTCAGAATCCGTTGGGGGAACGGGGAGCTTGAAAAGAAATATAATTCATTTTGGAGTAAATATACGGGGCGTCCTCTGGAGACGCTCACCGAGTTTTCATGGAACAGGGAAGAGGAGAGCGTCACCTGGCACAATGAACTTTTCCAGTATCAAACGGAGGAACTGGAGGAAGGCAGGCGTCTCTTTCTGCTGAAGAGGGGACTGGGCAGGCGTCTGCTTTATGAGAAGGTGTTTGATACACTGGACGAGAGCATTCAGATTTATGATGAACACGGCAATATTCTTTATTTTAACAGTGTGGCGAGAGAGATTATTGAAAATGACGGGGAAGTGGAAGGAAAACATCTCCTGGACGTATTTGATGTGGAGGCCGACGACAGCACGACCCTGGAGGCACTCCGCATGGAAGCACCGGTGAGATACAGATTTAAACATTATTATTCCAGAAAGGGAACGGAGCTTTTCACGGTTAATTCCGCCTACCCGGTAAAGATGGATGGGAAGACAATTGCGGCCCTGGCCCTGGAAGAAAATATTTCAGTCATCTACCGCAAGGCGGAACAGCTTGAAAAGCTTCAGAACGCGGTGAAGGAGAAGGTCTCCGATTCCTCCGATTACCGCCGGGATACCGGATACAGCTTTGAGAACATGATTGGCCATCATCCCGGCATTAAGAAGCTGAGGGAACTGGCCAAAAAAGTGGCGTATCAGGATAATAATGTTCTGATTGTAGGTGAGACAGGTACCGGAAAAGAAATCATAGCACAGAGCATTCACCGGGCAAGCGCCAGAAAGAAAGCGCCGTTTGTAGCGCTCAACTGTGCGGCCATACCGGAGGGCCTGATTGAAAGTATTTTATTTGGGACGGCTAAGGGCTCGTTTACCGGAAGCGCCGATAAAAAAGGCCTTTTGGAAGAGGCGGATAAGGGAACCCTGTTTCTGGATGAGCTGAATTCCATGAGCCTCAGCATGCAGGCCAAGGTACTGCGCGCTCTCCAGGAAGGGACGTACAGACGGGTGGGTGGAAGCAGAGAGTACAGGACGGATGTGAGGGTGCTATCAAGCTGCAACGAGAATCCGTTTCTTTTGATGGAGCAGCAGAAGCTGCGCTCCGATTTGTTTTACCGCCTGGCTACCATTATTCTGGAAATACCGCCTCTGCGGGAGCGGCCGGAGGATATAGAAGAGCTGATTCTGTACCATATTTCCCAGATTAAAGGAGAGTATGCCTTCCCGTTCAACGAGATAGAACCGGCGGTGTTCTGGCAGTTACAGCAGTATTCCTGGCCGGGCAATGTCAGGGAACTGTTCCATGCGGTGGATTACGCGATGAACGTGGCAGCAGACCGTGTATTCCGCCTGGAATATCTTCCGGCGTATTGTTTCAGGAAAACAGAGACGGGCGCGGACCGGGGAACGGGAGAAACGGCCCGGACTGGAGAGGGAGCGCCGGAAAGCGGGAGGCCCGGGAAAATGGCCGGAGGCACGCTCCAGGAACTGATGGAAGACTATGAGTCGGAAATTATCACGGAGACGCTGCGCCATTACTGCGGGAACGTCACCCAGGCAGCGAAAAAACTGGGACTTCAGCGTCAGAGCCTGCAATACCGGATACGGAAATATGGGATTATAAATTAAAGTAAGGAAGGAGCGCAGGAGCGGGAAAGTGGGGAAAACGAGAAAAACTCACGACCGAGTTTGAGGGAGGAATGATACGGCCGGGTAAGCGAAATATCGGCAGGCCGGAAAAGAATGACGGAGTAAACGCGATAATATGAAAAAGGGCGGTTATTATGCTCAGGGAACCTGATGGTTTCTCTGGGTCATAACATCTGTCCTTTTTGCGTGTCATCCGGCCTTAAAATAAGCTGAAAATTGAGCCGGACAGCTGAAAACTTATAAAATGGCAAAAAATAAATGAAAAATGATTACCATAATATTTTAAAAATGAAAATAAATTTACATTTCTATTGACTTTCAGATATATAGTTTTTATAATGAAACCATGGAGGAATACAGATGGAAAAAAACGTATTGAGTCTCATAGGTGAAAGCTATGAAAACCTGACTAAAACTCAAAAAAAGCTGGCTGATTTTATAAAAGACAATATACATATACTGCCGTTTTTATCGATCACGGAACTGGGAGGGAAAACAGAGGTCAGTATGGCCAGTATCACCAGATTCACCAGGGAACTGGGCTTTAACGGCTACTCGGAATTCCAGAAAAGTGCGGCGGATTTGATCCGCAAGGATGTGGTGCCGATGCGGGAGCTGAAGCACTCGATCACGGAGGAGGGAGAGGAGGATATTCTCAGCCGGATGATAAGACTGAATATCAACTCCTTAGAAACTCTGAACAGCGAAGATTTGAAAAAGAATTTTCAGGAATCGGTGGAACTGATAACAAATTGCCGGAAACTGTATATTACGGCGGCACGTTCCTCGTACAGTGTGGCTTACTACCTGTATTTTATGCTGAAAGAATTCATGGAGCAGGTGGAACTGCTGACGGAGGGAACGGGAGATATTTCAAATAAGCTTCAGTATATAGAAGAAAATGACTGCCTCATTGCAATCAGCTATGAGAGATATACGCGGGCGACCTATAATATTGTGTCATACCTGAATAAAAAGGGATGCAAAATTATCGCGATCACGGACAGTCATTCATCACCGATCGCGCTCAAAGCGACGAATGTCCTTTTGGCAAAACACGCGGTGGATACTTATTCTTTTGTTAATTCAATGACGGTGGCTAACGCTCTGATAACGGCGGCAGGAAGGAGGGATAAAGAGAATACATTAAAGAAATTAGAACGCCAGGACGAGATAGCACTTGAGTATGGATTATATTTGTAAGAAAGAAATATAACATTTTCAGAATATTCAGGACAATAAAGGAAGGAACTAATAAAGCGCTGCATGTTGGCCCATTCAGACAATCTTTAAAGAGCTCCCCCCTTCTTTTAGTATACGCTAAAAACAGGCAAATTGCAAGAAGCCGGGCGGTACTGTCTTAGAAGGTTTCCGTCGTCTGACGGAAACCGGTATTTCCCTGAAAAAGTTATAAATAAAACTGAATAGGAACCGATTTCGCCACGGCAGAAAGCAGTGGTGTAAAAAGATGGGGTAGTGGAAGGAGATGCTGTAATGATTTTAGGGTTACCGCCTATTTTAGGATTTTTGCCTTTAATTCTCTATATCATCCTGATGATGAAGGGAAAAGATATGAACCTTTCCGTCTTGATCTGTGTCATTCTTGGCGCTGTTATGACGGGGGAAAGTGTGAGTGGATTTGGAACCGTACTTCAAAACTCGCTCAGTTCATTTTTGTCACTGATTGGATTTATCATTGTACTTGGCTCGGGACTGGGCGAGGTGCTGACCAAAACAAAAGTTGCTCACAATATAGTCCATCTGGTCATTGGAAAAGCAAAATTAAAATCCCAGAAGCAGGCGATTTTTATTGCGATGTGCACGTCGACGCTTCTTGTTTCCATGCTTGGGACACTTTCCGGTTCCAATGCAATCATTGCGCCGATTCTGATACCAATCATGGCCAGCCTGGGCATCACGCCCAGCACACTCGGCGTCATTCTGCACGGGGCCGGAGCCGCCGGACTGCAGATTGGCCCTTTTGTTCCTCCTGTTGCAACCGTGATGGGGTTAACGGGACTTAATTACAGCCAGTATATGAAAACGGCCGGACTGCCGCTGGGACTGATCATATGGGTCTGTACTTTTTTTGTGGCCTGCCGCACTCAGAAACTGACGGAAGGAAAAATTACTTATAATAAAGAAGATTCGGTCGCCGAAGATTTTCAGGTGACACCGGAGATTAACAGGGCAACCTGGGCGTTTGGAATCACCATGCTAATTATGCTCGTTTACGGCGTCATGGTAAAGGCCGGAGCTTCCTATGCCATTGTGGTAATGCTGGTGGCTTCCCTTGTAACGGCTATGGCATCGGGAATGGGAATTGCACAGGGATTGACAACCCTTGTTCAGGGAGCGTCCAAGATGTTTTGGATGTTCTTCATGTTTATCCTCTTCGATCCGTTCCTCAACTATGTGGCCGCATCCGGGGCATTTGACGCGATTGCCGGATACATGCAGCCGCTCATCGATGCGGGCGGAGTTGTGGCATTCCTGATGCTGAGCACCGCGATCGGTGTATTCGGAATATCGGGAGCCGGTGTTGCGCAGGCAAAGATGATCCATGATCTCTTCCTGCCTCTTGTAGTGGTACTTTCCGTAAAAATGGATATTTGGGCGCTGGTCGTGCTGGTAGGCTGTCAGATCACATTCTTTGTCACCCCGACGGTCGACATGGTTGGAAATATGGGGCTCGCCAGATCGAAGGACATCAAGGCAATGCTGAAAAACGGCTGGGTTATTACGATTATAACGTTTATTTATGTGCTGATTCGGGCTGTAATGTATAACGGCTGACCAAAAAGTATGACACGGCTGTTCAGGCGGCGGCTTTCCGTGGAACGGAAACTGCGATGGTACTGAACATCCGGAGAATTTCAGACGAGATTAGCATCAGGGGATCGGGGAGCTACCTGGGGAGCAGTCCCCCGGTCCGAATGAAAAGCAAGTAGTCCGGGATGCCTCTGAAGGCGCCGGACCGCGGCCAGGGATAGAGTTTAAAAACAACAGAAAGAAAGGTATAAAAGGGGATAAAATGACAAATTTCGCATTGCTTCAGACAGATATTAAATTTTGTGATTTTGAATATAACGCCGCGCATGTAACTGATTTAATTAATGCGGCAATGGAGAAGACGCCGAGACCCGATGTGATTGTGCTGCCGGAGGACTGGTCCTCGGGTTTCTCGGATGAAATGTTTCATCACATGGAAGATTATATCGAAACAATGGACGGTCCTGCGGTCACCGTATTAAAAGAATGTGCAAAACAACATTCGGTGTGGATTGTAGCCGGTTCAATCGGAATACAGTTTGACGACGGTATGAGAAATACGACGTTTCTGATTAACCGGGAGGGAGAAATTGTCGGTGATTACAGTAAAATGCATCTGTACAGTGATATGGATGAGGATGTGCCGTATCTGCACGGCACAAAGACGGAGGTTTATGATACGGAGCTGGGCCGGGTCGGCTTTATGATCTGCTACGATATCCGGTTCTGCGAGCTGTCCCGCACCTATGCACTGAAGGGGGCCGAAATGGTGATCGTCACATCCAATTTTCCCAATCCCAGGGTATCCCACTGGAGAACGCTTTTAATGGCAAGAGCCATAGAAAATCAGATGTTTATCGTGGCCTGCAACCGTGTGGGGGAAAGCCCGATGGGCAGCTACTGCGGCCATTCAATTATCATTGATCCATGGGGAACGGTGATTGCGGAGGGCGGAGACGGTGAAGAAATTATTACCGGAACGGTGGACCTCTCCGCGGTAAAAGAAATACGCGACACCATCCACATGTTCCGCGACCGCAGACCGGGAAGCTACGGTGAGATTCTGGCCGGGAAGGAGTAATGGAAATGGATGCGGTAAAGCTGGAAAAAGAGATTATCAACCTCTGTTCCCGGGTGTCCGGAAGTAAGTCCGTCATCGTCGAAAACATGAGAACCGGAGAGAAAATTGAAATAAACCGGAACGAAATTTTTCCGGCCGCCAGTCTTATCAAGCTTCCGATACTCTTAACATTATTTTCGATGGCGGAAAAAGGGCAGATCGTTTTGGAAACCCGCGTGGAGGTGACAAAAGACTGCCATGTGGGGGGATTCGGGGTGCTCAAAGATTTGGAAAACGGTCTTAACCCGACGCTCCGTGATTTAGCCGTGCTGATGATCACCCTGAGCGACAATGTTGCCACAAACCTTTTAATTGATATGATAGGGATGCCTGAGATCAATTGTGAAATTACATCACTGGGTTTGAACGATACGGCTCTACGCAGGAAGATGATGGATGCGGAGGCAAAAGAGGCGGGACTTGACAACGACACGAGCGCCGCGGATATCAGGAGGATTCTGAAGGCGGTTTTAAAGAGCCCCTTCAGGGAGGAGATTCTGGATATCCTGTTCCGCCAGCAGTGCAATAATAAACTGCCGGTTTTTATGGGAGAAGAAATCCGCTTTGCCCATAAGACCGGGGATTTGCCGGGAGTGGAGCATGATGCGGGTATTATATGTGCAAATGGGGAAGAAATCATCGTTGTTGTGCTTACAAAAGACCTTGCCGACAACAAAGAGGGGATCTGGCTGAATCAGGAAATCGGGAAATTGCTCCACCGGAATTTATATTAGAAGACGGGCTGAGTGATTAAACGAGGGGGGTATTTTCAAACAAGAGAAGGGATAAAAGGAAGCTTTAAATATTAAAGGAAGATATAAATGCTGTAAATATTAAAAGAAGCTGCAAAGAAAGAAGGTACGAAAGAAGAGGGGATAAAAAAAGAAAGTATATGGAGAAAGTATATAGGAAATTTTAAATGTAAAAGAATAGAGGAATAAAAACATGAACAGAGGAATCATAAAAAATGTGGAAATTAAGGTTCTGGAACTTCCGCTGAAGAAGCAGTGGAAAATATCACTGTATGAGCAGACCACCAGGGCCCATGCCGTAATTAGAATCACAACGGAGGACGGCATTGTGGGCTTCGGGGAGGCGGCTCCGTCGCCGGCTTTCATGGGAGAAACAGGTTATACGATGGAGGTGGCTGTCAACCGGTATCTGAAGGATGCGCTGATCGGTATGAATGTTTTCGATACGGAAGCAATCCATGAAAAAATGAATTTTGCCATATACGGAAATTATGCGGCAAAGTCGGCGGCAGACATGGCACTATATGATATCATGGGAAAAATGCTGGATGTTCCGGCATATCAGCTGCTCGGGGGATTATACCGGGAGAAAGTGGCCCTTAGCTGGGTGGTGGGCATGCAGGATTTAGATGCTTCCATCCAGGAGGCCAGGGAAAAGCTGCAGGAGGGATACCGCGTTCTGAAAGTAAAGGTAGGAAAATCACCGGAAGTTGACATAAAACTGGTAAAACGCATTCGCGACGAACTGGGAGACGGCTTTCCCCTGCGCCTGGACGCCAACCAGGGATACAATTACAGTGCCGCGTATCAGACATTTCAAAGGCTGGAAGAGTTCGGCCTGGAGAGTATCGAACAGCCGGTAAAACGGTGGGATATCCAGGGCATGAGAATGCTGCGTGAACGCCTGAAAACTCCCATCATGGCGGATGAATCGGTTTCCGATTACCATGCCGTAAACACGGTGATCCGCGAAAAAGCCTGCGACAGCGTAAACATAAAGGTCGGAAAAGTCGGAGGCCTGACAATGGCGAAGAAGATTGCCGCCTGCCTGGAGGCGGAAGGCCTGTCTGCAACGGCAGGGAGCAACCTGGAAGTGGGAATTGGATCGGCCGCCAGCATCCATTTTGTGGCGAGCACGCCAAATGCGGATATTCCTAACGATTTGCTGCTCGGTGGTCCGCTGCACCGGCATGACATTATAATAGAAGATTTCAAAGTAAAGGATGGTTTTGTAGAAGTCCCCCAATTGCCAGGCCTGGGAATCGAAGTAGATGAAAGCATTTTTAAATAATCCGCAGATACAGGCATTTTTGCAGGAAATTCTCCCTGGCGTCAGAACGCTCAGGCGGGAAATCCATGCGCATCCGGAACAGGGTTATCGGGAGACGGGGACTACTTCGCGGATAAAACTGTTTCTGGAAGAATACGGAGTGCCATTTTACGGATTCGAGAATATGACCGGCGGCTATGCATGGATTGACTGCCGGAACGAGCGCACGGTCGGCTTCCGAGCCGACATAGATGCTCTGCCGATTGAGGAAAAAAACGAGATAGAATTTAAATCCGTCAACACGGGCGTCATGCACGCCTGCGGCCATGACATGCACGCATCCATCGCAGCGGGGCTCTCCGTAATTCTCTGGAAATTCAGAACTCTTTTAAACGTAAACGTGCTGATCGTATTTCAGCCCGCGGAGGAGTGCAACCCCACCGGAGGCGCCAAAGCCGTAATTGCCCGGGGCATATTTGAAAAGTACGGTGTAACAGAATTCTACGGACTGCACATGTGGCCGGAACTGAGAGTCGGGGAAATCGCCGTAAAACCAGGCCCTATTATGGCCTCATCGGATAAACTCCTGATTCAGGTAACCGGCAAAAAAGCACACGCCGCCGAACCGCAGAAAGGAGTAGACGCCATCTCAATCGCAGCAGAGATCATCAGCGCGGTGGAACATAAAATCCGGCGTGAAATCAGCCCCTTTGAAACCGTGCTCATTTCAATCGGTTCCATCAAAACATCGGGCCGTTACAACATCATATGCGACGAGGTCCTGATCGAAGGAACAATCCGCAGCCTGAACCCGGAAATCCGGTCATTCATACACAAAAGAATAGAAGAACTGGCCCATAACATAGCCACGGCCTACCGCGGGACCACAACCGTCACCATAGAAGACGGCTATGCCCTGGTAAACAACGATACCCGCCTCACAGCCAAATTCCGGGCCGCCGCCGAAACCATACTGGGAAAAGATTCCGTCCACTCAGAAATCTCTCCCAGCCTAATCGGCGAAGACTTCTCCTTCTACGGCCAGGTCCTCCCAACCATGTACTTTTTCATGGGCTGCGAAAGCGAATACCCACTGCACAACGAAAAATTCCTCCCCAAAGAAGCCACCCTGAAAGAAGCCCTGGCCCTGCTGGGGGAATATTTCATAGACTACGTTTAAAACTAAAAGCGTCGAAACATGGCTAAAAGTAAGAACAAACTAAGAACAAACATAGTAATATAGAAAAAAACATAGTTAATAGAAATGAAACATAGCTAAAAAAACACCGATACAAAAAGAAATAAAATGTTACTAAATAAAGTCAAAAAAAGAAAAAAGTCAATAAAACCGAATCAAGTTTAATAAACCGAAAACGGACCTTAAGACCACCACGGCCGGAAATCAAATCATGAGCAACCGGCCGCTGCTTTCCATTAAGGTCCGTTTTGCAAATCCTCAAGACTTCTTTCTATAATAAATATAAAACATAGACAGATAAAGTATGAGCAACAAGCTGGTTTATAAATATAAACAACTACATAGATGAACGATTACATAGATGAACGATTACACAGCCGAACCACTACATATAAACCATTACGGACATAATTCGACATAGACATTATAAATCATCCAGCCCCCCCCCCTTATTATTTTCTACAAAACCTACGCGGTCTCGACAAATACCTTTTCCCCATGAAAAAGAGGACAACCAGCCGGATTGCATGGAAGGACGGTCCTGCGAGAACATAGTGGAGGGGGAGAATGCCGAGGATGATTATGCAGGGAACCTTGAAGTCCGTCTGCACTTGATGAGGTATTCCACGAGTTAGTGTACTGTAGCAATGATATTCAGCCAAACAGCACTGCCTATTTTGCCATCTGCTGCGTTGTCGTCGGTCAACGATGCCACCGCATCGCCTCCCTTCTCCGCCTTGCAGGCTGACAAAATATACAGCACTGTTTGGCTGAATATCATTACTACAGTACACAAGTGCAGCTACGCACTTCACCGAGCGCAAGCGTTTCCCGTAATAATCATCCTCGGCATTCTCCCCAGCGATCCCCCTTCCCAAGGACCGCCCTTCCATGCCAATCCAGCGTCCGGCATTTTCATCCCCCACCCGCATAAATACAGGAAATTTGGGCAAAAATTTCCTTGACACACTAATTATTTCATGATAAGATGAAAAATGCACTATTGTGGTAAGCTAGGCTCATAAGGCCGAAGTATGCCCAAAATTAAACCATAGAAAGAAAACAGGGGTGAAACGTCGAATGGAGAAAAGCAGGATGCGTCCGGTGAAAGCCGGTAAAGGTGTAAGAATGACCTTCTCAAGACAAAAAGAAGTTCTGGAAATGCCGAACTTGATTGAGATTCAGAAAAACTCTTATCAGTGGTTCCTCGATGAGGGCCTTCGTGAAGTGTTTGCTGACATCTCCCCGATTGCAGACTTTGCCGGGCACTTGAGTTTGGATTTTGTAGATTTTACACTGTGTAAAGATGACATCAAATATACGATCGAAGAGTGTAAGGAACGTGATGCAACTTATGCTGCTCCTTTAAAAGTAAAGGTTAGACTTTGCAATAAGGATAAAGACGAGATTAATGAACATGAGATTTTCATGGGCGATCTGCCGCTTATGACCGACACCGGTTCCTTTGTAATCAACGGCGCTGAGCGTGTTATCGTAAGCCAGTTAGTACGTTCCCCTGGTATATATTACGGCATTGCACATGATAAGGTTGGTACGGAGCTTTACAGCTGTACGGTTATCCCGAACCGTGGAGCATGGCTTGAGTATGAGACGGATTCCAACGATATCTTTTATGTCCGCGTGGACAGAACGAGAAAAGTTCCGGTTACCGTCCTGATCCGTGCCCTGGGTTATGGAACCAATGCAGAGATCATCGAGCTGTTCGGTGAAGAGCTGAAGCTGGAGAAGAGCTTTGAGAAAGATCCTTCCAGCAACTACCAGGATGGCCTTCTGGAATTATATAAGAAGATCCGTCCGGGCGAGCCTCTTTCCGTTGACAGTGCAGAGAGCTTATTAAACAGCATGTTCTTCGACCCCAGAAGATATGACCTTGCAAAGGTAGGCCGTTATAAATTTAATAAGAAACTTCATTTCAAAAATCGTATTTCCGGCCAGACACTGGGTGAAGATGTCGTAGACATGTCAACCGGTGAAATTCTTGCGGAAAAAGGTGCGGTCGTTGATAAACAGCTCGCAATCGACATCCAGAACGCAGCCATCCCTTACGTTTGGATTCAGGGCGAGAGAAAGAACCACAAAGTTCTTTCCAATATGATGGTAGACCTTGCTTCCTACGTGGATTTCGATCCGGAAGAGGTTGGCGTTACAGAGTTAGTATTCTACCCAATCCTCGAAGGTATTCTGGCAGAAGCTGGATCCCAGGAAGAATTAAAAGAACTGATCAAGAGGGATATCCACGATCTGATTCCAAAGCATATTACGAAAGAAGACATTATTGCTTCCATCAACTATAATATGCATCTGGAAGGCGGCATTGGCAACGCGGACGACATCGACCATCTGGGCAACAGACGTATCCGTGCCGTAGGCGAACTTTTACAGAACCAGTACCGTATCGGTCTCTCCAGAATGGAGCGTGTGGTTCGCGAGAGAATGACCACACAGGATATGGAAGGTGTTTCCGCACAGTCCTTAATCAATATCAAGCCGGTAACTGCAGCAGTGAAGGAGTTCTTCGGAAGTTCCCAGCTGTCCCAGTTCATGGATCAGAATAACCCTCTGGCTGAGCTGACACATAAGAGACGTCTTTCCGCATTGGGACCTGGCGGTCTTTCCAGAGACCGTGCCGGATTCGAGGTACGAGATGTTCACTATACACATTACGGCCGTATGTGCCCTATCGAGACTCCCGAGGGTCCGAACATCGGTCTTATCAACTCCCTTGCAACTTATGCAAGAGTAAACCAGTACGGATTTGTCGAGGCGCCTTACCGTGTCGTTGACAAGACAGATCCGCACAACCCTGTCGTAACAGAAGAAGTTGTATATCTGACGGCAGATGAAGAGGATAACTTTGTTGTAGCACAGGCGAATGAGCCGTTAGACGAGGAAGGCCACTTCATTCATAATAACGTATCAGGACGTTTCCGCGAGGAGACATCTGAATTCCAGAAGAAGAGAATCGACCTGATGGACGTTTCTCCAAAGATGGTGTTCTCTGTTGCTACGTCCATGATTCCTTTCCTGGAGAACGACGATGCCAACCGTGCGCTGATGGGTTCCAACATGCAGCGTCAGGCCGTTCCGCTTCTGAAGACAGAGGCAGCAGTCGTTGGTACGGGTATCGAAGGAAAAGCGGCGGTTGACTCCGGTGTCTGCATGGTTGCCAAGAATGCAGGTGTGGTTGAGCGTTCCGCATCCAACGAGATCATTATCAAGAGAGATTCCGATGGAAACAGAGATGTTTACCATCTTACAAAATTCAAGAGAAGCAACCAGAGTAACTGTTACAACCAGAAACCGATTGTCTACAAGGGCGATCATATCGAGGTTGGAGAAGTTATCGCAGACGGCCCGTCCACAGACAACGGTGAGATCGCTCTGGGCAAGAACCCGTTAATCGGATTCATGACCTGGGAAGGTTACAACTACGAGGATGCCGTTCTTTTAAGCGAGAGACTGGTGCAGGAAGATGTCTATACTTCCGTCCATATTGAAGAATATGAGGCAGAAGCCCGTGACACCAAGCTGGGACCGGAGGAGATCACAAGAGATGTTCCTGGTGTCGGTGAGGACGCATTAAAAGATCTGGACGAGAGAGGTATCATCCGTATCGGTGCCGAGGTCCGTGCAGGAGATATCCTGGTGGGCAAGGTTACTCCAAAGGGAGAGACGGAGCTTACCGCTGAAGAGAGACTGCTGCGTGCCATCTTTGGTGAAAAGGCCAGAGAAGTGCGTGACACTTCCTTAAAGGTACCTCACGGCGCTTACGGTATTATCGTAGATGCCAAGGTATTTACAAGAGAGAACGGCGACGAGCTTTCACCGGGCGTGAACGAGACAGTCCGCATCTACATCGCACAGAAACGTAAGATTTCCGTAGGTGATAAGATGGCCGGCCGTCACGGTAACAAGGGTGTTGTTTCCCGTGTGCTCCCTGTAGAGGATATGCCGTTCCTTCCGAACGGACGTCCGCTTGATATCGTTCTTAACCCTCTGGGCGTGCCTTCACGTATGAATATCGGACAGGTTCTGGAAATCCATTTAAGCCTTGCTGCAAGAGCTCTTGGATTCAACGTGTCCACACCGATTTTCGACGGCGCAAACGAGATTGATATTCAGGATACCCTGGAACTGGCCAATGACTATGTCAACAGCTCCTGGGAAGAATTTGAAGAGAAATACAAAGATAAGGCGGATCCGAAGCTGATGGAATACCTGGGAAGCCATCTGGAGCACAGAGCGCTCTGGAAAGGCGTGCCTCTGGGACGCGATGGTAAGGTGCGTCTGCGCGACGGCCGTACAGGAGAATATTTCGACAGTGCTGTAACAATCGGACACATGCATTACCTCAAGCTCCACCATCTGGTAGACGATAAGATTCATGCACGTTCTACCGGACCATACTCCCTCGTTACACAGCAGCCTCTGGGCGGTAAAGCTCAGTTCGGCGGCCAGCGTTTCGGTGAGATGGAGGTTTGGGCTCTTGAGGCATACGGTGCATCCTACACACTGCAGGAGATCCTGACAGTGAAGTCTGATGACGTTGTAGGCCGTGTTAAGACTTATGAGGCAATCATCAAGGGTGAGAATATCCCTGAGCCTGGTATCCCTGAGTCCTTTAAGGTACTTCTTAAAGAGCTTCAGTCCCTGGGCCTGGATGTCAGAGTCCTCAAAGAGGATGGTTCCGAAGTGGAACTGGCCGAAACAATCGACTATGGCGATACAGATATTCGTTCTATCCTTGAAAGTGACAGCAAACATTACTCCCAGAATGAGTCTCTCGGTACCCTTGGTTACCAGGAGCAGGAATTTAAGGACGGAGAATTAGCGGCTGTAGAAACTACAGATGACAGCGACGACTTTGCAGATATTCAGGATGATTTTGACGACGTTCCGGACGACGAAGATGATTCTGATGATGAAGAATAAATAGGAGGGAGTACTGTTCATGCCAGAGACAAACGAAGCTTATCAGCCATTGACATTTGATGCAATCAAGATTGGTTTGGCATCCCCTGAGAAGATCCTTGAGTGGTCCCACGGTGAGGTAAAGAAGCCGGAGACCATCAACTACAGAACATTAAAGCCGGAGAAAGACGGCCTGTTCTGCGAGAAGATTTTCGGACCCAGCAAAGACTGGGAGTGCCATTGTGGTAAATATAAAAAAATCAGATATAAAGGTGTAATCTGTGACCGATGCGGCGTAGAAGTAACAAAAGCCAGTGTCCGCAGGGAGCGCGTGGGCCATATCGCCCTCGCGGCGCCTGTTTCCCATATCTGGTATTTCAAGGGAATCCCAAGCCGTATGGGCCTGATTCTCGATATATCTCCAAGAACACTGGAGAAGGTTCTGTATTTTGCTTCCTACGTTGTACTGGATCCGGGCAAGACCAGCCTTCAGTACAAACAGGTATTATCCGAGAAGGAATACCGCGACGAGCTTGAGAAATATGG
Organism: uncultured Clostridium sp.; assembly: GCF_900547735.1. Taxonomy (GTDB): domain Bacteria; phylum Bacillota; class Clostridia; order Lachnospirales; family Lachnospiraceae; genus Otoolea. The sequence continues at coordinate 31,411 of NZ_URHZ01000002.1, read as the reverse complement.
CTACGGCAATTTCCGTGTGGGAATGGGAGCCGAGGCGATTCAGGAACTTTTACAGGCCATTGACCTTGAGAAGGATTCCGAAGACTTAAGAAAACAGTTAAAGGATGCCACAGGCCAGAAGCGCGCCCGTATCATCAAGAGACTGGAAGTAGTTGAAGCATTCAGAAACTCCGGCAACAAACCGGAGTGGATGATTATGACCGTGGTTCCGGTTATTCCGCCGGATATCCGTCCTATGGTACAGCTGGACGGCGGCCGTTTTGCAACATCCGACTTAAACGACTTATATAGAAGAATTATCAACCGTAACAACCGTCTTGCACGTCTTCTGGAACTGGGCGCTCCCGACATCATTGTCAGGAACGAGAAACGTATGCTCCAGGAAGCAGTCGACGCACTCATCGACAACGGCAGACGGGGCAGACCTGTTACAGGTCCCGGAAACAGAGCCCTTAAATCCCTCTCCGATATGTTAAAGGGTAAACAGGGCCGTTTCCGCCAGAACCTTCTGGGTAAACGAGTTGACTATTCAGGACGTTCCGTTATCGTCGTTGGACCGGAACTGAAGATTTACCAGTGCGGTCTTCCGAAAGAGATGGCGATCGAGCTGTTCAAGCCGTTCGTTATGAAGGAACTCGTTTCCAACGGCACGGCGCACAACATTAAAAATGCGAAAAAGATGGTTGAGCGTCTCCAGCCCGAAGTCTGGGATGTACTGGAAGACGTTATCAAGGAGCATCCGGTTATGTTAAACCGTGCCCCTACACTGCACAGACTTGGTATTCAGGCTTTCGAGCCGATTCTGGTAGAAGGTAAGGCAATCAAGCTTCATCCGCTTGTTTGTACCGCTTTCAACGCCGACTTCGACGGTGACCAGATGGCCGTTCATCTGCCGTTGTCCGTAGAGGCTCAGGCAGAGTGCCGTTTCCTCCTCCTGTCTCCTAACAACCTGTTAAAACCGTCGGATGGCGGACCTGTAGCCGTTCCTTCACAGGATATGGTTCTTGGTATCTACTACCTGACACAGGAAAGACCGGGAGCCAAGGGCGAAGGCATGGCCTTCAAGAGTGTAAACGAGGCGATTCTCGCTTATGAGAACGGCGAGGTTACGCTTCACTCCAAAGTTAAAGTGAGAGTAAGCAAGAGAATCTTAGACGGTACTGTTAAGACCGGTATTATCGAGTCTACCGTAGGCCGATTTATTTTCAATGAGATTATTCCTCAGGATCTTGGTTTTGTGGACAGAAATCTCGCTGAGAATGAGTTGAAACTGGAGGTTGACTTCCACGTAGGTAAGAAACAGTTAAAGCAGATTCTCGAAAAAGTTATTAATGTTCACGGTGCAACACAGACAGCCGTGACACTTGACGATATCAAGGCAATTGGTTACAAATATTCTACAAAAGCGGCCATGACCGTATCCATTTCCGATATGACCGTGCCGGAGAGCAAGAAGCAGCTCATTGAAGATGCTCAGGCTACCGTTGACCAGATTGCCAAGAACTTCCGCCGTGGTCTTATCACCGAGGAAGAGCGTTACAAAGAAGTTATCGAGACATGGAAGGCGACCGATGATCAGTTGACCCATGACCTGTTAACCGGACTTGACAAGTACAACAACATCTACATGATGGCCGATTCCGGAGCCCGTGGTTCTGATAAACAGATCAAACAGCTTGCAGGCATGCGTGGACTTATGGCGGATACAACAGGCCATACCATCGAACTTCCTATCAAGTCCAACTTCCGTGAGGGTCTTGACGTACTGGAGTACTTCATCTCCGCCCATGGAGCGCGTAAAGGTCTGTCCGATACGGCGCTGCGTACGGCCGACTCGGGTTACCTGACAAGACGTCTTGTAGACGTTTCACAGGATCTGATTGTACGTGAAGAGGACTGTTGTGAAGGAAAAGAAATTCCATTCATGGATATCAAGAGCTTCATGGACGGACAGGAGACGATCGAGGCGCTCGAAGAGCGTATCACAGGCCGTTTCATCGCAGAGACAATCACGGATCCCGATACGGGAGAAGTTGTTGTAAAGGCGAACCATATGTGTACTCCGAAACGTGCGGCAGCCGTTATGGAGGCACTTAGAAAACAGGGAAGAGACAGCATCAAGATCCGTACCGTCCTGACCTGTAAATCTCATATCGGTGTATGCGCGAAGTGCTACGGCGCCAACATGGCGACGGGACAGCCGGTTCAGGTAGGTGAGGCAGTCGGTATTATTGCCGCTCAGTCCATCGGTGAGCCAGGTACACAGCTGACCATGCGTACGTTCCATACGGGCGGCGTTGCCGGCGGCGATATCACACAGGGTCTTCCCCGTGTCGAGGAGCTTTTCGAGGCACGTAAGCCGAAGGGACTTGCAATTATTGCTGAATTCGCAGGTATTGCAACAATCAAAGATACAAAGAAGAAACGTGAGATTATCATTACAGATAATGAGACCGGAAATTCCAAAGCTTATCTGATTCCTTACGGTTCCAGAATCAAGATTCAGGATGGTTCTTACCTTGAGGCCGGCGACGAGCTGACGGAAGGTAGTGTAAACCCGCATGATATTCTGAAGATTAAGGGCGTACGTCCTGTTCAGGATTATATGATCCAGGAGGTTCAGCGAGTTTACCGTCTGCAGGGTGTAGAAATCAACGATAAGCATATCGAGATGATTGTACGCCAGATGCTGAAGAAGATTAAGGTCGAGGAGAGCGGAGACGCGGATGTACTTCCGGGAACATCTATGGACGTTCTGGATTACAACGATATGAACGATGCTCTGATTGCAGAAGGTAAGGAACCGGCAATCGGCCGTCAGGTTATGCTCGGTATCACAAAGGCTTCTCTGGCTACGGATTCCTTCCTGTCGGCCGCTTCCTTCCAGGAGACGACAAAGGTCCTGACAGAAGCAGCCATCAACGGTAAAGTTGATAAACTGATCGGCCTGAAAGAGAATGTTATCATCGGTAAACTGATTCCTGCAGGAACAGGTATGAAGAGATACCGCTCCATCAAGTTGAATACAGATGTGGAAGAAGAGGATGAGATTATGCTGGCCGACGACGAAATCGACCTGGATATTCTCGACGAAGCAGACAGAATTGTTCTGAATGAGGATGATTTGAGCGAAGAATAAAAAAACAGCAGGCCGGATGTTAAGTCCGGCCTGCTGTTTTTTTACTTTAAAATGATATTTTTTTTGAAATTAAACCCGGCTCTTTACCACCGCCTCTAATCTTCTGGGTCTTCATATTTCTCATCAAGTTTTTTTCGCTGCTTTTTGGTCAATGTTCCGACCAAAGTAAGAACTGCAAAGGTAAAACAAAATATAAATAGCATAAATGCGCCGGAAGACTGGAGGATAACCGAAAACGGCAATTCTTTGCCGGAGGCCGACAGACGGATATATTGCATCACCGTAAAAATAACGGTAGCAATCATTGCCGAACCTGCCGACCAGAGCAGATAAGCCTTGATTCCCGGCTTGGTGCGGGTAAAGTCCTCCCATTCTCCCCTGCGGATATCGGAAATAATCAAATAAGCGCTGCCGATCAGCAAGATCGAAAATTCGGATCCATAATAGGCAAACGGCAGATTCAGTAACCAGGACTGTATGATCAGAGATACGATCAGCAGTGTGTAAAAGATCCAGCATGTTATTTTTCTCGACTGAAGCATTTCCAGTGTCTGTCTTTCATCCATGTTATTCTTAAATAATTTCATTTATCTTCCTCCTCCCAGAATAATTCGTCCAATGTTTTGTTAAGTGTCCGGCAGATACTGATGCACAAATTCAATGAAGGGTTGAATTTACCTGCCTCAATCATACCGATTGTCTGCCTGGTAACACCTGTTTTTTCCGCCAGTTGTTCCTGGGAGAGATCACATTCTATACGGGCGATTTTCATTTTTTTGTTTTTCATGTGAGTGCCTCCTTTGTATTTGATATTATAATATATATATTACTAAATGTCAAATATATATTACATTTTGCAGATCCAAACTGATTCTGCCTGAATTCAAACTGTATTTTGACACGGAAGGTTTGACACGGGAGACATAGGAGCTTAGAATGAAAAGAGACAGAAGAATACGCGGGTAAAACGTTCCGCTGTGTAATAAGAGAGAGGAGAGGGAGTATGGACGCAGGAGAATTAAGATATGCAGTAGAACACCGTTTTTTGCCGGATGAACTGTTCCGGGAGCCGGCGCAGATAATCGGCGCATTGTCGCATAAGAAGGAAGAATTCATCTGGAAGCTGTATGAGATTCTTTCCGATGCAGAAAAGATTGAAAATCCTTATAAAAAAGAAGATTTCACCGTCCAGCTTTACAGGCTGGAGGAACCGTGGTTTATGGCACAGATTATAATGCCGGAGCCTGGTTCAGAACCTCTTTGCAGTAGAGTGTACATAGTATTCGGGGAAGAATTTAAAAAGGTTTACTATTTCACCGTTGAAAAGGGAGGTGCGCTCCAAAAAGACGGTAAAGATGAATGGTTTTTATGCAGGTGGACGGACAAAAAGGAGCATGAAAATTACGGCAGAATTTCCGGTGGGGAGAAGGAGGAGGTCGAAAGGATCGTGGAATTGATCAACAAAGACGGTGAGGCCTGACAGAGAAAGTGGCGGGCGGCGGCCGCCGTCAATAAAAACCAGCGGACCGGACAAGTGGAACTGGGGCCGCTGGTTTTTATGTGATAGAAAAAAGATATCAGGCCGTGAGAACCCGGCGTTTATCATTTTGTATGCCGTAGAGAACGCGGGCCGTGACGGATACGAGCACGATGAAGGCTCCAATAATAGAGCGAACTCCGGGGGCCTCCCCAAGAAATAAGAAGACCCATACAGGATTCATCACCGGATCGATAATCGGCAGCAATACGGTTTCAAGAGCGGAAAGACCCGTACTGGCGATGGCATAGAGCGTGTAGGTAAAGGCGCATAGGGCCCCGGCTAAAAGCAGAAAAAGAATGCTCCCGGTATCCGGAACTCCGGCGGAGCAGACAAAGGGGATACCGATGATACCGGAAATTACGTTTCCGAAAAACATAGCCAGGGCAGGGCTGCCATCCTTTTCAAGACGGAGAAAGATGGAAATTCCGGCAAAGGTGACTCCGTTTAGCATGGCAATCAGTTTTCCAATCAGACTACCGCCGCCCGCCGAATCGGTAAAAAACAGGATCATTCCGCTGAAAACAAAGACCATGCTGAAAATATCCGCTTTTATGATTCGTTCCCGTAAAAAAATCCAGGCTAAAACCGCTACGTAAATCGGGGCGGTATACTGCATCATGATGGCAATGGCGGAAGAGGCCAGTTTTGTCGATACAATAAAACTGTAGTTAAAGGCGGTATAGCAGACGGCGCCTCCGACAACATAGCGGCTGATATGCAGGTTTTTCTTTTTCAGAACAAGAGGGGCCAGCAGTACGGAGGCGATAATACTGCGTCCGGCGGCGATTGCATAGGGGCTCCAGGCGATCATTTTGATATTCCATCCGGCCAGGCTCCACAAAAGGGCGATAATACAAGTCAAAAGCATAGCTTTTTTATGGTTCATGATGTTACGTTCCTCCGCACAGATCGTGTCATTTTATAAAATTTCTTCGTTGTCTTTATATCTTGCAATCCCCCAGCCGGTAAAACCGCAGAACAGTCCAATCAACGGGGTCAGATAGCACAGGAAAATGTACGGCAGGTATTCCATAAAGGGTACGTTGATGGTGGCGACAATATAAAGCGCCGTGGAACTCCAGGGAATCATAGTGCCTCCGATGGTATTACAGTCTTCCATGAGCCTTGATAAGTTTTCGGGTTTTAAACGTTTTTCTTTGTAGATATCAAGCATGGTGGACTGCAGCATAACGTCGGAAAAATAATGGGAACCGGAAAGCATCTGGGCAACGTATGCAATTATTTCCGATATCAGAATCAGGCTCCCGGTGGAGCGGATTAACTTTGCCAACTGGGTTACAATGACATGGATGACACCCATTTCCTTCATCATGCCGCCGATGCCGACACAGAAGATAATCGTCATACAGGTTCCGAGCATGCTGGTAATGCCTCCGCGGTTTAGTAAGGAAGCGAGAAATGGATTTTCAAATTCCCTGCTGAAACCGTTGTAAAGGCTGTTGAACGCCAGTGAAGTGGTGGAACCTTGATACAGGATGGCAACGAGAATTCCGGCAAAAGAGCCGGCCAGCAGGGCCAGGGTCGGATTTTTCCGCATGAGGAGCAAAATGAGTACAATGGCAACGGGAATCATAACCGGAATACCTAAATGGAAGTTGGCGGCAATGCCTTCCTGGGTAGCCAGAATTAAAGAGGTATCCAGGCTGCTTGTCTGAGATACCCGGAGTCCTAAGACAGTGAAAAGGCCGAGCGTGATGAGGTAAGCAGGTCCTGTCGTATACATCATATGGCGGATATGGGTGCTGAGAGGGGCTCCTACGATGGCAGCCGTAAAATTGGTGGTATCGGACAGCGGGGAGATTTTGTCTCCAAACCAGGCGCCGCAGATAGCCGCGCCTGCGGTCATTCCGGCAGGAACTCCCAGACCGGCCCCGATCCCGACGAGGGCAACGCCCATGGTTCCCAGCGTACCCCAGGAAGTTCCGGTCGCGACCGAAACGATGGAACAGAGAATCAAAGAAGCGGGAAGAAAGAATTTGGCGCTCATGATGTTCATTCCGTAATAGACGATGGAGGGGACGGTTCCGGATGCCATCCAGGTTCCGGTCAGGCCGCCGATAGCAAAAATTATAAAGAGCGTGGTCAGGATACCCGAGAGGCTTTCTGCCGCTTTTTTCTCCAAGATGTCGTAGCTGAAACCGAGCGGAACCGCCAGAACGGTCATCAAAAGCCAGTTTAAAAACATAATAACGTTTAAAGAAGCTCCGAAAAGCTTCATGCCCGCGAACGTGCTGACCGCCAGGGCGAGAAGCACGAAGAGCGAATATTGAAATGACGGTGTCTTAAAAGTATTTTTATTTTCCATGAAAAGATCCCCCAATAGATTGATTATAGTAGATGTTTAACGGCACAGGCCGATGAAGTCCTTAAAGAGGCAAAGCGATTCTTCTGATTTCAAGAGAAGCATTTCGGGATGCCACTGAACTGCGGTTATTTTTTTACCCGGTACCCAGAGCCCCTCAGCAACACCGTCGGGAGCTGCCGCACAAAGCTTTACGCCTGTACCGGGAGCCTTCACCGACTGGTGGTGGATGCTGTTGACCTCAAGTTCCGTGCGGCCATAAATCCGGTGGAGCGGCGAGCCTTCTTCTAATGTAACGGTGTGTACGGCGTCACTTCTGACATGTGCGAAGGAATGGCCTCCGCAGCCCGGGCACTGGGCGGGAATATCCTGATAGAGTGTGCCTCCCAGAGCAACGTTGATCAACTGCATCCCGCGGCAGATTCCCAGAAGCGGCTTGTCGGCTCTGATCGCTTCCTGAATCAGGGCTATGTGGGTGCGATCCATCTCAAGATCAAAACTGCCGCATTGAGAATGGGGAAGTTCATGATAGAGGATGGGGGATACGTCCATTCCTCCGGTTACGAGTATTCCATCGCACAGCTCAACATAGCGTTGGATTTCCGGTAATCCGCATATCGGGGGCAGGGAAATTGGAATTCCTCCGGCTTTGATAACGGCATCTATATAGTCGGTATTGACAGACGCCTTGGGTATTCCATTCAAAAAAGTACCTTCCATAAACATTCTGGCCGAAGTCAGGCCGATAACAGGTTGCTGGTTCATTTGTAAAATCCTCCAAATATAATTTCAATTAAAATAAAAACGCGTTTGTCTTATAAAAAAGCAATTTACGTGCCAAAAATGTCATGAAAATTAAAAACGGTAGAATTTTGTAAAGCAAGACTCGGATTTCTCTTGTAATATCAAGGGGGAATAGAATGGTGATTTTTGGGGAAAAAAGGAAAAACCCGTCGTGAAAAGATAAAAATAGAATGGGAAATAAAAATAAATAGTTTGTAAATCGTTCTAAAATTGATTTACAAACTATTTATAAACAACGATTGGAGGAGAGATTAGCAGAGCGTTTTGAAGTTAATACCGGCATTAGTGAAGTGCCGTTTGCCGGATTCCGTCAGATAAATTCCGCTGCGTCCTCTGCTGCGGGTAATATAACCGGAATCCAGAAGCATTTTAATAAAATATTCCATTCGTTTCTGGCTGATTGTAAATCCTCTCTTCTCCATTTCCGTGATAAGCCCGGTCCGTCCGATGGTCTGTTTAAGTCCGTTAAAGGCGCGGACAATATCCAGAATTTGTTCGGCAATGCGGGCGGGGGAGGAGGCGTCCGCAGGGCTGCAGGAAATCTCCGGTTCCTCGGGTTCAGGAAGGCATTCCAGGTTTCCCATCAACTGGTAATAATCTGCCGCATTGCGGAGTTCTCTGACATTGCCCGGCCATCGGTAGGAAAGCAGGCGGCTTTTTATATGCGGTTCAAGCATCTGTGTTTTGATACCGCTGAGAGATGAGAAAAGCGGTATGATGTCCTCCTTTCTTTGGCGGAGCGGAGGCAGTGAGAGCGGAAATACATTTAGACGGAAAAAGAGATCCTCCCGGAACTTTTTTTCTTTTGTCAATTCCATTAAATTACGGTTGGTGGCAGTTAAAACCCGTACGTTGATATTGATGGCGCCGCCTCCTCCGATGCGCACAATCTGCTGTTCCTGAAGTACACGGAGGAGCCGGGATTGCAGAGAATAAGGCATGTCGCCGATTTCATCCAGAAACAGGGTACCGCCGTCGGCCTGCTCAAAGAGCCCCATTTTACCTCCGCGGCGGGCTCCTGTAAATGCGCCCTCTTCATATCCGAACAATTCGCTTTCCAGGAGACTTTCGGGCAGAGCGGCACAGTTCACCGCTACGAACGGGCCGTTTTTTCTGGGTGAATAATTGTGGATGGCCTGGGCGAAGAGTTCTTTTCCCGTGCCGGTTTCACCCGTGATCAATACGGTGTAATCGCTGGACGCCACTCTTTTTGCAAGTGTAATGCAGTGTTCCATTGCAGGACTGTTATAAATAATATCGTCAAAATAATACCTGGCGGACAGTCCCTGGTTGCGCAGCCTCCGGCTTAACTCACTTCCGCTTTTTCTGATCTGGGAAGCGGATTCAAAGGTAAGGCAGTAGCCGGAAATCTGGCCCATCGTGTGCAGGGGGATACGGCTGATCATAAAGGAGCTTCCGCCCAGGGTGAAGAGATCATCGGTAAAAGAAGAGGCAGTTAAACGCCCCGCAATATCGGAAGGAAGACAGAGGGAGAGGTTAAGATGGTTTCCCGGAGCTTTTTCCAGAATACGTTCCGCCTCGATATTCCAATAGCTGATATGATACTGGGCATCCGTAACAATAATTCCCGATTTCTGGAGACTCAGTATTTGAGTCAGCGTTTCACTGAGCATGTAACTCTGGATATAGCGCTTCTTAATTCCCGTATGCAGTTCAAGCTTATTTTCCGAGTATCGGATTAGAGCCTGGCTGATGGAATCCGAACTGAGGTTTAAAAGAGGGAGCATATCCAGAAAGGTCTGCATATCCAGGCGGCGGTCTCCGATATCAATGATATTGGGAATAGAGCGGGGAACCATCCGCGCCTCCCCTGGAGTGACGGCAAACTGAATATCGGAAAAGTCGGCCTCCGCATCCAGGTAGGGAATCAGTTCCAGATGGGCGATCCCGAGCTGGCAGAGCATAGCTACCGTATCGGCCGTGGTTTCACGGGAATCATTCACAACTAAAACGCGTGATCCTGCGGGAATATCGTAGAGCTGGTAGACGGCATCCTCGGATATGGTGCGGGTTACGAGCACCACCTTACCGGAATCCGGCAGGTGATTCTGGAGTAGCTTCATAATTCCCGGACGCATAATAAGGATGACGTCACTGTTTAACTGTTCATTTTCTTTTAGTTCACTGCTGTATATTACGGATATTTCGACGGCATCACTAAACACAAGCCGCAGATCCCGGGTCAGATTGGGTACCAGGCTTGGTGATACCGGTGCGGTAAAAACAATAGATATTTTCTTCTTCATGATAATTTTCCTTTTTCAATGGAAATTCACAGTATCTTCCGTAGTCACTATGCAAGTTTTGGTTCTGTGATACATTTGACGGTAACCGGTTTGAATAAAATGTAAGTTATACTGATTGTATCATGAGAATGAAGGCGATGGAAGTCCGGAAAATGTAGCTGAGGACGGGAAAATGGGAGTGGCAATAAAGGAACGGAAAATGGAATGGCGAAAACGGAACAACAGTAAAGGAGCAATGAAACAACAGTAAAAGAACAACGGAACAACAGTAAACATAAAAACGACCAGCCGTCTCCGGCTGATCGTTTTTAATGTTTATATATAAGACAAATTTTCAATAAAGAATGAGCGATCACATTTTCTTATCTCACCGTTTCATGCATTTCCAACGGTTTAACATGAATATTGCTCCTGTATTCCGTCTCGGCCCAATTGATTGTTTCCGCAATGTACGCCTCCGGATTCAGTGTCACGCCATCCAGCATAAAGTCTTTGAATTTCTGATACCCGGCCCTGTCAATCAGGTGGCCGCCGTGAAGGTAGACGGGTTTGCCGCCCAGAACCCACTCGGAGAATTTCGGCCAGTTGCTCATGATGGCCAGAACGCTTTCCTCCGTCAGCCAGTTTGCAAACATTTTTCCCATTCGGGGATATTGCTTACCGGTTCTTCCGCCGATGACAATCTTATAAAAGTCTTTATCGGGACGTCTCCATGCTCCGGCGGGACAGGCGATGACGCATTCGCCGCAGCCAACGCAGCAGCAGGGATCTTTATCAACCTTCCCTTTGTCGTTCAGTGAGAGAACCCGGGTTGCAGCTCCTTTGCACTTATCGACGCAGGCTCCGCAGCCGATACACCGGTCGATATCGTAAATCGGCTTCGTGCAGCCGATGATTCCAAAATCCTGGAAATGACCCTTGGCGCAGTCATTGGGACATCCCGCTATGGAAACTTTGATATGGTATGGATTGGGATAGATTAGTTTTTCAATCTTATGCGCCATTTCCTGCGTATTTACATTACCCTTGATACAGTGGATGCCTCCGATGCAGGCCATGATATTTCTGGGCCCGATAAAGGGATAGCCATTCGACGTATCCATCTCCACATCGCACATATCACATTCAACCGCCTCCAGATAGGGGCGTATATATTCGTTCACAGCCGGAATATTTTCCGCTTTGATTCCCGGAACATTTAAGGTCTGACGCATTCCAAGATGGAAAGAACCGTTGCCCCAGGTATTGCATACGTGGCTGACAAGATCCAGCCATTTTGCATCGATCACCGCTCCCGGCACACGAAGCTGCAGCATAAATTCGCCTGCCACCTTGGACTGACGGAAACAATTATTTCTCAATTTACCTATATTGATATCGCTCACCGCAATTTACCTCCTAATCTACCAGCTTTTTGCCAATCGTGTAATTAAAGACGGGACCGTCCAGACAGACATACGTTTCGTCAATTCTGCAGTGCCCGCATTTGCCGATGGCGCAGGACATTTTCCGCTCAAAGGACATCCAGATTTTATCCTCGGGAACCTGGCTATCCAGCAGGCTTTTGGCGGCGAATTTCATCATAATGGGAGGTCCCACTACAAGACATTCATAATTATCACCAAAGGAGTCAAACGGGATATCCTTCACAAATCCGGTGACCATTCCCTTGTTCCAGCCTGGATAGTCCTCATTGTCAAGCGTACGGATGACGTGGAACTTCGGGGCCGTTTTCCATTGTTCTATCTCATCCGTAAACAGAATACTCTGAGAATTCTTAAAGCCGAGGATTAAATAGATTTCCTCCGCATAGCCGGGATCGGAATAAAGCTGGTTGATCAGGCTCTTGACCGGTGAAACGCCGGTTCCGCCCGCGATAATCACAACATTTTTACCCTTTAGCTGTTCCGTTGGCCAGCCGTTGCCGTAGCATCCTCTGACAAAAATGGTGCCGCCCTTTTTTAAACCGAAAAGTTCATCCGTTACCTTTCCAACCTTTCGGATTGTAAAGTCGGCGTATCCGTCGCCAAAGCCGCTGATGGAGATGGGGGCTTCACCGATTTTAGGCAGGGAAAGCTGCATGAACTGTCCGTGCCGGATGGGGAGTTCATTTTCGATTCGGAAGGTCCATTCCGCTTCCGTCTGCTTAAAAATATCTATGATTTTATGTGCCTGTGGTTTTACCGGATTATTAAGCATGGCAAACTTCCTCCTCTTGCTTTATTTCTTCAATTGCCCTTGACAGCTTATTCAGTGTTTCGGGATATCCGATGAGCTGGGGACATCTGGCCGAACACCTTCCGCAGCCCACGCACATCGGGCCGGTATGGAACCGGGCGTCATGTCCATATACTTTATGTAAGATTTTATAGCGGTATTTTTCAGATATTTTGTGTCTGAAACAGGCCCCGCCGGCCATACGGTCAAATCCGTCCACCATACAGGAAGAGCAGGTCCTTCTTCTTTCTCCGGCTTTTCCGTTTTGCGTATAAATAATATCGGTGGTTTCAAAACACGTACAGGTGCTGCACGCGACGGTACAGGCCCCGCAGGCGATACATCTGGCGTCAAACTCCTCCCACATCGGATGCTCCTTTAATTTGTTCGCCATATCGAGAGACTCAATCACCGGAAAATCAACTTTCAGCCTGTTTTCCACCGGGAAGGTGATTTCATAATCGGCTTCCTCACATCCTGCAAAATAATCGCCGAAGCTCTCATCCTTTACCTCAATATAAGTCCCTTCTTCTCCAAAGGAAAATGCGATGGAGTGCATGTCTGTGACATTGGATCCCACGCTGCAGCAGAAGCAGCCGTCAAACTCTTCCGGACATTCCATCAGAGCAAATTTTACCTTTTCCCTTCTTCTCTGATAGAAAGGATCCACGATACCGCCGTTCTCGCAATAAATCTGGTCCTGAATTTTTACTGCATTAATATCGCAGGCTCTTCCGAAAATGAGAAAATCTCTTGTTTCCTCCAGCTTGCTTTCCCTGAATTCGTCGTCGGTAAAATAAAATAAGGTTTGCGTAATCGGTGTGATAACCTCTTTCATTGCATATGTGGATCTCTCGCGGAATTCAATATCTTCATACCGTTCAATCTCCTTGTAAAGAATAGAATCCTGTCCGGCATATCTTCCTCCGGAAGGAATTCTGACAGGCGCATAAATAGCATATTTTTCTTTCAGGACATCAAAAAGTTTATTTATGTCTGCTGTTTTGAGCTGATAGGTTTTTGAGCTTCTCATTTCGTTTACTTCCTTTCCTGTTTTTGCCCTGCGGGCTGAAGTGCAACGGCTGGTCAAAATTTAGCTGGTAATAGCAGCTATTTTAAGTCTATTATAGAGCTTGCCCTGCCATTCGTAAAATGCTAAACTTGTTATAAACTCATAGCAGATTATCTATGCATTGCGGGGACCTACAAAGGAGAAGAGATTATGACAATCCGTGATTTTGAGATTTTTATCGCGGTGGCCGAGACCGGACAGATGGGAATTGCATCCAGAAAGCTGTATATTACACAGCCGACGGTCAGCCACGCGATTATGCAGATAGAAAAAGAATACCACGTCAAATTATTTGAACGGCTTTCCAAGAAGCTTTACATAACGGAAACGGGCCGGGAGTTTCTGGAATATGCCAGACATATTACCACGACTTATCAGGAGCTGGAACAGTTTCTGTATCATGCGTCCAGCCAGCAGTGCATCCATGTAGGAGCGTCCCTGACCGTGGGCAGCTATTTCCTGAGTGATATCATCACCGGATATGAGGCGGAAAACCCGAATGTAAGCATACGTGTTTATATTGATAATTCTATGAATATCATCCGTAAGATTTCAGAAGGAATTCTGGATGTCGCCGTGATTGAGGGAAAAGTCAAGACGAAAAATGTGATATTCAAAGATGTATATGAGGATGAAATGGTTCTGATCTGCGGAAAAACGCATCCGTTTGCCGGCATATCGTCTGTAAACCTTACCGATTTGGCGGGAAAAGATTTCGTATTGAGGGAGGAAGGTTCCGGGACAAGGGAATTTTTTACCGATTTGATGGAGGAAAGAGGGATTTCGTTTATAGAAAAATGGATCTGCCACAGTTCAGACTCCATTATTAATATCGTCGCCTCGGGGCAGGGCGTTTCGATTCTTTCCAAGTCACTGCTGAGGCATCATGAGGAGGTCAATCAGATCACGATCAATGACTTTTCGCTGAAAAGAAGCTTTAAAATCGTCTACCATAAAGACAAATTCCTGTCTACCGGGCTGAAAAAACTGATTACGGACATCGAAAACAAGTTTCACGGTAATGAATGGTAACAATCCTGCTGCGGCTGTTTCAGGTATGGTGCAGCCTGTGGCGGAGGCACTAAGCCGCTTCAGGGCGTCATAAAATCGTAAGGAAGCCTTTGCCTTTAGACGCTTGAAACCGCCTTCCGAATGCATTATACTGGAAAATGTGCAGCATGAATCATATGGCCGGAGTATCTTCCGGCTCTTATAAGGAGAGAATTGAATGAATCGTAAGAACATATCGGGAACAAAGCTAAAGTGGACGGCTGCCCTCGTGACAGCCATGCTGCTGGCCGGTTCGGCCCAGACGGTTTTTGCCGGGGACACGGTTTATGTAAACTGTGACGTACTCAGGTGCCGTTCGTCGGAAGAGATTAAAGACAGCAATATTGTAACGAATTTCCATTACGGAGATAAGCTGGAACGCGTTTCCACGAATGGGGACTGGACCGTGGTTTTGGTAAACGGACAGAAACGCTATGTGGCAACCGCCTATCTGAGCGCCTCACAGCCTGCCGGAAAACCGTCCGGCCAGAGTACATCATCCGCAGGAACCGAGACGGGAGCTTCGGCATCCACTTCATCGGGAACCGAGATCGGCCTGTCGAGCGGGTACAAATATGCGGATTTTTCCAAGATCAACAGTGGGAAGGCCGTCCTCTATAAGAGCACGGCGGCTTCCAGAAAGAATAAGACGGTCTGCGTCAACGCGGGCCACGGAACAAAGGGCGGCGGCAGCGTGAAAACCCTCTGCCATCCGGACGGAACCGCGAAGGTGACGGGCGGCACGACCGGTGCCGGAGCAACTACGGCCGTTGCCGTTTCCAGCGGCATGACATTTGCAGACGGCACGGCGGAGAGCAAGGTGACTCTGGCGATGGCGAAGATCTTAAAAGACCGTCTTCTTGCACAGGGATACGACGTGCTGATGATCCGCGAGTCGGACGATGTACAGCTTGATAATATTGCGAGGACCGTAATTGCCAATAACAATGCGGACTGCCATATTGCCCTGCACTGGGATTCCACCAGCAGCAATAAGGGGTGCTTTTTCATGAGCGTTCCAAACAACGCCTCTTACCGGGCCATGGAGCCGGTAGCCTCCCACTGGCAGCAGCACAATAAACTGGGCGAGGCGCTGATAGCGGGACTGAAGGGCGCGGGAAATAAGATTTTTTCGGGCGGGAGCATGGAGATGGATCTGACGCAGACCTCCTTCTCGACGATTCCGAGCATTGATATCGAACTGGGTGACAAGGCGTCCAGCCATTCCACGGATATGCTGAACCAGCTCGCGGACGGACTGGTGTCCGGCGTGAATTCATTTTTCGGATTTTAGGTTCTGTTGACGGCGAAGGAGAAGGTGAAAGAGGATGGACTTTCGGAAACTGAGCTATTTTGAGGCGGTGTGCAGGCTGAAGAGCTTTACAAAAGCATCGGAGGAGCTTCACGTAACGCAGCCGTCCGTCACGATGGCGGTGCACAGCCTGGAAGAGGATATGGGAGTTTTGCTGCTGAACCGGAACCGCGGTACTCTCGTTCTCACTCCGGAAGGGGAGTTCCTGTTTGAAAAGGCAAAACACCTGATTAAAGAACTGGAGAATGTGGAGCTGGAGATGAAAGATTTTATCTCCGAGCGGACCGAGAACCTGAGAATCGGTTATTCGATTCAGATGCGCACGGCCCTTCAGCCCATTCTGGAAGAGTTCCGGCAGAAACATAAAGGAATTCATGTGATTGAGAATGAAAGTTCAACGCCCTCGATTGTCACGCAGTTAAAGGACGGGATGATCGATCTGGGTATCATTGCCGTGACGGGCGGGATGGTAAAATCTCTGGAAATCCACCCCCTGTTTCAGGGAGAGCTGCGCGTCTGCCTAAGCCGCAGAAATCCCCTCAGCGGCCGGGAGACGATCACCCTGGATGAATTCGAACGCCAGCCCCTTATTTCCCTTTCACTGGATGAACCCAAGAACAGCTATATTTTCCGGATTCTGCAGGATACCTTCCCGGAGCGTAAGATTAAAATTAAACCGCAGTTTTCAGCGCTTCTGCTGGACTCTTATTTCCAGCATATCCGGTGTAACGACGGTATCGGACTGACCTATCACGACATCTGGTTTTCGGCCGGGCAATACGAAAAAGAACTGGGAGACGGCTCAGCCTATAAGGAGATTTCTTTTAATCCTCCGTGCTTTTACACAGTGGCGGCCGTGTATTCGAAAGGGAGGAGACTGTCCGGGGCAGCTAAAACATGTCTGGAGTTTTTAGACGGCTGCCTGCAGACCGGCATAAATTGATTTTATATTAGAATAAATTATAAATATTGTACAAAAATTCTTGCCAATGCTATATTGAGTCTGGTAAGAATTTTTTTTTATTCAAAAGCCGGCCGGCCAATGAATCGGAGGAGGTAAGAAAATCATAGACTTTTTAGAATACAGCCGCGGGCTGGAAGGATACCATATTGAAAACAGACGGTTTCTGCACAGTCATCCGGAGCTGGGAACAAAGCTGCCGGAGACGGAAGGATACGTCAAAAAGAAACTCCGTGAAATGGGATGCGGATACCGGGTAATTCCCCACGGAGGCCTTGTGGCGGAAATGGGAAACAGAACAGGAAAAACGATACTTTTGAGGGCTGATATGGATGCGCTGCCGATGGAAGAGCAGAGCGGCTTACCGTTTTCCTCTCTGAACAGGGGAAGGGCGCATACATGCGGACATGACATTCATACCGCATTTTTACTGGGAGCGGCCAGGATGCTGAAGGAGAGGGAAAAGGAACTTTCCGGCACGGTCAAGCTTGTTTTCCAGGCGGGGGAGGAGACGCTCGAAGGCGCGCAGGAGATGATCCGGGCGGGGATTCTTGAAAATCCGGCAGTGGACGCGGCGGTTGGAATCCATGTACAGCCGACGCTTATGACGGGATATCTGAATTATCCCGCAGGGACCTTCCTGGCATCCTCGGACACATTTGAGATAAGAATTCAGGGAAAAGGCGGCCATGGAGGGCAGCCGCATCTGGGAATCGACCCGATCAATGTGGCGGCGCATATCATCCTGGCGCTTCAGTCCCTTCAGGTAAAGGAAGTGGCCGCCGACATGCCGGTTGTTTTAAATGTCTGTCAGGTTGAAGCGGGAAGCGCAAGTAATATCGTGCCCGACACGGCCAGGCTCTCGGGGACGGTGCGCACCTATGACGATGTTGCATGCCGGAAACTGAAAATGAGGATGCGGCAGATTGTGGAAGGTACGGCGCAGATGTTCGGAGCCGTGGGAGAGCTTATTTTTGCCGAACAGTGTCCCTGCACGGTGAATGATCCGGAGCTGGCCGGTTTCTTTTCGGAGAGCCTCAGGCATTTTGGAGCCGGTTTTATTACAGACGGGGATTATAAAATGCAGGTATCGGACGATTTTGGTTTCTATACGCAGATAGTGCCTTCCGTCATGTTTGTCATAGGATGCGGGAGCCGTGAGGGAGGACAGGGGCATAACCACAGCCCTTATGTAATTTATAATGAGGAGGTGCTGGTCACGGGGGCCGCTTTGCTTGCGCATTGCGCCTGGGACTGGCTGGAAAAACACTAGAGAAGGATCCTGGAAACAGGATAAGGGGGTAATTTTTATGGTTGCTATTTATGCATTGACAACGGTACTTGTGGTTTTCGCCATCGGTGAGTTCTGCTCATCCAGGACGAATGCAATTCTTTCCCAGCCGTTTGTGGCCGCAATTCTTCTGCTGGCCTACTTCTGGCTGGGATTTCCGAAAACACTCGTGACGGATGCCGGTTTAAGTACGCTCGGTTCGGTGGCAAGCGGCGTGCTGATTGCCAGCGTGGGGACGACGATTAATCTGAAAGAGCTGGCAAGGCAGTGGAAGACGATTGTGATCAGCGTAGTCTCCGTTTCCGCCGGAGTAATCGGTATTATCATCGTGGGTTCCATGATCATCGGACGTGAGCAGGCGATAGCGGGAGCGCCGATTTTCTCGGGTTCCATTTCTGCGGTCATCATCATGAGTGACTTTTTTAACGCCAGAGGGATGGAGCATTTATCGGCTCTCTGCAGCATGCTTCTGACCGTCCAGACATTCGTCGGCCTGCCGCTTTCCACCATTATGATGCGCAGGGCTGCGGCCGATTTCCTGAAGGACGGCAGGAACCTGGCGCTGTACAGTAACTCGGCCGTTTCGGCAGAGGGGGCGAAAAAGAAATTATTTACCCTGCCGGAATCGCTCAGCACAAGCGTGATTATCCTGGCAAAGCTTGCAATTACGGCATCGGTGGCAAACGTCCTGGCCGGATTTACAAACGGGGTTATCCATTACCTTGTTATGGCCCTGTTTATGGGAATCATATTCACCTGCCTGGGACTTCTGGACGAGAATGCCATGGCGAAGACGGGATGCGCCGGCCTGTTTATGGTGCTTATATTAGCCAGCCTGTTTGAGAACTTTTCCTATATTACGCCGCAGGATGTGCTTGGAATGCTCCTGCCCATCGTCGTTGTCCTGGGACTGGGCAGCCTGTTTACCGGAATTGTGGCAATTGTGCTGGCAAAGTTCATGAAAATGAACCCGTACCTTGCCATTGCCCTCGGCCTGACCTGCATGTACGGTTTTCCGACCACGCTCTATATTTCACAGGACGTTGCAAAGGCATATGGGAAGACGGAGGAAGAACACACGGCGCTGAGTAATTATCTGGTGCCGAAGATCGTAACCGCAGGAATTGCCACGGTGACCATTGCCTCCGTCATCATTGCAAGCTATGCGATCAAACTGCTGTAAGGAGTCGATGATATGATACCCTGGGGAATTATAATAGACTGCGGCTGCGTGGCCCTGGGAGGGGTGGCCGGAGCCGCTGCGGGCCGCTTTTTTCCAAAGCAGACGTGTGAGTTCCTTTCCAGATTCTTTGGAATCAGCTCGATTGCAATCGGCATTACGCTGATTGGTAAGTCCTCCTCCCTCTCTCCGGTCATGCTCTCCCTGATTCTGGGCGGAATCATCGGAGAGACAATGAAGCTGGAAGAATTGCTGGGAAAACTGCCGCGGATGGTGAAAAGGAATAAGACAGAGGAGGACAATGAATTCAGCGAACGCTTTACCGGAGTGCTGATCCTGATTTGTTCGGGAAGTCTCGGCCTGATGGGAGCAATGAGTGAAGGGCTGACGGGAGATGCCTCGGTGCTTATTACAAAAGCTGTTTTGGATTTGTTCGGAGCCGCAATTTTCGCCTCCACGCTGGGAGCCTGCGTGGCCATGATTTCGGTACCGCAGTTTCTGATTTATCTGGCTCTGTTTAGCCTGTCGGGCTTTATCATGCCCTGGGCGACGGAATCCATGATAGCCGATTTCATGGGCTGCGGAGGCGTTATTGCTCTCGTGACGGGCATCAGGGTTGCCGAGATAAAACCAATCAGGGCGGCATCGTTTCTTCCGGCGCTGTTTCTCGTGATGCCGGTATCCTGCATCTGGACGATGATGACGGAAGCGCTTTGATAAAACTTTAAAAGATTAAATTAAACAGAGAGCATCGTAAAATACCTTAAGAAGATTGTCTTCTCAGGTGGGAACGATGCTCTTTTTCCGGTTTTCGTGTTAACAGGGCGTTAAAGATTACTGGGATTGTATGGAAATTTGTACAAAATGCTTAATTTTGTTGGATTTTACAACTAAATTTCTTTCCAAATGTTATTGCATTTCTCGGCTTAAAGTAACATAATATGGGAAAGCGAAGAAACAAGAGACCTTTTCCGGGAATCCGATTACAGGAAACCGGCGGAGGTTTTTTTTATTTCACAAAAATAGGAGTTCCGGTGAAGTAAAAAACTCTGCTAAAAGAAGGATTCTTTTTGACGCGCTTAAAAAATATTCTCAAAGGGGAGGGATATAAGACGGACACACTTTCAAAGGCCCTGATGGAAGAGCTGAACGCTAAAGTCGCATTTACTATACCCGTATTTGGAGGAATCCCGATTTACGAGTCCGTGGTGGCGACATGGTTTATCATGGCGGTTCTGGTTCTCCTTTCCATCATCTTCGTAAGGAATCTCAAGGTTGAGAATCCCGGGAAGCTTCAGTTGTTCCTGGAAACTTCAATTGGGTTCTTAAGAGATTTCTTCCTGGATCTGGTCGGGGAAGAAGGAAAAGGATACATTCCTTATCTGATTTCAACGGCGCTTTTTATCGGCGTAGCCAACCTGATTGGCATCGCAGGCATCACACCGCCCACGAAGGATTTGAATGTAACTGCCGCACTGGCTGTCATCAGCATCGCGGTAATCGAGTATGCCGGGTTTCATAAGAAAGGCATGAAGGGATTCATGAAGAGTTTTGCAGAACCGGTGGCGTTTATACTGCCAATCAATATTATGGAGATTGCCATTCGTCCCGTGTCTCTGTGCATGCGGCTTTTCGGCAACGTGCTGGGCTCATTCGTAGTAATGGAATTAATCAAGTTGGTGGCCCCGCTCATTGTGCCGATACCGTTCAGTTTTTATTTTGATATTTTTGACGGTCTGATTCAGGCGTATGTATTTGTCTTCCTGACCGCCCTGTTTATTAAGGAACAACTGGACTGACAACGGTCCGGACAAAGAGTAAAGAAAACAAACAAAAAGGAGAGTATTATTATGTCTACATTAATCGCAATCGGAGCAGCAGTCGCTGTACTTACAGGTATTGGAGCAGGTATTGGTATCGGTATCGCAACTTCTAAAGCAGTGGAAGCCATCGCAAGGCAGCCTGAAGCTGAAAGCAAAATCAGCAAGGCCTTACTTCTTGGTTGTGCCCTGGCAGAGGCTACCGCTATTTACGGTTTCGTTATTGCCCTTGTAATTATCTTATTCTTAAAATAAATGTGAAAGGCAGGTGGGAGAAGTGTTACAGTTAAACTGGAGCCTTGTCTTTGAAATCATTAACCTGATTATCCTCTGTCTTCTACTTAAAAAATTTCTGATTAAACCTGTGACTGCCGTAATGGATAAGAGGCAGGCGGAGATTTCCGAGGGGCTTTTAAACGCCAGAAACAGCGAGGCTGAGGCGAATGAGCTTAAGGGCCGTTATGAAGATGCCCTTAAGGATGCCAGAAGCGAGTCCGGACGCATGATTGAGGAAGCGAAAAAGCGTGCACAGGAAGAATCGGATCGGATTCTTAAAGAGGCCGGTGATCAGGCGGCAGACATTATGAGGAAAGCAGAGAAGAATATCGAAAGTGAAAAAGAAAAAACCATGGCTGACCTCCAGTCCCGCATTGCAGAGCTGGCTTTGACCGCAGCCAGAAAAGTGACCGGCAGCGTGGAACGTGAGGCAGACGACATGCTTCTGTACGATCAGTTCCTGAATAATGCAGCAATGGATGCGGTGATGAAACCCGAAGATAATGGCGAAAGCAGGTGAGAAATATGAGACAGACATCCGTTAATTACGCCCGCGTTCTGGCAGATTTGTCTGTTCCGGTGGAAGATTTAAGAGAGGCTGTGAAGCTGCTTAATGAGACACCTGCTTTGAGACGGATTCTGGTAAGCCCATTGGTTTCCCGGAACAAGAAAGAGAGGGTGATTGACCGGATATTTCCGGAGCCTGTCAGAAATTTTCTGAAGGTGGCCTGTCTGCATGAAAAGACAGGACAAATTGAGGAAATTTTTGAATGCTACGAGGAATATTTAAGGCAGCAGGATGGAATTATGAAAGTCCTGCTTACCTGCGTGACACCTCCTTCTAAAGAGCAGCTTCAGGGAATAGAGAAGTTTCTGTGCAGTAAATATCAGAAAAAAGACGTGATTTTTGAGATTAAAAAGGATCCGTCGCTGCTGGGCGGTTTTGTCCTGAAGGCCGGAGATTATGAATATGATTACAGCCTGGACGGACGGCTTAAGAGGCTTAAACAGCAATTGACGCGGAGGTGAGAAAAGTGAGTTCGATTAATTCAGATGAAATTATTTCCATACTGAAAGAGGAAATAGCAAATTATGATGATATATGCAAGGAGCAGGAGACGGGAACCGTTATCTCCGTGGGTGACGGAATTGCCAGAATCTACGGAATGGATCATGCCATGTACGGCGAGGTCGTAACCTTTGAGTCGGGCCTCAAGGGAATGGTGCAGGATGTCCGGCAGGACAGCATCGGCTGTATCCTGTTCGGCAAGGATACCGAGGTCGGCGAGGGAACCCGCGTTACAAGAACCGGTAAGAAAGCCGGAATCCCGGTAGGGGATGCCTGCATCGGCCGTGTTATCGACGCCCTGGGGGCTCCGATTGACGGCAAGGGTGAGATAAAGACGGATGACTACCGTCCCGTAGAACAGGAGGCGCCGGGAATTATCGACCGTCAGGCGGTCAACCAGCCCCTGGAGACCGGAATCCTGTCCATCGACTCCATGTTCCCCATTGGAAGGGGACAGAGGGAGCTTATCATCGGCGACCGCCAGACCGGTAAGACATCGATCGCCACCGATACGATCCTGAACCAGAAGGGGAAGGATGTAATCTGTATCTATGTGGCAATCGGACAGAAGGCGTCCACCATTGCAAAGCTGGTATCCACCTTTGAGAAATACGGAGCCATGGATTACACGACGGTTATGGCCTCCACGGCCAGCGACTGTGCGCCGCTTCAGTACATTGCGCCCTATGCGGGAACTGCTCTGGCGGAGTATTTTATGCATAAGGGAAAAGATGTGCTGATTGTATACGACGACCTGTCCAAACATGCGGTGGCATACCGCGCCCTGTCCTTACTGTTAGGGCGTTCACCGGGCCGTGAGGCCTATCCGGGCGACGTATTCTACCTGCATTCCAGGCTGTTGGAGCGTTCCAGCCGTCTGAGCGAGGCTCTGGGCGGAGGTTCCATCACGGCCCTGCCCATCATCGAGACGCAGGCCGGAGATGTGTCGGCCTATATTCCGACCAATGTTATCTCCATCACCGACGGCCAGATTTTCCTGGAGAGCGATCTGTTTTTCGCAGGCATGAGGCCGGCCGTAAACGTCGGACTTTCCGTATCGCGTGTCGGCGGAGCCGCACAGTTTAAGGCGATGAAGAAGGCGTCGGGAAGCATCCGTATCGATTTGGCCCAGTACCGTGAGATGGAAGTGTTCACCCAGTTCAGCTCCGATCTGGATGCGGCGACGAAGGATCAGCTTCAGTATGGCAAATCACTGATGGAGCTTTTAAAACAGCCGCTTTACCATCCGCTCAGCCTTCATGAGCAGGTCATCACGTTGTGTGCGGCCACCCACAGGCTCTTTATGGATGTGGAAGTAAAGATGATCAAAGAGTTCCAGGAAGATATGCTCCGCTATTTTGAGCAGATCCACCCTGAGATTGTAAAAGAAATAGATGAGAAGAAGGAACTGCCGCAGACTCTGATTGACAGAATCGTAAAAGCGGCCGAGGAATATAAAGCTGACAGAGGCAGGTGATACAGATGGCAAGTATGAAAGAGATCCAGACCAGGATGAAGAGCATCCAGGATACGATGAAGATCACAAATGCCATGTACCTGATATCCTCCTCCAAGATGAAAAAGGCGAAAAAGACGCTGACGGATACGGAACCGTATTTCTTCGGCGTGCAGCGCGCGATGGACAGATTGCTCCGCCATCTTCCCGAAACCGAGAAGGAGAACCGGTATCTGGATCAGCGCCCCGAAATTCCTCCGGAAGAACGGAAATTCGGTTTGATTGTGGTCACTGCGGATAAAGGCTTAAACGGCGCTTACAACCATAATATCATCAAAATGGCCGAGGAGAGGCTGAAGCTTCCGGGACACAGGAAACTGTATGTGCTGGGAGTCGTGGGACGGCAGTATTTCGGTAAGGTGAAGGGCGTGGACATGGACGGCAGCTTTAGGTATACGGTCCAGAAACCGACGATGCACCGGGCCAGAATGATATCCGAGACCATGGTGGACGGCTTTTTAAACAGAGAACTGGATGAAGTGTTTATTCTGTTTACGGAGATGGTCAACTCGATGAAAGAGGAACCAAAGCTGAAACAGCTCCTTCCGCTCAAAAGGGCTGATTTTGAACCGTCCCAGATGCTGGCGGGAGTCATGCAGGAGAATATCAGCCTGTTCCCGTCTGCGGACGAAGTGATGGACAATATGGTGCCGAACTATCTGACCGGCATCATCTACGGCTGCCTGGTGGAGGCATACGCCAGCGAGCATAACGCCCGTATGATGGCAATGCGTTCTTCCACGGACAACGCGGGGGAGATGCTTAAAGATCTGTCGATCCAGTATAACCGGGCCAGACAGGCGGCCATCACCCAGGAGATCACGGAAGTTGTCAGCGGCGCGAACGCGCAAAAAAGAAAGGGATAATTATGGACACAGGCAGAATTATTCAGGTCATGGGACCTGTTGTGGATGTTTCATTTGAAGGCGGTGTTCTGCCCCACTTGAGGGATGCCCTGAAAGTTCAGAACGGGGACAGAACCTGCATTATGGAGGCCGCCCAGCACATGGGCAATAATGTGGTCCGCTGCATTATGCTGGCCGCCAGTGAGGGCCTTCATAAAGATATGGAAGTAATTCCTACGGGACAGGGAATCAGCGTTCCGGTAGGTGATCATAACCTGGGACGTCTTTTCAATGTCCTGGGAGAGACAATCGACGGAGGAGAGGGACTGGAGGACGAGGAACACTGGGTAATCCACCGTGATCCGCCGTCATTTGAGGACCAGAGCCCGGTAGTTGAGGTTCTGGAGACGGGAATCAAGGTAATCGATCTTCTGGCGCCCTATGCAAAGGGCGGAAAAATCGGTCTGTTCGGAGGAGCCGGAGTCGGCAAGACGGTTCTGATTCAGGAGCTGATTCAGAATATTGCCACGGAGCACGGCGGCTATTCTATATTCACCGGAGTCGGAGAGCGTTCCAGGGAAGGCAACGACCTCTGGGTTGAGATGAAGGAGTCGGGAGTACTTGAGAAGACGGCTTTGGTATTCGGCCAGATGAACGAGCCGCCGGGAGCCCGTATGAGGGTTGCCGAGACCGGTCTTACGATGGCTGAGTATTTCCGTGATAAAGAGCACCAGGATGTGCTGCTGTTTATTGATAATATTTTCCGTTTCGTCCAGGCGGGCTCCGAGGTTTCGGCACTGCTCGGCCGTATGCCGTCGGCGGTAGGTTACCAGCCGACGCTGGCCAATGAGATGGGAGAACTGCAGGAGAGAATCGCATCGACGAAGGAAGGTTCCGTAACAAGCGTCCAGGCGGTTTATGTTCCCGCGGACGATTTGACCGACCCGGCGCCTGCCACGACATTCGCCCATCTGGATGCCACGACGGTACTTTCCAGGAAGATTGTGGAGCAGGGTATCTATCCCGCGGTAGATCCGCTGGAATCCACCTCCCGTATTCTGGAGGCGGAGGTAGTCGGTGAGGAGCATTACGAGACGGCCAGACGTGTCCAGGAGATCCTCCAGAAATACAAAGAGCTTCAGGATATTATTGCTATCCTTGGTATGGAAGAACTTGCCGAGGAAGATAAGATAACGGTTTACAGGGCCAGAAAAGTCCAGAAATTCCTTTCACAGCCGTTCCATGTGGCTGAGACATTTACCGGCGTACCGGGAAAATTCGTGCCGCTGAAGGAGACGATTAAGGGATTCAAGATGATCCTGGACGGTGAGATGGATGAGTATCCGGAAAACGCATTCTTCAATGTTGGTTCTATTGAGGATGTGAAGGCAAAAGCGGAGCAGGAGAAGACGGGAGGGCGGTAAGTATGGAACAGATATCCACATTCGGCCTAGAACTGTATTCCAGCACACAGATGTTTTATAAAGGAAGGGCGCGTTTTATCAACCTTCCGGCAACGGACGGCGGGCATACCTTCCTGCCTCACCATGAGAACGTAATCATTGCCGTTGTACCGGGTACGACGACGATTATCACGGAGAACGGGGAGGAGATCACGGCTGTCACGGGTTCCGGATTTGCCGAGATGATCAATAACCGTGTCCAGGTTTTTGTCCATTCGGCAGAACACCCCGATGAGATTGATATCAACAGGGCCAGAGAGGCCATGGAGCGCGCCGAAGAGCAGCTGCGCCAGAAGCAGTCCATTGCGGAGTACCACAGAAGCAAGATGGAGCTGGCCAGGGCCATGTCCCGTATCAGTGCGGCCGGAAAACGCAAGTGACGAGGGAGTTTAAGAAAAAGCAGATATTTTCATATCTGCTTTTTCTTATGGGCGGGTATCTGCGGGGTGCCTCTGTCCGCCATCTCACCATCCCCCCCAGCCGTCCCGGCGGCGTTCTCATTCCTCAACTTGCCCAATGATTGCAGTTGAGTGAACCGGTAAGATATGGTAGAATGAAAACAATAGCTATAGGAACTTATCCAATGGGAAAATTTACAATTTGAGCATTGCAACGGTATGCTGTAATGGGAACGGGAACCTTATGAAATCAGAGAAGCTGCAGACGAAAATAAACAAGTATTTTATGGTACTCATTATCTGTATCATTATTACGGTATCGGCAATTATCGGCTTGTATTCAAGTTATAAGCTGCAGACTGAGACAGGTGAGAACCTGACCGATATGGCCGGGCAGATTTCTGTGCAGCTTGATCAGTTTATGTGGAATCATTATCACCAGCTTGATCTCCTGGAAGCGGCGGATTCGCTTGTATCCGACAGCAATCACGAAATTGCGTCCAGGTTAATTAATCGGCTTCATGATTCGTTTCCCTCTTTTTCATGGATTGGAATTACCGATGCGGACGGCATAGTCAAGGCTTCCAGCGGTGACATTCTGTTGGAGGTGGATATCTCCGACAGACCGGTTTTTATCGAAGGGGCAAAAGGAGATTTTATAGGAGATGTTCATG
Source organism: uncultured Clostridium sp. (assembly GCF_900547735.1). GTDB lineage: Bacteria > Bacillota > Clostridia > Lachnospirales > Lachnospiraceae > Otoolea. Next base: position 4,194 of record NZ_URHZ01000002.1, on the reverse strand, counting down.
ATGCCAAGCTGCTTTCGGATTTATTGCCGAATCCAACGGGGGAGCCGCTTCGTTTTGTTGATATCAGTTCTCCGCTTTATGATAAGGAGGGGAATTTTAAAGGAGTTCTGGCCGCTCATTTAAACTGGGAATGGGCTCAGGAACGGGTTGAAATGACCACCGAATCTTTTAGCGACAGCAAAAAGATGGAAGTGCTCGTGCTCAGTAAGGATGATGATGTTTTGCTGGGGCCGCAGAAACTCATCGGGGAATCACTGGCTCAGATATTTTCACAAATCAATACAAACGGTGACTGTCATTGGGCTTCGATAACGTGGCCGGATGGCCGGAGATATCTGACCGGTTTTGCCACTTCAACCGGTTATGACGATTATGATGGCCTCGGATGGACCGTCGTCGTCCGCCAGCCGATCCGAATTGCCTATAAGAATATCGTTCAGCTTCTGTTTTTGGTTGTTGCAAGCGGAGGATTTCTTCTGCTCCTGTTCATGCTGCTCGGTGCAATGATATCGAGAAAACTCACTGAACCTCTGAACCGGCTTTCTGAAGTAGCGATGCTTCTAAAGTCAGGACAGAAAGCGGCCATGCCGGAGCACAACGGAATTTATGAACTGGAGAATCTCGAATCGGCGCTTTCCAATTTGTTCAGCGACCTGAATCTTACCGACGCCGCGTTAAACAAGATGAAAACCATAGCCATTACAGATCCCCTCACCGGCCTTAAAAACAGACGGGCCTTTGAAAATTATATTGATGAGTGCAGCAGGACGCTGGACCGCTCGGCCCACTCTCTTGCAATCCTGTATTTAGATTTAGACGGATTTAAAATAGTGAATGACCAGTATGGCCATGACATCGGTGATCAATTACTGGCGGAGGTTTCAAACCGGCTTACAAAAGCCGTACAAAGCAATGAAATCCTTTCCCGGATTGGCGGTGATGAATTCCTGATTGCACTGACCGTTCCGACGGACGGCACGGCATCGGCTGTAGATTACACAGCCCAGCGCATTATTAAAGAAATCAACCGTCCTTTCCTTTTGGAAAACAATGAAATACACGTTGGCTGCAGCATAGGCGCTTCTATTTATCCCGAGGACAGCACAGAGCTTCAAACGGTAATCAAATATGCCGACAAGGCATTATACTATTCGAAATCCCACGGTAAAAACATATTTACCATTTATTCAAACATCACAGTTAAGTGAGAACAAAGAAAGAACCGGAAGAGTATCCATACCCTTCCGGTTCTTTCTTTATTGAGGCCGGGAACCTGCCCGCTGAGCATGCGGGTTCCCGGCCTCTGTTTCGGCATATAAAGCCGTATCCGCTCATATCTGGACTTCGTTCAGGTAAAAGGATGCCAGAGTTTCTCCGGCGGCCCTCACAAGCGCCATCAGGGGAAGCAGAATCTTGTCGAGCGTTACCTCGGGGGACTCTTTAAGCAGGCTCTTGGCAATTTCCAGGATATTGTCGGGGAGCAGCAGTTCACCGGTGCGGCTGGCCCCGGAGGATTGGAGGATTTCATAGACGGTGTCCACAAAAGCCTCGCGCTCCCGGGGAGAGAGGGAGGTGATCCATTTCTTCAACGCCTGATCCACCAGGCAGCTCTTCTGCGTGACTTCCCTCAGCCGGACAAAACCGCCGTCTTTTATTTCCCAGGAATAGGGATCATGCTGCATCAGTCCTTTCCGGTTGCTTAAAACAACCGTATAGCATTCCTCATGTCCCAGAAGCATTCCGATTACCGAGGACTGGGGGACAAAGGTGCGGATGAGGGGCAGTATATCGCGGTAGCCGGAGGTGGCAAGCACTGCCTGGCTGAACCCCGGGCCGTCATAATTGTACACGGCCATCAGGCGGTCCATAATGCCGGACGAGGCACATGCTGCGGCAAATACCGCCAGGTTGCCGCCCTTGGAATGGCCGCCCACCCACAGGGAACCTGGGACGCGGGAGGCCATATGGGACAGATAATTGCAGGCCTCCCACTGACCCGGCACGGTATCGAGAAAACCCAGGTTGAAATCTTCCTTCCAGCCTATGAGCGTGCCGTCGGTGCCTCGAAATGTGACAAAGGCATCGTCGCCCATCAGAACGGTGACTGCGGAAAACTGCATTTCCAGATCCGGTGATTTGATATCCCTGAAACCGGTCAGCCGGAGGTTGGAAAAACGCGGACTTTCGGCCATGGCTTCGAGTAACTGCTGATTTTCCAGGGAGCGGACCCGGGTGAGGCGCTCTCTCTCCGGCAGCGAAAGAATCATTTCCCCGACTTCTTTTACGGTCGGGGCCCGATCCGGCTCATCCGGTATCAGGCCATCGAGGTGAATGTAGGACATCGCGGAAAAAACAAGGCCGTCCACGGCGGACAATGGAGATTCGTCCAATGTCTGGCTGCCCTGGGCGGCGATATAGTCAATTAAACCGGGCATAATAATCCCTTTTTCTTTTAATATATGTTGCCGGCCGGTCTTCGGTTAACACGGCTGCCGTTATAAAACTTTCCTGGCATCCTTCAGGAACGAAGCGATAATCAGGACGATAATCACCGCTATAGGAAAGGCGGCGATGATTGAAACCGTCTGCAGGTTTGCCATGGAATTATCACTGAATACCAGGGCAATCGGCAGCAGAATCAGCATAATGGACCAGAACACCTTGATGCCCATGTAAGGTTCTTCATCGTTGTCCAGTTCCTTGTAAGAGTAGGACGAGGCAACCAGGGCAATGGCGTCGAAGCTGGTTGCATAAAAGGCGATCATTGTGAGCGCCAGGAGAATCAGCACCAGCGGAGCCAGGGGCAGGGTTTGGATGACGGCGATGATTGTCGTGTAAAGATCGCCTGTCGAGGCATAGAGACCCATTACATCCAGTTTGCCGAAGACCTGCAGGCCCAGGCTGTAATTGCCGAGGATGATAAAACTGGTAAAGGTGCCGCCGAGGCCGAATACATATCCGCCCAGAATGGTCTGCTTCACGGTGCGTCCCTTAGAGATGTTGCCGATAAAGAAGGGAGCGGCGACACACCATACCATCCAGTAGGCCCAGTAGAAAATGGTCCATGTCTGGGGGAACGAGGTGGTTCTCTGGGGATCGGTAAAGGTGGACAGGCTGAAAAAGTTCTGCACCAGGTTTCCGATGGAAGAAAAACCGGTCTCAATGATATATCTTGTCTCCCCCCCGAAGAGCAGAACATAGGCAAGCAGGGCAAAGAACAGATAAACGCAGGATGCTGCAAGCTTCATAATCCCATGCATTCCCCGGACCACGCAGAACGTGTAAATGATACAGGTGACGACCAGGATGGCAATTGTGATCCACTTTGAGCTTGGGAGTCCCAACAGGCTGGAAGCGATCTGGCTCATCAGCGGAGTCGCCAGGCTGAATGTGGTGGCTGTGCCTGCCATCAGGGCAAATACGGCGATGAGGTCGATGATTTTTCCGGGAATTCCGTCTATCCTGTCGCCGAGCAGAGGACGGCAGGCCTCGGAAAACTTCTGTTTATGGCAGCCGCGTACGTGGAGCATAAAACCGAAGGATACGGCCAGGACAACGTAAAAACTCCACGGTATCGGACCCCAGTGGAACAGCGGATATGTACCGGACCATTCCTGTATGGAACCCATCTCGGCCATATGGGGATCCTGTGCATAGAGAATCCACTCACAGAGTGAATAGAAAAGGATGTCGGCCGCCAGTCCGGAGGTAAACATCATGGAGCCCCAGGCAAAATTCGAATATTTTGGCTTTTCATCCTTCTTTCCGAGACGGATACCGCCGTATTTGGAAAAAGCCAGGTAGAGGGAGAGGAGAAAGACTCCAAGTCCTACGGCCAGGTAATAAGTACCCAGCTCCTCGCCCAGGAAAGTGCGGATCCCTTCAATAATCCTTTTGGAAGAATCCGGCAGGAACACGAAGCTGATACAGAGGAAAAGGATGATGATAAATGGAATTATCATTGTGATCCAGTCCAGCTGCCGTTTTACATTATTATTAGTGGTGTTATTCATAGCTGCCTCCTTGATGTTCAATTTTTACGATTTAAATTAAATAATGAACACATTATATCATTGAACTTTTAGAATTACAAGAGGTATTCTGAGAAAATATGATATCATGACGGGGATGGGGATTTAATTGAGGAATGAGAACGCCGCCGGGACGGTCGGGGTTCGGGATGGTGAGAGGGAG
>NZ_URHZ01000001.1 GCF_900547735.1 uncultured Clostridium sp. | reverse complement strand
TGCACTAAGCTCGAAGAGACCTCGCTAAGTGCTCAATGTGTCATCAAGCACCGGCAGATTCCAAGGTCCCCTTCGGAAAGTTTTCTCCTTCCTTCCCCCTCACCATACCTTACAAACCGGGACTGAAGACTCATCCACCCCCTCCCACTCCCCCGTCCGCCATCTTACAGCGGCGTCCTCGCATCTCAACTAACTCCCCCCTTAAAAGACCGAACTATTATGTATACTTCTCTGCTCCGCCTTTATTTTCGTCCGGAAATCCGTAGGCGTATACCCGATATGCTGGCTGAACAGCTTGGTAAAATGCGCCTGGTTCTGGTATCCGACCGCGCTTGTGATCTCCGCAATACTCATATCCGTTCTCTGAAGCATGATCACCGCCTGCGTAATTCTGTAGTAAATGACGTAATTGATCGGAGAAATTCCGCACACCTGTTTAAACAGGCGGCTCAGGTGCACAGGGCTGATGCCGAACCGGTGGGAAAGCTGGTTCAGGTTCAGATTTTCCGAATAATGCTCCGAAATATAGGCCAGCACATCCTGGATTGCAAACTTGGAATGGACTACCGGCTCGATTCTCATTGTCTGAGCCTGGCGGCGGATCCATATCAGCATTCCATAGAGCACCGACTGAAAGACTTCGTCGGCACAATTCCCATTTGATTTAAGCTGGGCAGCCAGCACCCGGCAGCTCGATTCCAGAAAACAGTTCTCATTTTCCATCGGTATCACGGAACAGTCCAGATTCCGAAAAAAGGAAGCCAGTTCATTATCCGTATCCTCCGTCCGTATCCCAATACTGTAATAGTTCAGGGCATCATGTTCTGAACTGGAATAGTAATGAAGGATATGGGGCGGAACGATGCAGACATATCCCTTTGTCAAAGGAATTTTCTTATTTCCAATATTTAAAAAGCCATGCCCCGCCGTGATGACAACAAGTTCGGCCGCACTTTTGTGAAGGTGCCAGAAAAAATACCAGTTTGGCAGGTAATCTAAAAAACTGAAATGGTACGCCTTGATAAACGGTCCCGGCAGGCGGTTGCTGCCGGATGCCTGGGGTTCCTCCTGAAAGTCTATACTCCACATAAACTGCTCCTATCTTTTCACTCTCGGACATGGGGATCGTCTTAATTATAAACCGCCCCCTCCGGCCTGACAAGGGCGGAATGACAAGAATGGAATGTGTGATGGTAAGATCACGACAAATCCAATCGAAGTAAAGCGTTTTTTAAGTAAATACAGGATAAGATAAGAATCAACATGATAAGATCGGGAATGGGAATCAAATGCAGTCTGTGGTATATTTTTCTTAGTCTTTCGAAAGCGTTTTTTACAAGAATTTCGTTCAAAAAGAGGAGGAAAGCCATGACGTTTCATATTGTATTGGTTCTTATTGCATTTATTTTTATCTGCGTTACGCTGAGTTGGAAGAAAATCCCCACGGAACTCGGATGCATCGGTGCGATTACTGTTTTGTGGGTTTCGGGTGTTTTAAATACCCAGGAGGCCTGGGGGAATTTTGTCGGAAATACCATCATCTCAATGCTCGGCATGCTGGTTCTGGGCGGTGCTCTTCAGAAGACGGGACTGCTGGGCAATATCTCCAACTTTCTAATCAGGGTGAAGGGCGGGGACCGGGTGATGGTAGCGGCGGCGATTCTGTTTCCGTTTATCATGTGCCAGTTCATGGCCGCAACACCGGCTCTCGTTATTTGTCTCCCGCTGCTGGCGGAGCTGGCCGCCGTCTCCCGCGTTCCGAAGTCCAGGCTGATTTTGCCGGCTGCCCTCGGCGCACAGCTTGGAATCGGATTCTTTCCCATTGGAATGAGCACTGTCCTGTTTCTGCAGAAAAATGAGTTTTTAGCCAATCTGGGCAGCACGGAGTCCATGAAAATCTACGATATCTGCGCCTCACGTATTCCCGGCGCCCTGGCGGCCATTGTTTTTGTCATTTTAATCGGCTACAAACTGCTGCCGAAATCGAATCCCGGCGACACCCCCTGCACCGCGCCGGATATGCGGTCCAAACTGGTATCCACGCTTCCGAGATGGAAGGAAAATGCGGTCTATGTTATTTTTGTCCTCTCCATGACGGCTCTCTTCTTCAGCAGCCGCCTGGGACTTTCCGCCGGCCAAATCTCCGTGACCGCCGCCCTTCTTGTCGTCATCCTGGGCGTAATGGACGGAAAAGCCGTAACGGACAGCCTGGTGCACAGCCCGGTGATTATGGTCGGCTGCATGCTCTCCATGGCAACGGCCCTGACCAACAGCGGAGCTGCCGATATACTTGCCGTCCAGATCGGCAGATTCATCGGCAATACCGAAAGCGCCACGGTGGTAGTCGCAGTTTGCTTCCTGTTCTGCGTAATTATGACGCAGTTCATGGAAAACGGCGGCCTCGTCAATATCCTGACCCCCCTGGCGATTCTGGCCTGCATGAACTGCGGAGTCAGCGCTCTTCCCGTCATCTGCGCTCTGGAATTATCCTCCATCACGGCAATTATGACGCCAATGGCATCCGGGACCGCCGCAGTGGCCTTCGGAGCCGGAAAATATTCAATCCGGGAGGCCGTTCTGTTCGGAGCGCCGGTTATCCTGGTGGAAATGATTGTATCCATTATCTGGATGCCCATTTACTTCGGTGTATAACATCTCCGGAGAAACACTTCGTATTTTATTGATGAGATTTATAATTGTTGATGAAATTCACATTTGATGATGAAATTCATATTAATCAGAGAAAGGAAGACAGACTATGTCAGATACATTAGAGTTTAATTCGGCTCACTATCAGGTAAAAACACTGGAACTTAAAGGTTCCTCCATCACTTACCGCTCATTCTGCGATCTGCTTTATGTGGAAAATCCCGTCTATCCGGAGTTCCAGAAAATGAATCTGTTTGTTCCAGAGGGTTACTACCACGGTGAAACAATCAACGGATTTTCCGCCGAAACGGCTCCCATCTTTTTTCCCAACGCTGTGGGCGCTTATGCAGCCGGCCGTGCAGACCAGCCCGGATTCAATTTCCGTCTCTGGGCCAGGGATCAGGTAAATTCCCTGTTCGTGGCACTCCAAAAGGGATTTGTCGTTGCAGCTCCCGCCTCAAGAGGACGCAGCCTTCAGGACCGGCAGGGACATTTCGTCGGCTGCGCTCCGGCCGCCATCGTCGATCTCAAGGCGGCCGTGCGCTATCTACGCCATAACCGCGGCCGTTTCCCCGGTGATACCGAACGGATTATCAGCAACGGAACCAGTGCGGGAGGGGCTCTGTCGGCACTTTTAGGCACAACGGGAAACTGCCCCGATTACGAGCCTTATCTGGAAAAGCTGGGTGCGGCAAATGAAAGGGATGATATCTTTGCCGCTTCCTGCTTCTGCCCGATCATGAATCTGGAGCACGCCGACATGGCCTATGAATGGCTGCTGGAAGGACTGGACGAATTCCATTCCCTCCGCTTCCACACGGAAAACGGCAAAGTTATTCCGGAACCGTTCGAAGGCCTCCTGACCTCCGCCCAAAAGGACGCTTCCAGGGAGCTGCGGCAAATGTTTATTTCCTATCTAAACGGACTGGATTTAAAAGACGGTAATGGGACGCCGCTGAGGCTTGGCGCGGACGGCCTGGGCAGCTTCCGGGAGCACCTGTCGGACCTCATGAGAGAATCCGCCCAGACGGCCCTGGACCACGGCAGGGATCTGTCCGGCTGTCCGAACCTTCACATCGAAGAGGGAAAGGCCGTGACCTTTCATCTCGACGGCCATGTGAAAGCCGCCGGAAGGATGAAACCGGTTCCCGCTTTTGATGACTGGGAAAACACTTCAGCAGAAAACGAGCTGTTCGGAACGGCGGCAAGTCAGTTTCAGCATTTCACGAAATACGGTCTCACCCATGATACGGGCGGCGGCTCTCTGGCGCAGCCGGAACTGGTGCGGATGATGAATCCCATGGAGTACCTGGACGGTAAAACCTCCGACACAGCCGGGCATTGGCGAATCCGCCACGGCTCCCTGGACTGCCATACCTCCTGGGCCATACCGCTTATATTTGCTGAAAAGCTCAAACAGTATGGTAAAAATGTGGACTTCCAGTTTGCATGGGGAAAAGAGCACTGCGGTGATTATAATATGGAGCAGATGTTTGCATGGATGAAGGATGTGGCGCTTCAATAGAACCTTCCTTCGTAACAACGAAAAGTACGCTTCGCGAACTTTTCATTGCCACTCAACAACGAAAAGCACGCTTCGCGAACTTTTCATTGCCGCTCAATAAAAAGAAGGGATGCAAAGCCAGCATAAACCGGTTTTGCTCCCCTCCCTTTGATACGGACGCTCATCGGCTGTATTTAAACCGCTTACATGTAATTCATGCAAAACATCCGGCCAGGTCATACCAGGCCTGATTCTTTGTATTCGTCCATGAAATATTGAATCCGATGGCGAAAAAGCATTTACTTATCAATATCAAATTCCTTCGCATTATGCACGGTCAGCAGTTCGGGTTTGAATTCAAAGATGTCCTCCGGGCCGCTTCTCGTGTATTCGCCGTTTAATATCTGTTCCATAAATTCCACGCATTTGACCGCCATCTTTACGGAAGACATACCCGGGCTGGCGTAAAGTCTGCAGTCCTCTCCCGAATTCACCATCAGTTCCTTCTGCTCCTCGGTTGCGTCGTATCCGATTACGTAGACATCCGTCTTTCCGGCATCCTGAAGCGCATTGTATGCTGCCATCGTACACTCGGCCCAATAGCAGAAAAAGGCGTCGGCATCCGGGTAAGCCGTAATCATATCGGTTGCCCAGATATAACATCCGTCGGAAGTTCTGTCCGACGCACGGTTCATCACTACCTCCACGTCGGGATAATTCTCCGCTAGGTAATCCTTAAATCCGTTGATTCTCAGGCCGCTGGATGCGATGGACGGCTCGTCCTCAAACACGATAATCTGTGCGTCCTTCTTACCGTCCAGAGCCTCCATGCACTGTTCCGCCGCCATGACTCCGCCCTGATAATCGTCGTAGCACACCGATGCATCCGCCGTGCCGTCCGATGCCAGGCAGTCGAAGTCCACAATCGGGATTCCGGCTTCTCTGGCGATTGCCACCGCATCGTTGGCGCCGTCCGTGTCGATGGCCGTATAAATGATTCCATCCACTCCCTGTGTGACGAGGTTCTCAATAATCGTATATTCGGATGCCCAGTCCCCGGCCGGATCCATGATTACTGCTTTCCATCCCCTGGATTCAATCTCCGCCTGCGCGGTGTAGGCAAAAGATGACTCAAAGGACATTGCCATATTCCAGGGAACAATTGCAATCGTAAGCTCTTCACCCGCTGCTTTTTTATCCGCCTCCGTCTTTGGCTCCTCCGCCTTCGTATCTTCACCATCAGCCTCTTTGGCGGTATTTTCCTCCGTCTTTGCCGCCTCTTTCGTCTCTTCCTGTTTGCTGCCGCACCCGCCCAGCAGTGATGCCGCCATTGCCGCCGCCAGTAATACACCCGTCATCTTTCGTTTCATAATACACCTCTCCTTTGCTTTTTTAATTTATCTCCTTTTAAAAGTTACTTTTTCTTTGTCTCTTTACCTGATATCCGGTTAAACCACTGCGCATAGAACACGGCCAGCACCATCAGGCTGCCCCTCACCACATACTGCCAGTTGGAGCCGATAAACATCAGGTTCATTCCATTCGTAATCATTCCCATCATCAGAGCCCCCAGAAAGACGCCCAGAACCATCCCTTTGCCACCGTTGAGGGAGACACCCCCGATCGCACAGGCGGAAATGGCGATAGCCGCATAACCGCTCCCCGCATTCGGCGTGGCGGAACCTACCCGCGCTGTGGACAGCACTCCCGCGATGCAGGCCAGACCGGCGCTTATAACATAGGCGGAAAACCGGATCCGCTTCACGTTGATACCGGATATAAAAGCCGCCTGGTAGCTTCCGCCGATTGCATAAATCTTCTTGCCGTAAGTCGTCTTCCCCAGCACAACAGCCACCAGCACAAATACCGCAATCAGAATATAAATGGAAATGGAGATTCCGAAAAGTTTGCCGGAACTTAAATTTTTAAATGCCTTAGGCAGGGAAGTCACGGCCGTATTCTTACAGACAATATAAACAATACCCCTGATGGCGGTCTGCGTTCCCAGTGTCACGATAAAAGGGTCAATCTTTGTCCTGGACACAATCAGCCCGTTCACCGCACCGAAGATGCAGCAGATAACAACGGAAATCAGGACGGCGCAGAAAAGATTCGTCTTAATTCCGAAGAGTCCGTCCGTGACGAGCAGCGCGCAGCAGGTACCCCCAAGGGCGCTGACGGATTCGATGGACAGATCAAAAGTGCCGTTAATCAACGGAAACGCCAAAGCACATGCCAGAATCCCGTACACCACGATTTCCTTCAGGACATTGTTCGCATTGGCCAGCGTCAGGAAATTACCGCTGTAGCTCTGGACGACTGCGGAAAACACGATGATCAGGCAAAACAGTCCGGACAGCTCAAAGTATTTTGAGCGCTTTATCTTCTGCCACATACCGACTCCAGTTCCTTCTTTTGTCTTCATAATTCACCTCTCATAAAGATTCTTGAAGAATGCGAAATTGCCAGCTTCATTATCGCCTCCTCCGTCGCCTCTTCCCTCTTAAGCTCCCCGGACAGATATCCCTCGTGCATTACCAGGATCCGGTCGCTGATTCCCAGGAGTTCCGTCATCTCCGAGGACACCACGATAATCGACAGCCCATCCGTGGCCAGTTCATTGATAATTCTGTATATCTCGGCCTTTGCGCCGACGTCCACTCCCCTGGTCGGTTCATCCAGAAGCAGGATGGACGGGGATGAGGCCAGGCATTTGCCGAGCACCACCTTCTGCTGGTTGCCTCCGCTTAACATGCGGACCATCATTTCGCTTCCGGAAGAGCGGATTTTCAGTTTATCAATATACTCCCCGCTCAGCTCCTGCGATTTTTTCCGGCTCATTATTCCGAATGCGGAAATCTTCTTCAGTACACTGAGAATTAGATTCTGCAGGATTGACTGTTCCAGAATTAACCCCTGATCTTTTCTGTCCTCCGGCACCAGGGCAAATCCTCTTTTCAGCCCTTCCGCAGGCGAATGGTTCTTAATGGGAACTCCCTCAAGAATCAGCTCCCCCTCGCAGGCATCCACTCCGAAAATCGCCCTGAGAAGCTCGGTTCTCCCCGCTCCCACCAGACCGGCCACGCCCAGAATCTCTCCCTTCTTCAGTTCGAATGAGATATCCGTAATTCGGCCGTTGGTCAGATGTTTCACCTCCAGTACCGTGTCACCGGCCCGGTTGGTTTTATCGGGAAACTGTTGATCCGGCTGTCTTCCTATCATCATTCTGACAATGCCGTCCACCGTAGCCCCGCCGACGCTTAATGAACCCGACGGTTTCCCGTCACGCAGCACCTCCACCCGATCGCCGACGGCAAAGATATCTTCCATCCTGTGGGAAATCAAAATTACCGCAATTCCTTCCTCCCTGAGCTTTCTGATAATCTGATAGAGATTTTCCGTCTCCTCGGTGGTGAGGGCCGCCGTCGGTTCATCGAAGATGATAATTGACGCGTCGTAGGACAGGGCCTTTGCAATCTCAATTAACTGGCGCTGTGCAACACTGTACTGCCGCACCAGCGAATCCGGCGGAAAATGGATTCCGAGCCGGTCCATCAGCTCCTCGGCCTCTCTCTTCAGTCCCTTTCCATCCACAATTCCCGCATTCGCCTTATACCGTCCTACGAAAATATTTTCTGCCACGGTCATCTCCTCAATCTGTACCAGCTCCTGGTGCACCATGCTGATTCCCAGGCGGATGGCATCCAGGGGGCGTTCAATCTGTACTTTCCCGCCGTCAATGAAGATTTCTCCCGAGGTCGGTTTCTCGACACCCGCCAGGATTTTCATTAATGTCGATTTACCGGCTCCGTTCTCACCGCAGAGGCACAGAACCTCTCCCTTTCCCAGTTCCAGATTCACATCCGTCAGGGCCTCAATGCCGCCGTAGCTTTTGTAAATATGTCTCATTTCCAGAATGTTTTCACTCATATAAAACTCCCTCAGATTGCCGGTTTAAACCTGAATCCTGTGCAGCCTTGCCGCATTCCGATACATAATCCCGTCAATTTCCTCCCCGGTGAACAGCGGCCATCCGCTGGCCTTACATATGGCATTTATCTTCTTTGTCACGTATTCCGCCCACCGCGTCACGTCGTCATAGGGATCCGCCCCAAAACAGTCGAAATTGCAGGCCACAAAGTCGGTGGCAAACATCACCTGGCCGATCACGCCGTATTCTTTCGCCAGAACCAGGTTCCAGACCGTCGAAACTTCCCGGTCGTAGCACATGGCCAGATCCGTATACAGATTCTCATCCGTAGCCATCTGCGTAAAGAGCTGTTCCGCCCAGGGGTATCCCAGATGCTCCACATTGATTCTCAGGTTCGGAAAATCCAGGACTATCTCATTCAGGTCGTAGAGCGAGGTGTACTCGGCCGGCGCCAGAATTGCCTTTCCGATCTGCGCAGAGTGGTGGAACTGGACCACAATTCCCTGTTCATCCGCAAATTCGTAGAAAGGATAGGCCGCGTTTACATTAGAATGGTAATGGCTGAACGGAGGAGCCATCAAAACGCCCCTGCATCCGTTTTCCAGAACGGCCCGTTTCAGGTATTCGAAGTCTTTCTTATTGAACCGTCCTCCCTTGTCCACCGCCTCTACGCTGCAAAACGGGATAAAAAAATCGGGATATTTGTGATAACATTCCATCACATACTCTTCACCAAATGAAGTGTCGAAGATCCTCCGCATCGCCTGTCCCATTGCGACCGCTTTTTCTACTCCCGCCCGCCTGTAGCTCTCCACCAGGAAATCCACATCCGTCGTTTTTTCCGGAAACGACATCCCGTATTTCCCGTATGTCTCTGCCGAAAAACCGCTGCTCTCTGCCAAATGCATATGCGCGTCAATAATCATATTAAGCCTCCTGCTCTCTTCGCTTTTACCTGCCGTGTATCGGTTCATTCCGTCTTAAACCTTTACCCTGCCGTACTGTATTACCTGTATCCGTTGATACAATACTAGCATTGGTGCAACTTTTATCACAAGAACTTTTTCACCGCCATATCTCACAAATTTATCGGTTAATTTTTGGTCAATATCCACAATTTCCTGATTTATCCATTTTATTTTTCTTAATTTTATATCAAAATATGTTTTTACATCCTATTATTATTTTACAGACCGACAAAATCAGATTGACATTCCATTCAAAAATTGATAAATTCATTTATATGATAAACTTTTATCTAAATCAGGAGGCAACGGTATGAAAAACGCAAACGTAACACTGCAGGTGATAGCCGACAAGGCGCATGTTTCCAAGGCCCTCGTATCAAGAGTTCTCAACAACAGGCCCGTCAGAGTGTCCGAACAGAAAAGAGCGCAGATTTTGAAAATCGCGAATGAACTGGATTATATCCCTTCCGGGCAGATTCTTACCGGTGTATCCTCGCCGCGGCTCAACAAGACGATTGCCCTCATACAGCCGAACCTGAACTTCCAGTTCCTCGCCCAGATTACGGAGGGTGTCATTGAACACGCCTATGACAACGGATATTCCGTCATTGTGTTTGACAGCAAAGAGGACAGCGCCCTGGAATTAAAATACCTGGAACTCTGCCATACGCTGGGTGTGAACGGCATTATCCTGAACTCCTTCGCCAACAGCAATAACAGGAATTACATCGAAAAACTGCACGAATGGGAACTGCCCGTGGTCTTTATCGACTGCTACCCCAATGATAAACGTTTTTCCATTGTCTCCTCGCAGAACCGGGATTATATGTACCTCCTGACCGAGAGCCTGATCGCCAGAGGCCACCAGAATATATTAAGTATCATCCAGGACAAATCCACCCTGACCAATGTATCCCTGGAACGCTTGAACGGATATTATGCCGCAATGAACAAACACGGACTTCCCGGATACAATGAGATAATTTATCCGGACCGCGATTACAGGCAGCAGCCGATCTTCTCGCTCTTAAATTCCTCGCAGAAGTTCAGTGCATTTATCATCAATACGGCGTGGGATGTCCCTAATTTTATCAACCTGATTCATGAGACTAAGTATCTGGAGCATAATGATTTTGAGATTGGGGTGTTTGACGATTTTATGATACCGTTCACCGAGTACAGCGCCGGTTTCAACAAGAATATTTATGATAAGATCGTGAGCGTTGTCACGCAGCGCCCGAAAGAAATTGCCGTCCAGTCCGTGGACATCCTGATTGAAAGTATAAAAAAGGGGGAAGCATTCTCCCCTGTGCAGAAATTTACGGACTGCGACCTTGTTCTGATCAAACAGCCGGAATAAATTCCGGAATGTCCCAAAGCCTCCCGGCAATTCTGCCGTGGCTCCGGGACATCCGAAGGTGGAGTGAAAAGACTGAGACTGTCTTTTCACTCCTTTTTATGAAGGTAAATTGTTTAGGTAAAGAGTTTACGAAGTGTAATTTTATATCCGTACAAACGTTTTTTGAGCGGCTCTGATACGTTCACACCTATTTTATAAGCTGCTCAATCTGATCCCATATTTCATTCATCTGTCTGGCGCTGTCGAGGGCGTCTTTCTTCTGTTCCAGGGCCTGGTTCAGTTTTGAGATGGCATCATCATATTTTTTGTCCTTTGCATCCTGGCGGTTCTTTGCCTTCAGGACTTTTACCTGGCTGTCGGCTTCCACATAGGAAACGCGTGCATCCTCCAGATTATCCTTCAGCGCATTCACCTGTTTCCACAGCTCCTTGTTTTCTTTCAGTTTCCCGGCCTCTTTCTGAGCCTTTTTTGCGGCCTTGCACGCATCGGAAACTGCCTTATTCTCCGCCTTAAGACTCTTGATTTCTTTGCCCGTGTTCTCCATCTCCCGGCGAATCTGCGCCGATTCATTTTTATACTCTGACTTTGTCCCTGCCGCAAATACCGGAAAATTCATAATGCAGACAAGCGCTGCCGTGCATAATATTAACGGTGTTTTTTTCATGGTTCTTTCTCCTTTCGATGTCCGGCTTGTGATGATGTTTCTTTGACATCCCAATCATACCATTTTCCACCCCGGCCATAAAAGGCCGAAACTGTGGCAAAATTGTGGCAGACGTTTACGAATTCCTGTCGGAATGGTAATATACATCTAAAGAAAAAAATTTCGGAGGCAGCTATGGCAAAACGCATCTATGTGGCAGATGATGAATTTCATATACGCACTTTAATACAGACCTTTCTGGCTAATGAAGGATATGAGGTGGAGACATTTTCGGACGGCGACAGTCTGTTTGCCGCTTTTACCGAATCATGCCCCGATTTGATTATTCTCGATATCATGATGCCCGGCACGGACGGTCTTACTCTCTGCGCTGCAATACGGAAAATAAGCCAGGTTCCCATCATCATCGTGTCCGCCAAGGACAGCCCTCTCGACCGCGTCACCGGAATTACGCTGGGCAGCGATGATTATATGGTCAAACCGTTTCTTCCCCTGGAGCTGGTCACCCGGGTCAGGGCCTTATTCCGGCGCGCCGGGTACGGACAGCCTGAGCCCGAAACAGCACTGGTGTATGGAGGCCTCAGGCTGGAACGCGGCTCCCGCTCCATTACGGCCGGAAATCAGCCTTTTTCCGTGACTCCGATGGAATTTGATTTCCTGACCTATATGATGGAGCACAAAAACCAGGCCGTATCCAAGCAGGAACTTCTGAAAGAGGTATGGAAACTGCCCGATTATACGCTTGAAACAAGAGTTGCGGACGATCTTGTAAAGCGTCTGCGGCGCAAACTGAAAGATGCAGACTGCGGAGTTTCCGTTGAAACGGTGTGGGGTTTCGGCTTCCGCCTGAACTGTGAAAGTGAGGAATGAAGATGATTTCCCGTATCCGTATGCGTATTTTTATCCCCGTGCTTGTTGTGATTGTAATCTTTCCCCTTCTGTCCTGGGGGATCTTCTCGTCCACCTCCGGCTGGTATATGAACCGTCTGTCCAGGAAGAGCCTGTCGTTTCTGATGAATTCCATCGTTTCTACGGCGGAGACGCTGTATTCCGGCAGCGATGACAGGGACCGCGCCGATGAAAAAGACCTTTCGAAGGAACTTATGAGCCAGGTGAAATCATTTATCAGGAAGGATCGGCCGGAGGCACAGCTTCTGACAATGAATTCCCGGATGAAGCTCACCTACCCGAAGTCGGGCAATGAGCAGCCCGACACCCAGGCGCTTTATCAGGTATGCAGGGAAACTGTCTATAACGGCACTCTGAGCGGGGACGGCTCCGGGGTGGAAGAGGTCTCGGTCGGAGGCACGCGTTACCTGCTCAGTATGTATGAGGCCGAAAGCAGCGGAAATGTCCGCAATAAATATATGTTCGGATATGTGGCGGTCCCCGACACCCGTGCCCTCATTTCCTACACCGGCACTCTGCTGCTTCTCATCGCGGGCATTCTGTGTCTGCTCTCCCTGGTTGCCGTCTGGATTATCGCGGGCGGAATTTCAAAACCGCTTCAGGCGCTCTGCCGCCATACGCATGCCATTGGCAAGGGAAACTTCTCCCCCATTGACGAACGGTCCTCCATTCGGGAAATTGAGGAACTCAGATGTTCTTTTAACAGGATGTCTGAGGATTTGGAGAGAATGAACCGTCAGCAGAATGTATTTTTTCAGAATGCGTCCCATGAGCTGCGCACACCGCTTATGTCCATCTGCGGCTATGCCCAGGGGATCCAGTGCAACGTATTTCCTGACCACAATGAAGCAGCCGGTGTCATCCTCACGGAATCGATGCGCATGAAAGAACTTGTGGACGGTATCCTCACCATTTCGAAAATGGACAGCCGCTGCCTGGCGCTGGAAAAAACATGCATGGATTTGAATGATTTTATGGAAAATGAAATGACGGCGCTCCGGGGCATGGAACTCATGGAACATATCCGTCTTGAGGCCGTTCCCCTGCGCGGGAAAATCACCGTATCCGCCGATCCCGCTCTGTTATCCAAAGCGTTTCGGAATGTCATCTCCAACTGTGTCAGGTATGCCTCCGAGAAGGTCACTTCGGAGATAAGCGTAAATGACGGCTGGGTCCATATTGTGATCACCGACGACGGGCAGGGATTTGATGAGAAAGATCTCCCCCATGTTTTTGAACGCTTTTACAAGGGACCCGGCGGAAATTTCGGCATCGGGCTGTCGATCGTCCGCACGGCCATGGAATATATGGGCGGCAGAGCCGAAGCCTGCAATGCAGAATCTCCGGCTCACGGAGCCAGGTTTGTACTTTCGCTGCCCCTGGACTGCGTGTATCCCGGGACGGCCTCCAAAAGCGCTTCTCCCGTCACGCCGGTCGACAGTTTTACCGAATAGGAGAACTCCCCCGCTCCGTCAGCATCCGGTTGATCTGCTCGGCGCTGCTCCTCGTTCTCCAGTAAAAATAGATGTGGACGGCGGCCATAATCAGGGCAAAAGCCAGGGTAAGGTTTAAAACTTCCCCCGTGGTAAACGGAATCCAGTCTCCATAATAGGCAAACAGGAGCAGCACCCCATACATCAGCGCGGCCTCGGCGGCCAGATACGCCTTCGTACTTCTGAAATTAATTCCGTCCAGAATTCCCTCTATCAGCTCCGCTACCAGAAGATAGAGGGACAGTTCCGCCACAAACACAATACTTAAAGAGCCTGAACCCGAGATTAGGGTCATGATGCCGGTGTAGAGAATCACAAGTGTAAAGGTAATGGCAAACGAGGGTATATAATTTTTTATGATCAGGTTCATATGGTTTCTCCTATCTTCTCAGCTTCTCTTTCAGGGTTTCAATGTAGTTTCTCGATATCACCAGTTGTTCCCCATTCTCCAGTTCCGCCTTCATTCTGTGGTTTACATAGGGCTGCACGTATTTCAGCTTTGCGGTGTTCATAATACAGTTTTTGCTGATGCGCACAAAGGAAGTGCGGTAAAGCTGTTCTTCCAGGGCGGACAGCGTCCGCCTAACCTCATAGGCATCATCCCTGGCATATAAAAATGTCCGGCCGTCCACAGAGTCCGCATAGTAGATTTCCTCAATCGGAATCCGGTAAATCCGGCCCTCTTTTTCTGCCTCCAGGGAAAAGAAAAACTGTCTGATGTAATCGGCCGCTTTTTTAATTCGTTCATCCGCATAGATGCAGTTGATGATGATCTCTTCCTCCAATCGGTTCATATCCTGGTTAATCGTCAGTTTCACGGTTTCCTGCCTTCCTTGATAAGCTGCATGTGACGGTAGATACCGCTTCCCGATGCACACTGGTTATCCTGTTACGGTATCATTATATTTTTTCCATCCGGCAAAAGCAACGGCTTTCCGGCAACCTGCCTCTGCAGCGGGATAAAATGCCCTCTGCCTTTTCCCGAATGTAATTTTTTATACGATGAATCCCGCCGCCGTCTCCTGCTGTCTGTCTATGAAATCCCGCAGCGCCTTCAGACCCAGGCGGAGTTCTTCATCCGACCGGGCCGAACAGGTGGCTACCCTGACCGCGTTGGCCCTCACTTGATTTCCCACTGAGAAACGCTCGGCTCCGAAGACACTCACGCCCTGATACTTAAGCTCCGTCTCACACTGTTTTCCGCTGCACTGTTTTGGAAGCTCCAGCCATTGGTAATACGACTCTTTCCGCAGGCCGCTTTCCGGGAAAAATGAGGCGTATATCCGGTTGCGCTCCACTGCGGCCGCCCGTTTCTTCTGTATGATTTTGTGCGCCATCCCGCTTCTGATTATCTCGGCGGCAATTTCCATATTTAAGGAGGAAATTTTCAGATTTTGGCTGAACATTCCCTGTTCCATCGCATTGATGTATTTCTCCGGCAGACACAGATAGGCAATCCGAAGTCCCGGACAGAGCGGTTTTGAGAGGCCGCTGACAAAAATGCAGTGCTCCGGCGCTTCCAGCGTCAGAGGCGAGTAAAGCGGCTCCATCAAAGCGGCATAATTGTCGTCCTCAATTGCGATTAAATCCCTGTTGCGTATAATCTCTGCTATTTCCTTTTTGCGGTGTGCGGAAAATGCATGGTTGGTGGGATTTCCCCCCGCCGGCATCATATAGATTCCCCTGACCTTCTGAAGCAGGCAGGCATTTTCCAGCTTATCGGGCCGCATTCCCCATTCGTCACTTTCAATCGGGACAAGCTGGAGGTAAAGAAGGTTTGCCAGGCTGATGAAATTAGGGTAGGTGTAAGTATCGACGGCAATGCGGTCCCCTGCCTCAAAGAGGGTCGACAGAACCGTTGCCAGGGCATTCTGGGCTCCTGCGGCAATCATCGTCTTATGTTCGTCCGCATCGAGGCCAAACCGTTTCAGCCACCCGGCCGCGGTTACAATCTGCCCCCGGTCGCCCAGCGGATGGGAATATTCAAATAGCTGCTCCGAAAACGGTTTTTTCAGTAGTTCAACCGTCAAATCACGGATGGCTGCATTTGACTCATAAAAGGGATGGATGAGCGCCAGCTCAATCCTGGGGCCGGTGCTCTTCTCCACCGTCGAAGTGGGCACGTTGGCGTAGGGGGCTACAAAGGTTCCCTTTCCGGTTATCGCATGAATCAGTCCCCGCATCTCACAAAGTTTATATGCTTTTGTGATTGTGCTGAGATTCAAGTCCAGGAAATCGGCCAGCTCCCTCTGGGGAGGCAGCTTCGTATTCGCGGTCAGAATTCCGCCCCTGATATCACGTTCCAGCATATCCGCAAGACAATAGTAGATGGGATAGGTCAGCTCCTCTTTATCCGGTTTCCATGACATCGGATATTCGTCGAAAGAATTGATTGGCATAATGTTCTCCTTTATTCTGCGGTACGGTTGGTTTCGGTTAGGCTGAAGCTCCGGTCATTGCGGGGCGGTTGACTGGCCGACAGGAGGGATGACCGGCTGTCCGCCCTCCCCGCCGACTGTGTTTCCCGGTCCTGCAGGGCCCTGACCGCCGTCCGGTGACTGGGCGGATTCGGACGGAATCACCGGAGATTGCACTGTGGGCTGATTCTTCCGGGATTCCGCCGTTCCCTGCAGACCCGCCTGCGGCTGTTCCATTCCCGGCTGACCGGCCTGCGGCTGTTCGGTTTCCGGCTGTCCCGCCTGAGGCTGTTCCGTTCCGGACGGATTTACCGGAGACTGCACTCCCGGCTGGTTCTCCCGGGATTCCGCCGTTCCGGGCTGGTTCCCCTGCTGTGGAACTTCCGGCCAATTGCTCTGCTGTCCCGCCGTCCCATTCTTGTTTTCCGGCTGTGCCGCTGTTCCTCCCTGCGCCGCGTTCCCAGTTCCGGAAGCCGGTGAGGATGAAGGCGCCTTTCCGGCCGGAACGGATGTGGTTTTTCCGTTTTCCGTTCCTTCCAGGTGGTAACACAGCACGGGAATTCCCGCATTTATATTTTCATAAATGGTTTTGGCCACGGCGGGAGGCAGGTTGATACAGCCGTGGGAACCATTCTTTTTATAGATCGTTCCTCCAAAACTGGTACGCCAGTATCCGTCATGCATCCCGATATTTCCGTTAAACGGCATCCAGTATGTAACGGGGGTATTGTAATTCTTTCCCCGGAGCACCGCATTGCGCTGTTTGTAGGTCAGCTCATAGGCGCCTGCCGGGGTGCTCCAGCCCTTTGATTCATTTCCGGAGACAAAGTCCGATTCGAGCAGAAGTTTTCCCCCTTTATAAAAATACAGATGCTGGGCGGTCAGGTTCATTTCCACGTAAGTATCCCCGTAATCCGGGCCGTCATGACTGGCCGCCGTCTGCCGGTAAACAGGTTCCCTCTCCCGGCTCTCTCCGCTCTCTATCACCTCAACCAGAGCCGCGGCCTCCTTCTCCTTGTCAATCATCCAGCCGTAATGCCCCTTTGTCAGTGTCACGGCCGGTCCGTAGGAAGTCTTTAACTCTTTTGTCCGGTAAGCCGTGTTGTACTTCTCCGCCAGCTCCTGCACATACGCCTCCGCTTCCTCCTTATTTACGGTAACCTCCCCGCCGCTGCCTTTTGCTAGCCAGTTGAGGGTGCGGCTTCCGTCAAGTACCTCCGTCCGGCTGCCGAAACGGTAGGTTACGGTCACATCCGTATAGGGTTTAAATGCCTCGTTTCTGCTTATCAGGCCGGGATCTTCCCCGGTAATTTCCGGCTCCTTATAAATGCCCGATTCATCCAGGGAAATCCGGCTTTTTAACCCTGAAACCGCATCGGCAATCTCCTCCAAAAGCCGCTCCCGGATCGGGGAATTCCCCATTTCTTCCGGAACAATCGAAAGTCCTTTCTCCGGCTCCCAGGCAAGGTATGCGCCGGCCGGTTCCGTAATCAGTTCCGGATTCATGCAATCAAGGGAATCTATTGCAACTGCCAGCTTTTCTCTGTCAAATACCACCGAAGACACGGGCAGATATTCCTTTTTTCCGCCAAAATACCGGAATCCCCACAATAACGGCTTCTGTTCTTTCAAAATTGCTTCCATCGTTCCGTCGAAAATTGGGGACAGACCGATTTCACTGCCGCAAATCCGTTCTTCGCTCCCGCCCCGTTCTTCCAGAACCAGTTCATAGCGGCCGACAGCCCCGTCTAACCGTTTTTTTACCTCATTCGCAGTCAGGCCGGAGGCAGGGATTCCTCCAATCATTGTATTGGGCAGAAACTTGTTTTTATAGTTCAGGCCGAACAGGCAATAGGCCGATATAAATGCCGCCGCGCTTCCGGCAAATATCATTTTAAATCCCGCGGGTAATCTGCCCGCATTTCTTCTCTTCTTTTTCTTACGGCGCTTCGGTAAGCCGCTCTTTGATCTTACCGTACAAATCCCGGTGTTTTCTTCTGTTACACGTTTACGGCTTCTTCTCATTCTTTCGTCCATCCTGCAGTCTGCTCCTTATTTCTCACTGCGTTTCAGCCGCAGTATCGAATTCACCGTAATTATAGCATTAACATTGTACCACTAAAACAGGAGAATTGTATGGCGCACAATTAACTTTCCATGCTCTTTTTCGCTGATTCCATCCCCTGAAAACGTCAACAGGACACCAGACTTTTAAAATTGTCTGGTGTCCTGTTGACGTTTTTAAACTGCAATTCCCGCGGCCTGCATCACATGCTTAGCCAGCACATACGTGGTGACGGAACCCACTCCGCCGGGTACGGGGGTGATTCCCTTTACGACGGGGGCGACGTTTTCAAAATCCACATCCCCGCACAGCTTTCCGTTTTCATCCATGTTGATTCCAACGTCGATGACAATACATTCCGGTGATACGTGTTCCGCTTTTATAAGTTTCCTCACTCCGGCGGCCGCCACCAATATTTCGGCGCTTCTGCATTCCTTCTCCAGTTCGTGCGTGAACTCGTTGCATACGGTCACCGTCGCGTCCCTTCCCAGCATCAGCAGGGACAGCGGCTTTCCGACCACCTTTCCGCAGCCTACAATCACGACTTTTTTACCCCGCAGTCCACAGTCCATATTATCCAGAATTTCCATGACGGCCTGGGCCGTGCAGGGGGCGTAGCCGTTCTCTTCTCCCAGATAAATCCTGGCCGTGTTGACCGGGCTGATCCCGTCCACATCCTTATCGGGACTTATCATATTCTCGGCAGCGGACA
Organism: uncultured Clostridium sp.; assembly: GCF_900547735.1. Taxonomy (GTDB): domain Bacteria; phylum Bacillota; class Clostridia; order Lachnospirales; family Lachnospiraceae; genus Otoolea. The sequence goes on along the minus strand of NZ_URHZ01000001.1, from coordinate 162,116 downwards.
CATCGAGCTGGTTCGGCAGCGGACGGAGTAAAAGTATCCCGTTCACGCCGTCATCCTCATTTACCTCCCTGAAACGCCCGATAAATTCCTCCTGGGTAACATCGGCCGGAAGTATTTCCAGCCTGCATTCTATTCCCAGAGAGGACAGGCGCTTTACCGCTCCTCTCTCATATGCAATATCATCCGGTTTTTCACCAACCCTGACAATCGCAAGGCATGGTTTTTTGCCCTCCTGAAACTCCATAGACCCCTTCATCTTCCGGATCATGGCATCTGCGACTTCGGCTCCTTTGATCAGATTCATCGGACAGACCTCCTCGTATTTTGATAAGACAATCATACCATTGATCCGATGCACGATATATTCCTGTTTTTGCGTTTTTCTTTACGGATTTATGCAGACTTTCCCCTGACGGCCATTAGTTAAAGTTCATTTGAAGGGCTTTTCGTCCCATCTTCCCGGCCGCCTGTCTTGAGCTTCTGGCAGTAGGCCGCAGGCGTCATCCCCATGTGGATCTTAAAGTATTTATAAAAATTGTTCAGACTGTCGTAGCCGGTCAGCTCCGCCACCGCTTTTATACTGTACTGGCCGTCATTCAAAAGTTCCACGGCTTTCTCAATCCTCACTTTGTTGACATAAGTCACCATACTGATCCCCATATGTTTTTTAAATAACCGCGCCATATGGCTGGGCGTCGTGTAAAGCATCTGGGCAAGCTGGTTTAACTCCACCTTCCGGGTGTAGTGGCCGTTTATGTATTCCAGGATGCTGTTTACCATTGCATTCGGCGTAAACTGCCAGCCGATTGCCCTCGTAATCGCCTGGATAAACTGCTTATATTCCACGGGTTTTAATAAAATATCCTTGGCCCCCAGCCTCAGCGCCTGCTGCGCATATTCAAAAGATTCATATGCCGTTATGATAATATAATGAATATCGGGACATTCCTTCATCACCTCGAACCCGTTCATCAGCGGCATCTGTATGTCCAGGAAAACGAGCCGCGGGTCCTGCTTTTTAATCATCTCCACGGCCTGTCTTCCGTTCACGGCCGTTCCGGTTATTTCTATGGGAATATGCTCTCTTTCAATAAAATGCGTGATAATTGCCGCTACAGCCGGTTCATCGTCCACTATAATTGCCTTAACCATACCGTATCATCCCCTTATCTTTCCTGACAACGGATCTCTCCGGCGCGGGCGGGAACCGTGACGCTGACGCAGGTTTCCTCCTTCTCCCCCGAGCAGATATCCATTGTAAACTCCGTCCCATAAGCCGCCTTCAGCTTATCATAGATAAAAGAAAGCCCATGGCCGTTATTGTTCGGCAGACTCCTCTTTACGCGGTTTAACGTGACTTCATCCACATTGCTTCCATTATTATAAACGCGGATTTCCGCCTTCTCTCCGTCCGGCTCCACCTCAATGCGGATCTTCCTTCTGCCGTCCACGTCGGCAAAACCGTGGGTAAATGCATTCTCCACCACCGGCTGCAGGAAATTAAACGGTACCATGACCGATTTCATGGCATCGTCAATCCGATACGTGACCTCCAGCGACTTTCCATAGCGGAGTTTCTGCAAATCCAGATAGGTTCCGAGATATTCCAGTTCCGATTCAAGCGACACAAACCTCAAATCCACCGCCATCGTATAGCGGAACATCTTTGCCAGATTAATGATCGAATCATACAGGGAATCCCGGCTTCCGGTCAATGCCATATCCGCCATACAGTTTAACGTATTGAACAGAAAATGGTGGTTAATCTTTAAATTCGTCACCTGATCATTTACCGTGTAAAGTCTCTCCTCCGACAACCGGATCTGCCTGTCCTTATCAATCATTTCAAGCTTGGATTCGTTAAACTCACAGATGCTCAGAATGCTTTTTACAATCTGTTTTAAAATTTTCCGGATTCCGATGACGGAGCTTTCCGGGGTGTCGTAAACGCCCTCATGCACTCTGGAATCCGACTCCGACAAGAGGATATGGCCTCCCCTCACCGTCCCAATCCGTGAATTTTTATAGACGACGGGAAGATGGAACACCGTCAGGCCGTACGGACATAAAAACTGCTGCATCTCCTCGCCGTTCTCGGCCAGCGCATCCGCTTTCAGACAGGGACACGGTTCCTCCTCCCCCTCCGCCATATGGCATGTTTTAATGCAGTAGCCTGGAAAATACATTCCCTTCCATGCCACCTCCCCGGCCTCATCAAAAACAGTAACCGGAAGGTGCAAAGATTCCAGCACCTGTGTGCGCATCGCCTCTATCGCCGTGTAAATCATGTTGGAACTGTGTTTACCGGCCGCCGTGCTGTCCTTTATTTCAATCAGGGAAGAACTGGTGGCCGTATTTGAAATCAGCAGCTCCTTTAAAACGCCCTCTCCCAGATTCACCGTCTCATGCGTGCAGTCCGGCTCCATATAGAGATACATGCCCGCCTTATAAACCTGCTCCCTGCCATTGACAATATAGAGCCCTTCCCCTTCGATAATATAGATAAACTGTTCCTGTCCGTAGTGGACATGATGCGGCTGCCTTTTTCCCGGGGCAATTTCCGTAAACCCCACATTGATCGTCTGATTCACCGCCGATTTGTCCGGTATATGCAGCCACCTGATTTGTCCCCATTCCTTTTTCTGTATAAACAATGTTTCATCCCCTCTCCGTTATTGCTCATTTCCCGTACCTTAATCTTACAATATTCATCCCCAAAAAGAAATGGGAGAAAAAGCAAGCATTTCCCGCAGGAACTTTTTCTGCCCGAATTCCCCACCCGCGGCCGCCTAAAATCCGGGACTGAAGCCCCCTCTCCCATCCCGCCCCTGCCATCCCGTCGGCGTTCTATTTTCTCACCACCATAATCCCTTTTTCAGAAATAACATAATCCATCCCCTGATCATAACCGTCGACAGGAATATCCTCTCTCATAATCTTCCCCCGGCACAGGGATACCCTCTGCGCCTTCGTCTTTAACAGATACCTGTCGTAATAACCTCCGCCATAACCCAGCCGTTTTCCGTCACTGCCGCAGGAAAGACACGGGATAATCGCCAGGTCGATCGCTTCCGGAGGTACGGCCGCCGCGCTCTTTTGAGGCTCCAAAATCCCATAGTGCCCGATTTTCAGGCTTTCCAGAGCGTCCAGATAAAACGCCTCCATCACTCCTCTGGAAATGCATTTTGGTACGCACAGCCGTTTTCCCCTTCTCAGGGCGTCCTTCAGAATGGGGACCGTGTTGATCTCATCTTTCGTGCCGACATAGCAGAAAACGGTCCGCGCCTCCTGATACCCCGCAAAGTGGATGACCGACCGGCAGATTGCCTGATCCGCCTGCTCACAGTATTTATTGGTGAGCCCCTCCACCATTTTTCTTACTTCCCTGCGTAACTCCTGTTTCTGCTCCGTGACCGTCATGATATGCCTGCCTTTCCGCTGTTTTTACTCTGCTTTCCGCTGCTTTTTCCTGCTCCTAAAAAAAGTCCGGCTCGCCGGACTTTCGCGCCGGGCGCTGCCGCTTAGCGGCATATTACCTCTTCGCGCGAGTGCGCATCCTGCCCGGAGGGCTTTTTTATATCATAGGCGCACCCTATGATATAAAAAATACCCGTCTTCCATAATCGCTGATTTACAGAAGGCGGGCACGAACCGTTGAAATGATGTTCTATATAAATTATACTTCAAAGCTTCCCGCCGGATATAACGGGAATCTGGCGATGAGCGCTTCGGCTTTGGCTTTGCAGTCCGCCAGATTGGCCTCATCCTCGGGAGCCGCGGCTACCTGATCCATAATTTCTACGATTTCTTTTACTTCCGCCTCTTTGAGCCCCCTCTGGGTTATAGAGGTAACTCCGATGCGGACTCCGCTTGTCACAAACGGGGATGCCGTATCAAACGGGATCTGGTTTTTATTGACCGTGATTCCCACTTTATCAAGGGCGATCTGGAACTGTTTTCCGGTCAGCCCCTTTGGCCTCAAATCTACCATTACAAGGTGATTGTCCGTCGTTCCGCTCACAACGCGGAATCCGTGTTTATTTAACTCGTCCGCCAGTGTTTTTCCATTTATCAGCACCTGTTTCATGATTGCCTTGAATTCGTCGGTTGCCGCATATTTAAATGACCATGCTTTCGCCGCCATCGTGGCAAGGTGGATGGAACCGAGGCAGCCCGGGAACGTTCCCTTATCCAGCATTTTTGCATGCTCGGCTTTGCAGAACACCATTCCGCTTCTGGCTCCGCAGAATGTCTTTGTCGTGGAGGAGGAAACAAAATCCGCGTATGGGATAGGGCTTGGAATCACCTCAGCGGCAACCAGTCCCGCAATGTGGGCCATATCCACCATCAGATAGGCTCCGACTTCCTTTGCAATCTCCGCCATTCTCTCATAATCAATCAGCCTTGGGTAGGAGCTGGCGCCGGCAATAATCATTTTCGGTTTAACCTCTTTTGCCTTCTTTTCAAGCTCGTCGTAATCAATCATTTCCGTTTCCTGGTTCACCCCGTAAAACTCATGGTGGTAAATCTTGCTTACCCAGTTGGCTGCGCTTCCGTGTGTCAAATGGCCGCCCTGATCCAGCCTCATGCTTAAAATGGTGTCGCCGGGGTTAAGAGCCGCCGCAAACACGGTGTAGTTTGCCGTAGAGCCGGAATAGGACTGGATATTGACGTGGTCGGCCTTAAATAATTCTTTTGCTCTTTCCACGCCCAGCACTTCCACTTTATCCGCCACATCAGAACCTGCCTGGAACCGTTTCCCCGGATACCCCTCCAGTGTCTTATTGGTGAAAATGGAGCCGCTAAGTTCCATTACTTCCAGCGGAGCCGTGCTCTCGGAGGCAATCATCTCAATATTATGTTCCTGTCTGTGTAACTCATCCACTACCAATCCGTAAAGTTCCGGGTCCGTTTCATGTGTTTTCTTTAACATCCCTCATTCTCCTTTTCTTTGCTATCTCCTGTTGATGACTTCATTCTAGCATGCGCGCCGCTCAGAATATATTCTCGAAATTGCACTTCTTTTTATGGATTTTGACTGTTCCCACCCGTTGCGATTATTGTTTTTTCCATTGTGATTATTGTTTTTTCCATTGTAATTTCTTCCCGAATCACCGTTTTTACAGGTATGTATTCTTATACTCTTCCCTGACATGATCGGGAACCAGACTGCCGCCCGTCGCCCATGCGATATGGACGGACCCGGCCATTTTATCCTGAAGTCCCTGTTCCTTTATATAGTCCCGCGTCTCCTGATAGACATTCAGATGGGCCGGACCCGTGAAAGCCGCGCAGGCGCTGGGCTCCAGGAAAATATCTTCCGTACTGAGCAGATCTCTCATATATTCATAGAGATTCCCGTCCCGGATTGTAAAAATGCCGCTCAGCATCGGTTCCATGACCTTTCCCACGAAACCGGAAGGCCGCCCTACCGCCAGTCCGTCCGCATGGGTCAGTCCGGTCAGGCCTATGTCCTGTACGGATATGGCGTTATGGAGTTTTGTCGCCATTCCTGCAAGCATACAGGGAGCCTGTGTCGGTTCCACAAAGAAGCAGTGCACCGCATCCCGGAACACCTGCTTCAGGCCAAAGCTCACGCCGCCCGGCGCTCCGCCCACTCCGCACGGAAGGTAGACGAACAGAGGATGAGCCTGATCCACGGTAATTCCCAGCTCCTTAAGCTGCATAACAAGGCGTTTTGCCGCTACCGCATACCCGAGGAACAGATTTCTGGAATTTTCATCGTCCACAAAATAACTGTTTGGATTCTGGTCCGACAATTTTCTGCCGCTTACTACCGCCTCGCTGTAATCCGACTCATATTCGATAACGGTCACGCCGCGGCTCCTCAGCAGATCTTTTTTCCACTGTTTCGCATCTGCGGACATATGTACAACTGCATTGTATCCGATGGCGGCGCTCATAATCCCGATGCTCATTCCCAGATTTCCGGTGGAGCCCACCTGTATCGTATAGCGGCTGAAAAACCGGCGGTTTTCTTCGGATGCAAGCCGGGCATAGGATTCCTCCGGGTTAATGAGGCCGTGCTCTAAAGCCAGGTCTTCCGTGTGCTTGAGCACCTCATAAATGCCGCCCCTCGCTTTGATGGAGCCGGCAATCGCCAGATGGCTGTCCTGTTTTAAAAGCAGTCTGCCCTCCAGGCCGGCATGATACGTATCGTTCAGCAGCTTCTGCATATTGGGGATCGGTTTCAGCACGGACTCAATCAGGCCTCCCCTCTCCTTTGTTTCCGGAAAACGCTGCATAATGAACGGGGCAAACCGCTTCAGTCTCTCCTCCGCGTCGTCAATATCCGCCATGGTCAGCTCCTGCCCTTTTGTTCCTGTAGTAAAATCCGTTTTACCCGGATTGATCCATACCAGTTCTTTTTCCAAAGCCGCCTCCCGGAGCACCGGAGTTTCCGCGGCTGCCTGAGTTATTTCAACCGTATTTGCCATAATAACCATTCCTTCCTTTATTTTTTCAAATTGCGCCAGACTCCCGTATCATCGGAAATCCCAAACTGTTCCGGATCAAAGACCGGATCCCTGCCCTCCGCTTTCTGTTTCTCAAAATCCTTCAGAATTGCAACCACCTGCTTTGATAAAATCAACACTGCGATGATATTCAGCCATGCCATGAGACCGGCTCCGGTATCTCCCATCGTCCAGACGACTCCGCCGTTGATCAGGACACCCGAGAACGTGGAGATAATAAAGATAATTCTCATAATTGTGATTGCCGTTTTATTTCCCTTAAACAGGTAGCTGGTATTGCTCTCCGCCTGGTAGGAGTAACCAATCAAACTGGTGAAAATAAAAAGCGAGATGATAACTGCAAACACCTTTCCGCCAATCAGCGTACCGTAAACGGATTCCAGGATATCCTGTGTCCACCCTATCCCATAGGGGCTTCCCGGAAGATATTCCACAAGGAAGGACGCTCCGTCCGGCCCGATTACATTGTAGGATTTACTGAGCAGGAGGATAATGGCCGTCGAGGTGCAGACAATAAAGGAAACGATATAGACCGACAATGCCTGAATCAGTCCCTGTTTTGCCGGATGTGTGCACTCCGCTGCCGCCGATACGATGGCGCCGGAGCCCTGTCCGGCCTCGGTGGAATAGACGCCCCTTTTCACTCCCCAGATGATTGCCGAACCGGCGATTCCGCCGAAAACGGCGTTCTGCCCGAATGCGGATGTTATGATATCAGCTAACACCGAAGGAATATTCTTTCCGAAAATAAACAGGATCCCAATTGCAAGCCCCATGTAAACGAGACACATAACCGGAGCCGCCTTTTCCGCAAAACGGCCGATGCGCTTTACTCCGCCGAAGGTAACAACGGCAAGTAAAACCGCCAGAATGACGCCGCCCGTTATCATGTTCGTCCCGAATGCCCTCTGGAATGTGCTGGCAAGGGAATTGGCATGCAGTCCCGGCATCAGGATCCCCGGTCCCAATATGGTTGCCAGGGCAAACACCACCGCATAAGGTTTACACTTGATTCCTTTTTCAATAAACAGCGCCGGTCCGCCCACATATTCGCCGTTCACTTTATCCTTGTATGCCTGTGCCAGCGCTGATTCCGCCAGCGCCGTGCCTGCCCCCAGCAGACCCAGAACCCACATCCAGAAGACCGCCCCCGGTCCTCCAAAATAAATGCCGGTCGCCACGCCCGCAACGCTTCCCATGCCGACACGGGAACCAATTGTAGTCGCAAACGCCTGGAACGGCGTTATCCCGCTTTCCCCGCTGCTCTCCTGGTGCAGAAGCAGTCTCACCATTTCTTTAAAAAACCTGATTTGAGGAAAACGCAGCCGGAATGTAAAATACAGGCCCGTAATCAGACACAATGCTACCAGGGCGTTATTCCACACCAGCCCGTTAACCGCCTCCATAATTTTAGTAAAATCCCACATATTCCCCTTCTCCTTTTTGCTTTTTATGTTTATTTTCTATAATTATTGCAGAAAAAGGATTGTAAATATAGTCTTGTTCTTGATAATTGTTTTATCATTTTTGATGTTTCGTCCGGGTGTATTTGTGCAAAACCGGTAAAGGCCCGAAGGACGGGTATCTTGATGGAGCATTCCTCCCTAAACGAAAAAAAAATCTCCTGAGAGTAGCCGCTCTCAGGAGATTCGCTCCGTATCTTCTCAATTTTATTCTGTTTCTCCCATGATGTCAATACTTACCACCGTAGTTCCGTCCAGTACGATCCGCACTACCGCACCTTCGGTCAGCGCTGCAGTATCTGCGCTCTCATGCCCGCTTCCTTTTGTAACCGTTGTAGAAGAAGAGAGCGTCACAACGCTTGTTTCCTCTGAAAATTTCATTTCCATCTTCCCGGCTCGCCCTCCGGCCGTTTTTTCCGTCATGTCCTTAAAGTCCGCTGGCAGTTCAGGCAACGTTCCTCCGTCCGCAGGTCTCTCGGGCGGTGTCTCTCCATCTGCCGGTTTTTCGGGCGGCATCTCTCCGTCTGCCGGTTTTTCGGGCGGTGTCTCTCCGTCTGCCGGTTTTTCAGGCGGCGTCTGCCCGTCTGCCGGCTTCTCCGGCGGAGTTTCTCCATCCGCGTTCTGTGCTCCCGGCCGTTCCGCCAGTGTGACGGTCAGCGTATCGTCGTCGATCGACACAATCTTAGCCATTAAACCACCGTCATCTTTCAAAGTTCTTTGTTCTCCGGCTCCGGACGCATTTGTACCGGCATAACTCACCAGTCCTGTTCCCATCACTGCCGCCGTGCATATTCCGGCTCCTAATAGTATTCCTGTAATTTTATTTTTCATGGTAATCTCCTCTTTTCTCTTTTAATAATCCCCGCAGCGCTACTGAATCCAGATTCCATCGCTTCCGACGTAATACCCGTCCGGCGTAGCGGCATTCGACAGCATCGCCCCGTCACTTCCGCAGTAATACCAGTTGGAATTCCAATCCACCCACCCTGTCACCATATATCCGGTTCCGTTAAAATAATACCAGTTATTGTTGATATACTGCCAGTTATTCACCGTGTAGCTCCGGTCCGCATTGCAGTACCACCAGCCGACGTCATCCTGAAGCCAGGCGCCTTCACCCGAGGCGCTGCCCGGTCCCGACGATGTGCCGGAGGAACCGGAAGTGCCGCCCGAGCTGATCTCTAAAGCTTCGTCGGATGATACGTACCAGGAATCAGACTCCTCCCAGCTTCCTTTGTTGGAGGAGTTGTATACCCCGCGGACCTTAAACGTATAATACCCGCTTGTTGTAATATAGCCGGAAAAATCATAACTCGTGTTGTAGGTTGTAAGGACCGACGTCACGGCACTGCTGCCCCGGTACAGCCGCACCTCATATTTCACCGCATCCCCGCTGTCATCCCACGAAGCAGCGCCGTCCGTCTCATCCCATTCCAGTCCGTCCACATCCAGATCGTAGTCGCCGTCGTCACCGTCCAGGGCATCGAGAGTAATATAGACCACCAGCTTACTGCTGCTTCTGCTGACCGATGTGACCGTGGCGTCGGATCCGCTGAGACTTACGCTGCTCTTTGCAAATCCCGAGGCAAAATAATAGCCGTCCTCCGCCTCCAGCGTCACCTTCACCTTGGGCTTGTCGCCGTCGTCCCACTCATCATCCGGCTCGTTTGTCACCTCCATATCCCCGACGCTGAATTTAGACGAACTCGTCGTGACCGTCACATCACTGTCGCTGCTGCCCGCCTCTATGTCGGATGAAACCTTCAGTGAAACGCTGCTGATTTTAGTTCCCGTGGCCGCCATCGCCGTCATGGGGACGGCCAGGAATATTCCTGTGAGGACAAAAGTTACCGTTCTCTTTAAAATGTGCATAAAACTCCTCCTTACTTTGGCTGCAGACATTTCATGCCGTTCCCGCCGCCATGCGGTTCAGGCGCGGCCTGTCCGCCCTGATTGAGTGGCAATGAAAAGTTCGCGAAGCGCGCTTTTCGTTGTTTCCTGCCCGGTTATAAAATTACCATGCAAAGCTGAAAAGGAGCTTAAAACAGAGCGTTCAAACTGTGATTTTTCGGTGAACCTTTTTTGTTGCCGGGGACAAAGAGAACATCAGTTTTATTTTCCATTTTTCTTCCCGAAAATGTCAGGTTGAATCTGTCCCTCTCTTCGTATATAATTAAGGTAAGTAAGGAGGGAACACACAATGGACTTAATTAACCAATTTGTAGAAAATTATAAGAAAAAAATGACTTTTTACGACACGGCGGGCCGCCTTGCCGCCGCTCAGTTGGAGGAGGCCATGCAGGCTGCCGGTATCCGTGCCATTGTTACTTCCCGCGCCAAAAATCTGGGGCGCTTAAAAAGCAAGGTTTTACACCGCAATGCATCACGTACCGCCCCTTATAAAAATATGAAGGAAATCTATGAGGATATCGCAGATCTGTCCGGAGTCCGGGTTTCCCTCTACTTTCCGGGTGATCGTGATAAAGTACATGCCCTGATTGCCGATCTTTTTACCATCCAGGAGATCCGTCAGTTTCCCGAACAGTCCAAACCGCCGACCTACAATAAACGTTTTTCCGGCTATTGGGCAAATCATTACCGCGCGAACATGAAAGAAGAGAATCTGACGCCTCAGCAGAAAAAGTACGCTTCCGCCAGGCTCGAAATTCAGGTTGCTTCCGTTTTAATGCACGCCTGGTCCGAGGTGGAACACGATCTTCTTTACAAGCCGCTGCAGGGGACTCTGTCCGATGAAGAGCTTGCCATTATCGATGAACTGAACGGTCTTCTTCTCGTCGGAGAAATTGCCCTGGAACGTCTCCAGAGCGCGGGTAACGAACGGATCCGCAACAAGAACACCGCCTTCGGCAGCCAGTATGATCTGGCCTCTTACCTCTATAACTACTTAAGCAATAACTTCCGGCCGGAGGACATTGAACTCCGCATGGGAAATATCGAGCTGCTGTACCGGCTCCTCAGCCGTTTAAAAATGGTCAGCGTCAGGGAGATCGAACCCGTTTTAAAATCCGTCAAGTTTGAAAAAGACAAGCGGAATATCTCCCAGCAGATTATTGATCAGATTATTACGGGAAGTGAACGGCGCTATCAGACTTATCAGGAACTCAGGCTCAGACAGGATGAGACGGATCCCGAGCTGGAACAGGCTATCCACTACTTCTTCGAGCAATGGGTTCCCCTTGAGAAATATCTCAACCGCGCCACCTATCCCAATTCACCCAAGACAAAAGGCGCTTTTAATATTAACCGCTTAAAACGAATGGAACTGTTAAATCAGGAAACCTTAAACCAGATTGTCCTGCTGAGGAAATTAAGAAATGTTCTGATTCATGATATTGAGATTCCCGACCGCGAATCGATTTTGAAACAGGGGCAAGAGGCCCATGACCTCCTTTTAAGAATCACGAAACCGCCGGAAGAAAATGCAAAATAACACCGGCAATATAAGCTTGACAATCCATCCATGAAAAGTTATGATAGAGCGTACGGGAATGAAGTTCTCCCTCAGTGTGTTACATACTGGAACCGCTTATTAAGCTGATGACTTCTGCGTAGATTACGCGGAAACCATCGGCTTTTTTATGTCATAGGAAAGTGCTCCTATGATATAAAAAAGCTCTCCGGGCAGGATCGCACTGCGGCGGAGAGGAATTATGCCGCTAAAGCGCCCCGCCGCAGGCGGAGAATCCCTCTCGCGGGATTCCTGCGCTGCCGCGCGGTTTTCCGCCATAAAATTCAGGAGGATTGTTATGTTACTCAGTATTGCTTTAATGATGATTGTAGGGATGTTTACGGGCTGGCTTTGTAAGAAAATGCATCTGCCCGCCCTGATGGGAATGATTTTTACCGGGATTATCCTGGGGCCGTATGCTTTTAACCTGATAGACGGTTCCATTCTCGGCATTTCATCGGAGCTTCGGAGGATTGCGCTGATTATTATCCTGACCAGGGCCGGTCTCTCTCTCGACATCAACGATTTGAAGAAAGTCGGCCGCCCCGCCGTTCTGATGTGTTTTGTTCCCGCCTGCTTCGAGATCCTGGGCATGATTGTCCTGGCTCCGCGTCTTCTGGGCATAAGCATCCTGGATGCGGCGATTATGGGAGCCGTAGTCGGAGCCGTTTCCCCGGCCGTTATCGTCCCTAAAATGCTGAAGCTGATTGAGGAGGAGCGAGGCACGAAAAAAGGAATCCCCCAGCTTATTCTGGCAGGAGCCTCGGTAGATGATGTCTTTGTTATCGTCATGTTTTCCGCCTTCACCGGCCTTGCCCAGGGCGACAGTATTTCCCCTGCCGCCTTTATAAAAATCCCCATCTCGATTCTGGTTGGAATCGCTTCCGGGCTTCTGCTCGGATATTTGCTGTCCAGGTATTTTAAACGGTTTCATATGAGGGACACGGTGAAGGTCATCATTCTTCTGAGCCTCTCCTTTATCCTTGTATCGCTGGAGGACCGTTTTTCGGATTTTATCCCGTTCTCTGCCCTGATTGCGGTTATGTGCGTCGGTATTGCGCTGAAAGAAAAACGGGAGATTGTGGCCGCCAGGCTTTCGATGAAATTCAACAAGCTGTGGGTATGCGCGGAAGTCCTGCTCTTTGTGCTGGTGGGAGCCACCGTCGATTTAAAATATGCCGCTGCCGCCGGTCCCGCGGCAATTCTCCTGATCGCCGGAGTCCTTCTCTTCCGGATGGCAGGCGTTTTATTCTGCCTGGTTAAAACAAGGTTAAATAGAAAAGAACGCGTTTTCTGCATGATTGCCTACCTGCCGAAAGCGACCGTGCAGGCCGCAATCGGAGGACTGCCGCTTGCAATGGGACTGTCCTGCGGGAATATTGTGCTGACGGTGGCGGTGCTTGCCATATTGATCACCGCGCCGCTCGGAGCTTTTTTAATCGATTTGACCTACAGGAGACTGCTGAAATAAATTTAAAAGGCAGTTACCGATGCCGGTTTAATCTAACAGATTCGTCATGCTCTTAAGGCTCACCGCCAGTGTGGATGTATTGTGCAGAAGCGCCGATGTGGCCGGTGCAATCACACCGCCTGCGCCCAGGAGAATCAGGCCGAGGTTAAAGCCGATTACAAACCGGTAGTTCCTGTCGATTCTGCGCATCAGGCCGTCGCTGATGGCACGGAGTGTGACGAGCTGAAAGAGGCTGTCCTCCGAGATCGTGATATCGGCGATTTCTCTGGCAATCTCCGCTCCTTCGCTGATGGCAATTCCCGCGTCTGCGGCGGAAAGCGCCGGGGAATCGTTGATTCCATCCCCGATCATAATGACCTTGCGGCCCTTTTTCTTTTCACTTTCCACAAATCCGGCTTTGTCCTCCGGCAGGACTTCGGAATAATATTCATCCACGCCGACCCGGCCGGCAATCGCCCGGGCCGTCCGTTCACTGTCTCCCGTCATCATGACAATCTTTGATATACCCTGACGGTGCAGCGCGCTGATCACGGCATCCGCCTCTTCCCTCAGCGGATCTTCGATACAGATGACTGCGGCCAGCGTGCCTCCTATCGCCATATAGAGATGGGAGTATTCCACCGGAAGACCGTCAAATGCCTCTCTTCCATCCTCCGGGATACGGCAGCCCTCATCCTCGAAGACAAAATGGTAGCTTCCGATGACAACCCGCTCCTCACCCACATAAGTGGCGATTCCGTGAGCTACGATGTAATCCACCTTAGAGTGCATCTCCTGATGCACCAGGCCGCGTTTCACCGCCTCGCTGACAACGGCGTTTGCCATGGAATGCGGAAAATGCTCCTCCAGGCAGGCGGCAAGGCGGAGAAGTTCGTTCTTTTCCTGCCCGTTAAACACGACTACGTCCGCCACCTGCGGCTTTGCCTTTGTCAGCGTCCCGGTCTTATCAAATACAATCGTGTCCGCCGCGGCAACCGCCTCCAGATATTTTCCGCCTTTGACCGTGATGCGGTAGCCGCCCGCCTCCCGCATGGCAGAAAGTACGGAGAGGGGCATGGCCAGTTTCAGGGCGCATGAGAAATCCACCATCAGAATGGACAGCGCCTTTGTCGCGTTTCCGGTCAAAAGATAGGTGAGAGCCGTTCCTCCAAGGCTCCACGGCACAAGGGCGTCGGCCAGCGTGGCGGCTTTTCCCTCCGCCGTGGACTTAAGCTGCTCCGACTCCTCTATCATTCTGACAATCCGTTCAAACCGTGTTGCGCCGGCCGCTTTCTTTACGCATAACGTAATCTCCCCCTCTTCAATGGCCGTACCCGCATACACATACATTCCCGTCTCTTTTCTTACGGGAACCGACTCTCCCGTCATCGACGCCTGGTTCACCATTGCATCGCCCGAAACCACCACGCCGTCGAGCGGAATCACATTTCCCATATGTACCGTCACCATGTCCCCTTCACGGATATCGATGACCGGCACGAGCACCTGCGTCCCGTCCACATTCTGCCAAACTTTCGTGATGTTTAAGGACATGCTCCTCGCCAGATCATCCACCGACTTTTTGTGGGTCCACTCTTCCAGAAGTTCGCCAATCCCAAGGAGGAACATGACCGAACCGGCCGTTCCGAAATCGCGGCGCAGGATGGAAACGGCGATTGCCGTTGCATCCAGTACCTCCACTTCCAGCTTTCTTTTCAGCAGGCAGCCAATCCCCTTTGCCATATACCGCACCGACCGCGCCGTCGTATAAACGGCCCGCAGGCGCATGGGCAGACACATCCTTGTAAACGCACGAATCATAACTTTCTGGATCAGTTTTTCCTTGTATTCACGGTTCAGCGCCCGTCCGCTGTTCTTCGGTACAATCTCACAGAGCCGTTCATCGTCGTAAGTAAATTTGCAAATTCCTTTCAGAACCGTCTCCCTGTCCCCGTCGAAGAGAATTACCGCATCGGCCGTCCTGTCGTATACCTTCACCCCGGTCACTCCGGAAAGTTCCCTGAGATAGTGTTCCAGTAAATCGGCCTGGCGGATGCTCATCTCCCTCTGGTACAGGTGAATCCGGATCCTGCCTCTTATTTCATGTCTGATTATAAATTTCATTAAAGCGCTCCTCTTATGTATACCGGCATTAATATATCTTTACTGCAAAAAACAGCCCGGGGAATTCTTCTCCCCGGGCGGATACCTCTTTACTCCTCTGCCGCGGCGGCGGGAGCGGTTTCTGTTTCTTTGAAATCTTCCACGGTTTTCTCACCGCTTTCGTCCTCAAATACTTCCTGCTGTCTGCGTTTTTCATTAATTTCTTTTGCTTCTGCCATGATGTCTTCCGCATTCTCCTGAATATTCGTAGCCGTAGCCATCACGCAGTCCTTTGCCCGAAGCCCTGCCGCCAGGCTGTTTATGTAGAATTTCTTGGCATCATTGCTTCCCAGAATCTTGACACCGGCTGTTCCAAACAGCACGCCGCCCAAAAACAGACCTGCTTTTTTCCAGTTTAAACAATCCATCATTCTTTTGTCCTCCTATTTGTGCCTGTACCCTGTGTACATTGTCATTACAAAACAAAATACCATGGCCCATGCCCAGAATCTGTGATTCTTCATCTTGTGTCACTTCCTTTACGGGAATTTTCTTTTGCTTTGTCACCTGGATAATAACCAATATTTTCCAGGTTAGTCAATTCTAATATGGCTTGTTGAGAAATTTACTCAACTATCCATATTTTCGTTCTCCCTGGGCGGGAAAGAATAGCGGTAAGTCCTGGTCAGAATCCCAATTTCCTCCAGAGCGTTGACCGTCCGGTAAACGGTTGCCATCCCCAGTTTGGGATCTCTTTTTTTTGCCTCATAATAGACATCTTTGCAACTGGTCCAGTTTCCTTCCAGGAGCACGTCCAGAAGCATTTCCCGCTGTCCCGTTATTCTCTTTCCCCTTTTCTGGAATTCTTCAATTACCTGTTCTTTCTGCCACATATCGGTCCTCCTTATTCCCGTACCAAACCAGCCCGGAAAAGATTAGTCCAAGCTAACCAAATATCATGAACCAAGAGTTCCGCTTGCGGAACTCTTGCGCTGCCGCCTACCCGGCCAGTACTATAATTTTGTCCGCCATCTCTCTCCCGATTGCAACCCGTATATTTTTAACCGTCACAATCACGTTGCCGTCGCGGATGGAAATTACTCTCATACACGTCCCCGGCACAAAGCCCATGCTTTTCAGGTGGCTGCGCACCTCTTCTTTTCCGCAGAGCCGTCTGATCGATGTTACATCCCCTTCTCTTGCCATTGTCAAAGGCATACGGATTCTCCTTTTCTTTGTTCTTCCCGTTACGATAATTTTATGTACATTTCCCGAGTTATACTCAACTAACTTTTATTTTTAGGTTAGCACTGTATAACCTAAATGTCAATAATTTTTTTCATTTTGTACAATGGACCGATTGAAATGCGTTTTGTAACAACGAAAAGTACGCTTCGCGAACTTTTCATTGCCACTCAAGAAAAAAGGCGGCACAACCTGTTTATTGCGCCGCCTTATATTTATTTAATTTCCATGTTCCGCTTTTACCGGCTGCAAGTTTTTTAACAACGGAAAGCACGCTTCGCGAACTTTTCATTGCCACTCAAGAACAGCGCTGTTCCAGAATTTCCGTAAGCGCCGTTCCGCTGCTGGTATGGCAGCGCACAATATCCGTCCTCTCGCTGTCCACTTCGCCCAGCGCGCATTTAATCATCTTGTGGGAGACGGTGTTTGTAAAGAGCACCAGGATGTCCGGACATCCTATTTTCTTATCGAGATCCGCCGGCATCTGCGTAAACACCTTTGCTTTACATTTATAATTTTTACAAATTTTCTTGTACTGTCCTACCATACGGTCATGTCCGCCTACGATAACTACACTCATAATTCACTCTCCTGTCCTGATAAGTTATATTGTATTTCCGTGAGTTAGTTTCAACTAACTGCATTATACACAAACACCGCATGCCTTGTCTATAGTTTTAGAAGAGAATTATTATCAATAAGGTTTACCTTTCTCCATGTCTGCATTTTCTGCGGTACTCCATTGGTGAGATTCCATGATGTTGTTTGAAAACGGATGCAAATTTACTCCGGTTTGCATATCCCACCTGCGATGCGATACCGCTCACCGGAATTTCGGTATGAATAAGAAGTTCTGCTGCGCGTTCCATCCGGAGCCGGCGCAGATAATCCTTGACGGACGCGTGATAAAGCAGTTTAAAATTTGACTTCAGCGCGGTTTTGCTGATACAGAATTCTCTCGCCAGCCCTTCAATGGTAACTTCCTGTGACAGGTCTTCACACAGCCGTTCCTTTATATTTTTTACAACGCCGATCTGGTTCCTTGTCTCTCTATCAACGAGGCGCTGTTCCTCCGGATCCACCAGTCGCAGATACATCAGAAGTTCCAGCACCTTTATCTTAAAATAATCACTCCGCACCGCTTCCGGGATATCATAGAGTTCTGAGAAAATGTGGGCAATATGATCATTGGCTCGCATTGCAAAGAAATGACTGCCGGGGCAGAATTTATCCGCCATCCCTTCGAGAGCCAGGGTCCGGCTGTCTAAAAGAGGAAGGGGGACCGTCCGGAGAACGGTCAGGTTCAACACCACGGTAATCCCGCGGTATCGCCCTGTCGGAAACCGGAGGGAGGGGCTGCTGCTCTCCCTCCTCGTGATGCAGAGATCCCCCGGCCCCAGATACAGATAATCTCCGCATATCCATCTGCATTCCTCACGGCCCTCATGGCAGTAGTCAATCTCCAGGATCTCGCCTTCCTCCCCCGGGCAGCTTTGCCGTTCCCGTGCTGAAAAGTCGCTGTAAACAAGTTTAATTCCCGGCAGGACCTCAAATACTTCCACGGAGCTGCTTTCCTCACTGTGTATTACTGCCTCGCCGATTTCTTCTACCCTGCCGTACTTTTCCATTTCCATTCCTCCCCTTCTTTCGCCTTTCCGTCCTGGAGCGTGTTTGAAAATTCATTTCTGCCGTTTTTCTATGCCGCAGCAGTCTTTCCGGTCACTTTTGCTTCCCCGCAGGAGGAAAACTCCTCCTGCTTCGGCACCTTCAGAGCGCGGATTGCGTTCAGGATGGCAATAACGGACACGCCCACATCGGCAAATACCGCAGCCCACATGGATGCAAAACCCAGGGCGCCCAAGATCAGAACCAGTATTTTAACTCCCAGCGCAAACACGATATTCTGGCGGACGATGCGCAGGGTCTTCCGGGATATCCGCATGGCTGTTGCGATTCTGGACGGCTCATCCGTCATGATAACCACATCGGCGGCCTCAATGGCGGCATCGGAGCCCAGCCCGCCCATGGCAATGCCGATATCCGCTCTTGCCAGCACCGGAGCATCGTTGATACCGTCCCCGACAAAGGCCAGTTTTCCATTAGCGCCCGTCTCCTTTAAAAGTTCTTCCATATGGCTGACCTTATCTGCCGGCAGAAGTTCCGTATAAACCTCATCCAGTTTAAGCTTCTCAGCCACTTTCCGGCCAACCGCGTCGGCGTCTCCCGTCAGCATCACTGTTTTTCTGACGCCGGAATTCTTCAGGTCACGGATGGCAAAAGCCGCATCGTCCTTTATCTCATCCTCTATCAGAATGGCTCCTGCATATTTTCCGCCCCTTGCCACATAAATGACGGTTCCCGGTTCATTGACAGGAGTGAAGCTGATATTTTCCCGCTCCATCATTTTTGCATTTCCGGCCAGTACGGACTTGCCGTCCATCACAATCGCAACGCCGCGGCCCGCAATTTCTTTTACATCCGTAATGCGGCTGCCGTCCGGCTCCCTGCCGCAGGCGGTTCTGATAGAACGTGAGATTGGATGGCCAGAATCCTTCTCCGCACAGGCGGCCAGATAAAGCAGTTCCTCCTTCGTGACGCCCTCGGGGTACAGGCCGCTGACGGCAAATGTGCCTTTTGTAAGCGTACCCGTTTTATCAAATACTACCGTCCCGGTGTCTGCAAGCGCCTCCAGATAATTACTGCCCTTAATCAGGACTCCGCATTTTGAAGCTCCGCCTATTCCTCCGAAAAAACTTAAAGGCACTGAAATCACAAGCGCACATGGGCATGATATGACGAGAAACGTCAGAGCCCGCTCAATCCACATGGCAAAACCCTGACCCAGGATTAGCGGAGGCACTACGGCCAGCAATACCGCCGCGATTACAACCACCGGTGTATAATACCTTGCAAAACGTGTGATAAATGCCTCCGATTTCGACTTCTTGCTGCCGGCATTCTCCACCAGGTCCAGAATCTTTGATACGGTAGATTCACCGTATGCCTTGGATACGCGCACCCTGAGAGTTCCCGACTGGTTGATGCACCCGCTGATCACTTCGCCGCCTGCGGCCACCTCCCGCGGCATGGATTCACCGGTCAGGGCCGAGGTATCCAGCGATGAGGTTCCGTCCGTCACCACTCCGTCTAACGGCACCCGTTCCCCGGCTCTGATGACAATCATATCGCCCGCCTGCACTTCTTCCGGATCCACCCGGACCGTTTTTCCATCCCTCACCAGATTGGCATAATCGGGACGGATATCCATCAGGCTGCTGATGGAACGGCGTGATCTGCTGACCGCGTAGCTCTGGAACAGCTCTCCCACCTGATAGAACAGCATGACCGCAACACCCTCCGCATATTCGCCCAGGCAGAGCGCTCCGACCGTCGCAACGGTCATCAGGAAATTTTCATCAAACACCTGTCCGTTCAGAATATTCTTTACCGCTTTCCACACAATATCCCAGCCAATCACGGCATAACAGACGAGATAACCGGCCGTCTTTGCCCCGGGTCCCGGCAGAAGCAGGGACGAAAGAATAAAAATAGCGATGGCGGCAAGAATGCGGCCAAGCTGCTTTTTCTGTTTTTTTGTCATAGTATTTCCTCTCCTTTCTAATGGAAAAGGTGGCTTTATTTCTGTCTGCCTCCTCCTGTTAATAGTGTTATTTATTTTTCATATGAACAGTTATTCATTTGTTCATATATGTAATATAACTGCTAATCAAGGAAAAATCAATAGGATAATCAAGATAATGTCCAAACAGATTCACGGTGCGTCCTTTTGGAGCCTTTTACTCTCTCCGGGTGCGGCCGCCCTGCAGGATATTACGGGATATTACGGCATGTTCAGTATATTGCGGCATGTTCAGTATATCGCGGCATAACTGTAAGTCCTGCACCATCCTGAAGGTTTTCTGTCAGCCAGGCGTGTTCCGGTAACTCTCCTGAATTAAGACGAAAAAAGCGCCCGCAGTGCCGGACGCTTTTTAGTTTAATTATTTTCCTTTATTTATTTTTCCTTTATTTTTTGTACTTTATCTTTTTTGGCTTTTCTTAATTAGAGAATAACGTGATGTCCCCGGAATGCTTTACAAGATTATCCCTCCTCCAATATCTCCGCCACTTCTTCGAGGCTCTTCTTTCCGAAATAAACCCGGCTGTCGTTGACAATCATACAGGGAACGCTCATAATCTTATATTTCTTTTTCAGCTCCGGATAATGCATCAGATCAACCATCTCTCCCGTCACCTTCTCCGAAAGGGAGGCGGCCCTCTGTGCGGCCATCACCACTTCCGGGCACATGGTGCAGGACAGTGATACCATGACTTTCACATTCATTTCCTTTCCAAGCGATGAAAAACGCTGTTTCAATTCCCCATCGATCGGCTGCCCCGGCCCCGCCATATTATACAGGGCAATGACAAAGGAATTAAATTCGTGGCCTCCCGGCACTCCGTGGAACAGGATGTTTCCCCCGCTCCCGTCCTCCCTCATAATCCGGAAGGCCGGAAACAGTTCGCCGTCCGCCTCTCTCCTGCTCTTCTCCTGTTCCGTCATTCTCTCCCTCACGCAGATGAGCCGATCCGTGAGCCCCTCCAGTTCTCCCAGAAAGCCGCTCATCTCCCCCGCCAGCGGGGTGTCGTCCAGCTCCGCTTTTATCATGACCTTACTCTCAAACTTTTCGAACAGGCCGGATAGCTGCCGCCTGATTTCCTCCGATAAGAAGGTGTTTCCCTCTCCGCTCCGACCTTCCTGCAAAGAATCTCCCGTGCCCCGTTCCGTTTCCTTCTTCCGGCTTTCGGTGCGGGTTCCCAGCTTCTCCATGTGAGCGTCTTTTCTTAGAAGTTCCGGAATTCCGAGTTTTTCATGGACTGCGGAAACGTGTTTTTCCAGAGACGTGGCAGCCACAGCGCCATCCGACACTGCCGTCACCACCTGCCTTAAGTTCTTAATGCACACGTCGCCTGCTCCGTAGACCCCCTCCACACTGGTCTTCCGGTTCTCGTCGGTGATGAGATAGCCCTGGCTGCTGCAGGCAACCTTGCCGCCCATCCAGGAGGTGTTCGGCACGTACCCGGCAAAGACGAAAATTCCGAATCCTCCGTCCTCTCCCGCTTCATGCGTCCACTCTTCTCCGGTCTTATTGTCCCTGAAACGGGCATGGGAGACCATAGTTTCCCCGCCTGCCTCCACAATCTCGGTATGAAACCGGACCGTGATTTTTTCCTCTTTCCGCACCTGATCGGATACGGTTTTTGCGCAGGTAAAGTCATCCTCCCTGACGATCAGGTTCACCTTTTTGGCATACTTTGTCAGGAAAATTCCTTCTTCCACCGCTGCGAAACCGCCTCCAATGACAAAGACTTCCAGATCGGTAAAAAACTCTCCGTCGCAGGTGGCGCAGTAAGCCACGCCTCTGCCCTGGAATTCCTTTTCTCCTTTAAAGCCCAGTTTTCTCGGGTTTGCTCCCGTAGCCAGAACAACGCCCAAAGCCCTGTACTCCCCGGCTGTCGTGCGGAGTGTCTTGATATCCTCCTCAAGATCCATGTCAAATACTTCCGCCAGGATAAACTCGGCCCCGAACGCCTCGGCCTGCTCCTTCATCGAATTCGTCAGTTCCTTTCCGCTTGTTCTCTCCACTCCCGGATAATTAACAATTTCCGATGTGATCGTGATCTGGCCGCCGATCTTTTCCTTTTCCATCACCAGGACCTTATATCTGGCCCTGGCCATATAGATAGCCGCCGACAGCCCTGCCGGACCGCCGCCGACAATGATTACATCATATAAATGTTCCAATTCCGCTCCTTTCACCGTATGGCCGCCCATACGGAATGCGCCGTCCTTTTTTCTGTTCCGGTTAAAAAAGAAGGAAGACTTCCTCTTCTTTTCAGAAGTCTCCGTCCTCCTCCCCTGTTCGGTTACCTTGTATCTTCTCCGGTGTCTGAACCGGGCCTTAAATCAGTCCCACCAGGTCCAGGCTAGGTTTTAAGGTCTCGGCTCCCGGCTGCCACTTGGCCGGGCAAACCTGGTCGCCGTGCTCTGCCACGAACTGGGATGCCTGCACCCTTCTGAACAGCTCGTCCGCATTTCTGCCCACGTTACCGGCAATGACCTCGTAGGCCACAATCTTTCCTTCCGGATTCACGATAAAGCTTCCGCGCTCTGCCATCCCGCTCTCTTCGATCATCACATCAAAGTCCCTGGCAAGCTTGCCTGTCGGGTCGGCCAGCATCGGGTATCCAATCTTCTTAATCGTTGCGGATGCATCATGCCATGCCTTGTGTACAAAATGGCTGTCGCAGGATACGCTGTATATCTCGCAGCCCACTGCCTTGAACTCCTCATACTTATTGGCTAAATCCTCCAGCTCGGTCGGGCACACAAAGGTAAAATCCGCCGGGTAGAAGAAAAACACCGCCCATTTTCCTGTTACATCCGCTTTGCTGATTTCTTTAAAACTGCCGTCTGCATAGGCCTGTACCGTGAAGTCGCTTATCTCTTTTCCAATTAATGACATTATAATTCCTCCTTAAAATGATTGTCTGTATTTTTTGTTTTCTACTTTGACTGTTCGAGCATCCAGACAGCCTTGCTGTACTGGGCTATCATGGAATCCGCCATCGCGGATACCTCGTATACTTTGTTTTCGTCCGCCTTTTCTTTCACGCTGATGAGAAGTCTCTTCACATAGCTGAAATCGGCCAGGACATTTTCCAGAATAACGGCTGCTCCCACTTTTTCATTGGAAGCTTCCTCAATCTTACCAATCTCCAGGTAATCTTTCATCCTTCCGAGAGGCTGCCCCTCCAGCATCAATATTTGCTCCGCTATCTGGTCAATCTCCTCATTTACTCCGTTGTAATATTCTTCCAGTTTCCCATGCAGGACGAAAAATTCCTTTCCCTGTACGTTCCAGTGGTAATTCTGTAATTTGCGGTATAAGAGGTTTAAGTCTGCAAGTAACTGATTTAAATTGTTCATTAATTCTTTCATGGTTTTCTTCCTTTCTTTTTGCGATCTATATTTTTGTTTAACCTGAATCATTGTTTTTCCCAGTTAGTTATTACTAACTTGTCCTTATTCTATCAGACGCCGTTTATTTTGTCAAGAAATAATATTAATAATTATTATCAATATTGTCCGGGCTCAGATTTGCCTTTCTCTCATGGGCCTGTATTCCTCCAATATAAAACAGGCCCGTTCCCCGTACAGGAATATATCCTCTGTACGGAAAACAGGCCGCTCCACATGATATTCGTTTTACCTTCCGTTTTCTGCCCAGCATCTGCACTGTTCAATGCGTTTACCGTCATCCCCCTGCTGTTCATCATAGGCAAACTGCTTCAGCAGGTCACAGGGAAATTCATCACACAGTCCGCAGTGTTCCTGTTCTTTCTCTTCACAACAGACTTTTACGAGGCAGCTTTCTCCCCAGAACGGTTTGTCAATCTGTACACAGCCTTTGCACCCCATCTGTTCTTTATATTCACATTCCCCGCATAAAATACCACATCTCGACTCAGCCATCACCGTATTCCTCCACTTTTTGTCTTTTTATGACTTATTATATCAGAGGAAACATGACAACTGTCTGTCATGTCATATCTATAATGTCATATTCATATAAACAAGGCCTTACAGCGGCCGCTCTGTCCCGGAACGGCCGCAAACCTGCGCGTATTCAGTCCTGGCCGCCGCCTTCAATCGTATGTTCTTGATCCACCACTACTTCTCTCAGCGCCTCCGACAATACTTTCATGTCAATCGGTTTTGCCACATGGGCATCCATTCCGGCCTCCCTGGCTTTCTGGATATCCTCCGCGAAAGCATCTGCCGTCATCGCTATAATCGGAACCCTGCCGGCATCCGGCCGGTCAAGTCCGCGGATCGCCCGCGCACTGTCATAACCGTTCATGACCGGCATCTGAATGTCCATGAAGACAGCGTCATAAGCAAACTCACCGGAACTGTTAAATATTTCTACCGCCGTCCGGCCATTGCGGGCCAGGACAGCTTCGGCTCCCTCCATGGAAAGGAGCTGGCAGATAATCTCCGCGTTCAATTCATTATCCTCGGCGACCAAAAAGCGTCTGCCATGGTAGTCAAAATCTCCGGTTCCCCCGGATTTGGCATTTTCCTGAGTTTCAAGCGTCTCCTTCTCGATTCGCAGGGATAAATCCACGATGAACGTGCTGCCCTCTCCCGGAGCGCTGTTCACCTGAATAATTCCTCCCATCAGCTCCACAATACCCTTGCAGATGGACATCCCCAGCCCGGTCCCCTGTATTTTAGACACCTCCGCGCCTTTCTCTCTGGAAAACGGATCAAATAACGTCTTTAAGTAATCTCCGGTCATTCCCCGTCCGTTGTCTGTTACCGTAAAACGAAATCCCATATAGTTAGCGGACGTCCTGTCCCGTTCTTCTACGGAGAGCAGAATTTTTCCGCCATCCTGAGTATATTTCACGGCGTTTGACAGAAGATTTAGGAGCACCTGATTCAGCCGCAGGGTATCTCCGAGAAGTTCGTGGTTTTTAACCCGGACTGCCGTCTCCAGAGTCTGCTTCTTCGCCAATGCCTGGGGCCTTATGATTTCCATAATGCCCTCCACCAGTTGTTCCATGGAAAAGTTCTCGTAATTGAGCGTCATCTTGCCGCTCTCTATTTTCGACATGTCCAGAATATCATTGATCAGTCCTAACAGATGTTTGGAAGAAAACGAAATTTTATTTAAACAGTCCTCGATCTTGCCGCGCTCCTCTAAGCTCGCCTGTGCGATGGCCGTCATGCCGATAATACCATTGAGAGGCGTCCGGATATCGTGGGACATATTTGACAGAAACGTGCTTTTTGCAGCATTTGCATTCCGTGCAACATCCAGAGCCTGGATTAGACGCTCATCATTCCTCTTCTCGTCGGTGCGGTCCGACAGGATCAGGATATATTTCTCACTGCCCTCCACCATCTCATGGTACAGTACGGCGCAGTACCAGCGCAGTTCCCCGGTTCTTAAGTTGCGCATGTAACCATCCTGTCGGCGGTTCTCACCGATGGGAAGAGTTCCCAATGCCGTCAGTAACGGCGTATCCCGGAGCGCGGTCTGCTCCAGTTTTAAAATATCCTCCTGCACCTGCTTCTGGGAAAGTCCCAGCAGCCGTTCTACATTTGGACTTACATACTCTGCGTCTGTTGCTCCCGCACTGAGCATGATGAAAATATCATCCACATTTGTAATGAGCAGGTTAAATAACTGTTCCCTAAATTTCAGCTCTATGTCCTTGCCATGGATTAAATTGCGGTTTCTGCGGATCAGGCTGGCTATAATCATCAGAGACAGCCCTAAAAACAGCGCTCCCATCACGGCGATCGTGACCATGCGCAGGCTGTTGGTATTAGCATTGACCGTATCCTTTGGAACAAGTCCCAGCATAGTCCAGTCTTCCAGGCCAACCGGAAGATAAGACAGATAGTAATCCACGCCGCCCTCATAGAACTCTACCATTCCCATTTTTTGATTCCGGATATCTGAGCGCAGCGAATCCAGCGTTCCATACCGGAAGCGGGCATCCTTTTCCAGGTAGGCAAAGAAATTATAGGTTATTTTCTCTTTCCGCTCCTGGCCGGACATGGCAATCGTGCCATTGGGCAAAATGACAAAGCAGTCCGCCTGGTTATCAAAGGCGTTGATTTTCAGCAGATTAATCAGGGTATTCTGATGATAGGAGACACCGACTGCCCGAAAGGTAAAGTCCCCCAGCCTGCCCTCGTTTACGGGAACCGCAAACAGAAAGATCGACTCCCCAGTGCTGAGTGTATTATTGACTACGATATCCCTCTTCTCGTTCATCAGGGAAAAAAGGCTGTCCCCCAAATCAAAATAGCCGTTCCGGCCGGAAAGAGTCATATAATTTCCGTTTTTATCCAGGAAGTAGACTTCAATAAAGTCCCAGGCTTCTTTCTGCTCTTCCATATACGCTTCCAGTTGCTTTTGCCCATTCTGATCTCCGCCCTTTTCCTGAATAGACATCTCCCAGCCATGCAGGATACCCCATGTGCGGGACACAACACTGGAGAAAGTGTTGTTGACCTGAAGAAACAGCTCTTCCAGATGCTGGGCGCTCTCATTTCGGACCTGGCGGGTCATATACCGGGTATATGGGACAAATACCAGAAGTATAATTGCCCCAGCCAATAACAGTTGCAGGACGATGCGACGCAGCTTTAACTTCATATTCCGCTCCTATTTGCTTAATACGAGATAGTCCGATGGCGCCAGAGGCTGATTCCCCTCTGTAAGATATTCGGTCCAGACCGACTGCAGATTCTTTCCTTCCACTGCCGGGAACTTTTCGCTTCCTCCGACGTATTGAAGCGCATTTGTCACATCTCTCCCGGCTTTATCGGAATAAGCAAAGTTAAATACATCATCCGGCGGCAGTTCCGTTCCTCTGACCTTTAAGCCGGTCAGTTCAAAGCCGTTTTCCGTCTGTTTGATTTCCATCGTGATACCACTGACGATCGGCAGCTGATACGCCTCATCGGTCTGTGCAACCAACTGCTTCAATAAATTCTCCAACTCGCTTCCCGTAACTGCCCCCATGACAATCGAGTGTCCCTGCGCTGGATACCCCATTTCCGCCTTGGTCTGCCCATCGGCATAAACTCCGCAGGTAACGTTGTAAAACGGCATGACAAACACGTCTGCCCCCAACGCTTTGCAGACCGTATTGGCAATACTTGAACCGGCCGCATTCCCTTTTTCGGAATCCCACGCATACGGATAACTCTGTTCAAAGGTTACCACCGTCTGCTCCGGCACAGCCCCCGCGCTATTCAGGCTATCGTCAAATACCCGGTATGCCTGCTCTGCATCATATTCTCCTAACACCATCCCGGAAAAAACGTCCAGCGACGTCTTAAAAAAGTCATTGGAAGCGATTCTGATATAGATATGATTCTTTTTAATCAGCGGCTCCATCTGGGACATTTCCTCCGGCAGTGGAAGGGTGATATCCTTGTTGTAGGAGATCTGCGCGCCAATCTTTTCATTTAAAATAAGCTGTGCGTCCCGGTTTAACATGGCATTCAACACTTCCATCACCAGCTTTTTTCGGTTCTCATCTTCCTCTGCGCTGTGATTGACCGCTATCTGGAACACCGGGTAGGTCAGCGCCCAGTTTTCTTCGCTGGAGCTTCCAAAGTAGGGCAGCGCCGCTACTTCCATGTTGTCGTATTTGACGGCCTCTGAGGCAATGGCTCCGGTTCCCCTGATTACCGCGATACGATTGTTGATGAATTCCTCGTGCACCTTATAGTAGTCCCAGTCTGCCTCATCCGCCCTTATGACACCTTTATCAATCAGATTCTGAATCCGCTCAAAGGCTTCCGGCCACACTACGTCGTCCAGCCCTGCCGTCATCCTGTTCTCATATTCGTGCCGCCATGTTTTCCCCTCCAGCGAGGATAGCGCCTCGATGGAAAGCCCTTGAATAATCTCCATGCTGGTATAGTCGTAAGCATAATCGCTGGCAAATCCACGGATTCCTTTTGCTTCAAATGCCAGACAGGCTTCTACAAAGCTGTCATAATCTGTGGGCAGCGGAATCTGATACTGTTCAAACAAAGCCTTGTTTGCAACCAGATTGTCAAAAATTCCCGGAGCCGGCAGCCAGTTCACCGTACCATCCTCGTTTCTGTATTTATCTAAGTAAACACTGTGGTAGGATGAAGCCAGCTCCGTTTCGCTCAAATCCAAAAGACTGTCCTTCAGCGGCTGTGCATCCAGCACCGAAAAACGCCTGGTTGTCATAATGTCCGGCAGTTCGTCGTGTTTTTGCAGATAGGTGTAAAAATCCAATGTGTTCTTTCCCACGCTCCATTCAATCTCTGCATCCGGCACCTGCGCTTCCACATAGTCCGTATATTCGCCCAACATTTTAAAATCATAAAGGCTTATCTTAATGTGGTTATCCGTTTGAGCCTTCCGATTTCCGCAGCCGATGCACCCTGCAACTGCCCCCAAAACCAAGAATCCCAAAATCAACCCTCTTTTAGACTTAATCACTTTCCATTCCTCCCAAAACTCTATCCCGAACCGTTGGTTCTATATTAATGTATATATGGACAAAGTATAGCATAAAAGCCGGGAACAAACAATGAACGGAACCTTTATTGTATAATTTTAACTCTTTTCGGACATTTTGTTACTCTCAATAAGCCAAGTCTGAGGCCCTGCTGTAGAAAGAGGAACTTCTTTCGGGGCTTACAAACTCCAGTTCAGGCTCTTGCCCTGAAGCATTGACATATGGTGGAAGATCCCCTCTCTCTTCATAAGCTCCTCCGGGCTCCCCTGCTCCGCAACGCAGCCGTCTCTAATGACTACGATGTGATCCGCCCCCGCCACGGTCCTCATACGGTGAGCGATGATAAAAACAGTCTTATCTTTCACCAAGTTGGAGATAGCTTCCTGAACCAGTGTCTCATTTTCCACATCCAGGGAGGCCGTCGCCTCATCCATCAGAATAATCGGGGCATCCTTCAGAAGCGCCCTTGCTATGGAAAGGCGCTGCCTCTCCCCTCCCGACAGGGTGGAACCATTTTCCCCGATTCTGGTCCGGTACCCCTCCGGCAGACGCAGGATAAATTCCTCGCACCGCGCCGCCCTGGCGGCCGCCATGACTTCTTCGTCACCGGCTCCCTTTCTGCCCAGCCTGATATTTTCCATAATTGTATTATTAAACAGCACCACATCCTGGAACACGATGGAAAAGCTCTTAAGCAGAGTTTCCGGCTCCACCTCATTCACATTGGTGCCTCCAATCGTAATTTTCCCCCTGTCGATATCCCAGAATCTGGCCGCCAGCTTGGCGCTGGTGGACTTTCCTCCGCCGGAAGGCCCTACGAGAGCCGTCACCTGACCCTGTCTGGCGGTAAATGATACGTCTCTTAAAACGGTCTCCCCGCCCTCATAAGAAAATCCGACATGGTCAAACACAATATCATATCCCTGGTAATGGGCATTCTCCCCGCCTCCCTGGATCGGCTGTTCCTCTATCACCTTCATCCTCTCCACCACAAGCAGAGTGGAATATACGGCGGAAAGATTCTGCAGGCAGCTGCTGAGAGGAAGATACAGCCTCGTCGCGGCCAGCATAAACATAAGAAATACCATAAATCCGATGGAGCCCGATACCAGAAGGGAGGCCCCGGCAAGCACCGTCGTCGCCATTCCAATCTTCAGAAACATCTGAGACGCCGTCACCAGGGTGCCGTTGAGCAGCTCCAGACGGATTGTGTCATGCTCCACATCCAGGAGCTTCCCGGTCAAGCCCTCCAGATATTCTTCCCTCTGGTTATTGGCCTTGATGTCCTGGATATTCTCAATGCACTCCTGGATTCCGTCGGAGGCGGCCAGCTTCTTTTCCTTCTGACGGCGCTCCATCCGATCCACCATCGGTCTCGTTCCCGCTGCAAGCAGGAAGGAAACCGGCGCCACCCAGAGTACGGAAAGAGCCATGCGCCAGTCCGCGGCAAGCAGTCCGATTCCAATCAGGACCGTAGATAAAAGCGCTCCGATGAGTTCCGGGATAAAATGGGAAAATGCAGTCTCCACAAAGGCGCAGTCCGCCATAATTGTGGTCGTCAAATCGGCCAGATCACGTTTCCCGAAGAAGGACAGCGGGAGCTTCCTGAGACGTTCCGCCATTCGGATACGCATGCTGGCGCTCTCCGCATAAGAGGAAATAAACGTGGCATTGTACTGGATATATTCAAACACAAAGAGAACGGCCAGCAGAACCGCGCTGAAACCGATATAGCCTCCCAGTCCCATACCGGGGGCCGCAAGATTCACCATCGGTGCAAAAAGCCATTCCATAAAAATAAGTAAAAGGCCCATCGGAACCATCAGCCCTATATTGGTGAGGGCACAGGAAAATATGGCCTTGGTCAGGTTTTTCCCTCCCTGCTCACTTAATGCAAACTTTTTCTGTAAATATCTGCTCATGCCTTTCCACCTACCTTCCATTCAACCGACATCTGGTAATTTCTCCACATCGATGCATACAGTCCGTCCGCCGCAAGTAACTCCTCATGCCTGCCCTGTTCGGCAATGCGCCCCTCCTCCATGACAAAAATCTGATCGGCCCGGCACACGGTAGAAAGTCTGTGGGCTATCATCACCACCGTCTTTCCCTCCACCAGCTTTTCAAAGGCCTGCTGGATCAGATACTCATTATCGGGATCTGCAAATGCGGTTGCCTCATCCAAAAGCACAATGGGCGCATCCTTTAATATCGCCCTGGCCAGGGCAATCCTCTGGACTTCTCCTCCCGACAGATAAACTCCCTTTGTGCCGACGACCGTATCAAGCCCATTCGGCATTTTCTCAATAATATCCTCACACCTGGCCGCGGAGATGGCGTATTCCACCTCACTCTTTGAGGCGTCCGGCCTGGCCGCACGGATATTGTTCAGCAGACTGTCCTTAAATAAACGGCTGTCCTGGAAAACAAAGCTGATCTGCTTCATCAGCTCTTCCGTCCCGATATTCCTCACATCCACACCACCGATGGAAATGCTGCCCTGGTTCACATCGAAAAATCTCGGAATCAGGCTTGCCAGCGTCGTCTTTCCACTCCCGGACGCGCCGACAATGGCGGCCGTCGTCCCCTGCGGCACGGTAAGCGATACATGGGAAAGAGCCGGAACCGGATTTTCCCCGGGCGCTTCTTTGCGGTAGGAAAAGGAAACGTCCCTGAAGCGAATCTCTGCATCTTCCGGTTTCTCAGACTTTTCCGGCTCCGGGAGAGGCTTTTCATTCACAATTTCGAGAATCCTTCTCAGCGCATCGTTGGCCTTCATGGTGTTCTCGCTGGTCCACATGATTTTATCCATCATCGACACACAGATTGGCGTGAACAGAATATAAAAAGTGAGGTCCAGCGCCACCGTCGTGTAAGCGGCCTGTGATACAATATCTCCCGCCAGCAGAAGTCCGGCCGGAATCAGAACCGCAAATACTCCGTTGATGCTCACGGTATAGCAGCACATCGGAATCCGCAGGGAACCGGCATAGTTCATCGCCCAGCTCTTATAGCGCAGGATAGAATCGTGAAAACTTTTAAAGGAGAAAATACTCTGCTGGAATGTCTTTACCACCGGGATTCCCCTCACATATTCCACCGCCTCATTGTTCATATCTTCCAATGCATTCTGATACTCCTTCATGGCTTTAGCCATTCCCGGTCCCATCATGCGGCTTAAAAAGAGTACGCCGGCCGCCATCGGAATCAGGCTGATCAGGCCGAATCTCCAGTCGAAAACAAAAAGCAGCACAAGCACCGCTGCCGGCGTTACAACAGCACCCGCCAGATCGGGCAGTTGATGCGCCAGGTACGTTTCCGTCAGTCCCGCCCCATCGTCGATGATTCTCCGTATTTTTCCGCTGCCTGCCTGTTTAAAGTAACCGATCGGCAGGCGCGACAGATGATGGAGCGCCACCGTTTTCAGATTTCTGGCCGTGCGGAATGCCGATATATGGGTGCACATCAGCGCGCTGAAATACAGGAACATGCTGAGAAGGGAGGAACCGACCGCCATCCAGCCAAAGCGTACGAGACTTCCGCCGTCCGGCCCCGATGCCCAGCCCAGCACCGTCTCCTTTATCACATTCCACATGCAGATGTAGGGAAACAGTCCCACCACGGCGCTGATGCCGGACAGCACGCAGCCAAGAGCCGTGAGATACCGGTGTTTCCCGGCAAACGTCATCAGTGAGATTTTGCCCGTCCCGGGCAGTTCCGTCATGATCTTTTTCGTATTTCCATACCTGTCTTCCACTAATTTCTCCTCCTTTTAGATAATTTCATACTGCTTCGACGATATTGTACTGCTTTGACGATTTCATACTGCTTTGACATTTCGTACCGTCATCGGCAAGTGAGTTAGCTTTAACTAACCATCCGGTATAACTGTTTTTTCTCCCACTCCTGCACTCCTCTCCTTCCCGCTCTCCTCTAAAGATTCAGAATCCCCGCCCATCCCGCATGCTGGAAACGGCCCAGAATCACCGCGCAGGAAAGCGCCCGTTCCCTTGGCACGTCATGGGACACAAACTCCTGAAGCTGCTGAAAAAAAGAGCGACAGACAATATGGATCAGCGTATCATCCAACTCCGGCACTTCCCGGCCCAGTTCCTTTACCGCCGCGACAAAATCACGGCATGACTGCTCCTCCACTTTGGCCAGGCGGGCAAAAAACACCTCGTCGCTTCCCGGCGCACCGCAGCACAGCAGAAGCTTAAACGCGTCAAAGTGGTCATAAACATAATTGATCAGCCATGGCACGTATTCATCGGTGACGGTTGTAAGTTCTCTCACCTGCTCCTCCGGCGTAAGCGAGGCAAAATCCTCGTGAACCTCGATATACCGGTCCACCAGCTCCCGCGCCGCTTCTCCCGTCAGTGCCTCAAAGATAGCTTCTTTTCCCGAAAAACAGCCGTATATGGCACCCGTGGTAACGGACGCCGCTGCAGCGATTCTCCGAAGGGACGCCTTCTCATACCCATAGGTCAAAAATTCATTCTTTCCAGCCTTCAATATGGCATCGGCCGTATTTTTAATTGTGTTTCCTATCATAATCCGGATATCTCCTCAAATGTAATAGTGTTATATAACACCGTTATAATACAACCGAACGGAGCATCCGTCAAGATATCCAACTGACTCCTTTTCTCAATAAAGACGGATCGTAACAAAAAACTGCTGAAATACGGGTTGACTATATTATACTTGTAGAATATACTAAAAGTATAATATAAACAGGAGGTATTCGTATGTCATTAAAACATGGACTGCTGGGTCTGCTGAGCTACGGCAGCATGACGGGATACGAGCTTGACAAAACATTTAAGGATTCCCTTTTCCTGTTCTGGAAGGCACAGACAAGCCAGATTTACCGTGAACTGAACGGAATGGAGCAGTCCGGCTGGCTCACATCGGAAATCGTTTACCAGACCGATAAACCGAACAAAAAGCTCTACTCCCTCACCGAATCGGGAAGGAAAGAACTGCACGCCTGGCTTTCTGAGAACAATCTGGACAACGAATTCCAGACGCGCAGCACGTTTTTAATGAAACTCTTTTTCTCGGGTGAAAAAAACTCCGGCGATAATATAGAAATGCTGAAGGAATATAAAGTGAGATGCCTGGAGGAACTGGATGCCCTTAAGACAGTGGGCGGCAGTATCGAACATTATTCACAGTTCACTTCACAAAACCGGGAACCCGTTTACTGGGGACTTACCGCCCGCTTTGGGGAACTGCATATCAAAGCCTGCCTTGAATTTGCGGAAGAAGCCATCAAAACTCTGGAGAAATTACAATGAATATACTCGTATTAAACGGCAGCCCGAAAGGCGGAAAAAGCAACACCTACCGCATAACCTCTGCCTTCCTGGACGGACTTAATGCCCGGGATAACGGGCAGACGGCGAATGACGGATCAATTAGGGACAGCGAACCTGTTGAGAGCGGCGGACATAAGATCGAAACGGTGGATATCGGCAGTTTAGAAATCGGCCGCTGTCTCGGCTGTTATGCCTGCTGGACCAAAACGCCCGGCCGGTGTGTCCTCAACGACGGTATGGCCGGACTGCTCGCTCAGTATGTGAACGCCGATCTGGTCATATGGAGCTTTCCGCTCTACTTCTTTGGTATGCCTTCGCAAATCAAGGCCTTTATGGACCGGCTGCTGCCTCTTTTTTTCCCTGTGATTGAAGTGGAAAGCGACGGCACGAACCGCCATCCCTCCCGGTATGATTTATCGCACCAGCGCCATCTTTTAATCTCAACCTGCGGTTTTTACTCGGCAAAAGGCAATTACGACGGCCTGATACGTCAGTTTGAGATACTGTTCGGAGACAGGCTTACAAAAATTCTCTGTCCGGAAGGGGAACTGTTCCGTGTCCCGGAGCTGTCTGCGCGCATCGATGAGTACCTGTCCCATGTCAAAAAAGCGGGAAGGGAATATTCGTCATACGGAGTTTTTACGCAGGAAACGCAGAATAAACTGGAAGAGCTTCTGTATCCGCCCGATGTTTTTGTGGAAATGGCAAATGCAGACTGGGAAATGAATATGGCCGATGACGGGAACTTCAAAGAAGATGGAACGGCGGGTGACCGTTCCTACCCGTTCCTCCGGCAGATGGCGGCGCTTTATCACCCGGACGGCCATACAAAAGAGATAATCCTGGAAATGTATTTCACGGATCTTGGTAAAGCGTACCAGCTTCTGCTGGGAAAGGAAAAATGCACCGTGAAAACAGAAGATTTCTCCCCTTATACCACAAGGATTGAAACATCCTTTGAAACATGGCTGAAGATTTCAAAGGGAGAAATCGACGGAGCCGAAGCGCTGATGAACCATCTCTACAAGGTTCTGGGCGATTTCAGCGTCATGACAAGAATGGATGAGCTCTTCGGTTCCGGGAAACCTCCCGAATCCGGCGGCAGGCCGCAGAAAAGCTCGAATATGATACTCCTTCTGCTCCCCTACCTGGCAATGTGGATTTTAACGCCCTTTGATCCCGTTTCAGGAGGAGCGGCTGGAATCCTGGCAGGCAGCCTTGTGATGCTCCTGCATTTTCACTGGCTCCCCACTCCCTATGAACGAATCGGCGCTTTTACCGCCACAGCGATCGGACTTTTGATGATGACCGGCGGCGGAGCGCCGTGGCAGGCCGCTCTTCCCTCCCTGGCAATCGGAGTCCTCTGGCTGGTGTCCTCATTTTTAGAGGTACCCGTCACCGCTTACTATTCCTGCAGGGATTACGGCGGGGAAAAGGCCTGGAATAATCCCCTCTTTATAAAGACGAACCGGATTCTGACCGTCATGTGGAGTATCGCCTATCTGCTGTGGGGCCTGGCCTCACTCTTTGTCACATACAGGAGCGCGTCGGGACTTCCTGCCTTTGAAATCTGCGTATGGGTAATTACGGCGCTCTTAGGCGTCTTCACGGCCTGGTTTGCCAAATGGTATCCCGCTAATGTTGCGGGAGGTAGGTAGGCCCCTCCGGAAACTTCCCCTACAGTCCCGCATAAAATGCTTTCGTCATTTTGATAAAGTCCTCTGCCTGGGGCGTCAGGAACGCGTTCTTTTTATAAAGAATCAGTAACGGCACGCAGAACGGCGGATCATCCACGGTGAAGAGCGCCAGACGGTCCAGGTGGGGCACATGGCGGATGCCGCCCTCCGGCAGAAAGGTGATGCCGAATCCTTCGCTGACCAGATTGACCGCCGTTGTACTGCTGGTCGTATAAAGAATATCGGCATTCTGCATATTCATTCTCACAAACAGGTTTTCCATCGCCTGTCCCATTACCTGCTCATTCGGCAGAAGGATAAAGCGCTCTCCCCGCAGCTCCTGCATATCGATATATGCGGGATGGGAATGGGAAGTCTTTTTATCCCGCACCGCCGGATGGGCTTTATTGGCCACCAGAAACATCTTCTCATAAAAAACGGCCTGATAGACAAAGCCGCCCATCTTATTCGGAATATTCATCAAAGCAAAATCCAGCTTATCTTCCTCCAAAAGCCCCGACAAGATATTCGAATGGTTCTCATGCAGCACAATCCTCACCTCGGGATGTGAAGCGGCAAAGGCCGGAAGGATATCCGGGAGCAGTACGGAACCGCGCCACGGCGTCATCCCCACGTTCAGGGTCTGCCTGCTGCCCGTTCTCAAGCCCTCCACCTGCGATTCAAACTTGCCGGTGAGCGTCCCCACGCTTTCCAGATAACTGAGATAGAGCCTCCCCGCCTCCGTCAGGACAAGGGGAGTGTGGCTCCGGTCAAACAGCTTCATCTGAAGCTCCTGTTCCAGCCTCCCGATGCACTGGCTCAGATATGGCTGTGACAGGTACAGCTTTTCCGCCGCCCTGGAAATACTTCCCTCCCTGGCGACCGTTAAAAAATATTCCGGATTTTTCGTATACATTTTCTTTCCTCCCAGACTGAAAAAGATTGATTTTAAAACGTTTTTCCGCATCATGGCACTGTTTCAGGCATAAGATCTACCGTTTCTCGTATTGCAAATTACTTATATCTTTATGACAGAACCGGGAATAGGCATCATGATTCAATCGTGTTATATTATTTTCAACATAAATAACACTTTTGATTCCTCATCCCCCATAATAATATTGCAATACCTGATTTGTCAAGAAATCAGGACGGGGAATTAAAAGGTTACTGTTCACCCCCACAACACATGGTATGAAAGGAGAATTCCTATGAAAAGAGACAATTCCGTTACATCAGCACCGGCTTCCCGGTCCCAGAAAGACTTAAACCTTCTTTCCGAGGCGGAGTGCAAACTCCTTCTCTCAAGAATTGCAGGACAGCTCGGCATCAGCGATGCCAGAAATCTGCCTTATACGTCGGCTCTTACCGGCCGCAGATAATTACGGTTCTTAAGATATAACACGGACACGATGAAGGATTTACGGCGGCTGCCGTGGACTCCTTCAGACGATTTATGACAGGGAGGAAAACGCTCTTTCAGGGAGCTGTTTCCTCCCTGTTTTCATGTTTTTACCACGTTTCCCGCCCCGGCCGAAAGGGAGTGTATATGACGCAGAAAAATACTTGACTTTCAGGATTTCATTTAGTATACTAACCACTGTTCACTCGGAGGGTGAGTCATTCGTTTGGAAATGATGAGCTGGATAAGGTGACAGGCTGAGAAGCCTGTTATCCTGTCCGGCTTTTTTTGAGTGGCAATGAAAAGTTCGCGAAGCGTGCTTTTCGTTGTTGATTCATAGGAAATTACGTTCCTGGTTCTGTAAAAGGAGGACAACACGACATGAATTTGTTACAGGGAAATGTAAAAAACATCTACTTTAAGTATCTGAGCGCCGCGTTCGGCAGCGCCCTGATAAGCTCTATCTACGGCCTTGTGGATATGGCCATGGTCGGCCAGTACCAGGGGCCCGGCGGCACCGCGGCGCTGGCCGTGGTTGCGCCGGTCTGGAACATCATCTACAGTCTCGGGCTGCTGACGGGAATCGGCGGTTCCGTGCTTTTCAGCGCCGCCAGGGGCAGCGGGGACAGGGGAAAAGAAAACCAGTATTTCACAACGTCCCTGATCTCCACCTTACTGCTTGGACTGGCCTGCTGGTTTGTCATCGTACTTTTCGACACACAGATGCTGCTTCTGTTCGGGGCGGAGGAGACGCTTCTCCCACTGGCCAAACAGTATCTTCTGCCGGTTAAATTTATTGTTCCGGTCTTTCTGTTTAACCAGATGCTGGCGGCATTTCTGCGAAACGACAACAATCCCGGCCTGGCTACGGCTGCGGTGCTGTCGGGAGGAATCTTCAATGTGTTCGGGGATTACTTCTTTGTTTTTATGCTGGACATGGGAATTATGGGAGCCGGCCTGGCTACGGCCGCCGGGGCGCTGATCACGTTTGCCGTTATGCTCACCCATTTCTTTTCAAAAAGAAACACGCTTAAAATAGACAAACCGGTTCAGTTTATGATAAAATTCAGGCAAATCATCGTGACTGGTTTTTCCACCTTTTTCATCGATATTGCCATGGGGATCCTGACCATGCTGTTTAACCGTCAGATTATGAAGTATCTGGGAGCCGATTCCCTGTCCGTCTACGGTGTCATTGTCAACATCAGCACAATTGTACAGTGCTGCGCATACAGTGTAGGGCAGGCGTCACAGCCGATTTTTTCCATCAACTTCGGCGCAGGGAAGTGGAACCGCATTAAAGACACGCTGAAATACGCGCTCTATTCCGTATGTTTCTTCAGCGTCATCTGGACACTCCTGATATTTGCCTTTCCCAACGGGTTTATCCGGATTTTCATGGCACCGACCGATGAGATTTACCGCATTGCGCCGTTTATTATGAGAAGCTACGGAATTTCCTTCCTGCTGCTTCCGCTGAACATTTTTTCCACCTACTATTTCCAGTCACTGATGAAACCGGGAGCCTCTTTCTTTGTATCGGTCTCCAGGGGGCTTATTATAAGCGGAATCTTGATTTACACACTGCCGCTGATGGCGGGAGCCAATTCTCTTTGGTTTGCCATGCCGATCACGGAAGCTGTCGTAGCTGTGGCCGTCGTCGCCCTTATCGGCAGCTACACGAAAAAACTATCAGGGAGGATTGACAATGAATAAAATTATAACGGTTGGCCGTGAATTTGGAAGCGGCGGACGTGAACTGGGACGCCGCCTTGCCGAGGAGCTCGGGATTGCCTATTACGACAAAGAGATCGTTGCGGAAATTGCAAAACGCACGGCCCTGTCGGAGACGTACATCAGCCAGGTTGTGGAACAGCGCCCTGCCACCATGTTTCCCATCACCATCGGCCGGAGCTTCTACCCCAGGGAAAATATTATCCTGGAGCAGAACTGCACCATCTTCCAGGAACAGAGCCGCATTATCAGGGAAATGGCCGCTAAATCGGACTGCGTCATCGTAGGCCGCTGCGCCGACTACATCCTGCAGGAACAAAATCCAATCCGCATATTCGTATATGCCGGCATGGAAAGCAAGATGAAGCGCTGCCGCGAAAAAGCCGAGCCGCAGGAATCCCTGTCCGATAAAGAGCTGAAACAGCACATCCAGAAGGTGGATAAAAACCGTTCCCGGTATTACGGCTTTTATACCAGCCAGGTATGGGGCGATAAAGCAAACTATGATTTCTGTTTCAATACGACGAATCTGGTAATTAAAGACAGGATTCCCGCGATTGCTAACCTTTTGAAATGATGGGTTGAATGGAAAAAAAGATTGAGCGGCCGGACAGGCTGAACAGGCAAACTAAATAGACAGACTAAATAGGCAGACTAAATAGACAGACTAAATAGGCAGACTATAAAAGAGGGGACTCTATAAGACATTTCTTACAGAATCCTCTCTTGCTCAATATTCTTTTATTTTTTTCCGTTTTTTCCGTATAACGGAATTTATGATAAACCGATGATCTCATCCACCGGCAGGGATAAAATCATTCCTCTTGCCGGAGTCTGACATCCGCACTTCTCACTGATTTCTTTCATCACTTCCTTCTTGATACTTTTAGGAACAACAATGCTTATGACCTCCTGCTCCTCCTGGATGGAGACTTCCATGAATTTGACAGGTTCTTCCAGACCCTGTCTTCTGCTTTTCAGAATCGTGCCTCCGGTGGCTCCTGCGCCCCTGGCTGCCTCCATTACCTCTCCGCTGTATCCCTGGTTGCAGGCCGCAAGTATCATCACATATGACATTTCTTCCCTCAGCTCCTCTTTCATATCCTCCTCCTTCCTCTTTGCATCCCCTGATGCAATCTCAAGCTGCTCCTCCTCCAACTGTTTCAGAAGATAGTTCTGAAGACCGCTTACCGGGACCGTGAACGCAATACCTCGTCCTCTCTCCCTGATCTTCAATTTCTCTTCCAATGCCTCAAATACGCCGTGCACACTGCTTTTCAGTACCAGGCCCGCCGTTATGATACGGCCGGATTCACTGAGCCCGCAGATTTCCAAAAACTCCGAACTTGCCGTGCCTTTTCCCCGGAACTGGTATCTGACCTTCACCTGGAAGTCGTCCAGTATCTTTACTACCTTCTTTTCTACGGGCTTATCGGTGATAATCACAAGCATTCTCAATAACAAACTGTCGCTGTGCCCTTCCATTTTCTATTCCTCCTCCAGATCGACGAACTCATAATCTGTTTCTTCAGAGACAGCCGTAACCGGCAGCCGTTTTGCTTTGTATGCGTATACCAGGCCGGTGGCCTGGATTGCAATAATCGGAGCCAGCGCGACAAGCGCCACCACGCCGAATGCATCCGTCGTGATATTGCCTCCGACGCCCACACATGCGCCGATCGCCATCGGAAGCAGGAACGTGGATGTCATCGGGCCGCTGGCAACGCCGCCGGAGTCAAAGGCAATCCCCACAAAAATGGGTTCAACTCGTTTTGCCATGCAGAGGGCAAGTATGTAACCAGGAATCAGGATCCAGTATATGTTGACGCCGGTCAGAATCCTGACCATGGCCAGGGCCACCGCAACCGAAACGCCGATTGAAAGGCAGCGGTTCATCGAGTTTCTGGATACCGTACCGTTTGTAATGTCTTCGACCTGGTTATTCAGGACCTGTACCGCAGGCTCTGCCTTTACAATATAGAATCCGACCAGCGCCCCGACGGGAACCAGCATCCACTTAAACGGACTTCCGGCCAGTTCCGCTCCCAGCAGGGTCCCAACCGGCGCAAAACCGGTATTGACGCCCGTGAGAAACAGGGTTGTTCCAATTAACGTATACAGAAGTCCCACCAGCAGACGCAAAATCTGTTTTCTTCTGTACTGTTTCGTACAAAGCTGAAAGATAACAAAAACAAGCAGTATGGGGAAAATGATAACCGATACTTCCCTTAACTGCGCGGGCAGGGCAATAATGAACTGATGAACCACATCCTGCATCGTGAAAAGCTCCACGATTTCGGCCATGTCATATGACGCGTCCCCGGGATGGAAAAAGAGGCTCAAAAGAAGCACCATCAGAATCGGCCCGATGCTGCACAGGGCAACAAGACCAAAGCTGTCGCTGTCGCTGTTTTTATCGCACCTGGCGGAGGAAAAACCGATACCGAGAGCCATAATAAAGGGAACCGTCATAGGACCCGTGGTCACTCCGCCCGAATCAAAGGCGATCGCCGTAAAATCCGCCGGCACCAGAAACGAGACAAGGAAGAGCACAGGGTATAAAACTATCAGAATTTTCAAAAGACTGATATTCAGTAAGATTCTGAGAACCGCAGCAATGGTAAAAATACCGACGCCGAACGCTACGGTCCAGACTAGAACTGCATTAGGGATGGATAGAACCTGATTGGACAGAACCTGAAGATCCGGCTCCGCCACCGTGATAATGACTCCAACAACAAAGCAGACCACAATTGTTATTACTAAATTCTTCGTTTTCACCAGGTGCTGTCCTACTCCTTCCCCCAGAGGCATCATGGTAATTTCCGCTCCGAGCTGGAAGAAACCCATGCCTACTATCAGAAAAAATGCTCCCGTTAAAAACAGGGCTACAGTTCCCACGTCAATCGGCAGCAAAAATATGCTCAGCAGCAATACCACGGCCGTGATTGGAAGAACTGTCGTCAGTGATTCCTGTATCTTTTCTTTTAATTTCTTATTCAAATAACCTCCCTTTCATATAAGAATACCTCCTGAAAAAGTATCCGGTTAACGGTTACAGGCGGCGCTTATGTTATCGTCCGCTAACTTAAAATAATTGTATCATATTTTATGTCACCTGTCCATTTAGATACCAGATCCAGGTGTTAAACCCGCGTTAAAATTATTTCGGCCCGGAGTGTGTTTTAACCTTGATAAGCCTCTTGTTTTCGGGGTACCATGACAAGAACGCAGAAAAGTCCGTGAGCTTTTCTGCGTTCTTTCTAACTGATATAAAGTATTTTGACGTCACCCATGATTCGTTTCACCTCGGACCGCAGGAATTCTTCGGCCTCTTTTCTGGAATCCTCCCGGTAACAGTATCTGCCTCTGCCCCTTCCCGTCATCAGTTCGCCGTCATATAAGTCGGGCGCGGCAGGAAACGCCTCACTGTTGATTGCCCGGTGCACATAGGAATAGGTCATCAGAATGATTTCCAGAAACATCTGCTTCTTCATCTTCGCGGTCAGTCCCTCTTCCAGTTCTTCGAGAAGGCCCGTATACATTTCTTTCCATCCCTCCGTCAAAATCACCGGCGCAATTAAGAGCCCGCAGGGATATCCCGCCTCGCACATCTTATTGACCGCCCCGATTCTCTGCGCCAGACCCGAGGTGCCGAGTTCAATGCGTTTGATGAGTTCCTGTGGATTCACACTCATGCGGAAGATGATTTTCCCCCTGTGTTCCAGAGGCAGCAGCGGGTCCACCATATCGAACTTGGTCGGGAATGTGAGTTTTCCCGTCCCCTCCTCGGCAAATCTGGGGATTGTATAGAGCAGGTTTCCGGTTATGATATTTTCCAGCACCAGGTCGCTGTTGCTGCCGATTTCAAATACGGCGGGGCTGCTGCTCTCCCGTCCCTTCTTAATCAGGCGGTCCAGCATCTGCTCACGGTTCACAAACAGGCGGAGATAGGCGCATTTATTATAATTGCACACCAGATAGCAGTACAGGCACATCGCCGTGCAGCCCGACGATGTGTAAGGTACCAGATAGTCCGACACCTTATGGTTTTCCGTATACTTGTGGGTTTTTCGTATCCCGACTATCAGGTTTCTCTTCATTTTTCCAAATTCCGAGTTCGGCTTTTCCTGCATTTCTTTGATGGAATTATGGCTGGCAATGGGCAGCCATGGCAAATCACCGTATTTTTCCTTCAGTTCCTTCCCCAAAACATAATTCAGGCTGTCCGGTTCATAGTATACTGCATCAAATTTCATATTTTTCCCTTTCCGGCCACTGGCACATCACGGATCTTGTTTTCCGATAGTATGTGCCGTTTCGGGAAAATCATGAGAGCGGCTGTCTGTCATTCAAACCATATTTTTATTTTCTTTAAACAGGTTGCGCGGGTTCAGATAAAAAAGGAACTGCATCAGCGCTTCCGAACTTCTTTTCTTTCTGTCGCGATCCATCATCTGATAATAATACGCTTCCGCCGTGGCTGCAATCTCCGCGGAACGGTAGCCGGATGCGGTTTTTACCGAATTTCTGCAAAGCGCCAGGTAATGCTCCCGTCCGGAGAGGGCCTGTCCTGCGGCTTCGGCCCACTGCTCCGCATTTTCCCCGGTCATATATCCGTTGCAGCCGTTTTCCACAATATCCGACACACCGCTGGCCCTAACCGCGATCACCGGCGTTCCCGCCGCCATAGCCTCCAGAAGGACAATTCCCTGCGTCTCCGATTTGGAGGCAAAAAGGAACAGATCGCTGGCAAACTGGTAGTCTTTGATTCTCCGGTTTTCAACCTTTCCCGTAAAAATGATATTATCACCAATTCCCAGACGGCCGGCCAGTTCCTGCAGATGTCCGCGCTCGCTGCCCTCCCCGATCACCATGATGCGGAAACAGTCTCCAATCCGCCGTTTCAAGGCCGCCGCTCCCTCCAGCAGAAAATCCAGGTTCTTCTCTTTTTCCAGCCTGGCTATTGTGCTGAACAAATATTTTTTATCTCCCTTATACCGCGTCCTGATTGCATTGGCGGCCTCAGGATCCTCAAGAAAGGAACTGTCCTCCAGGCCCGTCGGCAGAATCCCGATTCCGGTGTCCGTACCGTAGCTCTCCAGGCAGTCCCGCATCATCTTTGTGGGCGCAAATATCAGGTCACAGGAGTTGGCAAAGGATTTTATATACTGACGCACCAGAGCCTCGCTGCCGAACTTTGGCTCTCCGCCCTGACGGTGTGCCGGACCGCACGCCTGGAACGGCTTAAAGTAGTGCAGATACTCCTCATATCTGGTGTGGTACGTATATGCCACCGGAATGCCATATTTTTTACCAAGGTAGAGGGCAGCATGTCCG
Source organism: uncultured Clostridium sp. (assembly GCF_900547735.1). Classification (GTDB taxonomy): domain Bacteria; phylum Bacillota; class Clostridia; order Lachnospirales; family Lachnospiraceae; genus Otoolea. Next base: position 118,320 of record NZ_URHZ01000001.1, on the reverse strand, counting down.
GACAGCAGGGGATGATGAACATGGATTACATCGAACCTGAGTCTGGCGAACTCCTTCTCTATCCTGCCGTCGAAACAGTTGCCCACCACAATCCCGGTTTCATCCTTTTTATACAGCGTTTTGTACCGGATTACATACGTTTCTTCCCCGCAGTTTCCATAGTCGGGAGCAAAAATATATACTTCGTGTCCGGCATTTCTCAGCCCCTCCGACAATCTCTCAATCGATATCGGCACTCCTGCGATGAACGGCTTATAATTATTAGTAAACATTGCAATTCTCATCAATTCATCCTCCTGCGTCTAATTTTCATTTCTCCGCCCGCTATGTAAACAGATTCAAGGCCGCATCCCCCATCCAGTATCCAGCGCCTACCAGCACAAAATTCCAAATAAAAATTCCGCCTGCGGAGCTGATGCTGTATGAGAGAAAGTCCATTTTAATCATTCCGGCCGGAATTGATATCACTGTGCGTATCATAGGAATCAGTTTGCTGATAAACACCCCCGCCGCTCCTTTTTTCCGAAGCAGTTCAAGATTCTTTTGAATAAGAGGTTCCTGCTTTGGGAAGCGCTTCACATACCATGGTAAAAAGAGAGCACCGCCGATTCTTCCCAAAAAATATAAGATCCAGCTGCCCAATAACCCGGCGCTGACCGTAATCACCATGGCTGCCAGAAAACTGATATTCCCCTTAGCCGCCCAGATGCCCGCCAGAGGCATAATCACCCCGGCCGGGAATCCCGGAAGGTTCAGGTACTCAAGCAGTACGATCAGGAAAATAAATATAGCTCCGTATTGTAGAAAAAAACGTGTTAATGTCTGAATGTCCATTTTGACTCCTCCTTATAAAAGAGGATATCGGAGAAAACAAAAGTGCGTGTGCAGAAAAAAGCAAAGAAAAATGAAAGAGATGATAAAAAACAATAAACTCGGGGGCTGCTTTTGACATGAAAGAGTTAGACGCGGGGGCTTGCCGGACCGTATTGATGCATGGATATAGACTGCTGCGAGCATGCGGCTGTTTTTACCTGATATTTTTGCCTGATATTTTTGTATCTTGAAGTTGTATCTTGAAGTTGTATCTTGATCTTGTATCTTGACGTATCTCCCTCAATGTGGTATATTTCTATCACAAAGTTACAAATACACCACATAAAAAGGAGAAAAATATGAAATTCAAGCGTAGTTTATGCGGATTCACAGGGCTGCTTTCGCTGTTGGGGTTGATTGGAGTCTTTACTGAAAACAGAGGTTTTTTGGCCTTTTTCGCCTTTGTTGTGGACTTTCAGTACTTTTTTATCAAATCGGATGAAATGGTGGAAGAATATATGAACCGGTCTGCATCCGCAGCCTATTACTGCGGTATGATAACCACAGCCATTATCACTTTAATTTGCTTCTTTGTCGGCGGACAGGAAGGTAACACTGCGCTCTTAACCGGGTTTGCCTCGGGATGGGGCGTTTCTGTCGCCGTACATGGCTTTTCCATTGGGTATTTCAGGTTCAGGGAAAGTTGGGTGGCAGGAAATGATAAAGAATAGAATTAAAGAATACCGGGCCAAATATGACATGAAACAAGAGGATTTAGCAAAATTAGTGGGTGTCCGCAGGGAAACCATCGGAAATCTTGAAAAAGGAAAATACAATCCCTCTCTTGTATTGGCATGGAATATTGCAAAAGTGTTCGGCTGTACAATTCAGGATATTTTTGAAGTGACCGATTAGAACGCGTTTGAAAATTACGTTCTGTCATCTGCTATAAAAGCAGCCCGCTTCCTGCGTTCAGGCCCGTTGGCCTTTTCTGAAAGCGGACTGCTCCTTTTTTCTTAAATTACCGTTCGGTAATGATTATCCAATTGGTTCGTTTCATTTCTCCGGTTCCGGTACATTTCCATACCTTCCGTACTCTGTTTAAACAAGCCTTATCACGGTAAGTGTAGCTCCGTTGCCTCCCTGAAGGACTGCTGCTCCCAGCAGACCGAAGAGCTGAAGTTCCAGTGTATCGCCTGCTGTAAGCGCGGCAAACGTTGTTGCGGCAAACGCGTTGACCGAGACAATCGGGGCAAAGGTGGAACCTGCCAGAGCTGCTCCGTTGAGCAGTACACGGGAAGACATCAGTAAAGCCGCCGTTGTGGAAACTCTGTAGGCAACCATATAGGTTCCTGTGGCCGGTACGGTAAATGTCGTATTGGCCGCATTCACAGTAAATCCATCCAGTACCTGTACGTTCGGCAGCGGCACATCCGTACCACCCAGAATTACTGCAATGGTAGCTCCCGTCGTGTTAGTGGCATTCATACTGTTGCTGGTCACCGACGTTCCGGTTGCTCCTGTAGCTCCCGTGGCTCCGGCTGCTCCGGTTGCTCCCGTGGCTCCTGTAGCTCCTGCTGTTCCGTTAGCTCCAGTCGGTCCGGTTGGACCTGTGGCTCCGGTTGGGCCTGTTGCTCCAGTTGGCCCGGTTGCTCCGGTTGGGCCTGTCGCTCCGGTTGCTCCCGCGGCTCCGGCTGTTCCCGTCGCTCCGGTTGGACCTGTAGGCCCGGTTGCTCCCGCGGCTCCCGTTGCTCCGGTTGGACCTGTGGGCCCGGTTGCTCCGTCAGCTCCGGCTGTTCCCGTCGCCCCGGTTGGACCTGTGGCTCCGGTTGCTCCCGCGGCTCCGGCTGTTCCTGTTGCTCCGGTTGGACCTGTCGGGCCAGTTGCTCCCGTAGGACCTGTCGGGCCGGTTGCTCCCGCAGCTCCCGCTGTTCCCGTCGCTCCCGTAGGACCTGTTGGGCCCGTTGCTCCCGCAGCTCCCGCTGTTCCCGTCGCTCCGGTTGGACCTGTCGGCCCAGTTGCTCCATCAGAGCCGGCTGTTCCGGTCGCTCCAGTAGGACCTGTTGGGCCCGTTGCTCCCGCAGCTCCCGCTGTTCCTGTTGCTCCGGTTGGACCTGTTGGGCCCGTTGCTCCAGCGGCTCCCGCTGTTCCCGTGGCTCCGGTTGGTCCGGTGGAGCCGAGGATAATAAGAAAACCAACTATCAATTAAAATGCGGTCATTTCAAACCGCTTCTGAATGGGTGTTGACTTCAATAAAATCCTGCACCCGGCGGAGTTCATCAGCAAACCGAAGGATAATGCTAATGTTACCGCCCTCATGAACAATGATATTGTCAACCAGTTCAATCAAAATTTCCCTGGTTAGAGTGGTGATATTCTCATACTTGCGGAACGCTACCAGAAACGGATTTTCAATGTCTACGCCGTTTTCCTGTTCGGCCCTCTCGTCTTGTAATTTTTTAATTACGGCATTTATTTCTTTTTCCTGTTCCTCATAATCTTCTCGCATACGGCGATAATCGGATTGACTAATCTCATTATCTTTCCAGTCTTGATAAATGGCCTGCTTATATCGAACTACCTTGGCAAGTTCCCGTTCCTTTTGGGAGATGGCCTCTGATAACTTCTTATCCTGACTTTTCATAATCGGGGCTCTGTTAATTTGCTCTATGGTCTTTGTGTAGTCGATTGCCAGATATACATATTGCTGAATGGCAAACAGGACAGCCGCTTCTAAACGTTCATGTTTAATGGAATGTTTCGTACAGGCCTTTTTTGAACGTCTTTTATAGGTAGAGCAATAATAATATACGTTCCCTTTTACCTCACTTCTTATCATAGCTTTTTGACAATCTGCACATCGTAAGAAACCGCTGAACAGATATAAGGTGTCATTTTGGGGAGAGGTACGAGTGTCTTTCTGCAATAACCGTTGAATTTTATCAAAAGTTTCCCAGTCAATAATTGGTTGATGTTTTTCCTTTACAATCGTCCATTCTTCCTCTGGAACCTGCTCTTGTATATGAACTTTGTAGCTCTTAATACGAGAACGCCCTTGTACCATATCCCCGCAATACATTTGATTTTTAAGTATCGCTCCTACTGTCTTTTCACTCCAAAGTGGATTTTTTGCTGGATCACTATGGGGATTTTGGTATTTCAGCCCCAACCGTTTTTGCTTGTATATTGTTGGGCAGGGAATACCATGGTCATTTAAGTATCGTACAATGGAGAGTTTACTCATACCGTCCAGATATTTTTCAAATATCTCCTTCACAACTTCCGAGGCTTCTTCGTCAATAATAAATGCACTTTTGTTTTCAGGATTTTTCAAATATCCGTATGGAGCAAATGCACCGATAAACTCCCCCTTATTGCGTTTTGTCCGAAAGGTTCTTCGCACATCTTCGGATGTTCTTGCCGCATAACGGTCATTCATCAGGCCGTTTATAGGAATTTCCATGTTCTGCATACAGTCTGGATTGGCGAAAGTATCAACATAAGGGTTGCCAAATGCGATAAAGCGGCAACCATATGTGGGGAGGTATTGTTCCAGAAATTTCCCCTGGTCGGCATAATTACGAAAGGCCCGGGCGAGAGTTTTACAAATAACGCAATTAACATTACCCTCACGAATATCTTTCGATAACCTTTGAAAATCAGGGCGTGTGTCCTCCGTCGTTCCAGAGCGTCCATCGTCTACATAAATATCATAAATGATATACTTTTCGTTGCAGAACTTTTCTTCTACAAATTCCAGATTGATTTTTCTCTGGTTGGTTACACTTTCGGATTCATCGTTATTTCTTAAATCTTCTTTGGAAAGTCTGATATAAATACCGATTTTCCATTCAAATGCTTTTGCGCTTTCCTGCTTTTGAGTTTCAGTGATAACACGGCTCTTTCGCGCCATGTGAACCTCCTTCCCTTATCACTTTACACCTATATTATACCATTTATAGGTGGCGTGAACAATGTTGTCGAGCCTTTGCAAACCTTGTCCGTAGGCCGACACAAGCGGCCTGAACATTTGTTACAGGCCGCTTTTTTTACGTTGAAGGAAGTCGGAAAAACAATCTTGGAGGGGCGGGGCGTTATCCAGAAATTCCAGTTTTACGCCCATATCGCCCACCCGAAAGCAGTACGGATTTTTTACCTTGCGGAGCACCTGCGCCGCCCGCTGTTCTCTCGGAACCGTGTTATCGAAGGCCAGCCCGGACACGTCAACTAAGTCCTCTTTGTTGACTGTCGTTATATCAACGCCCGCGAGTTCCGATAAATGAATTTGATTTTGCATGGATATTCGCCCCCTTTCTTCCATGTGTATGTCATTCCCTGATTGTCCTATGAGGAAATGACAAAGGGCGGCCCGCTTATACGCGCCGCCCTTTGCCATCTGCTCATAAGACCTCGGGCCAACTTGGCCCGAGGTCAGAGCAAAAGAAAGGTTTAGTAAGGACTTTGGCAATAGTGCTCGTCGGCTTCTTCAATGGATTTCATATCGAAAACCCAATGAAGCTCACGAACCACCCGTTTAATGTCCTCGGGCTTGAAGTTACAGTTTTCCATCGCCCAAATGACGTAACCGCGGCAGGCGTTGTTGCTCCACCGCTCGGTCAACATCATATCCAAAGTTAAATCTTTTTCCATTTCGATTCTCCCTATTTCAAAATAGGTGGAGCGCCGCGCCGGGAAGTTTTGGGCTGTTATCAGACAGATTATCCAGCCCGGCGCTCCTGATCGTTTGCTTCAACAGATAACCCGGACAGGCGGCGGCTTGTCCACCCCATAGGAATTTCACCTCTCCCCATTCTTATGGCAAGGCGTTCTCAATGCCTGCGACGGCTCACGGCCTGATGGCCGCTTCAACGCTCGGACTATGACTAAACGCAAGTATCAAGGTTAGTGGGCTTTATCCGGCGGGGCCAGCCTCGGCCCGCCTGCGGCATGGGCCTTGTCGCTCTCTCTATTCTCTGGCAATAGAGGTCATGGCGGGCCTGTCACTTAGTACACGCACCCTTCGTATCCGGGTATCTTTTTATGAAATTGTCAAGCTACACAAGAGAATTATCCCTTTCATAAGCCATGAGATTAAACGGGCAAATTCGGGCCGGGTCAGATACGATTTTTTAAGAAATTTTCCATATTGCGAAGCCCTCGCTCAATCGAAGTACGCACCGTTTTCTCATGGACTCCCTCGGCCCACGCAATCTCGGTTTTGTTCATGCCGAGTATGTAGTGGGCGTAAACCCTGCGGCTCTGCATTTCAGGTAGGGCAGAAAGGGCAGCGCGGAGCTCTTGGGCCGTCACCTTGCGCTCGTACAACTCACAAGGAGACAGGGCCACAAAAAGCGCCTCATGCTCGATACCGTCCTCGGCGTCCAAAGAAAAATATGCTTTGTTCCAGTACACGCGGCGGATATAGTTTCGTTCCAGCCGTTCAGCTTCGGCCAGCGCCTCGGCTACCTCGTCGGGAACCTCCACAAACAGATCGTTATGATAGAACGGGTAAAATTCCCGCAAATTGATTTTTGACATAATAAACCTCCATTTCGGTTGTGGGTGAACAGGGAAACCGAAATGGAGAAGGGCGGAGAACGGCACCGGGGCTGCTCCTGCCTGATAAGGGCCTCGGGCCAAGTTGGCCCGAAGCTGGCCCGTAGGAAAAGAAAAGCGCCCGAATGACACAAGGCCAAACGAGCGCAAGAACAAACGCTATTAGTTCCTCTTAAATGATGTGTATAGGTAAATGGAGGGGCGCAGTTATGGTCATAAGGGGCCAGACTTTTTTTGAGAAGTAGAAGTTTGTCTGATTATGTCGAATAAAAAACTTCACGGCGATTTCCTCCTTGAACCGCCGTGTCCTCAAAAAAGGGCGACTTTATCACACCCTCCGTTATTCTAATTTTCAAAAAGAAAACGGCGGCTTGAAATTGTTATTTCAAAACCGTCGTTTGGATTTTGGATAAGCGCATAGATACCCAACCGCCGGACAACGGTTTTTTTTATTAGCCGTTGGGCGATTATGTTTTTGTACATATAATTGGCGCTATTTAGGTAAATACTATGTGTTGTACACTCATTTATCTTCTTAAATTGGCACTGTACAATGTAATAGGGTGATATATTTATGAGAAAACCAACAGAAGTCTATGACTTCAAGGCTTTCGGTCAGGCCATCAAAGCGGCCAGGAAGGCAAAGGGCTATACACGGGAGCGTTTAGGGAAAGAGCTTGACATCGCCCCGCGCTATCTTGTCTCAATCGAGAACGAGGGACAGCACCCGAGCCTGCAAGTGTTTTACGAGCTTGTAACTTTCTTTGATATATCGGTGGATCAGTTTTTCTTTCCAGATAAAGCGCCGGACAAAAGCACACAGCGCCGTCAACTTGACGAACTTCTGAATTGTGTTGATGAAACCGATCTTGTTATAGTGACGGACACTGTACAAGGAATCCAGAAAGCCAAAGAAGCCAGAAAAGCGGAGGCGTGATAGCCCCCGCTTTTTCATCTGACAATACAACATTTTTTTGTTGCAGCAGCGGCCACTTTGTAGACTTCGGGCCAACTTGGCCCGAAGCAAACGCTTAATTCGTAACCCACTCAATGGGAACATCCGGTTCCAATGTTCCGCGATTTATCGGCGTGATCTCACCTGTTTCTGGATTGGTCGGTTGGTCGATTTGATATAAATATCCACTCTTTCCGTATCTGCCGAGCATACATTGGTCGTAGCGTTCTCTATCCATACAAATGTTGACGGCTTTCAATGCAACAGCAACTTCTTGACTTCCCTCGAAAAGCTCATGTTCCCACAAATATTCACATTCGATATTCAAAAAGCACTCTTTAATTTGTGGAGCGTTGACCATTATGGCTTTCTCCGCAGTTAAGCCAGAGGCGGTAATTTCATCTGTTTCAAACTGATTGTTGCCAATCGTTTTTATACAGCGGTCATAAATGTCGATAGAGGGGAAATTTAATACACATACTTTTGTTTCTTTCAGCGATTGATACATATGCCCGCCTCTATTAACCTTTCCCATGATACATACAAAGTTGTCAGCTCCACTTCCGGCAAAGGTAGACCAAGATTGCAGACAGGCGTTTTCCTTACCGTTCGATTTCCAGCCTGTAACGAGGAATACCAACGATGGCATGGCTGTCACAAAATCGTACCACGACAAATTACCACAGGCAGCAAAGTATTGCTCCGCTTCATATCCGGCAAGTTTTTCCGGCCTCTCTGTAATAGATATTTCTTTTTTCATATTCAATTCCTCCGTTTGTTTTAATCGTAACACATGTAATACGACACCTTTATGTCCTATTCCTCGTATTGAGCTAACATGTTTTTGGCCTTTTTACGGATTTCATTCACTAATTCACAAGGTTCAATAACTTTTACTGCCTCTCCATAACTAAGTATCCATTGAACTAAATAATTATAATTAGTAAAAACATTTTCAAAAAGCAGTTTGCCAGATTGATGATCTAATGTTATACATTCCGGGCCATATTCATCAATCAGTCTATATTTTACACTCATATCAAAAAGGGCTACCAGTTTTATATCGTCACGCCAAATATATTGGTCAAAATCAAGTTCTTTTTCTGAAATAAATCTTTCCTCATAATTTGTTTTTAGATTCTGTAATTTGCTTAAACGATTTAATTTGAAAAGTCTATAATCTTGTTGAGTAAGGCAGTACCCGTAAACATACCATGCAAACCACCTAAATATTATAAAATAAGGCTCAATGGTACGTTCACTTTCTCCTTTTTCAGAATAGTAGTGGAATAAAATCAGTTCCCGATTGTTAATAGCCTGTTTTATTAAATCTATTTTTTCAGTTAGGCTTACTTGATAAAACGAGGCTAAACTAATAATAATTCTGTTTTGATCGGAAAGGATTGAGCTCTTATCGTGACTTAGTTTTTCCATCAGGCTTTGAGTATAAGGGTATTTTGAAATGGTATCAATACTCTTGAGGCCCATAAAAATAGCACTCAATTCTTTTTGTGTCAGTATTGTTTTATCAATTTTATAACCTTCTTCAATGGAAATCCCCCCGCCATATCCTTGCATAGACACAATAGGGATACCAGCTTTACATATATCATCAATATCACGCTGGATAGTCCTGCATGAAACCTCGAAACGCTTGGCTAATTGAGAAATTGTTACTTTTTCCTTTTGCAAAAGTATTGTAATAATACCGATAAGACGGTCTATCTTCATATAATCACCCCATGCCATTATAACATGGAATAGGACATATGTATGTCTTATTTCTTTGTTATCTTTTTCAGCCTTCCGCTAAACGGCAAGCGATGCAAGTGTATAGACACTTGCGAATTTTTCAAGTTCCGGCCTCCGCCGAAACCTGAAAAATCCCGCTTGTTGGGGCCAGCCCCAAACCCTGCGGAACCTCGGGCCAACTTGGCCCGAAGTCCCGGCGCTTCGCTTGGTCGGTTGCGTCTCATTCGCTATCGCTCCTGTTCCTTGTTTTTCTCCTGCCCGGCCAGGCCGAGCAGATAATCAATGTTTGCCTTTGCCGTCGTGACTTCCCGCATTTCCCGCCGGGCTTCCCGGTACTCGGCGTAGAGCTCCTTTTTCTCCGCCGCCAGCCTGCGGCCTTTCTCTTTGAGCCTATCCATTTTGGGGAGCTTTGCGCCGTCCAGAATGGCGCTCATGGTTGCCCGAGCCGCCCGGTAAATCTCAATTTCCGCCTCATGTTCCGCAAGGTATTTCCGGCTGTACCGGGCCGCTTTGTACGCCTCGAACACAGGGCGGGTCTTGGCATAATTGACCGTGGCCCCTTTAAGCTCCGTATTGGTGGCAAGCGCGTCCTCTACTGTCTTGATTTTTCCGGCCAGCGTGTGAAAGTGCTCCGTGGCCTGTTCTGCTTTCTTCTCCAACTGTTCATATTCCGTCAGGCCGTTGTCCTGCAAGTAGGCCAGCGCCGCCGCCATCTGCTTTAGGTTGAATACCTTCGCCCACCGTTCATAAGCGGGCCCCTTGCCTTGAAGCCGGGTCTGAATGTCAATAATCAGATTGAGCTTGCGGCCCTGTTTCACAGGCTCCGCCGCCCGGTTGGACGGCAAAGGGGAGCGGCCCTCAATAACGGCCCGTATATCCTCCGGCCCGTAGCCTTCCCCGAGCGTGGAGGCCCGACAACGGGTAAAACGTTCCTGTCCGGGAACCCGGAAGGAGAGAGAATCGCCGCGTCCATGTTTTACCTTGTAGCCCTCCGCCTCCATCAGCGAGAGAAAGGCGGTAAAATCGGCAGGCTTTTGCAAGAGGGCCGCGTCGATCTGCGCCCGCAGCTGTTCCTGAAAAGTGGGCGGTTTGTTGTCTCCGAGCCAGTCCCCATAGTTCTTAAACTTCCCCTTGCTCCGGGGCTTCGGATTTTTCACAATGGAAAGTCCGTGTTCCAGACAAATCCGGTCGCTAACACGCCGTATGGCAAACGAGCTGTTCCAGAAGTTCCGAAATTTTCGGGTGCAGTCCAGCGACGTTGAATTATAGTAAATGTGATTGTGGATATGAGCCTTGTCAATGTGGGTCGTTACCAGAAAAGCGTGCCTGCCTTTTGTCCAACTCATGCCGAGCTCATAGCCGATACGATTTGCTTCCTCCGGGGTCACTTCTCCGGGAAGGAAGGACTGCCGGATCTGATAGCATAAAATGTTTTCGTCCCGTTTTTGTTCCCGGCCCGTGATGGCCTTGTACTTGCTCTTGGAGAGAAGAAATTCCGCGTCCACCGTGGCCGGGTCGCACTCATAGGCGGATATGAGGTCGCCACCCCGGGTCTTTTCTGGGTTTTTGCCGTAGTCGGTACAATCCTTTATGGCCTCCGCTATGGTTTCCCCCGCATTGACGTGCCGGGTGAAATGGCGGGTAGTTGCCATGTGTCACCTCCTTCCATAAAGAACGGCGGCCCCGCAGAGCCGCCGCTTTGCCGTTCTGGACTTCGGGCCAACTTGGCCCGAAGCTCCGGCCTGTCAGCTTGTGATGAACCGCCGCAGGGAATAGTTCAGTTCGTCTAATAGTCCAATCAGAAACTCCGCGATAGCCGGGAGCCCGTAAGGGGAAAGCAGGAAAGCCAGGACGAGGAACGCCACACCACCGACGAGCTGATGTTGCAGGACAAACAGGCCCACGGCAATTACAGCCAGTACACCCGAAGCCAGGGAGAGAAACCACCCGGCCACATCAAACAGGAACATCAGCACCGCCGCTAAAAGCGACAGAACCAGCAGGAACGGCAAAGCAAAAATCTTAAATATCAGTCTCATATAAACAGCCCCTTTCTTTGTTTTATCCTACTATTATTGTACCATTTCAGGGGCAGGGCAACAATGTTGTCGGGACTTTGCAAATCTTGTCCCGGCGCACTTCGGGCCAACTTGGCCCGAGGTATTGATTGTACGCCAAATACTATTGTGATATAGTATAAATACTAAAACCATAATGTAAGGGGGCAACACCATGGCAAATTCTCGTGATGATTTTCCACAAAAAATAATTGAACTCTTAGCACGTCGAGTTGGATATAGATGTAGTAATCCAGCCTGCATGAAATTAACATGCGGAGCAAATGATGATCCGCAAAAATATACAAATATAGGAGTGGCCTCTCATATTTGTGCAGCTGCTAAGGGTGGTCCTCGCTATGATGAAAATATGACAACAGAAGAACGTAAATCGTTTGAGAATGGAATATGGCTTTGCCAATCGTGTTCAAAATTGATAGATTCTGATATTAAACGCTATCCACAGGAGTTGCTTTTTTTATGGAAACAGCTTGCAGAAGAATCAGCCATTTTAGAGTTGGAATCAACCTCGCCATCTCAAACCATGAAACACGATAAAGATATTCTTAGTTTTTTTGTTCAATGTTTTGACAGACCAGCATTTAGAGATGACATCTATCAAGAAGGACGCATGGAGGATTTCGATAAGGCGATTGAAGATACTATTATTGCACTTAATACCGGTATATTGAGAACAAGAGATGGTGATATATTAAAACAGTTTGAAGGAAAATCGCTTATACAAAATCCTGTCTGGCGCAAAAAACTTGACACTGTTGTAGATTTATTAACTTCTATTCGTAGGCGTCTAAAAATAGCCAAAGATGAACAAGCATATACAACGTATGGTAGCGGAGAAGATGTTTTTTACTGTTTTTGCGACAAGTCGCTTGGGGATTGGTTTAATCTAACACGCGACGAAATTCTCAAGATAATGTCCTCAATTTGTCAAGAAGCAGGACTTCGTGAATTGTATTTTCCAAAACGAAGATACAGATGATATAACGTGAGGGCAATACCGTTGCCCTCACGTTATAAATTACAGCTCCACGATTGCAGAAAGCTGTTTAAGTATGTCGTTCATGCGCCCCCACAGCTCGGCATAGTCCTGTTGAAGCCCGACGATCTCGTCCGGGTACACGCCGTAGGTGTTGGCGTGAATCGCCACCTGATTGATGTTATTGGAACACCGCCGTTGCAGGGAGACGAGCTCCCGGACAGGCGACAGGTCAACATGGAGGATATAGCCGTTTAGGGCCATCTTGCGGACAAAGGCGCTCATGTTGCGGACGCCCGCCTCGTCCATGCGGGTGTGTAGCTGTTCCAGTTCCTCCGGGGACACCATCACATACAGCGGAATATTCCGCCTGCGCCGGGGCATTACCGCTCCTCACGCTCCCGGCTCCGCTTGTGTTTAGGCGGCTCCTTCACCTTGTCCAGCGGCTTTTTTTCCGGGAGAACCGGGGCGGGCAGCATGTTGTTCATCACGCCGTCAATCATGTTGTAATTCTGTTCGGCGGAGAGCTCCGCCGTTTTCAATGGGTTATACTTTTCCTGCATGAAAATTCCTCCTATCTGTCCTGATGGTCGGGGCCGTCCTTCTTCGCTGGCGGCTCCCGGTGCTCCTTCGCCTGTTTCGCGCCCTCCTGGAGCTGGGCCGCAATAGACGGCTTCTGTCTGCGCTCCGGGAGGTGTTTCCCCATATCAGGGTTATTCGGGGCGGGCGTTAAATCATAGTACGCGATTTGTTCTTTGGTCAGAGGCTTTGTGTAAATCAATTCCCCCCATGTCTGTATCGTGTCATTTTCGACCATCAGCCGTTTTTCATAGGGGGCAATCTCCAACAGCCCTGTTTCTTTTCCTTTTGGAAATGTGTTATCATCAAGCGGGTATTGGGTGTAATAGCGGTAGTAGTTTGTGTCAGGTGTTTTTTGCCCCTCCGCCAGCCTCCGAACCTTGTAAACATAGTCATAGGCAGAGAGGAATTTTTCAAATTCCTTTTCCGGCGGCAGGATTCCCCGGCAGGAAGTAAAATCATAAAAGTTCCGCTTGCCGTCTGCCATAACCGTGTAATGCCAGATAACAAAGGGTGCTTGCGCCGTTGGGTTATAGCCCAGCGCAAAACCACGGCCATTTTCAAAGGTAACATCTTTCTGTATCTGATACCCTTTTACTGTATCCATATATCCTCCTTTCCGGCTTCGGGCCAACTTGGCCCGAAGCTCTTAATGTTACGATTTACCCGGCGAAACAGAAGCCAGACGCAGAAAGATATGACGGCCTGCAAAACAGGCCCGCGAGGCCCTGGAAATACAGGGGTTTTTCGGGGCCTAATCGTAACGGCGGCCCCTGTTTTTCAGCCGCTTTTTCCTCATGCGCTCCCGGCTCCTGCGGCGGTTGCCCTCGGCCTTGCAGGCTTCGGAGCAATAGGCTTGCCGCCCCTCGGGGATAAAGGCCCTTCCGCATACGGCACAGCGCCTTGTTTCCGGCCCTACGGCCTCCCCGGTAAGGGAGGCTTCGAGCACCGGGGCCAGCGGCAGCACCGCCGCCCGGAAGTAGCGGCACAGGCTCCCCGTCCACCACTTGCCGAGCATATAGCAGGGGCAGTCCAGCGGGAGACAGCCATAGTCGCTGTCATAGTTGGCGCACATACCCGTGACCAGCCGCCGGATCGTCTTTCTCTCGTCACGGGTCAGCTCCCTGCACATCACCGCTTCGGGCCAACTTGGCCCGAAGTCCTGCGGGGCTCTACAATCAGCGTGCGGCGTTTCTTCTTGCAGTCTCCGCGTTCCCGGCAGTCGGGGCAGGGCTCCGGGTCATACCGGGAGGGACGGGGAATCTGTTTCATCATTCGCTCGAAGGGGCTGTCTGTAAAATTCATTCCTCGTCCTCCTTTTCCAGCTCGTCCTCGTCCCAGGGCGGCAAATCATTTTCTTCGGCGGGCTCGTCGTCCTCCGCCTCAAAGTCCGTTTCTTCCTCGTCCAAATCCGGGGCCTGATGTTTCGGGCGGTAAATCTTGAAGTACCAGCCGGCCCCGCCGCCAATCACCGCCACGGCCAGCACCAGAAGGATTGTCCCCATAGGGTTGTTTTCCTTCGCTGGTTTCGGGGCGGGCTCCGGCTCGTCGGTCGGCTCCTGCGGGGCAGTTGTGGGTTCCGGTTCCGGCTCTACCGTCTCGGGCTCCTTCTCCGCTTGCGTGAGGGAAAGCAGATCCTTTTCCGTCACGGCGTCCAGGAAGTATACGTTTTCGCTTGTGCGCTGTTTATCAATGACAAGAAAGAAAACGTGCTCGTCCGGGGTCTGAATGGTGTAAAATTCCTTGCCGTCCTCGTCGGTGGCATTGTCCACCACGGTTCCCGTCCCCTCCGGGGTGAAGGGCTTTGCGGTGGTGGTTTCCTCCTGCGCAGGCGATTCCTTCGTGGGTTCGGTACTCTGGGCGTAAGCCGGGAGGGCAAACACAGGGAGGCAGAGAAAAACGGCGGTCAATGCCGCCGCCATACGGAATTTAATTTTCATCAGCCGGTTCCTCCTTTCCTTCGCCGGACTTCGGGCCAACTTGGCCCGAAGCGGCGGGGCTCTTTTTCTGCTCCTTCAGGAAGTCGGCCAGCGCGGCGGGCGTCAGGTTGAGAGAGCGCACCAGCTCGACGATTTCCGTATTTTCCAGTTCGGTTTTCTGGCGTTCCAGCTCCCGGAGCCGGGATTGCTGTTCGCTGATTTTGGCCTTGACCTTTTCAATCTCGGCGCATACCTTGTCAATTTTACTGCTCATGCAAAACCTCCTTTTTCAGTTGAGCCGCCCGAAGGCGTAAAAATGTTCCTGCCAGTAGGACGTGCTGATACTGGCGTATTTGATGGGGTCGCCACAGTGAATCATCATATTGTCGCCCACATAAATTCCAACGTGGGAGACAGGCCCGGCGCTGGCATAGGTGCGGGTAAAGAAAATCAGATCCCCGGGCCGGGCTTCACTTCGCGGCACAATGGCACATTGGTTGTATATCCCCGTTGCCGTGGTGCGGGGCAGGTCGTAAACGCCGGAATGGGTGTATACCCAGCACACAAAGCCCGAGCAGTCAAAACTTGTGCTCGGGGAGCTCCCGCCCCACACATAGGGATAGCCCAGGTACTTTTCCGCCTCGGCAATCAGGGCGGCAAAATCCGGGTCAGTCAGGGCCTCCCCCGGTATCTCGTAGGAGGGGCCGGGGTCGGTATCGCCGCCCGTGTAAATGTTATCCCACAGATAGGACTTGTTGCCCTTCGTCCACATGGTAGCGGAATAGAGCTCCTTTTGGTCGTCGGTCAGGCGTTCATTGATTACCACGGGGAGGGTGCGGTTTGTCAGAGTGACGGTCAGAATGTACCAGTCATATTCGTGCTCGTCGCCGTCCTCGTCCGTGTATGTGCGGGTTTCCACCGTCTCTGTCAGGGTCAGCTTATACTGCGCATCGAATACGGCTTGAAGCTCCCCCTGTACCTCGGCGCGGGTGTAGGATTGAAACTTAGCTGTCAGGTAGGAGGCCAGCTCATAGGGGTTGTGGCCCAGCTCGTCCACATGATAGCGGTACTCGTCATAGCCGGGGTGGGTGCTCTCGATATTGGCAACTTCATTCTGCAAGGCCGTTTCCAGCGCGGTATAATCAGCGTCGGCCCCCAATAGGTCACTGTCCTCCGAGCCGTAGGAAGTGCCGAGCACCGCGTTCATGGCCCCGCTCCCTATCATGCCGGGGAGGGACGAGAGAGCGCCCACCAGCAGCATGACCACCAGAAGGACGGCAAGCACGATCAGCACGCCGACGGGGTGGCGCTTCACAAAGAGGAACACCCGGCGGGCCAGCTTTTCCGTGGTGACGGCGGTTTTCTCCGCCGCCTTTGCGCCCTGCTTCGTCGCCTCCCGCGCCTGCTTGGCATATTCCCGTTTGAGTTTCCATTTCTGCGCGTAACGGGAAAGGGGGTTACTCGTAAGCTCCGGGTGCTCCTGGGCCATCTGCCGGAACGCATAATCGGCGCTGGCCCGGATTTCTTTTTTCTCCCACTTGACAACGCTCCGGGCATGACGGGTGCGCCACCGCCTTTTTGCAAACCGGGAAACCTTGCGGATTCCGGCCTCGGCCACCAGCTCGGTCTTGTGGGCTCCCTCGGTGCCGACATTCTCATGCTCCACTTCATGTATTTTGTTGTGGGCGTATATCCACGCCCCGGTGCGGGCGCTCCGGGCCAACTTACGGGGAAGGCCGGGCTCCTTCGGCGGCTTCTGCGCGTCCAGCTTGGCCCGCGTCCTGCCGAGCTTCTCCCCGGCTTTATCGGCCCGCGTCTTTGCTTTCTCTGTCTTTTTCGCCTCCTTTGTCTGCGGCCCGGCTGTATCTTCTCCGACGGAGCCTGTACCGTTGTGGCTTTCCCCGGCCTCTCCGGGCGGCGGTTCTCCTTCCCGGCGTAGCCGCTCCGAGGGCCGGGCCCGGTCGCTGTCCTGCCGGAACTTCCCTCCCTTTGGAGGCTTCGGGCCAACTTGGCCCGAAGTGTCAGGCCCCGGTCTTTCCGTTTCCCCCTTGTCCTCAAAGCGGAGGCGAGAGGAAGGCTCCGCCGTTTCTTTCTTTGGCTCCGGCGCAGGCCGTTTCCCTCTGGTGGACTTCGGGCCATGTTGGCCCGAAGTGCCGGGGGCCTCCTGTTCTCCGTCCGCCTCAAAGTGGAGGCGGGAGGCCGGGCCTGCCGATTCCTTTTTGCCCTGGTCGATCTTCGGGCCAACTTGGCCCGAAGTGGCCCGGTCATACTCCCGCCGCTTCATCTTTCAAATCCTCCGGGCGGGTGGTTAATAGCCTGTAAATCTCGGTATTCTGCGGGAAACGGTCGGAGAATGGGATAATCACATTTCCAAAGAATAAGAGCCCTTCGCCGCTGTTGCTGTTGGTGACAAAGGATAACTGGGTGGGGCTGATTCCTAACTGCTTCGCCAAAATCTGGCGGTCGCCCTGGGCCTGGGAGAGCATGAGAAGAAAATCGCTGTTCTCAAAGATATTTTCTATTTCTCTGCTTGCGAGGAGGTCTTTGACATTTTGTGTTAAGGCACTTGGCACACAGAACTTTTTCCGCAGCATTTTCCAGACGGTTACGCAATAGGACGCCGTGAGAGGGTCTTTCAGGAGCAGATGAAATTCATCAAAATAACACCATGTAGCAATCCCACGGGCGAAGTTTAAGGACACCTGCGAGTTGACTAAATCCTGCATGATAAGCATGGCGATTGTCCGCAGGCCCGCCCCCAGCTTTTTAAGGTCGAGGCAGACAAGGCGGCTTGACAGGTCAACGTCTGTTTCATGGTTAAACACATTTAAGGAGCCTGTAACGTAGATTTCCAGAGAGGTTGCCAGCCGCGCCGCCTCCGGCTCCGTCTGTTTGCAGAGAATTTCGTACAGGTCTTGCAGTATCGGCATTTTTGCCGTGTCGGGGTGTTGCAGATAGTCCCGGTACATGAGCCGCACACATCGGTCAATGACCGTCCGCTCCACTGGTTGCAGGCCGTCCTTGCCGCCCACAATCAGCTCCATCAGGGATAAAATAAAATCGGCCTTCAATGCCATCGGGTTTTCTTCGCCGCCGTCCAAATCGGCGGTCAGGCTCATGGGGTTGATATGGTTTGGACTATCCGGGGCGATTTCCACCACCTGTCCCCCGAGCCTCCTTGTCAGCGCGGAGTATTCCCCCATAGCGTCCACAATCAGGATTTTGTCGTTGGTGGCGAGGAATACGTTGACGAGCTCCCTTTTTGCCGCGAAGCTCTTGCCCGAGCCCGGCACTCCGAGAAATAGCCCGTTGGGGTTTTTGAGCTTTTTGCGGTTCGCCATGATGATGTTATGGGATAGAGCGTTCAGGCCGTAATAGATGGCCTCCCCGTCCATGCGGAGCTCCTGGGTCAGAAATGGAATAAAAATCGCGGTGCTGCTCGTTGTCAGTCCCCGCTGGATCTCCACGGCGTTGAAGCCGAGGGGGAGAGAGGACATAAAGCCCTGTTCCTGCTGGAAGTCCAGCCGCCGGATTGTGCAGTTGTATTTCTGCGCGATACCCGATACAGTGAAAAGCTCGTTTTCAAGCTGTTCCCGGGTGGGGGCCATGTTGACAATGAGGAAGGTCAAAAGAAACATTCTCTCGTTGCGGCTCTGCAAATCCTCCAACAGCGTTTTGGCGTCCTTGCTGAACGTCACAAGGTCGGGTGGCAAAATATCCATATCGTAGCCCGAGCGGACGGCCTTTTTTTGTTCATCCATCTTCATTTTATCAATATCTGTCAGCTTGCCCTTGATGGTCTTAATGGCTTTTGCCTGGTCTACGGTCTGGACGTGCATGGTGACGGTCATTTCCGTGTCCAGCTCCAGAAGCTCCGCAAGCAGTTTGTCGGAGAGCTCCGAGGCGGTTATCTGTAAGTAGGAGGCCGCGCCCCAGGTCGCCCCCACCTTGAAGAACCGGCCCCGGCGGAAGTCAAAGCTCGTCGGGGCAATAAAGTCCTTCGTGCTCATGCCCGTCTGCGGGATAAGCTCCCACGAAAAATTGAAGGGCTCCCGGCCCCCGGGGTGCAGTTGGCCGTGAAGGATTTCCAGCCGCTCCCGCCCCGTAAGGGGCCGGGACTGAACGCCCAACTGTTTGAAGTTTCCTATAATATCGGCCTCTATCCGTTCCAGCCGGGGTCTGGCCGCCTTCACACTGTCCGCCGGAGTGCCGAAGGTAATGAGCTTTGAGCGGACAATGCCGTTATTGCTCTTGGCAATCTGGTTTTCCAGCATTTCCACATACTCGGCGCGGATACTGTCAAACTCGTCATGCCGTGGAGGGATATTAACGGTGTACTTGCTTTCAGGGTTGGAACGGTGGTTGATAAACGAGAGCTGGAAGGGCAGGGCGCTGTCGAAGTAGTTCAGAAATGAGCTCCACCCGTCGAAGATAGCTGACTGATCTTCGGTCTGGGCGAGCTGATAGTTTATATCTTCAAACGCCACCGTCTTTGTGTAAACGCCGTTGTTGAGACGACACACGCCGTCCTTGAACATTTCCCGGAATGGGATTGTCTGTTGTGCCGTCTGTGGGACAGCCTGTTTCCGCCCCTTATCGCTGGCCCGCTTTGGCACGGTCTGCTTTGTCGTTTTTTCTTTTTGCAATCCTAGTACCTCCTTTCGGTGTGTTCTCCTGCTTCGGGCCAACTTGGCCCGAAGTGCCGGGGCCGCTCCATGCGGCATAGAAATTTTCGGTCTTGTAGGGCCGTACCTGGGGCCAGAGGAACCGGGCCCGGATAAAGTTCCGCAGTATCTTCTCGAAGGGGAGGCCGTCACGCTCGAACATGGCAAAGAAGAAAAACGGAAGCATGAGGCCCACCATCAGAAGCATGGCGGGGGTGTTGCCAATAACGGAATGGGTCAGCAGGTAGGCGGGGATTCCCACCGCCGCCGCACCCGAGAAACAAATAAGCTGGCGCTTCGTGAGATTGAAGGCCAGCTTGGTTTTAACTTTTGATAAATCTTTTGGAACCTGCACATAGGGCAAAGCTCAAAACCTCCTTTCAGAGCTTCGGGCCAACTTGGCCCGAAGTGTTATCTTACCTCGCCGCGGGCCGCGTCCTGCCGGACAACAGGCCGGGCGGCTTCACGTCCCCGTTCCCGCGCCCTCCAATACGCCGGATTGTACCTGCGGAGGGATTGGTTGATATTTTCTTCAAATGCCGCCTTGTCTTTGATCCGCTCGGGAATCTTCCAGAGCCCCTTGTCTAAGAGCTCCCGCAAAACAACGCTTTCCTGGGAATCTTCCTCATAGCAGAGATACCCGCTCTGTTTGAAACCGCACTTTTGGGCGGCAAGAGACAAAAATGCGGACACTTCCTTTGCAACCATTGTCCCGCCGTGGCTGGCGGTGCTTACCATGAATACGCCGGGACAGAGCACATCGCAGGTCTGTATTTTTCCCCACGGCGAGGTTTTCGGTTCCGCAAATAAACCGGGCGGACTGGCGGCGCGGCTTTTATTGGCCTGTATCGCTGCCACCTTCTCTAAAATCTCTTTGAGTTCCGGCGAGAAGTAGGCGTATTCACGCAGGACACGGGCCGCGTCCCCGCCGCATTGTTCCATCAGGGCGGAATAGGCTTCACCGTCCGCCGCCGTACAGCGGCCCACCAGTTTCCCGGCATAGTAGCAGGCCGCATCATATCCTGATTTCTTTCTTGCCAATCAAATCCTCCTTTCTGCCGGGGCCGCTTCGGGCCAACTTGGCCCGAAGTGCTTACCGCTCCGCCGCCTTCGCGGGCTTCTCCTTCGGGGCGCGGGCGGCTTTCTCCTTTGCCGCCTTCTTCGCCCCGGCCTCCAACTGTCCCTTGATGGATTCCTTTTCCGGGGGCGGGGTCTGCCGGACGGCGGCGGCGCGGGCCTGCAACTTTTCAACCTCCTGTTGATATGCCTCCAAAATCGCCCCGTGGAGCTCCTTGCGAAACTCGGCGGTGATAGGCTTCGCCGTGTCCCGGTAGCCGTATTTACTGCTCTTGTCCGGCTTGCTGGGCATACCCACAAAGAGGCCCTTATCGCTCTGTAAAATCTTGAAGTCCTCCACCACAAAGCAGTCGTTGAATTTCACGCTTGCGAAGCCCACCAGATTTTTGATGGGGTCAATGGGACGGGCGGCTACTTCCAGTTTCAGGCCGGAGCCGCCGGGGGCCTCCTGTTCCGGGGCCTGTGCGCCCGTGGTCTTTTCCTCACTCATTGTCATTTCCTCCTTTCCGGGCCGGGGCAGTACCTCCCCGCCCTCATAGCGGTAGCCCGACCGCTCGATTGCGGCCAGTGTGTCCGCAGATACGTTTCCATGTAGCTGTATATCCGTGTCGGCCATAAAGCGCAGAGTGTCCGCCTCGATGAAGTCCTCCACCAGCTTTCCATTCCATAGCCGCTGAACACTCCCGTCCGAGGTCACGCCGTACCGTCTCGGGGCCATAGCCTCACCTCGTTTCCATGACTTCGGGCCAACTTGGCCCGAAGCTCCTTCTTATCAATGAGCGCCGAAAATGGATTTAGCGAGGGAGCCCGTCTTAAAGAGTGTGAAGCAGAGCAGGACGGTATAGCCCACACAGCCCCATATCGCGCCGATCATATCCCCGCCCGTGGCAATCCCCTGTATCAGTACCGCGTAAATGGCGATACAGACGATAATCAGGAGCCCTTGAAAGCCCACGGCCAGCAGGGAGCGGAAATAGTTCTGGCCCATGCTCCCGATTTCCCGGTTGACTACCGTTGCAAGGGGAATCGGGGCAAGGCTTGTCATTAAGTAAATCTCAATCATTCTCCCGTAGACAATCACAAATATCACGATATTGAGCGCCGTCATGGTAAAGCCCACAAAGAAGGATTGAAGCCACAGCCCCAACAGGGGGCCGAGCTCCATCGCCTCCAACTGCGTCTCTAAATCGGCCAGCATATCCGGGGTGATTTCGGTGCTCCCCTGTATCAGTCCCGCCGACTGCTGGACAACGTACTGCGACAAATCGAACACGGCCATTACCACGTTGAAGGTATTGGACAGAATGAGAATGGCGCAGAAGGTTTTGAATATCCATTTGAAGAAAATCCAGGTATCCACGTCATGCAGGTTGTTCCGCTCAATGAGTAGCTGAATGAGCTCATAGCACATGACGAAGGTGAGCACCAGCCCGGCGATTGGGAGAATGACAGTCTCGGAGAGCTGCCGTATCATGGAGAAAACCCCGGCGTTCCAACTCGCCGGGGTTGTCCCCACTTGTTCTGCAATCTCTCCGACCTGCGCGTTTACGTTGTCAAAGAGCCCGCCCAGGTTTCCCATAATGCCGTCAACCAGCAGACCCTTCAACCACTCCGCGATTGCGTCGAAGATTATTTGCATAGCGTCTCCTTATCGTTTAGCTGAACAGGCCGGACAGCAGGGGAATAAGCGTGGTTCCAATCAGGATAATCCCGCCGCCGCTCATAAGCTGCTTAATTCCCTGGCTTTTGGCCCCCGGATTGTCGGAGCCATAACCTTCCAGCAGGTTGACCACGCCCCACACGCCGAGGCCCGCGCCGATAGCGATAACCAAAATTTTCAGGGTGTCGATAGCAGAAGCAAAAAATTCCATATAATTTTCCTCCATTCAAAATGTGTTGTTGGTTGCGGGGGCAAGGCCCCCAGGTATGAAAAAAGCCGCCCATTTCAGGCGGCGGGAGCTTCGGGCCAACTTGGCCCGAAGTCAGGCGAAGGCGTCCGGGTCGTCCAGATCGTCATAATTGAGAATATCGTCGTCCAGGCTGTCCGCGTCTCCGGCCTCGTAAACCTCGTATTCCTCGTTGGGATTGAGTTTCAGCCGGGTGCTTATCAACTTTTCCAGATGGAAGGCGTTGCGCTTCTTGTCGGCCTCCGCCGTGTATTTATAGTTAGGGTGCTTTTTCAGGTCGTATTTCGGAGAGAAGAACGGGCGCAGGCCCCGGAGCTGTAAAATGCACTTGTTCCCTGGCATGGTGGTCAGCTCGTCCATTGTCATCAGTTCCTTGCCGAGCCGTTGAAGGTTCTGCCCGTAGCTTTCCGACTGGCCCCGCGTGCGGCTCTCAGTATACATGGAGATTGTCTCTTTTCCCAGTACCTCCGAGATTTCCTTAATCGTGGAGTGCTCCCGGCCCCCGAGGAAGATAACCGAATCCATGTTTCCTAAGATGGTTTCAGAATTATCTTTATACAGGGCCTTACACTGGCTCATGGCCTGGTAAAATAAGCAAATACTGCACTCACGCGACCTTATAACAGCGCAAATTTTTTCGAGCTGGGGCACCTGTCCCGTATTCGCGGCCTCGTCCCACAGCACCCGTACATGGTGGGGAAGCCGCCCGCCATAGACGTTATCTGCCTTTTCACAAAGCAAATTGAACATCTGCGAAAAGGCAAGAGCAACGATAAAGTTGTAGGTGCTGTCCGTATCGGAAATACAGAAGAACAGCGCCGTTTTTTCATCCCCGAGCTTGTCAAGCTCTAACTCGTCATAGCTCATAATTTCCCTTAGCTCCGCAATATCAAAGGGAGCCAGCCGCGCCCCACAACTAATCAATATACTTTTTGAGGTCTTGCCGCTGGCTAACTTATACTTGGCATACTGCCGCACAGCGAAGGCTTGGGGCTTACGCTTGGCGAGGCCGTCGAACATATAATCAACGGCATTTTTGAAACTTTCATCATCCTCCCTTACTTCCATACTGTTAATCATTTCGACTAACGTGTTCATGTTCCGTTCTTCCTCCGGCCCTTCAAAGACGATATAGGCAACAAGGGCACAATATAAAAGCGTTTCCGCTTTTGTCCAGAACTCGTCCCCCTCTTTGCCGTCGCCCTTTGTGTTGGTTATCAGGGCGTTTACAAATTTCAGCACGTCGGATTCCGTCTTGATGTAGGCCATCGGGTTATAGTGCATACTCTTGCGGAAGTCAATCGAGTTAAACACCTTGATTTTGTAGCCCTTCTTTTTTTGCAGGAAATGGCCTACCTGGGAGAGCACCCCGCATTTCGGATCTACGCACACATACGACGAATGAGCTTGAAGGAGCTGCGGGGTCAGCCAGAACCGGGTCTTGCCCGAGCCCGACGAGCCGATAATACAGCAGTTGAGGTTGCGGGCGTTGGCCGGGATTTTGGGCCGGGTGTTCATAGTGAGAAATTCCGTCCCGGTCAGTATCACGTTGTTTTCAAACTTTGGGTCAACAAAGGGGGCTATATCCTTTGCCGTCCCCCAGCGGGCCGAACCATATTCCACGTCTTTTCTGAATTTCTTTGCGTTCCGTACTTTGTTGTAGACTACCAGCCGGAGCACCACGGCCCCGATTAGGCCCACCAGCAAATCGAAGCCGTGGCCCGGCGCTATCGTCCCGAAGGCTGGGCCTATGGTTTTCATCATGCCTATGAGCTTCATGCCAAAGTCGGCCCCAGCCGCAAGGCGGTACGCCTCCCCGATTTTGCAGAAAAACCAGAAAATAAAGAGATACGGGAGGTTGGGAACCACATATTTTTTAATTTTGGCGTTCATCGTTCCTGCACCGCCTCTCTGGTCTTTTCCCGTTCCTTCTGCCGGGTCTTGATATGCGCCCCAAACTGCCGGAGCTGGCCGAGGATAGAGGGCCGGTCTTTCTGCCGGGCCATTACCCGTTTGGTGTACTCGGAAAATGCCGCCGTGATTGCGTCGGCCTGTCCTGCCTTGAAGAACAGCAGATAGTCCTTCGGCCCCACCTTGTGGAAAGCGTAGTCCACATTGAACTTTCGGGCTACCCGGTCAAACAGGCGGGCGTCGCCCTTCAGCTGGATACTGTTGGACGGCCCGCCGTGTCCCATAAGCTGTTTCACACTCTGCCGTCCGTGGGGGGTGAGAGAGGCCCGGCGCTGTTTCTCCGCCTGGGCCAGAAACTTCTGGAACGCTTTGCACAACACCCGGCCCGTGAGCTTGGTTGCCTGTACCGATATGGCAACAGTGCGCCGTGTTACATCTTCTTCCATTGATTCCTCCTTTCTGTCCGGGCCGCTTCAAGATGGGGCGGGCCCCGGGGATATGGAAAACCTCGGGCCAACTTGGCCCGAGGTCTACCGCTCGTCATGTGCCGCCGCCGGAGTGGATTTCTCCTTCTTCGGCGGGGGCGTTTCCTTGTGTTCTTTCATGGCCTTCAAGATAGAAGGCTGTTTTTCAGCGGCCTTTTCCAGACGGTCAAGGCTGGAAACCGCTTTGTCCAGGCTATTCCGGGTCGCGAGATAACAGGCCCGTTCGGCCCGATAGGGGGCCTGCACCGTCTTTGCCAGCTTGCCGACGGCCTTCGCCTCCTGAACGGCCTCCTTCCCCATCAGGGCGCGGCCTATGTTTTTCAAGTGCCGCCCGGCTTCGTGATACTCGGCGCTTACCGCCTCAATTCTGGAAATAGCTTTTTCGTCTGCCTTTATCCCGTCATTGATGGTATTCCGCAGAGATTCCAGCCCCGGTTTGACATGGAAGAACCGGGCGGCGCTGTCCAGCGCGCCGATCCCGCGCTCCTTCACAGCGGCCAGCGTGTTTTTACAGCCCTCGATTACCGCGCCTTTTAACTCCGCCAGCCGTTCCCGCAGGGTGGCCACGTTGGCCTCCAACGCTTTGACGCTCTTTTGCAGAGCCGCCTTTAACGGGTGGTTTTGTTCCTGCAAGCCTTGAAGCTCCTGCCGCATGGCTTTTAACTCGTCAACCGCGCTGGCAAGCTGTTTCTCCATTTCGGAAACATGGCCGATAGCCTCTAACAGCTCTTTGCCAGCCGGGGACTGATTTTCTTTCAGAAGGGCCAGCAGTTCCTTCACATACTCATTTTCAACAATCGGCGTTTCTGCCGGGGCCTCTTTTTTTCTGCCCAATCGTTACACCTCCTTTTCTTCGGCCATACCTCGGGCCAACTTGGCCCGAAGTCTACCGTTCTTCATGGGCGGCGGCTTTTCCACCTCCACGCTCCGGGGGTGGGGCCTCCCGATACTTCTTTAACGCTTCGAGAATGGAGCGGCGGGGCTCAACGGGATAGGAAAATATCTGGTATTCCTCGGGAACCTTGTCTCCGTCGTAGTGCTCAATGAAAGAGCTCTGGTTATTTTCGATATAGCCGCCGTCTGTAAAATCGCTCGTGCTGTTCAGAAACAGATCCCGCCCGTATGCCTCATAGTCAAAATAGCCCTTTATATCCTCCGGCACGTTCAGCGAAGCAAACTCGTCAATGAAGCACCGCCCCAGTTCTTCCGGTGTCTTTACATCAGGGTAAAAATCATAGCAGCCGAGATTTTGGGTCAGGTTGATTAAATCCTTCACACTTCCGGCATATTCCCCGAGGGCAACAGCGGCTTCAAATTTTTTCATCTCGCCGCTGTCCATTTCTCCCAACAGGGAGGCGAGGTAATTCAGCTCGTCAATGCTTTCGTTTTCCCCCAGGTGCGCCCGCAGTCCGGCAACGTCGGTTTCATAATCAACAATATGGATTTCCTCATACCGCACCCCGTCCACGCCAATCTTGGAAAGTACAGCCTGTACTTCCTCGGTGGTGGCAGGCAGACGCAGAGGCTCCACCGCGAGAACACCCTCGTTGTACTTACCAATATTGCTGATATAGGCGCTAATCACGCCTTGCCTCCCGACCCTGGCCCTTTACGGTCAAAATGCCGTCCAGCGTGGTCGCCGTGATGTTGAGCCGCCCGGCCACGGCAATATCATTTTTCACATCTTCCGTCATGCCGTCGCCGCAGACCACCAGCACATGAGCCCGGCGGAGCATATCGCGGGAAATATCAATCCCGCTTTTGTGTTCCTCGGGAATATCGTTGTTCAGAAATAAATGCAGGTAGAGCAGGGGGCAGACCGGGGAAAATCCGGCCTCATAAACTGCCCTGCAATACCGCGCCGCCTGTTCCGTGTCGGCGTTTTGGTCGCCTGTCCATGCGGCGGTGATGTATGCTAAAGGTCGCTTCATGTGGTTTCCTCCTTCCTGTTTTTGCTTAATAGGGAGCCCAACCCCTCCGCCCCTTCCCGTGGGAAGGGGAACGGCTCAAAGGAATATATATCCCCGTCGCTTGACTACTACAAGCACAACCGGGAAAGGCTGTCAAGAGCTTCGCCGCCGTAGGCGGTGGCGCGGGCGCCACCCTTGACTGCCTTCCCCGGTTGCGCTATACAAACCACGGCGACGGGGAATATATTATATCCTTTGAGCTTCGGGGCGCGGGGCAGAGCCCCGCTTTAGGCGGGAACCTCGGGCCAACTTGGCCCGAAGCTCTCCGGCCTTATTTCTCCTGTTCGGCCTTTTTCTCCGGCTTCGTCTGTTCCTTCTGCTTGCCCTTCCAGTCGTCCAGGAGCTTGATAATCTGGTCTTTCATTTCCTGCGGGGTCTTTTCCTTGCCGAAATACTTCTCCAATTCCATTCCACTGATAATCACTTTGTCTACCTCCTTCTTTTCTTCGAGCATGATTCCGTCGATCACGTCGCCGTTGAGCATATTTTCCTGGTCGAGTTTCCGCATACGCTGGGCCTGGGAGAGCGAAGGGGCCGACTGTTGTGCGTCAATGGCAACAGCAATATACCGCTGATTTTTGGGCTTGATATAGGAAAGCTCCACAGCGGGAGTAAATGCAATCTTGAGCGGCTTGCCGCCGCTCCCGACTGTTTTGCCGTCAACCATATCCTGCAACGGGGGAATGAGCCTTGTCAGGGCGATATGCCGTTGAACCTGTTTCACGCTCATGCCGTTGCGCTCCGCGATAACCTCATTGGAACGCTTATCCACGTCTGTTGAGAAGTTTTGTCCCTCCAGCGCCTCACGCGCCCCCTGGTGCTTGATGGCCTCCAACTGCATTTTTAGGGCCTTGGCTAACTCCATCGTGGAAACTTCCCGGTTGTTGACGTTATCCTCGACCATCTGCTGAATGGCCTGCTCGTCAGTCAGGGCGCGAATGATACATGGCGTATAGGGAATACCGGCCTCAATACTGCCCGCGTCGCGGCGGTGGCCGGAAATGATTTCATAGCCGCCCTTGTCATCAGGCCGGACAATGGCGGGTTGTGTCACGCCCTGCGCCCGGATACTTGAAACAAACGCCATGAACTTTGCATTTTTCTCCACGTTGAACGGGTGATTTTTGAAGGCATGGAGCTGTTCATGGGGGATTCTTACGGTTTGTTCCACTTCCGGGATAACGAAAGGCTCCACGGGCTTGTCCGTCTTGGGGATTCCGTATTTCTTCCGAAGCTCCTGTTCCAGCTTGGCCTTCTGTTCTTCCCGGCTGGGGCCGTCCGCCGCCGGGGCCGCTTTTTCTTCCTCCTGCTTGGACGGGGAAGTTTTTTCAACCTTGGACTTTTCAGTTTGTTTGGGAGCCTTGTCCTTCTGGGAACGTGCCGTCTGTTTCTTCTTTTCCGGTTTAGCCGCGTCTGTCCGTTCGGGCTTCGGCTTATCGGTAGTTGAGCCTTGTTCCTGTTCCGACATAGCCGCCTTTTCCTTCTCGGCCACAATTTTATCAATCATAGCGCCGGAAATATCAATGACATTTCCGGGGCGGCTCCTGTCAGCCGGGCCCGGGGTGTCAGTCTTTTCTGCGGCAGGGGTGTCCGCCTTCTCGGCTTCCTGCACCGGGGCTGAAGTTTTAACCTCCTGCGCCGGGGGCTCCTCCTTCCGTGGAGCCGGAGCTTCGGAAACGGCGGGGCCGCTCTGTCCCTGTTCCTCCGGCTTCAAATCTTTTTTATCCTCTGCCATTCATTTACCTCCTTCATTTTGGCATGAAAAAAAGGGCCTAACTTTTACAGTCAGCCCCACAACGGCTTCGGGTCAACTTGGCCCGAAGCATGGATATAAGAAATATCCTCCTTTCCGCCTCACAACGGAAAACGCCGCCCGTAGTCTCTACTTGGGCGGCGCTTGTCCGGTAAAGTGATAAGCTCTTATTTTATTGATATAACGTGTATTTAGCCGTTTTCTTATTATGATTGGCCCGGTCGCTCCGGTTGCTCCAGCGGCTCCCGCTGTTCCAGTCGCTCCGGTTGGACCTGTGGCTCCGGTTGCTCCCGCGGCTCCCGCTGTTCCCGTTGCTCCCGTTGGACCTGTCGGGCCGGTGGCTCCCGTTGCTCCGGCGGCTCCCGCTGTTCCCGTCGCTCCCGTAGGACCTGTTGGGCCGGTGGCTCCAGCAGCTCCCGCTGTTCCCGTCGCTCCCGTAGGACCTGTTGGGCCGGTGGCTCCAGCGGCTCCCGCTGTTCCCGTTGCTCCGGTTGGACCGGTCGGCCCAGTTGCTCCATCAGCTCCGGCTGTTCCAGTCGCTCCGGTTGGACCTGTGGCTCCTGTTGGCCCGGTTGCTCCAGCAGCTCCCGCTGTTCCCGTCGCTCCCGTAGGGCCTGTCGGGCCGGTGGCTCCAGCAGCTCCGGCTGTTCCCGTCGCTCCCGTAGGACCTGTTGCCCCGGTTGCTCCGGCAGCTCCCGCTGTTCCAGTCGCTCCCGTAGGACCTGTCGGGCCGGTGGCTCCGGCGGCTCCCGCTGTTCCCGTCGCTCCGGTTGGGCCTGTAATTCCCGTTGCTCCGTTAGCACCAGTTGCCCCTGTCGGGCCGGTTGGGCCTGCTACGCCGGTATTTCCAGTTGCTCCGGTCGGACCGGTGGCTCCCGTATTTCCCATTGCTCCGGTTGGACCTGTCACTCCAGCGGCTCCGGTATTTCCAGTTGCTCCGGTTGGACCAGTTGCTCCCGTTGGGCCGGTCGCTCCGGTAACACCTCTTAACCCCATAGCTCCCGTCGCCCCAGTTGCCCCTGTGGCTCCCGTTGAACCTGTCGGGCCGGTCGGGCCGGTTGGGCCCTGGAATCCCTGCGGGCCCTGTGGGCCTATCGGACCCTGCGGACCTCTTGGGCCGGTCGGACCTGTCGGGCCCTGTGGACCTCTTGGTCCCCGTTCACCCGGGCATCCTCTGGGACCCATCGGGCCGGGACAGCCTCTGGGACCGGTCGGACCCTGGCAGCACCTTCCGCACCTTGGTTCCGGGAAATTTCCCGGGCAAAGTCCCTGGTTTCGTAAAACCGGATTTTCGCCCTGTATAAAAGAGTTTGTATTCGTATTGCCAAATCTGCAATTATCATTACAATTCATATTATCACATCCTTATTAGTCAGCAGTTTATACTGCTAATGCCATAATATGTTGTTGTCCTAAAAGATGTGTATGAATCCAATTATCTGCCGGACTGCCCCGGCCTCTCAGCTCAATGAGCGTCCTCCCCGGAAAGGTCTTCGTAGTCCTCTCTGGTAAAACGGTGGTAAGTCAGACCGAATTCGTCCTCCTCCACACAATAAATATAAGGTTCCGGAACCGCACTGCTGAAATAGAACACATGGCCGACTCCCTCCCCCTCCTTATCCTCTTCCGTATATCCAAGCTCATACATTCCGGCAAAATCCCGGAAACACGCCCGTATCTGTTCCAATGTACTGTCTTTTGCCGTAATGACGGACAGAAACCGTTTCAGAAATTCCGGTTCCGGAACGGAATCGGCTATATAAGCGCATCCTTTTTCCGGCACCTCGATACAGTACCGCTCTCCCTGTCTTGAAAACCGTATCTTTCCAAGCAGCGGTTCAACATCCTGTGCAAAAACCAGAAGCGCCCCGTCAAGTTCCCCAAGCCCGGCTTCACCCTCTGGCTTTTTCTCTTCCGCTCTATCCTCAGTACGGCCGTCCCCCGCCTCATCCCCAAGCCTCAGCAGATTCATCAGGGAAACTGCGGGATAATAGAGCCTGATACTCTCATCACGGCTCCCGATTTTCATCTGCCACTCTTTTATTGTGTCAAAAATATGCTGCCGCAAAAACTCTGTCGTCATATTTCTCCTGTTCCGCCGTTAAACGGCTTCCGTTTTTTATAAAAAATCAGACATGCTGCCACTACGATCACTTCCGTGATGGGAAATGTGAACCACACCCGGTTCAGCCCAAGAAAATGCAGCGCCCAGGCGACTGGCACAAGCAAAGCAACCTGGCGCAGCAGAATGAGGAAGATACTCTCTTTTCCCCGGTCCACTCCCTGGAAATAAACCACAAAGATCAGCCCGAACGCCGACGGGATAAAGCTCAGCGCTATGATTCTGAACGCAGTGCCACCGATCTTAAGGATCTCCGGTCTGGACGAAAAGATGCTCAGCAATAATTCCGGCATGGCCATAAAACACGCGGCCGCGGCCACCATAATCACTCCCGCTATCACAAAAGAACAGCGCAGGATGCTGTCCACCCGGTCCTTTCTCCCCGCACCGTAGCTGAAACTTAACAGGGGCAGTATAACCTGCTGAAGTCCCAGAAGCGGGATAAAAAAGAAGGTCTGAAGTTTATAATAGATTCCGAGCACGGTAACCGCATCCTCGGAAAAAACTTTCAGAATCAGGTTCAGTCCCACTATGTACACCGTATACAGACACTGCATGATAATCGAAGGCGCTCCCGCCCTCAGGACTCTGGTGCAGTAATGCAGGTTCACCCGTCCAAAGGGCATGGAATACCGTTTGATAAACCCGGCCATCACGATCGCCATGGCCGTCCACTGGCCGATTACGGTTGCAACGGCCGCCCCCCTGATCCCCATCGCCGGCAATCCGAAATAACCGAATATCAGGACAGGATCCAGAACAATATTCACCGCTGCCCCCGCCACTTGGGCGCACATGGGCAGCACCATATTGCTCCTGGCCTGCAATACCTTAGTTCCGGCCGCCTCGATAAACATTCCCAGTGAAAATGCAAAGATAATCTGAGCATACTGAATCCCGTATTCCCTCACAAGCGCCTGCGCCGATGAAACCTGATAATAATATCTGATCCCCGGCATTCCCGCGGCAATAAAAAGCAGGGCGCCCAGTATGCTCAGCAGGAATCCGGCCGCTATAATATTTTTCTGAGATTTTGTCTCACCTTCCCCATCCAGCCTGGAAATCAGGATATTAATTCCCACTCCCGTGCCCGTAGCCAGGGCCGTCATCAAAAGTTGGATCGGAAACATAATGGACAGGGCCGTCAGCCCCTCCTCCGAATATCTTGCAACAAAATAACTGTCCACGATGTTATAAATCGATTGAATTAACAATGCCAGCATAACCGGGGCCGACAGCCTGATTAACTGCTTCCATACCGGTGTCTCTTCCATGCCCGTTTCTCCTCTGTCAAAAACTCACCGGACAAAATGCAGAATCAGCTTTCTGCCCGCCCGGTGGAATGGAACCATTATAACAAAACACTCCGCAGAAATACAGCACTTTTCCATCGTCCGTGTGTCGTTGTATCGTCCGTGTGTCGTTGTATCCGTCCATGTCTCAAACGGATATCACCTGTGCGCCTGTGTAAGCTCTTTCCTGAGCATTGCAATCTCAAGTCTGTGTCCCTCATCATCCAGAGGAGTCTCCAGATAGAAGGGCAGGCGGCGTACAGCGGGATGTCCCATTATTTTAACCGTGGCCTCTTTCCCCATGCGGCCTTCCCCGATCGGGGCATGGTTATCTTTTCTGGAACCAAACGGATTGGCGCTGTCGTTCAGATGGACGGCCTTCAGTTTTTCAAGCCCGATAATACCGTCAAATTCCCGAAAGACGCGCTCCGTCTCATTTACAATATCGTAGCCGGATGAAAACATATGGCACAAGTCCATGCAGACGCCGATTTTGGATCCGCATTCCACCCTGTCCATAATATTTCTGAGCTGTTCAAAGCGCCAGCCAATCTCGCTTCCCTTCCCCGACATGGTTTCCAGTAGGACCGTGAGACGCTGGTTTCCGTCGATCGCCCGGTTGAGGCCTTCCGCAATACGGACAATCCCCGCCTCCTCTCCCGCCCCCATATGATTGCCCGGGTGAAGATTGTAATATTCGATTCCCAGCTTCTCCATGCGGATCATATCGTCCTTCACCGCCTCTCTGGAAAATGAGAGGATATCCTCATTTACACCGGCCATATTAATTGTATACGGCGCATGAGCCATAAGAGGCCCAAACCGGTGTTCCTCCCTGAATCGACGGAATTTTTCAATGTCTTTTTCGTCATATACCTTCACACTGCTCCCACGCGGGTTCCGGCTGAAAAACTGAAATGTGTTTCCCCCCAGGCCAAAGACCGTCTCTATTGCATAAGTAAAACCTTTTGCGATTGTAAAATGCACTCCTATCTTGTACAATGTGCCGCCTCCCTGAAATCGTTTCCTACTACTATTCCCTGCATTGCGGCAAATATTGCAAAACAAAATATTACGGCTGAAAATTATCGGTTTATAACCCGGTTTGTAATACATTCTGCAGCCCGGTCCGGATTGGGAACTGATTTACAAAACATTCCAAATCATTGAAGAATTCATTGACAATACCATAAACACCGCATTTCTTCAGAAATTCTACATTATTTTCCTGAAATACGTAGATGACCGTCTTATCTTTTTGCTTTTTGCAGATGGACTTTCTGCCTGTCAGGCACTTTATTTCCTTCTTTGTCAGTTTATCCTTAAACGCACCGGTTATTTGGGCTATCTCCAGATTTTCAACCAGAATAATTGCATCGGAAACCGTCATCATATCGCTGTAAATCTCATTGTCGCGCCCGGTTTTAATCTGCAGACGGATTTCTTCCAGAAAGCCGGTTATCCTCTCTTCTCCCCGTCCGTAACCGTCCAGAAACTGCTCCACCTGCGGAATCACATAATTCCGGTAAAACCGTTCCTCATCCATCTCCCGGAATAAAAGGGCAAGCTGCCGTTCCCATTCATAATTGCGTTTAAAACCGCCATTCAAATCAGGACTGTAAACCGCCAGACTGCCGTCCCGGCCATTTTCAAAAAAGTCCGAAAACAGCGTCTCATACTCAAAGAAAATCCCTCTTTCAAAATCTTCTCCATTCACCAAAGCCCGGCCGCAGCAGTACAGCATGAGCAGCTCATTGCGAGTCTCGACCCACTTTCCATTTTTCACAAGAACGGTCCTGAACAGTAGCTCTTCCAGCGCCTGATTCCCGGCCACATATTTTTCATAGTCTTCCAGTTTCCTGAATTTCGTCTCACTCACCCGGGAGCTTGCATTGTAGAGCAGAAGATCCAGCATGTAATCGGTACAGAATCCCACAAAGACGTCAGCAATATCAGGATCCCCATCCAGTATCTGATAAATAAGCAGATTCATGAAGGTATCCACACTGCGGGGCATCTTTTTCAGCCCCATATTGTCCGTCATATCTTTCGCCGCTGCGAGCATCTCCTCGGTTACCAGCATTTCACTGATATACCACGGTTCTCCGCTCTCCGCGATGGAGAGCAGATCTGCCTCCATCTCCGGACCGTACTTAAGCTTTTTGATAAGCTCCATGCATTCTTCCTGATCGAGCACGCCGTCCTTTTCTCCAAGCAGCAGCTCATATCCCTCCCGCTTGGCCTTTCCATAGTTCTCCTCTTCCGGCTCCGGAGACCACCCGGCAAATTTGTCTATTTTTTTGTCTATTTTAGTCTCCTCATAATACCGTCCGGCGATCAGCTTAATCTGCATCTTATATTTCTGTGTGTACCTGAGGCCGAACTCTTTAAGAATACGCGGAATATCATCCACCAGCATGTCCAGCTGCCAGGGATAGTCAAGCTCATCCAGATAATCAAGGCTGTAAAGAATGATATCCTTGATATTCTTTTTCATAAACTGAACGTAGTTCTCACGCCGTTCTTTAAACTCGTCCGGATAAATTTCACCTAACTCACTGAAGTATGCATAATGTGTGGCCAGGAACGAACAGGACCAGTACTGCTCCATAATTTGCCGGCCATTAAGATGCAGGCCGTTCTTTTCGCATAAGCGCACCAAACCGA
This sequence comes from uncultured Clostridium sp., assembly GCF_900547735.1. Lineage (GTDB taxonomy): Bacteria > Bacillota > Clostridia > Lachnospirales > Lachnospiraceae > Otoolea. The sequence continues at coordinate 83,844 of NZ_URHZ01000001.1, read as the reverse complement.
CAAAATCGATCAACTCATCTATTCCGTCAAATGCCCCATTCCGGCCCAACTGTTCAAAAAATGTATTGATAAAGTCACGGATAAAGTCCCACACCGGGCCCCGCTTCTGTAACTTTGAGACCCGCAGCAGGTGAAAGGCCCGGCCGGCCCAGAGACTTCCCTCCTCCATATCGGATTCCCCGACCTCAATTTCCCCAAAATCGGAAAGCTTCATCGGCAGGTTATAAAACTCGTCGACGGCCCTTTGTTCAATCTCCCGTATGATTTCCTCATCCTTACAGAGATCCCGCTCCAGAAGCATCAGAAGCTGGTTGTAAAAGGAAGCCGACCTGCATAATTTCGGAATATAGTATTCCTGGTTCTGTTCCAGAAAAGAGAACAGGAAATCAACAATAGACGGGTTATCAAACGTAATCAGAATCTCTTCGTCCCAATACGTCGTGACAAAGGTTTTTTCCAGCTCGGAGATGCAGGCCTCAAAGGACTTCATTTTCCTGTCGGCCGCGTACAGCTGAACATACTTTCCGAACGTATTTCTGATATCGTCCAGGCTGATCGGCACATAGGAGATCGCGATAATCAGGGCGATGATTCTCGCCTCCTCCGTAAGCTCCATAAAAATTTCATTCCAGAAATTCTCCGGATAGTCCAGATATCCCAGCAGTTCCTCCGTGTACTCCTGCGGTGAAAACTCCCCATAGTCACTCTGTTTTAAAAATTTCTCTATAATACGCGGGCTGTATCCCTCATTTTCAACAATATTATCACAGTGAAATAAGATGTCCTCCAGATATTCCGTCTCAAGCTCCGACGCATACAGATGGGCGAACAGGATCTTCGCTTTCTCGGCGTCGCTGTAATCCTTCAGGACGCATTCCAGCTTCAGCCTGCTTACGATGTCCTTAAGCTCCGGGCTCCTGCTGATCTCCTGCTGGACAATATACTCCCTGGACGTAATAATCAGCCTTTTATTTTCATCGGCCTTTACCAGGTAAATCAGCTCCTCCAGCTTCCTTGTAGCCTTTCTCCCGGTCTCTTTGTGGAATGTGCTGCCCCAATAGTCATCCAGAATAAACACCTGTCTCTGATCGGAGTACTCCCATCCGGCCTCAATCTCCTCTATTGTCTCGGCCCAGATAAATCCTTCATACCCCCGCACAGACAGGAATTCCAGCGCAAGAATATAAGCCAGCGTCGTCTTCCCCATCCCCGGCTCACCCGAAATCACGATCGTATGGTTGGCGTTCAGTTTAGCCAGTGCATGGTTGTAAGTCTGTGTCTGGACAAAGGTCCTGCTGGTACCGAGAGCCTTGCGGTAAGCGTTCGTATTGCGGTTCCGCGCGCCCTTGTGGACAATCTCGGAAAGAACCTCCTCTATGACGGACGTGTCGGGGAGCCACAGCCTGGTATAATCCTTCTCAATCCGGCTGTATTCCTTTTCCGCCAGAAGGCGGTTCAGCTCATTCTTCGTGATAAGATCCCCGCTGGTTTTGATATACCCCTCAAACAGCTGATAAATTTTATCGGCTTCATGTTTTCCCAGTTCAAGTGAGACAACGAGGATATAGCGGTCCGGATTCAGCTTTTTAACCTTTAAAAGTTCAATGTTTTTAAGTTCCCTGTATAATGTCTTAAAGTCCCTATACTTTTTAGCCTGTACCACCAGTGTGGATGTTTCGTCAAACCACAGTCCGTCGGCCCCGCCGTCAGCGGTATCCTTAAACGTCTGAAGCCGGACATGCTCACGCTGCTGGACCACTTCACACGCCAGATTTTGAAAATCGGCCCAGCTCAATTTTTCATTATAATCGTATGTTCTCATGCTCGGTCTTCCTTTGCTTTCTAAAAAGGGAATTTACCGGCTTGATTTACCGTAACTGCCGCCCCTGTATCTGCGAACCTGTGTTCTTTTATTGTATCATATCAAAACCACGGTGTAAACGATATCGAAAAGGAGGCGGCCCGACTGCGGGACGCCTCCAAAACAGATTCAAAACCCGTCGTTCTCCGCCAGGTCTTTCCTTTTTCATCTTTCCTTTTTCATCTTTCCCGATTCGTCTTTTCTTTTTCGCAGCTGCTTCCGTCCATATCTAAAATAATAAACGGCCGCTCCAAGAGGCAGCGACAGATACACCCTCATTCCCAGATTCTGATAGTCCAGTATTTTAGGGAACGCAAAAGTATAAATAAAAAATGAGATTATCAGATCCCCTTTTGTCATAAAGATGATTCCCGCGTAAACAGACAGGATAAACATGACCCAAAGCCCCCAGAGCCGCGGCTTTCTTTTCACGCAGAGCACGGTCATCCAGACTGAAAACAGGACCTCGAAAACCGCCAGGATTGTCATAATCCACTGCGCCGTATTGAACTGTCTCCAGGTCGACGGGGTTCCGGTTACCACCGGGGAAGCCGCTATGCGGATCCAGTCGATTTTCCCGCTGTCATCCGAGACAGCCAATTCCACCCTGGGACTTTCCTCCCCGCAGTCCACCAGATAACTGTATATGGTCGCCCCCGGAGCGGCTCCTTCCGCCTGGCGCCTCCTCTCTTCCAGTTTCTCGGCCGAATTCCACGTTCTCCCGTTCCAGATATCAAAAAACAGTTCAAAGAATTGTTCTTTCTCTTCCGGCTCCGTTATGTCCACCCACAGACTGCACATTGCCTCTTTATCCCTGTTTTTTAAGGCGGTCAGCAGAGGCGCCAGATATTCCTCCAACACGCGGTCTTCCCGTGCCACTCCCGCGTCGCGGGACGTGTCTGCATTCCGGAGCGGCGCAGCAGCCGCCTCCCCTGAACCGTAACCTGCCGTGATAAACAACAGAAACATTATTATGAAACATACCTTCTTCATCGTCTCGTTTTCCCCCGCATTTTCAGCCTCTTCCAATCGGCCGTCCCCGCACATTGTCCACAACAATCTCAGTTTATTATAACAAATGCCCGCTCTTTCTACAAGCGGAATGGGAAAAGTACCGGGGCCTCCCGGCTGCTAAAGCTTCGGCAGCGTCTGCGCCAGGACTATGACGGCATCGTTTAATTTCTGTAGTTCCTGCTCCGTCAGTTTTTCTTCCAGTGTTCGGATAAACTCCTTATTTTTCATATGGTAATCATCCAGATAGGAAACCGCCTTCGGCGTCAAGCGGACCTCGACGGTTCTCCTGTCGCTCTCTCTGGGCACACGTTCCACAAACTCATGTGCAGCAAGCGCATCCACAAGTTTTGTCGCCTGCTGCTTTGGCACATTCAGACGCCGGGCCATCTCCGTCATCGTGGCGGTTCCCCGGCTCCTCAATGTTTCCAGGCAGTAATATGTCTCCAGGCTCATCTCTCCATTCAGTGAATTTTTAAAAGGCCGCACCAGATTGGAATTCCAGGCCGGCATCGCATGAAGCAGGTTTTTCACAAATAATTCCGATAGTTTATCTGATTTCATTTTTTCTCTCCCAGATTTTTATTGACAAAAACAGGCAAAAATGGTATCTTATAAAATTAGTAAATAAAATATGACTATCATATTTATGTTATTATCACGATTATACAACATCCAGTCTGAAAATCAATACCCGGTTAAGAACCGTCACAAAGGAGATGCATCGTTCTATGGTTAATCATTTCAAAATTCCCGCCAGAATCAGGGAACACTTTCGTTTCAGCACTTTAAGCTTTATTTTCATCATTGCATACGTCAATCTTTTTTCCCTGCTCTTCGGGCCGGAAAATACGATCGCAGGCGTTATATTCACGATCTTAATGTCCGCCTCCATGGTCCGGGATTTGACGGCCACACCGTTCCGGCATCTGGCCGGCCAGTCGCTTATGCTTCTCTGGATCGCGCTCGCCGCTTATCTGGTAAATGCGCTCCCCGCTCCGGCCTCTTTCCTTCTCAATTTTATCACACTGTTTGTCATCCTGTATGCTTATACCTATGAATACTCCACCCATATGTACTTTCCCTACATTCTGTCCTACCTGTTCCTGATATTTATTTCCCCCGTGGACGCTGCCCGCCTGCCGGGACGGCTCCTTGCCATGGTGACGGGCGCCGTATCCATTCTGCTCTACCAGTGGATTATGGGAAGAAAACGCGTAGACGAAACGGCCAGGGATGTGCTGAGCGGGATGATCGACTGCATCTGCTCCTATATCACAGGCAAACTTGACGGGAACGGTGCGGAACCAGATTCCGTGGCTATCCATCACCTGCTCTGCAGCCTCAGTAAAACCGTGTATGACCGAAGGAAAAAGGCGCTCTGCGTTTCCGACGCCGGTTTTTCCATGATCGACGCGGGACGGGGGCTTGAACATCTGCTGTTCTTGCTGAAGGAACTCCCCGGAGATCTGTCCAATCAGGACCGCTCCCTCCTTCAGGTGACGCTGAACCGGCTGCGAGTCTTCCGCGCCTTCCTTCACCAGGAAATAAAGGAGCTTCCAAAGCCATCCCACGATACTGTCACCGAAGGAGACAAGGAAGAAACTCATCCGCCGGATAAACTTCTGAACTACATAAACGACCGCCTGCTGCACATGTCGGATCCCCAAAATAAGGGAAACTACCGCCCGAATGTACTGTCGCTGAAACTCAGAATCCAGGCCGCCCTCGATTTAAGTCCGGTCCGGTTTGTCTACGCCCTCCGCACCGCCCTGCTTCTTGCTGCGGCAGCCCTGCTCGTCCGATCCCTCTCCCTGCCGCACGGAAAATGGCTTTTGTTCACAATGGCCTCCGTATCTCTCCCCTATGCGGACGACGTCCCGGTAAAAATGAAAAAGCGAATTGCCGCCACGGTGGCCGGAGGTCTTATCTCCGTTGCCGTCTACTCGCTGATCCCCTCCCCGGCAGGCCGCACCGCAGCCATGATGCTGTCCGGTTATCTGTCTTTCTATTTTACGGATTACGCGGAAACCTTCACCTGCTCGACCATCGGGGCCATGGGAGGCGCCGTGTTCATGACCGCCTTCGGGCTGCAGGCGGTCGGCGGCGTCTTCCTCATCCGGCTCTGTTATATCCTGGCCGGGGCCGCGGCGGCATACGTGGTAAACTGCCTTATTTTTCCCTTCAACAGAGAAAAAGCCACAAGGCAGCTCTGGGACAAATATAAATCCATCACGGAACTGCTGGCAAAACTATGCCACACCGACCAGATTGATTCCCAGTTGTATTATAACCTCGTCATCCAGGCCCATTTACTGGAAGAAAAGCTGAACCAGAATGCGCTCCTGGAGCGGTGGACCGGGTTTCCGGAACTCATGGCCAAATGCCGGGAACAGGTCAGGAACGCCCACCGCACATTCATCGCTGAGAGAGCGGACGCCCCCGTATATGAGACGGAACATCTGCTCCATTAAACAACGAAAAGCACGCTTCGCGTACTTTTCATTGCCACTCAACGGTAAAGTGCCGGTACGGGAAGAACGTTTCCTTCCCCGTACCGGCACTTCCGGCTTTCCCTATGCCCCCCAGACACGGACTCCCTTTATATGAAGAAATCTGGCCTGCTCATACTGGTAGGAATCCAGAGGCCGCATATAGGCATCATAACTGTGTGCCGCAAGAAAAATACGACCATTCTCCACGGCCACAATCACCGGGCTGTGATAATACCAGCTCCCGTTGCCGAGCTGCACGATGTCTCCGGGCTGTATCCCCTTCTCATCCGTCACCACGGCGTAAGGCCCCACCGACTTATTTCCCACAAGGAAATTGTAGAGGTACTGAACCCCCGTCCAGCTCGGCGTCCTGTCATAGCCGCTGTTATAATACCAGCCCTTCACCGGAGTATAATTCATAACTCCGCTCCCCGCATAAATGCACTGCGAAGCAAAATTCGTACAGTCTCCTCCCATATGTTCGAAATCGAGATATCTCGGATTCCTCCCCAATGCCCACTGTTTGGCATACTGTAACGCCGCCTCCCGGCGGTATTCCTTTTCTTTTAACATATCCCGTAACCTGGTCCGCTCCCTGTTATTTAATCATATGGCGGACACGGCTTCGATATCCTCAGGAACTTTACTATTTCTCATCCGCAGGGTGAAAACAGGCCTCATAAAGCAGCGTAACCCCGGTATCCAGGATTCTTTCCTCCTCTACCGGAGTGCTTTTAAATACGATGCGGTCCACAAGGGCATCAATGAAATCCACAATCACAACGGAGGCCGCTTCCAAATCGTCTGCCTTGACCCTGTCCTGGTTCCGGCCCAGAAGTTCGAGAACGGCCTTCCTGATTTCTTCCCTGTGCAGATCCAGCACGGCAGCCACATCCTTTTTTGCATAATAAAGCTCTTCCAGCGCCTTGTTAAAATCCTTGACACAAAGGTGCAGGTCTATCAGTTTTTTCACCAGGCACCGGAGCCATTCCTGCAGATTCTCCGTATACAGCCGCCTGTTCATCTCCGTATTCAGCGTCTGGAAAACCGTCATAAAATGATTGTGATGGCGTTCAAGCAGCTCCGCCAGAATCGTGTCTTTATCCGAAAAATATGAGTACAGGCTGCCGATTGAAATTCCGGCCGCTTTTGCAATCTCATTGGTTGTCATCTGAAAAAATCCCTTTTCACAGATCAGCCTCATGGCGGAACTCAGGATTCTTTCCTTCATCTCCATGCTGCGTTTCTGTTTCGGCTGTCTGATTGTCTTTTCTGTATCCATTGTCCATCCTCCCTGCTCTTTATTCTATCCTCCCTTTCCTGAAACGTCAAGAATCAAAATGAGTTATTACTCACATTTTTGTTGACAGGCAGAAAATATGAGTATATAATCGCGTTTATAAACATGAGTCATTACTCATATTAATAAAATCACATCAGGAGGTATCTGTCATGGAACTGTCAGAAAAAATCAAAACCGGGGCGATTCCCGGATTAATCCGGGAGTTATCGGCTCCGGCCATCCTTTCCCTGCTCCTAAACGCGTTAAACGCGGCGATAGACGGCGTATTTGTGGCAAAGAGCGTTGGCACCGCAGCCTTGTCCGCCGTAACGGTTTCATTTGGAATTGTCCTCATTATCCAGGCTCTCTCACTGCTGATTGCTGCCGGAGCATCGGCCTCCATCTCATTGAGGCTCGGAAAAGACGACAGGGCGGGAGCGGAAAAAGTGATTGGAAACACCTTCTTTCTCTCCCTCCTGTTTGCCGCGTCCATCACCGTCACAGGGCTGTTTACCGTGACTCCCCTGCTCCGCCTCTACGGGGCCAATGAGGAGAACCTCGCATACGCCGTGGAATATATCTCCGTTATTCTGAGCGGTTCCTGTTTCTTCATCATGGCGCAGTCGATGAACAACTGCGTAAAGGGGATGGGGTACGCAGGAAGGGCCTTCCTGAATTCCCTGATGAGCGTACTGACCAATACGGTTTTAGACGCTGTTTTTATCTTCGTCTTTCACTGGGGCGTCTTCGGAGCCGCCCTGTCAACGGTGATTGGCAACGGCGTCTGCATGATGATGGCGATCCGCTTCCTCCGCTCCGGAAAATGCACCGCAAATCTCCGGCTGAGCTGCATAAGGCCATCCGGTTCAGGAAGTATTCTGTCCATCGGCCTTCCCGCCTCCATCGTACAGTTCGCATTGAGCCTTGTCTCCCTGACCTTCAACCACACCGCCGCATACTATGGTGGAACGGCCGGCGTTGCTTCCTATGGAATTATGTACAACACGATGATGACGGTCTATATGCCGGTAATCGGCCTCGGCCAGGGAATCCAGCCCATTTTCGGTTTTAATTACAGCGCCGGGAATTACCTGCGTGTCGAAAAGACCTTAAAGCTTTCCATTACATATGCCACCGTCTTTGCGGGCGTTATGTTTCTTCTCATCGAACTTGCGGCCGGCGCAATCGTCGGGGCATTCGGAGGGACCGGGGAACCCTCCCTGGCCGCTATGGCCGTTCCCGGCCTGCGCCTTTTCAGCCTTACACTCCCCCTTGCCGGGTTTCAGATGATAAGCGCAAACTACTTCCAGTACGTCGGAAAGGTAAAACAGTCCGTCATCCTGAGCTCCCTCCGCCAGCTCATCCTCCTGATTCCCTTTGCCCTTCTCTTTCCGGCAGTTACCGGCATGACCGGAATCTGGCTGGCAACCCCTGCCGCCGATTTAATCTCCTTTGCCGTAACCGTTGTTTTTGTAAGGAACGAACTGGATTTACTAAAGAAACAATAGGCGGATACAGGAAAGAGCCCGACAAGCTATATTTTCCTTATATCAGGAGTTTGAGGGTGTAACCCTCATTTCAAATCACGTAGGTGGAATTCAGTTCCGCCGTAGTGCTGAACTGCCGATTTCTAGGGGCTTTAGCCCTTGCGCGAGGAAATCGGCAGTTCTTCCTTCGGTGACTAGAATTTATGGCGTTATGCCATGAATTCTACAGAGTGGCGACTTTGTCGACACTCTGTAGCAGGGCAGCGCGTCCCTATGGACGCACTGCCCCGCTCAAATAATCGTCAATCTGAATTGTCCCCTTACTTTCGGTACATTCTCTCCGCAGCTTCCACCACGTGTTTGGCCAATACGGTCGATGTGACCGTTCCGACGCCCCCCGGCACCGGTGTGACGGCTTCCACAATCGGCTCCACCTCGTCGAATCTCACATCGCCGCACAGTTTCCCTTCCGGGTTTGTGTTGATGCCTACATCCAGCACAACCTGGCCCGGAGATACATAATCTTTACTTACCAGCCCCGCACAGCCCGCCGCTGAAATCAGGATCTCGGCCCCGCGGCAATGGGATGCGGTGTCCACGGTGTCGATATGGCACATGGTCAGTGTCGCGCACCGGTTTAACAGCATAATGCCGACCGGTTTTCCAATCACCATGCTGGCCCCGATGACCGTGACGCGTGAACTCTTGAGAGGATACCCGTAATAGTCCAGAATTTCCAGGCAAGCCTGGGCGGTGCACGGTGCAAAACCTCCCTCCTCGCCGGAAAGTACGTTTCCCTGGGACCAGGCCGTAATGCCGTCCATGTCCTTTTCCGGTTTCAGGGCCGCGCAGACGGCCAGTTCGTCCTCGCGCCGTGCCAGAGGCCGGAACATCAGACAGCCGTGAATTCCGGGATCCCCGTTAATTTCCCGCACGACGGCCATCAGCTCCTCCGGCCGGTAATCCGGTTTAAGAAAGATATGCTTTACCTCAATCCCGATTGCGGCGCAACGTTTGGACGCGCCCCGCTCATAGGACAGATCGGCCGGACGTTCCCCAATCCGGACAATCGCAAGCGTCGGTGTAATCCCGGCCGCCTTAAGCCGTTCCACCCGCTTCGAAAGCTCCCCGCTCAGCGCTGCGACAACGGGCGCTCCCGTCAATAATTTAGCCATTGAAACTCCTCCTTACACAGGCTGCTGTCCCTGTTCTATTTTCTCCTGCCGATCCAGCATAGCCGATATGGCGGCATTGGTGATTACGTTCGGAAGTGTCCTCTGACCGCCGATAATACGGTCGATTCCCGTCATCAATGCAACGCCCTCTAACGGAAGATTAACACTGCCCAGTGTCATTGTCAACATGACAATGCTGGCGCTCGGAACACCGGCGGTTCCCAGGGAAGCCAGCAGCGCCGTGACGAAAACCGTTACCTGCTGCGCCATTGAAAGCTGCACTCCCGCCACCTGGGCGATGAAGATGACCGTCATGCCCTGATACAGCGCGCTTCCGCTCTTGCTGACATTCGTTCCAACCGACATGATAAAGCTGGCAATTGCCTCGGAAACCCCGAGATTATTCTGCAGCTCCTTGATTGCCACCGGCAGAGCCGCGGCCGAACTGTCGGTTGCCAGGGCCATGCTGATTGCCCCGAAGATACCCTTGTAGAATTTGATTGGGTTCATCCTGACGCCGATGACCACGAGGCCCGCCTGGATGACAAATATAAATACAATCAGTGCCAAATGCAGCACAATAATAAATTTTCCCAGAGGAAGAAGTGTGGAAAGGCCGTATTTTCCTATCATGCCGGACATTAAGCCGAATACGCCGAACGGGGCAAAGGAAATGACGATATCCGTCATCTTATACATAACCTGTGCGGTTCTGTCAAAGAACACCTTCACCGGCTCCGCCTTCTCTCCGCACATCACGATACAGATTCCAAAGAAGAATGCAAAAACGATTACCTGAAGCATATTGTCACCGGAAAATGATGCAAACACATTGGTCGGGAACATATTCAGGATCGTCGAGATAAAGGAAACATCCGTGGCATTCCCGGTATCTGTCACCGGCATCTGGATCGCCGCTCCCACTCCCGGTTTTAACAGGTTCGCAAATACAATACCGGTCAGAATCGCCAGCGCCGTCATGACTACAAACAGGATGAATGCCTTGATTCCCATTTTATAAATTTTTTTCATATCCGGTATGCTGGTCAGGCCGCTGATAATCGCACTGAAAACCAGAGGAAGTATCAGCATCTTCAGCATACGCATAAAAAGATCGCCAATCGGCTCAAATACGGTGGCTCTTTCCCTCAAAAGAACACCAAACAAAATTCCCAGGACGAAACCGATGGCGATTTTCGCAAATATCGGCATTTTTTTCGTTTCTTTCATTCTTATCCCCTTCCCCAGTCCACTCATGGATCCTGTTCCGCCGCCCCGGTTCCCTAAAAGGGCGGGGTGACGGAACGTATGTATGTAAAGAACTTATCAGGCAAGCCATTTTTCCTCATCAAACAGAGGATGCACCGCGGCAATCTCAGCCACGCGTGTGCGGATCTTATCGAGAGCTTCCGTATTGCCGCTGTTTTTAAGAGTATCCGCCAGGAGGCGTCCAACCTCACGGATTTCTTCCTCTTCCAGGCCGCGGGTCGTCAGGGCCGGTGTGCCAATCCGGATGCCGCTCGTCACCTTCGGGCTCTGCGGATCATAAGGTATCATATTTTTATTGACTACGATTCCTACGGATTCCAGAACCGCCTCGGCTTCTTTGCCGGATGGGATTAAGTTTCGGACATCCACGAGAATCAGGTGTGTATTGGTTCCGCCGGAAACGAGCCGGAGACCGCATTTTAACAGTTCATCCGCCAGCGCCTGGGCATTGTCGTATACCTTCTGCTGGTATGCCTTATAAACAGGAGTCATGCTCTCCAGCGCCTGCACTGCGCGCGCCGCGATCATATCCATTTTGGGCGCTCCCTGCAGTCCCGGGAATACCTGGGTGTCAATCTTTTTGGCGAGTTCTTCTTTGCACATGATGATACCGCAGCCTCTGGCGCCTCTCCAGGTCTTATGGGTGGAGCTGCTGACTACATCGGCATGAGGAATCGGTGAAGGAATGATTCCCGCTGCAATCAGGCCGACCGGGTGTGCAATATCGGCCATCAGATAAGCTCCGACGCTCCTTGCTATCTCACCAAAGCGCTTGTAATCGATCTGTTTCGGATAGGAGGAAGCTCCGCAGATGATCAGTTTCGGCTGATGCTCTTTGGCCAGCCTCTCCACCTGCTCCATGTCGATCTCCTCTGTTTCCTTGTTCAGTCCGTAAAATACCGACTGGTACATTTTGCCGCTGTAATGGAATTTGGCGCCGTGGCTTAAATGGCCGCCCTGATCCAGTTCCATTGAAAGTACGGTGTCGCCCGGTTTCAGCAGGGCGCGCAGAATCGCCACATTCCCCACCGTAGCGCTCATGGACTGTACGTTTACATGATCGGCGCCAAACAGTTTTTTAATACGCTCTTTCGCCAGGTTTTCCACTCTGTCGGCCAGTTCACAGCCTGCCACGAAGCGTCCGCCAGGATAACCCTCGGCATTTTTGTCGGCCCAGATGGAACCTTCCAGTCCCGCCGCCAGAGGTGAGGCATAGTTTTCCGATGCGATCAGGCAGAGTGTTTTTTTCTGACGTTCCTCCTCCTGCATGGTCAGTTCCGCCATTTCAGGGTCAAATTTTTTAATTTTCTCAAAGCTGTTATCCAGATACATCTTCATTCCTCCATTTTTTAAATTCCCGATTTATAAGTTCCTGTCTGTTGCTTTTCTATAATCCCATTATAATAAACCGGCAGTTTTTTTATAGGAACTAAACCGCTGTTTTATTGAACAAAATCACACTTTTTATCATTTTTTCTTTACAATTATGGTATATAATCACGAAACCGGCTGTTTTCTCCTCCTTTTCCCTGTACATAATACCCTGTTTTTGTTAATAAAATAACGGTTCTCAAGTCAACTTTACGGCATGGGGGATTCCTGATATAATGGAGCAAAGGCGGTGAATGCAATGGGAAATATACAGGAACTGGACTGGGGAAATATCGACTGGGTCTTTGAACCCGCCCCGGGATCAAACGATAAAATGAAGGTTGGAATCAGCACCATACGGTCCGGCGGGGAGCAGCCCCGCCATATTCATATCGGGGATGAACAGCTTATGTACGTCCTGAAGGGGTACGGGCACCAGAAAGTCGGGGATGAAGAACTCCCGCTGGCTCCCGGAAAGCTCTATCATATATCCCCCGGCATGTCCCATGAGGCCGTCAACGACGGAGAGGAAGAGATTGTCAAACTGCTGATCTCCATTCCCGCCGCGCTGAGCGACGGACCGGCCTGGCAGGGACAGGAAACCGAAGTCCCCGCCGCTCCCCGGGAGATTGACAGGCGGCATTTTCTCAGACAGACCATCTCAGAAATCTCCGGCCAGATGCTGCACCCGCTGAAAATGCCGCTGTCCATCTACGACTGTGACGGAACGGCGGTCTATCAGAATGCGGAATATCCCGCCTTCTGTAAGACGTGCTGTGACATCGTGGAGGATCCGATGAACTGTCCCCTCTACCGTCAGAAGGAGTCTTATCCCGCATCCTGCAATTCGAGGCCCTCGGCCTTTATCTGCCAGTACGGCCTCTCCCTCTATATTCTGCCCATCGTGTCCGGCGAAGATTACCTGGGGGCGATTAAGGCCGGCCACGTCAGGACGATGGAGCCCGCCGTGACGGAATTTCCGGGAAAGCTCCCCTACAATGTCCCCAGCAGCACCGTGGCGGGCATCCTGCAGATTATGGAGAAGCTTTCGAACATCATCTGCAATTACTATCATTTTACCCAGATGGAAGCGGCCCTGGAGGACAGCAAAAAAGCCCTGTCCGACCAGACGAAGCAGGAGCAGCTTCTGCAGTCCTCGCTCCAGACTAGCCAGACAAAGGCCATCAACTTACAGATTAACCAGCATTTCTTATTTAACACATTGAATATGATGATGGGCACGGCCATCCGTGAGAACGCGGAACAGACCTACCAGGCCATCAGCAGCCTGGCCCTGATGCTTCAATATACGCTGCGCGGCGACAGCTATTTTGTCCCGCTTCGCGAGGAAGTGAATTACCTGAAGAATTATACGGGGTTGCAGCAGATGCGTTTCGGAAAACGCCTGCAGCTTCAGTACGATATTGACGAACAGCTTCTGCACGAGGAGGTCCCGTTTAACTTCCTCCAGCCGATTGTGGAGAACTGCTTTAAGCATGCCTTCACCGCATCCGGGGATTTGATGGCTATCTCCGTCTCCATCCACGGGGCGGAGGATTATCTCACCGTAAGCATCAAAGACAACGGCAGAGGAATGGAACCGGAAGAGCTTCTCGCCCTCAAGGACATCACGCGCAACGGCGACTCCTCCCACGGAACGGCAATGGTTGCGCGGAAACTGGATGCCCTGTACGGTGAGAAATACCGCTATGAAATCAGCTCCTGCGCCGACGGAACCACCGTGACCATCAAGATTCCATGGAGAAGGGGGAACGCAGTATGAAAAAGGTTCTCCTGGCCGACGATGAAAGAGCCTCCAGCGATATCATCCGCTATTTTATAGAAAAACATAAGCTTCCGCTGGAAGTGGTCGGTGAGACAACCCGGGGCGATGAGACCGTGGAGGCGGTCAAACGGCTGCGCCCCGACATTGTATTCCTGGACATTGAAATGCCCGGCTTAAACGGGCTCCAGGTCATGGAAAAGCTCAGCCATGAGCCCCTGGGGGATGTGGCTTTTATCATCATTACGGCATATAATTCCTTTACCTACGCCCAGCAGGCGCTGCGGCTCAAGGCCCGTGATTTTCTGCTGAAACCGATACTCTACGAGCAGTTCTGCGAGACTATGCAGCGTGTTCTGGGATACCGTTATTCCGACAATCCGCTGTTTAACCAGCTTATGGAATACATTGATCTGCATTATATGGAAGAGCTTCATCTGGGGGACTGCGCTGCGGCTATTTCAACCAGCGAAAGCAACGTGGCTAGATTATTCAAACATTATCTGAACACCAGCTTTACCACCTATTATAATTCCGTCCGGATCAATAAGGCGACGGAACTTCTGCACAGCGGCTGCTCGGTCAAGGAGGCCGCGGATATGGTGGGATACAGCAATTTAAACTATTTTTACCGCACGTTTAAGAAGCAGACCGGAATGACTCCGAAAGAGCACCAGGGAGGCCATGAACCCGCCATCCCTCCGTCTTGACAGGGAAGGATTTTCCGGCACAATTCTTTTAACCGGGGAACCTTGCATACTCCGGATAAGTATGGTACGCTTATCCATAACAGCGGCGTATTAAAACAAAAGTTTCCGCAAAAGCAGTAAATCAAATACAGAACCGACATCACGGAACATACACAATAAAAAGCCACCCGGAGGCACTTATGCAAAAGAAAATTTTCCCTGTTATTATCACAATCGCCCTTATACTTTCAAGTTTTTTTTCACTTTTCTGCCTGCACAACCTCCAGGGTAATGCAAAGGTAATAAACTATGCCGGTATCGTGCGCGGCGCCACCCAGCGTCTGGTCAAAGAAGAACTGAACCATCATCCCAATGATGCCCTGATTCAGAGACTGGACGGCATTATTTCAGAGCTTCAGACCGGCGAAGGCGAGCACGGGCTCATCCGCATGGACAGCAGTAAATTCCAGTCCCTGATCCTTCAGATGCGGTCTGAATGGAAAGACATGAAAGAAGAAATCAGAGACGTCAGGGCCGGGGGCGACACGAAACAGCTCTTTGAGGACAGTGAGTCTTATTTTGACCTGGCCGATCAGGCGGTTCTGGCCGCGGAGCAGTTTTCTGAAAAGAGGGAGTATCTGGCCGAGAAGAGCCTGCTGATATTAAACTGTTCCTTTATTATCATGATTTTCTTATTCTATCTGTTCAGTTCCAGCCAGGCCAAACGGCGTAAAGCGCTGATGGCCGCCGAGGAAGAGAACCGAAGAAAAGAGGAACGTCTGTCCCGTATGACCGACAGCCTTCTGGGACCGATGAATGATATCTCCGAGCTTATCTATGTAACCGATATTGAGAGCCATGACCTGCTTTTTCTGAACAAGGCCGGCCAGGAAACCTTCCATATCGAGAATATGGATGGGCAGAAATGCTACAAAGCCCTTCAGGGAAAGGACGGTCCCTGCGATTTCTGCACCACTCCGCTCCTGAAAGAGGGAGAAATATATACCTGGGAATATACCAATCCCCTGACAAAACGCCATTATATCCTGAAAGACAGTCTGGTGGAATGGGAAGGACGCATCGCAAGGATGGAACTCGCATTCGACACCACCGAATCGGAAAGGGAAAAGCTGCAGCTCAAATCCAACCTGGAAGCCGATAAGATGATCACGGAATGTGTGCGCATGCTGTACCAGCCGGATGACATCGACGCGGCAATTTCTCAGGTTCTGCAGTATCTGGGAAGCTTTCTCTCCGCCGCCCGCACCTATATCGTCTATATCAGGGACGGCAGAATGTACAATGATTATGAATGGTGCGCCGGGGGAATTGCGCCTCAGAAAAATTTTCTGCAGGAGGTTCCACTCGATTTGATCGAACGCTGGATTCCTTATTTCAACCACAAGGAATGCATTATAATCGAAGATTTGGAACAGATCCGGAATACAGCCCCGAAAGAATATGAAATTCTCCATTCACAAACCATCACAAGCCTGGTTGTCGCCCCGCTGGAACGCGAAGGGACTCTGATCGGCTATTTCGGCGTAGATAACCCTCCGCCCGACCGGATTCAGAATATTGCGCCCCTCCTTCAGACCCTGTGTTATTTCCTCCTGCTTGCAAAAAGCCATTCGGACAGCCAGAAATTACTGACCCATTTAAGTTATTTTGACAAGCTGACCGATTTCCAGAACAGGAATAAGTACATAGAAGACACGACGGCTCTGGCCCACTCGTGCAAACCGGTGGGAATTGTCTATCTCGATGTCAACGGATTAAAAGATATCAACGACCGCTACGGCCATGAATTCGGCGATAAGGTTTTAGTGGAATGTGCTAGACGGATGAGAAATATATTCACCCATGCCGATTTTTACCGGATCGGCGGCGACGAATTTGTCATTATCTGTCCCGACATGAATCAGGAGCAGTTCCAGAACCTGGTGCATGAGCTGAAGGCCCGCTTTGCTCTGGACTCCGACTGCCAGGCCGCGATTGGCTCCCAGTGGATCGAATGCATTGACGATATCAGCCGCGATATTGCAATTGCCGACGCCCGGATGTACGAGGATAAGAAGGCATTTTACCGGAAGAATCCGGCCTCACGCCGTTACCGTCATTACAATGACGATCTTCTTTCCCACCTGTCGAATTCCGCCACACTGCAGAAAGAGATCGATGAGAATCATTTCGTCGTTTACTTCCAGCCTAAAATTTCGTCCTCCAGCCGTCTGGCCGAGGGAGCCGAAGCGCTTGTCCGCTACTCGCCGCAGCCCGGCAAACTGATTGATCCCGGAGATTTTATTCCTCTGCTGGAGGAATTCGAAATCATCAACCTGATTGATTTCTTTGTCTTCCGCTTTGTCTGTTCCAAGCTGAGTTCCTGGAAAAAGAGCGGCAGACGTATCTTCCCCGTTTCCGTAAACTTTTCGGTCTGCTCGCTGAAAATGCCTGATTTTATCGAGCAGCTTACGGCAATCTGCGCTTCCTGTGATATATCACCGAACTATCTGGAGATCGAGGTCACGGAGAAAATGCAGAACAATGACGGCCTCGATGTAAAAGAACTGAGTTCCCGGCTTCAGAAAGCGGGCTTTACCATTGCCCTCGATGATTTCGGCACGGAGTGTGCGAACGTGGTTCTTCTGTCCGAGGTGGAATTCGATGTGCTGAAGCTGGATAAGAGTATCATCGACCATATTGCCGACAATCCGAGGAACCTGACCATTGTCAAATCCATCTCCGAGGTCTGCCACAATCTCGGTGTCTGCCTGGTGGCCGAAGGCGTGGAGGCGGAAGAACAGTTTTCCGTACTCTGTTCCTGTGATATTGATCTGGTCCAGGGATATTTATTCAGCAAGCCTGTTTCCACAGAGGAATACGAGAAACTGTTTTTATACGAAAACCAGGAATAAGAAAGAGTCCGGACTGGTAAAAAACCGTCCGGACCCTTTCTTATTTCTTTCTCATCTTATTTCTTTCTCATCTTATTTCATTCACTCCCTCAGTTCATTCGGGATATCTTATAAAATCCGGCCTGCATCTTCCGCTTTCTCCCCGCTTCGCATATACTTTCCCAGCAGCGTCTTCAAGGCATCTATCTCTACCGGTTTAGCAAGGAAATCGCTCATTCCGGCTTCCATACACCGCCTTCTGTCTTCCTCGAACGCATCGGCCGTAAGCGCAATGATTGGTATTGTTTTCGCATCGGGGCGGTCCATGGCGCGTATTGTTCGGGCCGCCTCATATCCGTCCATCACCGGCATCCGGCAGTCCATCAGAACGGCGCTGTAGAAGCCGGGGTTTTGACTCTGGAATTTTTCAACTCCCTCTTTTCCATTGACCGCAAGTTCCGGTTCCGCCCCGAGGAATTCCAGAATTCCCAGCATAATCTCCTGGTTGATGGCATTATCCTCACACAGCAGCACACGGGCCGATTCTCCAGCCGAATCATATTCAGCCTTCTGTTTCTGTCCTTCTTCACACGGTTTATCCGCTTCCGGAGCGTCCAGTTCCACCGTAAAGAGACTGCCCCTGCCTATGCTGCTTTCCACCTGGATTGTCCCGTCCATCAGATCCACCAGTTTCTTAACAATGGCAAGGCCGAGCCCCGTGCCGCTCATTCCCATAATCTTTCGGCTCTCCTGGGTGAAGGATTTAAACATCCGTTTCTGAAACTCCGCAGACATGCCGATTCCGTTATCCTCGACCGCGGCCGTCATATGGAATTTTCCGTTTTTACCCCGTTTTCCCCGGATTGTCAGCGCCACTCTTCCATTGGGCTCCGTATATTTCACTGCATTTGAAAGAAGGTTAAATAAAATCTGGTTAAATCGCTGCTGATCTACGGATATTATGATGGTTTCATCGATATCCGTCTCGATATCAATATTCTTTTCCCTGGCAAGCGGCATTATTACACTGTCCAGATATCCGCTCACTTCTTTCATCGGATATGGTTTCGGATGCAGTTCTATCATTCCGCTTTCAATTTTAGACATGTCCAGGATATCGTTAATCAGCGTCAGCAAAAAGGCGGAGGACGTTGAAATTTTTTCCAGGTACACCCTCATAGAATCTGCACTGACCCCATCCTGAAGAGCAAGCTGCGTCATCCCGATGATTCCGTTCATCGGAGTCCGGATATCGTGTGACATATTGGCTAAAAACTCTGATTTTGCCCTGCTGGCTTCGTCGGACTCTTTTACCGCCTGTTCCAGCCGTCTCTCCTTTAAAACTTCATCCGTGCGGTCACTGATGCAGAAGATCCACTTTTTCTGCCATGCCGTTCCTTCAGGAACATAACCGCTCAGCCTCAGAAGCTGTTGTTTGTCATCCAGTGGATTCCGGTATCGGAAATCAAAGTAAAAGTTTTCCTTTTCATCCATCATCTCTTTTATATCCAAGAGTTCCTTCTCTGTAAAGGACAGCTTTTCATTCCTGATAATTCCACCCTTGACCATGTCAAAGCCTATTCCTAAAATCCGCTCTATATTTTCTGAAACATAATCGATTTCATCCGTTTCGGAATCGAAAATCAGAAAGACGCTGTCCACATTTTCCGCAAGGAGACGAAAGAGGGTATTGCGGTATTCCCTCTCCTGTATCTTTGTCCCGGCAATCCGGTTGTTATAAATGATCAGCAGAGCCGCCGCCAGCAGAATGACAACAATAAACGCCACACCAAGGTACACCATGCCCGATGACTCTTTTCTCATCATATTGTAGGGAATCATGGCAATCAGACACGCAGGACTGCCGTTATTAAGAGGCAGAAAGTACAGATACATCTTTTCTCCCGGCATATTAACGACCGTGCTGCCGGTCCTCCCGCCCGTCAGAGCGCTTTTCAGTTCCGTTACGGTCTTGTCATCCTCAGACTCCGCCAGGACATCGTAAAAGCCCCTGTCTTCCCCCTGTGGCACGGTCCCGGTTTTGCCGATGATAAAATCTCCGCTTTCCCCGTCAATTACGCATGAAAATCCCCTGCCTTCATAAAATTCCATCACCTCGGGAACATAATAACCGGACAGATTAACAATCCCGAAAAGCGCTCCTGTCTTCTCTCCCCCTGAAAACACATCCGTACGGTATGCAATCTGTTTTTTTCCGTTCTTTCCATGGAAGGTCCTGCTGACATTTCTTCCGTTCGCAAACACAAGTTGATTTATCTCTTCGCGGGCCGTTTCGGACGGACCTGAGAGGGAGGAAAAGCATTCACCGCCGTCATAGGACAGTATCAGCTCGTCAAATCCCGAATTGATATTCTGTTTTAAGGTATCTCCCGCTTCTTCCCGGTCATCCAGTCTGCCGAGCAAATCCGCCGTATTTGTAAGAATCTGCTGATCCGCATTCATCGAATTAGACACGCACTGCACTCCGGAAAGCGATGCCGTCCTGACTGCGTCCGCCGCTGCCTCCCACTGAATATCATACAGATAAAAGGTAAAACCGACCACTGCCGCGATGATGGCGGCAACCGATGCCATAATCACGGCGGCATCCTTCCACCTTACATGCTTTCCGCCCGGTGTTTTACCGCCCTCTTCTTTCTCTTTCCGCTCCCCGTAAAGGCCCTTCATCTTACGCAGCCGGCTCATTTCTACGGCGTCCTCGGATATAATCTGTTCTTTCTCCATCAGTCTGGATGCATATTCCTTCATCTTCAGCCGATCGTTTTCCAACTGGTTGTTCGCCATTACCAGTTCCGTGGCATCCAGACATAAACAGGTGATCCGGCTCCTGTCCCGGTTCAGCGTTCCCTTAATATCCGCCCAGAAGTAACTTCCGTCGTTCTTCCTGATTCGCAGCAGCGCCTTAAATTCATCTCCCTGCTCTGCCGCCTCCGAAACCGACAGGCGCAGAACCCGACGGTCATCGGGATGAATTGCGTTAACCAGCTTTCCCTCCGTGTCCCTCAGATATTCGCGCTCATTCCGGTAGCCAAGGTACAGCAGCATGTTCTGGTTGATGATAGCAAGAGGAAAATCCTCCTCCAGCGAAAAGCCGAAAACGCCTCCCGGCAGCGCCGTATTCACAAAGTCCAGCACCACGTCCGACTCATGCTGCCTGGAAAACTCAAATGGGAAATACTCCCCCTGCTCCTGATGTTCCTCCGGAAATGACGTATGCATCTCACAAATCTTCGCTATCCCGTCCTGAAGTTTTGTCACGCAGGTAATCCGGCTGAGCATAATCAGGCCGTTGGCGCTGATTTTCATCTTAACGGTGGCGATGCCCAGCCCCTCCGCCGTCAGGTTCTCTCTCCCTTCACTGAATTCAATCTGATATGAATCCGGTGATTTTTCTATCTCTTCGGTAATAAATGCTTTTGCTTCCTCTAAATTATGGATATCTTCCGCATCGGAAGTGCCGAACCAATGGATGTCCTCACTCAGACACTCCACTGCTCCGGCGGTATCCCTCCTCACATAATCACACTCGCAGAAATATTCCAACAGCTTTAATGGTGACAAAGAATTTTTTTCCATCTTCAGACTTTCCCCCGTCTCCCGCTGCATCCGCATGCAGAAATAAACAGACTGTGATTGCAGTAAGAGGAATTTATCGTAAGTTAAACAATTTTTCCACTGTTATGTATGAAAATTTCGGTACCCTGTTTTCTATATTCTATTAATTCTACCATAGGGGGGATGGATATGCAATCTTACTCGGCCCTTACCCCGAAACTGCATCGGTCCGGGCTGACCGGAACCGTGCCGGTGAAGCGTAAAATCGGATGCCGCCGGCCACTTCCCGGCAGGCCGGATTCCGGTTTCGTTTCCGGCTTTGTTTTCAGCTTCGTTTTCGGCTTCGTTTTCGGCCTCGTTTCCGGCTTCGTTTTCGGCTTCGTTTCCAGTTTCGTGATTTTAAATAAGCTTGTTACCGGTAGAACAATATGATAAAATGATAAGAATACATTTTGTTGATAAATTGAAAATACAAAAAATAAATATTGGAGCATCCTAATGCAAAAGAAAAAACTGCGTATATCCGTCAGTATTACCGCACTGCTGATTTTTCTGGCCTTTTTTCTATATATGGTTACCTTCCGGACCATCAATCAGGTGTTTTTCGACGCCTCCGTCGATCAGACGATGGAGGCAATGGAGGTAATACGTGAACTGGGTATCTATCTGGTCGAAGATCATCTGGACGACCTGGAAACCGGCCTTGAGGACACTGCCTCAGAATATTCAGGACGGCTGACCGCCGGGACTCGGACCGAACAGGCCGCTGTGCTTAAGGAACTTCCGCTTCTGCCGGACGGTACCGGCTATTGGCTCGCCTCGCCGGATGGAACTGCCGTTGATTCGGATGGAAACGTCCTGAACTGGAATACGCAGCTTGATCTGGATGCCGCATTTGCAAACGGGACAACGGCCGTTATCGCTCCCAATTTTGACGGAGAGGGTAATTATGTCTTCTCCATCGCCGCTCCCCTTCGTGAGCATGGCCGTGTAAAAGCCCTGCTGGTTGCCCGGCTGGACGGATTCTGCATCAGCCGATGGCTTGAGGATATTCAATTCCGAATCGGGGAGGGAGTTGCCTATATCGTCGACAGCAGCGGCAGGAATATCGCTGCTTCAAGAGAAGAAAATTATGACTGGATTATGTCCTCATATAATTCACAGGCACTGGCCGGTACAAATGAAGAATCAAAGACAGTGGCCGATCTGGAACGTCAGGCACTGGAAGGAAAAAGCGGCCGCGGCTCTTACCTGTGGGACGGCTCCAGAAATTATCTGGTCTATGCCCCCATACAGGAAACCGGATGGGGATTTTATGTCGGCTTTTACGGTGACCTGATACGTAACTATATCAACAACAGCGCCCGGAAAAGTCTTATGTCCAGCCTTCCGTTTTTTGTTGCCATACTGTCCTTCTTCATCATCCTGGTCGTTTACGCCAACTACAACCTGAAAAAAGAGAAGCGCTATGTCAAAGAACTTCTCCTGCAAAAACAGGAGATCCAGAAACAGTCGGAGGATTTGATCGTCAATGAGGAACGGTTCCGTGTGGCGATGGCCCAGACAAATAATACCGTATTCGAATACGATCTGCAGACAGGGGACATCACTAATTTTTATTCCACCCGCGTTACCCACAGTTCGGATTCCCCGGAAGACTTAAAAAAGCGGATTATCCTGAACGGAACAATCGATGATGAGTCTCTGCTCCTGTTACAGCATATGCTCAGTGACACCCATCACGGTATCTTTAACAATGAATGTGTCATCAAGGTATTCTGCTCCAATCATTCGGTTGCCTGGTATAAAGTCTCCATCTCCCCGCTTTCCGGACAGCAGACGCGCGTCATTGGACTTATGGAGGACATTACAAAGGAAAAACTGGCGGAATTAGACCCGCTGACCGGACTTTTGAATAAAAAGGTCATCATGGAACAGATCCTGGCCTGTCTGAAACGCAGTAAGGCCTCCGTACTCTATGCATTTTTAATGTTTGATATTGATAACTTCAAACGCATAAACGATGTTTACGGCCACCCTGCCGGGGACCGCGTGATTATCCAGACCGGCGCAATGCTGAAGACAGTATTTCCGTCCAGGGCGCTGATCGGAAGAATCGGCGGCGATGAATTTTGTGTATTCTGCTATGAATTTGCCACCGCCGCGGAGCTTAAGGATATCCTCGATTCCATCTACCGGCGCCCCATCGTGCTGGAAGATAATATCACCGTCACCTATAGCTGCGGCGCCGTAATCAATTCCGGCGGGGAACCGGAATCCTTTGAGGATCTTTACAAAAGAGCGGATGAGGCGCTTTATAAGGCAAAGCAGCAGGGTAAAAACCGGTATTTTATGATTTGAGCTCACGTTCCGTCATATCCCCCACGGCTCCCCCGAACCTTCACAGTCCGGCAGGCCCGCCGGAGAAGCCGGACCTCCGCAGTCATGGCAGTCACAGAGATCACGGATGTTGGCACAGCCGCAGCAGTTATTGCTGCAGTAACAGCCATCACCGCAGCAGCAGCCGTCAACACAGCCGCAGCCATCACCGCAGCCGCCACAGCCGTCACCGCAGCAGCAACTGTCACCGCAGCAGCCGCATAGTGCGGACAGCTTTGCATAGAGCGTATGTTCCAGGTGGGTTGCATTAATGATCGTTTTGTTAATCTCTCTGTTCATGCAGAGTATTTTATCAATATCATCCGTCAGGGAAAGCACCTTCTGAAGTTTTTCCCCCTCCGCATTTAAAATGTGGGCCATAGAGGCCTCCATCAGGGCGATGGATTCCATGATATCGGCGCATGCGTCTTTCCGGCAGCAGTCATTTTCAGGGCGGCATTTTCTGCACATGATAAAATTGCAGGGGCAGAGGGTTATGTCTAAACAGCATATGGGGAATTTCCATCGGCACAGGTATGGATATTTTTCCTTTTTTACCGCCAGGAAATCGAGGCATATCTCCCCGCACTCCGACCGGCAGGGATAAAAAATAATATCTCTCAGAATGAAACCGCAGTCCGCCATACAGGAGCCGGCGACACGGCCGCATTCGTCGAAGATGCAGAGATAGGACTGGCTGTTTTTCACGAACGTGATGATGTACACGGGGCATAGACTGAGAATTCCGGTAATGCAGGAACCGGGGGAACGGTACAGCACCTCTGCTCCCTCGGAGCACTTGCATACCTCGATCACACAGGCCGTATAGGAGACAATCAGGCTGTTGTGGCAGCAGTTAAAAGAGATTCCGGTAATATTGCCCGCATTTTTCCCGCAGCTAAAGGTAATGCAGTCTATTTCCGTCATATTCCGGGCCAGCTTAAACAGCATATTGCTCTGCCTTTTCGTTGACGCCCAGAAACAGTTTTCCACGGAATCATAGCAGATGCAGTCATACTCCCTGCCTGTAGAAAAACATTCAGCGATATCCAGACAAATATCCGCTTTAATTATTTCGCAGGCGTGCAGTATTGTAAAATAGTAATGGCAGCCGTCAAATGCCACACGGTTTATCTTTTGATCACACCGCAGTGATACCGGTCTGCAATCCGTTAAAACACAATCATCCATCAAAATCTC
Organism: uncultured Clostridium sp.; assembly: GCF_900547735.1. GTDB lineage: Bacteria > Bacillota > Clostridia > Lachnospirales > Lachnospiraceae > Otoolea. The sequence continues at coordinate 59,372 of NZ_URHZ01000001.1, read as the reverse complement.
CTTCCTGTTTCTTATATCGGTTACTATGTAATGTATGAACCTGGCTGCCGTGTCATGTATGAGCCCATGTAGTGTATGAATCCGACCGCCATGTAGTGTATGAATCCAGCCGCCATGTAGTGTATGAATCCAGCCGCCATGTCATGTATGAGCACCGGGCCGGATTGCTTCCGGCCCGGTATTCATACAGAAAAGCAGTCTGTTCCCGGTTTTAGAAATACGGTTTACCGGTTTTCACAGCCGCATGAAGATGAGCAGTCCGGGGTGTCACCGCAGATGCAGTCTTCAAATAATCCCAGCTTACTCTGTAATATAAGATTAAGGAGCATGGTGGAATTTACCATCTTCTTAACCGAATTGTTGGCCTGCAGCAGTGTACAGGTTGAAGTTCCCGGATTTCCTATAATCTTCTGGAGTTTCTCTCCTTCTGCGTTTAAAATGTGCGCGATCCCCGCCTCTTCCAGTGCAACAGATTCAATCAGGTCGGAGACTGCCCGGCATCTCGGTCCGCAGAATGCCAAAATACCGGTATCTACCGTAGAGCTATTATTATCCGGATTCGGGTCAAATGTTGTGGAATCGACTACCGCCGTATTTGAAATAATGCCCGAAGCCTGTAAGTTTACCGTACCACGGATCAACACCGTTTTTGATTCACCGTCCGACAGCGTGCCAATCAGGTAAGTTCCGGTCCACGGGTTAAAGGTCGTTCCATTGTCCACGGAATACTCCACATCGGACAGCACCCCCGGTATGGCGTCGGTCAGTGTTACATTCTCCGCCTCATCGGGACCTGCATTGGCAACCACCATGGTATACGTCAAAACTTCTCCCGCCGTAACCGGATTCGGCACCGCCGTTTTTACAACCGACAGATCGGCGGAGGCCACGTTCGGAGAGATAACGGTTGAGGTATTATTATCGGGGTTGGGATCCGGGGTCGGCGAGCTGACGACCGCCGTATTGGTAATCACTCCCGGATTCAGGCTTACCAGGCCTCTTATCAAAATAGTCCTCACTTCGCCGTCTGTCATCGTACCCAGGGCCAGCATACCCGTCCACGGGAAAAAGCTGATGCCGTCGGTGGAATATTCCGCCCCGGTAAACTGAGGAGGAATCGCATCGGACAGGACTACATCCTGCGCATCGGAGGGGCCCAGGTTTGACACGATTATCGTGTACGTTCCCTGCTGCCCCGGAACCAGCGGATCCGGTGACTGGGTCTTTTCCACGGCAACATCGGCGGATTCGTTGACCGCCGTAACCGAGGTGGAGGTGTTGTTATCCGGATTGGGATCCGGCGTCGGGGAATCTACCACCACCGTATTGACAATCGTTCCTGCGGCAACCGAGGCAACGGTGCCTCTTATTATAAACTCCTGTACTTCGCCGTTTGAAAACGTTCCCAGGTTAATGAGTCCGGGCCACGGAATAAACGTAATGCCGCCGTCGGTGGAATATTCCGCTCCCGTGACGGCAGCCGGTATATCATCTGCCAATGTCACCGCATGGGCGTCGGACGGTCCCAGGTTTGACACGGTAATGTGGAAGGTAATCTGCTGCCCTGCCGTAACCGGATCGGGTGACGCAGTTTTCGCGACCGACATATCCGCCAAAGTTTCCACATCGACCGTATCGGTTGAAATATTATTGTCGGGATTGGGATCCTGTGCGTCACTTCCGACCTCGGCCGTGTTGGAAAATGCTCCGTCTACGGACGGGGAAAGGTCTCCCCGGATATATACGGTCTCCGACTGCCCGTTAATAAAGGTGCCCAGGTTCAGGCTGCCGGTCCACGGGAAGTAATTGATTCCGTCCAGGCTGTACTCCGCGTTATCAATCTGCGGAGGAAGCGCATCGGTGAGAATGACGTTTTCCGCGCTGTCCGGTCCCCCGTTAGTCACAGTGAGACTGTACATAATCGGCCGGCCCGCAACAACGGGGCTGGTAACCGTGGTTTTCACAACGCTCATATCGGCGATCGCTCCGACTTCCGCCGCCGGACACATGGCGGCATCGTTAAAGCTGGTTTCAAACGTGGTGGAGATATACACGCCGTTCGCCGTATTTCCCGTAATTGTATAACGGTAAACATTACCGTTTCCGTTGTAAATGGCAAACAACTGGCCGGACGCATCCATTGCCACGGCTCCCCATGAACGTCCCGCCGGGTTTAAAACGGGAGCTGTTGTAGTCAGGGGCGTAACGGTTCCCGTGGCCGGATTCACCCGGTCGACACGGCTCGTGTTGCCCACCGACTCAACGCCGTATAAAAAGCCGTCAGTCGGGTTGTATGCCCAGTCGCTGACGTTGAGCGAGGTACTCAGCGCCGTACCGAAGTTACTGGTCTGCTCAATATATCCATTCGTCGGATCGACCAGTTTCATAAATGTGGCCGATTCCTGGTTCAAATCCACTGTATAAAATCTTGACGTGGCATTCACAAAAAGGAACAGATGCCCGTCCAGATCAAAGGTGCCGACGTTAAAGTCATTGCTTGGAAGCCCTGTGGGGTTAGGTGATAGCTGCATCAGGTTTCCGGCATTATCAACACGTACAATTCTGTGCACCGTCTGATCGTAACCGTAAATATAGTTATCCAGCAGGTTATATCCAATCGCATTTACATTGTTGATTGGGTTTAGAAATCCCTGAAGTTCGGAGACTCCCGTTACCACATCGATATTGTACCACTGGGTCGGTTCATTAACGAACTGGACCAGCGTCCTGGTACATGCAAGCGGGTTGTCATTCGTATCGTGGCTGAAGTTCTGGCTTCCAATCACCGCGTTATTGGTGATTTGTGTGGCTGTAACCGTTAACGACAGCACCCTCGGACCGTTGGACACGGTAAAGCCCTCCGGCTGGGTAAATGTGGAGGGCGGACAGAAAGTACCCGGGTCCTCCACAGTCTCATAAATCCGGTAGGTGCCCGCCGTTGTAATGGAAAAGCTGTAAACTCCTCCCGCATCGGTAACGGCCGGAGTACACAGACCGCTGGACGTATTATATAAAACCACAAAAACACCGGGTATTCCCGGTTCACCCGGGTCATATTGACCGTTGTGGTTTAAATCATTAAACACTATGCCCGTTATTGTAGCCGGCATATCATCATCTCCTTGTTCTATCTATTTTAGTCGCACTCGCAGCTTATGCGAATGTCAATTGTTACAGTCTGTCTGCAGCTTCCCTCACCAACTTCAAGGACAACCGTCCCGCTGTCCGTCAGCATACAGTTCACAGTTATGATGCTATTCTGGAACGTTACGGAAGGCGGCAGGCTGACCGCTCTTACAAATGCGGCAGGCGTAGCTGCAAAAAGCATGGAAACCGGCAGCTCATTACAGTTGCCGATAAGAACGGAATAGCTGTTTTTATTATTTTTTATAATCTCGTCGCCTGTATCTGCAAGATTTATAAAACTGAGTGAGGTATCGGTTATGGCCGCACAGGGACACTCCTCGCACAGACAATCCTCAAACAGCGCAAGTTTTGATTTTAAAACGATTTCGAGCATGGAGACCGAATTAACAATATCATTTACCGACTTGTTAACCATCAGCATTTCCTGCGGCGAATCTGACAGCGCCACAATTTTCTGAATTTTCTCCCCCTCTGCATTTAATATATGAGCCAGGGCAGCCTGTTCAAGAGCCACGGACTGAATGATATCCGTGATAGACTGGCATCTTGAAATGTTGCTCGGCTGTATGATAGGCATTCCCATAAAATTTCCTCCCGGATTAAAGATCGCAAATATCGGATTTATTTAGTATATTACACTATCATAATATGGGGTTTATTTTGAAACGTTACCGCAGGAAGCCGTGCAGGCCGGTACGCACGATTGGCACGCGCGGCCGCCGTCTATACGGCTCTCAGGCATTACAGTGCCGGGATAATATCGCCGGGATATGGCAGCGGTTGACTGAAAGGGCATTTTGCTGATATGATGAAAAAAGACGGAAGTGAACATGAAACGGACGGAAAGAGGTAATTCTATGATTGAGACGCGATTGCTTTATTATTTTCTGGCCATAGCAAGAGAACAGAGCATTACAAAGGCCGCCGAGGCTTTACATATCACCCAGCCGACGCTTTCAAAGCAGATGATGGAACTGGAAGCACAACTGGGCACAAAGCTGATGATACGGGGAAAGAAAAAGATAATACTGACGGAGGAGGGAACGTTTCTCCGCAGCCGTGCCCAGGAGATGATTCATCTGATGGAGCAGACCGAATCCGTTTTTTACGGAGATGAAGAAACGCTGCACGGTGATATCTGTCTGGGGTGCGGAGAAACACCGGCTATGGAATTCATCACAGGTATTTACAAAAAACTTCAGGCCGAATACCCTGATATCCATCTCCACATTTACAGCGGCGATGCCGATTCGGTCATGGAACGCCTGGAAAAAGGGCTGTTGGATCTCGGTCTGTTGTTAGGGCCCATGCAGCATGAAAAATATGATTATCTGCATTTAAATAAAAGCGACCGGTATGGCCTGCTGATGCCCGAGGACTGCCCCCTCGCCCAGAAGGAAACCGTTTCCTTCGATGACCTGCAGGGCATTCCCCTCATTTTCCCTGCCCAGACATACAGCAGGCATCAGCGGCTTGAATGGTTCGACGCCGATTACGATTCACTGAATATTACCGCAACCTACAATTTGATTTATAATGCCACCTTCATGGTCGAGCAGGGAATCGGTTATGCGTTCTGCCTTGGCAATCTGGTCGATACGGAGGGAAACCGCAGGTTGGCTTTCCGCCCCTTTTACCCAGCTTTAAAAGTAGAGCTGTTTATTGTCACGAAAAAACACCAGACCTTTTCCCCTGCTGCAAGAATATTTATGAATCGGATCCGGGAAGAGCTTCTTTTATCCTGATTTCCCGTTTAGCCGGATACCCGGTTAGTCCGCTGCGTCCGGCAGGCTGAGTCCGTCAATCCATTCCGAAATCTCAGCCTGAGATGTTCCGCTGCCGAAACGGACGCCCTCATACCAGACCGTGCTGCCCGGGCATGATTTTTTCAGGCTCTCCGCACTCTGACCAATGCCGCTTCCGCCTGACGTGCAGAACGGTATTATTGTTTTATCGGAAAAATCATAGCTTTCCAGAAATGTGTTCAGAATCCGTGGGGCCTGGCTGTGCCAGATGGGGTAACCCAAGTATATTACGTCATACCGCTCCATCTCCTCTACACTGCCAGAAACAGCGGGGCGCACGGTGTCGTCCCCCTGTTCTATACTGGAACGGCTGGTACTGTCGGTATAGTCCAGATCCCCGCCGGTATAAGGATCTTCCGCCTGAATCCGGAAGAGATCGGCTCCCAGCAGTTCCGCCGCATACTCTGCGGCATTTTCTGTTGTACCGGTGCAGGAAAAGTATGCTACCAGAACCTTTTTTTCAGTCTCATAAGAAGCTGCATCCCCGGGTATTGTCTCAGCCGATGCTGCATCTGTGGGAACTTTCTCAGCCGCCTCTGCCCCTCCGCCGTTTCCGCAGGCCTGAAGGGTCAGAGCCAATATCATTGCCGTACCGGCCATCAAAATGTTTCTTTTCTTTCTTCCGTTCATGAATATTCCACTCATTAATTTTCCGTTCATTAATTTTCCGTTCATCAATTGCTTCTCCTGTTCCTGATTTATTTCTTCTTCCTTTTGCTGTTGCTTACGATCTATTACTGCTCAAATTTGATTCCATGCAGCCGGTAAACTTCATCCGGACTGTGTATCGCAAGGATCATACTGTTGCCCGTATCCATATCTCTGATTTTTTCCATCTCTTTGTCCGTGAGGCTGAAATCATCCACATCCAGGTTCTGTTCCATCCGTTTTCTGTGAACAGACTTTGGGATTGCAATAATTCCCTCCTGCCTGAGCCAGCGGAGCGCCACCTGCGCGGGCGTCTTATGATAAACCGCTCCGATTCCGGACAGAATATCATTCTGGAATATCCCATTTCTCCCCTCTGCAAACGGCGCCCAGGCCATGGTTTTAATATCATATTGTTCCATCACTCTGCGAAGCTCCCTTTGCTGGCAGAAGGGATGCATCTCTATCTGGTTCACCGCCGGAACGATCTTATGGCTCAAAATCAAATCCATCAGGCGGTCGGACAGGAAATTGCAAACTCCTATCGCCCTTACCCTCCCACTCCTGAGCAGTTCCTCCATGGCACGCCAACTGCCGTGATAATCTCCGCAGGGCATGTGAATCAGATATAAATCCAGATAATCCGTCTGCAAATTTTCAAGAGTTTTCCGGAAAGATTTCATGGTCTTCTCATAACCGGAATCCTGAATCCACACTTTCGAGACAAGAAATATCTCATCTCTGGCAACGCCGCTTTGTAAGACAGCATTCCCTACCGCCTTTTCGTTCCCGTAGCATGCTGCCGTATCAATCATGCGGTAACCCGTTTTCAATGCCTCCAATACGCATTCTCCGCACTGTTTTTGATCCGTAATCTGAAATACGCCAAAACCCGTCCGGGGCATTTGTACACCGTTGTTCAATTTTATTTTTTCCATTTTTCACACCTCTTCCAATGATATCCGGTCTGTCTCACCGGCCCGTCTGCTCCTTAGTTTCATAATAAAATATCCTCTTTTTAATAGCAAATAATTATATTGAATGTTTTATTATAGTTATTAAGAATGATATAAAAAGAATTCCGGGCCTCCATACAAAAATGAGACGGATACCGGCTTTTCTCCGGTTTCCGTCTCATTCGTCAAAATCTCTTTCATTTAATCGTGATGTTTAGTTTTATCCGTCGGTTTTCTTAGTCCCTGCTTTCAATATTTTCGCCTGAAAAATCCGGCTTAGCCACTTAAATCATCCCCGGAGCCCTGACGCTTTTCACCTTTCTCACCTTTCCTTTTAAGGTTTTGTTCTGCAAAGCTTCCAGAACAAGAGCGCCTTTCCGGTTTAGTATTTCCACATAGCTTAAGCTGTCCCTGATGTCGATGATTCCGATATCCGTCACTTCCACTCCCTCAATACTGCAGATGGTGGCAACGATATCATTGGCCCTGATTTTGGATTTCCGGCCTCCGCCGATGGACAGTCTCATGATTTCTTTGGTAAATCCGCTGCCGTTCTGCGTTTTTACTTCCGTTTTGGCCCGCTGGCTTGCCCAGAATTTTTTCTCGGCCGCCTGTTCCACTTCCGGGCATTTCCCGATCTCAAAGGTCCGGCCGGTGAATTCCTCCACCATCTTGAGCATCCGTAGATCCTCTTCGCAGACCAGACTTACCGCCGTCCCTGTTTTTCCGTTTCTGCCGGTGCGTCCAATCCGGTGGACGTAGGTTTCCCTTCCGGTTGGGAAGTCATAATTGAATACATGGGTAATGTCCTTGAAATCAATGCCCCTGGCTGCTACATCGGTCGCAATCAAAAAGCGGAAACCGCCTCTCCGAAACGCATTGACGGTTTTCAAACGTTCCTTCTGCTCCATATCGCCGTGCAGCATTCCGCAGAAAATCCGGTTCCGCCTCAATTTTTGAAACAGGACATTCACCATCTCCCTAGTCCCGCAAAAGATGATGGCGCTCTCCGGATTCTCCAGCTTCAGCGCTCTAATGAAGGTATCGTATTTGTCGTCCGGTTCCGTTTCATACAGCTTCTGTTCAATAGCAGGTTCCTCTTCCTGCTGCGCATCACACGCCACGGTGACGGCTTCCTGCATGAATCCTTCCGTCAACCGGCAGATCTCCGGCTTCAGTGTGGCGGAAAAAAGAGAAATCCCTGCATGTTCCGGGACTTGCGCCAGAATTTCTTTTACCTCGTCGGCAAATCCCATATCCAGCATTAAATCCGCCTCGTCGATTACAACCCATCTCACCTGGCTCAGCTTTAAAGTTTCGCGGCGGATATGATCCATGACACGCCCCGGCGTTCCCACTATGATATGGGACTTCTGTTTCAAGGTCTGAATCTGCTTGTCAATGGGAAAACCGCCGTATACGGCCGCAACCTTTAACCGCTTCAGCCTGCCGATAAAAAAGACTTCATCCCGCACCTGTTCCGTCAGTTCCCTGGTGGGTTCCAGAATTAGAGCCTGCGGAAGGTTCTCCTCCCAGATCACATTCTCACAGACCGGAATTGCAAACGCCGCCGTTTTCCCGCTCCCGGTGGGAGCCTTTGAAAGTACATTGGCGCCCGATAACATAACCGGTATGACCGACTTCTGTATCTCCGTCGGCGTCTGATACCCCAGCACCTTCAGTGCGCTGAGAATTGTATCGGACAGTTCGTAATTATTAAAATGATTATTTTCCTGTTTATCCATCTGCCTCTTCCTTATGAAAAAAATAAATGCAGAGAACTGCAAAGTCCCTCTGCATCCCGGCTGTTCATAGGCCTGTCCAGTGATTATATCACAGATATTAAAATTTGACGATGCCCTGTTTGACTGCCATCCCTAAAAACGCTTAGGATGAAATCTTTTCTTTGCAACTGTATTAATGCGGTAAATCAGCATGTATAGTTTTCAATTTCCGGAATACACATAAATAGATTAAACACGCAGGAGGTCTTTCCATGTGCACAGCAATGACCTTACAAACCCTTCAGGATAATACTTTTCTGGGCCGTACCATGGATTTTTCCTATCCCCTTGATCCCGAGTTATACATTGTACCCAGGAACTATCAATGGAACAGCACCCTGAACGGGCAGACATTTCAAAACCGTTTTTGTTTTATCGGTATTGGCCAGACTATTTCTCACCTTGCATTTGCAGACGGGGTAAACGAAAAAGGATTTGCGGCCGCAGCCCTTTATTTTCCCGGATTCGCCCAGTATGATGAAGAAAATCCACATGACACATCCACGGTGTCAATCGCCGCCAATGAGCTTCTGGGTTATCTTTTGGGAAACTGTGCATCCGTGGAGCAGGCAGCCGGCCTCCTCGATAACGTCCGCATTGTCGGCACAAAGGACAATATTACGCAATCCGTTGCTCCTCTTCACTGGATTATTGCGGAGCAGAGCGGCAGATGCGCGGTAATCGAAAAAATGGCAGGCGGTCTGTATATCTGGAATAATCCTTTGGGAATCCTGTCAAACAGTCCGGATTTTTCCTGGCATATGACCAACCTGCGCAATTATTTAAATATAGAGACATTTCAAAGGCCGGAAGCAAGGTGGAATTCTGTAAAGCTTACTCCCTTTGGACAGGGCGCCGGTACAATCGGCCTGCCTGGAGATTACACGCCCCCTGCCCGCTTTGTCAAAACCGCTTACCAGAAAAGCCATGTTCCCGCGCCTGCCAACGACAGGGAAGCGGTTATATCCTGTTTTCACGTTATGGAAGGTGTTAGCATCCCAAAAGGAATCGTCATTACAAACCGGCAGACACCGGACTACACTCAGTACACGGCTTTTATGAGCCTGGCTACGGCCGAATACTATTTCAAAACTTATAATGAATCCGGGATCAGCACCGCCGGACTTCAGGATTACAGCCAGAACTCGGAATTATTATCGCTGGGTAAATTAAACCGGCCAACTGTTTTTACCCGTATGCAGAGCTGACATTAGCTCTTTAAAACGAAATATACATAGAAATTTCCATATTCTCTTTTCCTTCTCCGCGCCCACCACCATCATCGTGTGAATCCATACACTTCCCTCGGGATGGTGTCTGGGGGCAGGACTCAACGTCCATCCTCCAGTTGTGAAAGGATTACCGAAAGCTCCGTAACGGGTGGCATACAGTTGCTGCCGGAACAAAGATAAAACTGAGCTCCCTCCTCCGGCACCGGATAATCACCGGTATAAGGCGCCAGTCTTCCAAGCTCCCGTTCATTTTCCCCCGTTTTGACTACGACAGACAATCCCGGTACCGCTTCGGCCAGACGGCCGAGCTGTGCAAACAGTTTTTCTCTCTTTTCAGAATCCAAGCCGTCGGAAAGCGTGCAAACCAGTTCTTTGGATGAATAAAGTGCATTCATCATGGTCAGCAGTGCGAAACTGTTTCCCGAAGGATATTCCTCCATGGCTCCCGCCAGATATTGAAGCTGCTTTTCCAGCGCCTCCTGCCACTTTGGCTCACCGGTGATTTGTGCAAGCTGCTGAAGTACCCTGGACGCCACGGAATTTCCCGACGGCATCGCTCCGTCATAGGTTTCTTTTGTCCTCACAATTAGCTGCTCCCCGTCTTTTGCATACAGATAGCATCCTCCGTTTTCCCAATCAAAAAACTGTTCCAGCATCGTCTCCGCCCAGGCTGCCGCCCGGCTCAGGTATTCCGTCCGGAACGTTACGCTGTAAAGTTCCATCAGCGCAAGGATATAGCAGGCATAGTCATCCAGCTTTCCCTCCCCTGCGGCGTCTCCGTCGCGGTACCTCACCAGCAGGCGTCCGTCCTCTACAAGGTGTTTACGGATAAACGTTTCCGCCCGGACAGCCATATCCACATACTGGTTTTCACCAAGCGCGGCTCCGGCTTTCGCACAGGCGCAGATCATCAAACCGTTCCAGGAAACGAGGATTTTATCGTCCTTGTGAAGATGCGTCCGGCCGATGCGGTATTCATACAGTTTTGCACCCGCCTCCGTTTCACAGAGCCGTTCATATTTTTCATTCTCCAGCAGATTGGGAATGTTCTTTCCTTCAAAGTTTCCCTCTCTGGTGATTCCATAGCTGGTGCAGAATGCCTCTCCGTCCTTTTTCCCCAAAACTTTCTTTATTTCTTCCCGGGTAAATACGTAATATTTCCCTTCCACCCCGTCGCTGTCCGCATCCTGACCGCAGTAGAATCCGCCCTGCTCATCCGTCAGTTCCCGTTCCACATATTCGAGTATCTTTTTTGCCACACACCCATATATCTTCCGTCCGGTCATAATGCAGGCCTCAGAATAAGCCATAACCAGCAGCGCATTGTCATAGAGCATTTTTTCAAAATGCGGAACCAGCCATCTTTCATCGGTGGAATACCTGGAGAATCCGCCTCCGATATGGTCAAAAATCCCGCCCCGGTACATCTGAACCAGCGTCGTTTCCGCCATGTCCAGCGCCTCCCGGCTCTCCTCCCTCACGCCATACTCCATCAGGAACATCAGATTATGGGGCGTAGGAAACTTCGGAGCGCCGCCGAATCCGCCGTTCTTTGCGTCAAAGCTGCGTGCAAACTGCCGGAAGGCCCGATGGACCGCATCCATCCCAGGCTCGCCCGGCCTTGTTATCTGCTCCTGCTCTTTTAGATAAGCTTCTATCCGCTCCGCGCTGCCTGACAGTTCCTCTCTGTTTTCCTTCCACCGCCCTGCCACCGCAGTCAGCAGTTCTTCCAGGCCCATCCGGCCATACCGCGCCCTGGGCGGAAAATACGTTCCCGAGAAAAACGGCCTGCACTCAGGCGTCATAATGACGGTAAGCGGCCAGCCGCCCTGGCCGTTCATGGCCTGGCAGACCGACATATAGACCGAATCCACATCCGGGCGCTCTTCCCGGTCCACTTTTACGCAGACATAATTTCTGTTCAACAGTTCCGCGATCACGCGGTTCTCAAATGATTCTCTTTCCATCACATGGCACCAGTGACAAGTACTTTAACGCAGACCGGTCAGCTATACCCAATAGATAGGAAAACAGGCTTGTTTTCATGCTTTGCTTTCTCAAATGCTTCTTCTCCCCACGGATACCACTGCACGGGATTATATGCGTGCTGCAAAAGATACGGGGATTTCTCATTGATTAACCTATTGGGTGTATTGTTCGGATTGTCCACGGAACCACCTCCTTTCTTTTCTTTGAAAAAAGAGGATATATTTGTGGGTGCAAATATATCCTCTTTGGATAAATGGGAGTTATTTTTCCTTGTTAGGTTCTCCCTTTTTGTTGTAAATTATACCGGACCGTTACCGTTCACCCGGGATGTGTTCCTCAGGGTATTTTCGCATCAGGCCATTAACGGTTTCATCTTTTTGATGCATTCTTCCAGCGGCCCCATCAAATCCTTTGCTTTTTCGAATTCATTTGCCCGAAGCTGCTGCTGGATTCTGGTTTCCAGTTCTTTCTTCTTTTGTTCCAGCAGCAGATAATCTTTGTCAAAGTAATTGGCATAAACCATCTGCCGGAATCTGCGGCTGCTCATCCTGCGCAGAGTATTATTTTCCACTAAGAGCACGTAATCCACACAGTTTGCGACCGTATAATAATCATGGGAGACCATGAGTACCGCTCCTTTATATTCCGTAATTGCCTGCTCCAATGCAATCTGGGCGTAGATATCGAGATGTCCCGTCGGCTCGTCCATCAGCAGAAGGTTTGCTTTTCCTAATGAAAGCACCGCCAACTGAAACAGGTCTTTTTCACCGCCCGATAACTCACTCACTTTCTGATGCAGCGTATCGCCTTCAAACCCAAATTTTTTCAGATAATTCCCGGCGTCATTCGGGACCTCGAATCCCTTTTCAGCCATAATCTCCAGCAGCGTTTTTGAATCGTCATATCTTGAGCCCGTAACCTGTGAAAACATAGCGGTTTCCGCCTCTTCGCTTATCCTGACGGATTCTTTCCCGTTCTCAAAGATGTCACAGAGGAGTGTGGTTTTGCCGGTTCCATTACCGCCTACAATTGCCGCATGCTCCCCGGGCCTCATTTGAAAATCCACATGTTCCAGAAGCTGTTCATCAAACGAAACGCTGTAGTCCGTCAACTCCAGGATATATTCATCCGTCACTTCCCCCTCCGTCTCGAAATGAATCTCCCGCTGTTTGATATCCACGAAAGGAGCCTTTGTTTTTCTTTCCTTTAAACGGTCCACCAGGGTCTGTCTTGCATGAACGGCTCTTCCGAGGGATGCATTGTCAAATTCCGATGCCCTGGCCCTGGATTTGGCAAGAATTTTGCTCTGGCGGTCAATCTCTGCCTGATCGGCTGCCGCCGCCTCTGCCAAAGCGATTTTCGTAGAGAGAAGTTCATAGTTGTATTCCGTATAAGTTCCGTCAAACTCCTGGACATCCATATTTTCCATATGAAGTATCTTGTTGAAACAATGATTTAACAGATAACGGTTATGTGTGATGACGAGAAGCGTCCCTTTATGGGTGTTAATCAGATTTCTCAGGGAATTCAGATGCTGGAAATCGAGAAATACATCCGGCTCATCCATAATCAGAAACTTCGGGCTCAGCATCATTTCCTTGATTACCTGAACCAGCTTAAATTCCCCGCCGCTCAGACTGTTTATCTTCTGTTCTTCCAGTTTCTGTAAGCCGGCCAGTTTTAACCGCTTTTTAATATTGCTTTCGTAGAAATCTCCATCGATTGCATTCCACTCGTCCAGTTCTTTCTGATACTCCTCAAAAATCCGGTCCAGATCTTCCGCCGTCTCCATTTCCCTGCAAAAATCAGCGATTTTCTGCTCATGCTTTAAAAATTCTTCACTGATATACTGAAATACCGTCACGTCTTCTTTGGGATCTAACTGGGAAAACTGGCTGACATATCCGATCCGGTCCGTGCTGCCGACTTCTATTTTTCCATCGTAGAGATACTCGTCCTGATGCATCAGCAAATCAAGCAGCGTGCTTTTTCCCGTGCCGTTGGTACCGATTAAGGCGCAATGCACATCGTCTTCTATTGTAAATGAAACCTTTTGGTATAAATCCTTCTGCGGATATGAATAGGACAAATCCCGGACCTTGATCATGGCTGCCTCCTGTAGTGTTATTTTTGAAGTTGGTTCTGGTTCCTTTTTTCTTTCGGTTTTCTGCTCCTTTGCGGCCTGTTTTGCGGCTTGTCCTGTATTCTGGCCTGCGGCCTGTCCTCTGCCGTCCGCTGCTTTTTCTTTGCCGTCTGGCTCCCCGGTACCGGCGCCGCTGCGGATGGTTTCCGGGAGCCTTTTGAGGATGGTTCCTGGGATAGTTTCCGGGATCCTTTTGAGGACGGTTCCTGGGATAGTTTCCGGGACCCTTTTGAGGACGGTTCCTGGGATGCTGCTCTGGCTCCTCTCTTTGGCTGAACTGCCTTTACCGCCGGGAAATTGTTTACCAGAGGATACGGATGTTCTTTTACTTCCGTTAACTTCTTACCGATTAATTTTTCGATGTCGGCAAGCTGTTCTTTTTCATCAAAATCGCAGAAAGAAATTGCAACACCTCCGAGGCCTGCCCTGCCGGTTCGGCCGATGCGGTGCACGTAAGTCTCCGGCACATCCGGCAGATCATAATTGATCACATGGGACAGTTCATCAATATCAATGCCCCTCGCCGCAATGTCGGTTGCAATGAGTACCTGTAACCTTTTATTCTTAAAATCGTTTAACGCTTTCTGCCGCGCTCCCTGTGATTTATCGCCGTGAATTGCCTGGGCTACCACCTTGCTTCTCGACAATTGTTTTACAATGCGGTCGGCCCCGTGTTTGGTTCGTGTAAACACCAGGGTCGAATCGATTTTCTCATTCTTTAGTATGTGCAAAAGTAAATCTTTTTTATTGCCTTTATCGACATAATACAGATACTGCTCAATCAAATCCACGGTCGTCGACGCCGGAGTCACCTCTATCTTCACCGGTGATTTCAGAATCTTTCCCGCCAGCTTTGCAATGTCCGGAGGCATTGTGGCTGAGAAAAACAGCGTCTGCTTGTCTGTCGGTGTTTTGGCTATGATTTTTTTAATATCATGGATAAATCCCATGTCCAGCATGCGGTCGGCTTCGTCCAGCACAAGGATTTTGATGTGCTCTATATTTACGATTTTCTGATCCATGAGATCTAATAATCTTCCCGGTGTTGCCACCAGGATATCGACTCCCTGTCTCAAACTCGTTTCCTGTGGTTTTTGAGATACACCACCAAACACCACACAGGTTTTTAAATCCAGGAACTTTCCATAAGTATTGAAGCTCTCATATATTTGTATGGCAAGCTCTCTGGTGGGCGTGACAACCAGAGCCCTGATATTCTGCTTCTCCCAACGCGGTATTTTTTCCTCGCTGAGTATCTGAAGCGTTGGAATGGCAAACGCCGCCGTCTTCCCGGTGCCCGTCTGCGCACAACCGAGCAAATCCTTACCGCTTAACACAACCGGAATGGCCTCTTCCTGGATTGGAGTGGGGATTTCGTAGTTTTCATTTTCTAATGCCTTTATAATTGAAGGCATGATATTCAGTTCTTTAAATTGCATATTCTCTCCTATAAACTTTTGTGATATAAAAACAAATCTCTTTTGGGATTGGTTTGTTCTTTTAGATTGTCTTGTTCGTTTGGATTAGCTTGTTCTTTCTAATCGTTGAGTTTTGATTATACCACAGAATTTGAGTTTTGGGGATATTTACTGTTCATGCCCTCTTATCTCCTCATTTTTCACCATTGCTGTTTCCCAATATGCCTGCAATTTTCCGCCTGCGGAGGGTTCTTTTTAGGAAAGACCGGCAGCCTCATGGGCAGCCGGTCTCAGACTGTAGCAAACTATCTTTTCCCTGTATCGGGAGTTTGAGAGTGTGGCCCTCATGTCAAATCATGCAGGCGGAATTCAGTTCCACCGTAATGCTGAACTTTCCCAATGAGTTCGTCTATATCCTCCATGGTTCCGGTCAACGGGTTATGGTCATTGCCTCCTTATTGCACGATAGGGGGCTCACCGCGGCTGCTTTAGTTACATCCCTCCGCTTCTCACATATATGTAACAGTTTCCGAAAGCTCCCTGCGCTGCGCATGATTCGCCAGGGGGGTTGTACCCTCTGCCGCGTAGCCGAGGTCAAGGAACATAAGTATCTCCTCATTTTCAGGCAGCCCCAGTTCTCTCGCAGTCACTTCCGGATCAAAGAAATTGATCCAGCAGCTATCAACGCACGCTGCGTGTGCGGCCAGCATCATATGCGTCGCCACAATCGTTGCGTCCTCGATACCGGAATCACGCTTTTCCCCCGGATAGGTGAATACACGGTTCCTGTCAAATGCCACGACCGCAACCGTGGCTGCGCCGTATCTGCAGGGAGTCACTTTGTCGATTTTGGCAAGCCCCTCTTCCGACCGGACTATATAAATTTTCTGTTCCTGCAGGTTCTTTGCCGTCGGCGCCAGTCTTCCGGCCTCCAGAATGGCATCCAGTTGTACTTTTTCAACCGGACGACCATCAAATTTTTTACATGCATAGCGATTTCTGATTACTTCAAAAAATTCCATTCTGCGTTCCTCCTTCATACATGTTTCAGATGCCCTGACAATCCTTGCTTACCTGATGAAATAACAGACAGGCAGTGGAATCTTTCCGCGGTTTCTTAATTCATCCGCACTAAAACCTCCCACAAAGATTCATCTCCGCCAAAAACAACAGGTGCGGCAAAGATTTTACATTTCCCTCTTTGCTGCACCTTTATTTTAAAACTTTCCCGGCTTAATGTCCAATGATTTACCAAACCAGTACCTAAACCAGCCCCCGGAACAGACCCAGAATATCAATTCTGCCATATCCCCAGGTCCTGTTGGGATATTCCATATTGTCCTCCCTTATTGCTCCCCGGATGAGCAGCCTGTTAATATCTCTGCCTGATATTGTCGTATAGTGTCCCTTTAAAACATTCCATTCCAGTATTAAAGCTATGATTCCCGCGGTATGGGCTGCGGCAGCTCCGGTACCGGTGGCGCTGCCGTAAGCATCCGACAGATTGGGACACTTAAGCTCAAACCCCGGAGCCGCAATATCTGGTTTAATTCCTCCAAATACAGCATATCCTCTGCTGGAACCGATTAAAATACCGTTATTATTTTGATTATACGCCGTCACAGTAACCGGATTACGGGCATTACCGGGAGATGTAATTGTCGTATAAGGATCCGGTGTGAGGAAATACGTTCTGTCGGAAATAATATTCCCGGACGGCAGCCACGCATTAAACTCGGATATAATATTTTCAGTTTTAAGGACCTGCATCTTCCAGATA
Source organism: uncultured Clostridium sp. (assembly GCF_900547735.1). Lineage (GTDB taxonomy): Bacteria > Bacillota > Clostridia > Lachnospirales > Lachnospiraceae > Otoolea. Next base: position 42,470 of record NZ_URHZ01000001.1, on the reverse strand, counting down.
CCGCTCATTGCATTTGAAAACCGAATCAATATCAATTGCTCACCGTTTTCTTCTTCCGCTATGATATTATTGATGTAAACCTTGGTATCACTGAAAATAAAATCATGTTCAATGCATTGGCCGAATTGCGGCCGCACCAGCGCCGTCTGCTCACCGGTGGGTGAAAAGATTCTAATATCAAGTTTGTCAGGCGATCTTTGCCAAATCTCCATCGAAAAATTTTTATCAAGCTCATCCACTCTCAGCTCAAATTCATTGTAAGATTGTCCATTCGGAATATTTCCGCTGTAATGCCTGCCTTTGTTCCCCTCGTTTCCGGCCGCCACACAGACGGCGGTTCGTGGAATTGAAGCCAGGCCGTTCAAGTATAACGACAAGGCACTGTCTGCATCGTGTCCGCCCTGGCTTGAACCCACTCCCACACAAATCACAACCGGACGTTTCAGTCTGTCCGCAAGGTTTTTAATATACTCAATGCCTATGAGAATATTGGTTTCCGGATAGCAGATGACGGTGTCGGAAATATTAAACATAGCGCGATTATAATATTTTGCCTGGGCAAGCTTAACAACTACAAGCTCTGCCTGAGGAGCCACCCCTCTGAATTCCTGACTTTCATCATTACTGCCGGCAGCAATTCCGGCTAACATGGTTCCATGCCCGATTTCGTCAATACTTGGTACGATTGAAAGCGGATCACTGTCCATTAGGGCAATATTGATCATTCGATTATCATATTCTGAGCCAAATGGTACCTCGGAACTGATTCCGTCGTTTTCTATATTCTGATCCCAAATGGATAAGATTCTCGACGAACCGTCGGGATTTAAAAATGCCCGGTGCTGATAATTAATTCCCGTATCAATAAATCCTACTAAAACGCCTTTTCCAAAAAGATCGAAGTATGGATTGCTTTGGATAGAATATACCCCCGAACTCTCCAGCGCAATATCGGAGCACAATGTATAAATGGTCGGAAATATATGGTATGGATGAAAACCCAGGTAACACATATCAAGCATTTCTCTGGGTGAGTGTAAAATGGAGTATCTTTCATTGATCCTTGTAATATCATAATCACGTCTGAGATTGTCTGCTATCACATTGTCAATCAGCAAATCAATATAATTTTCATCCAGTGCCCTGTGCATGAATACACCTCATTCTTTCCGCCGTTATTTCATCTATAGTTAACGTATTCAAATAATATGTATACATGCACGCTATTTAATTTTTCATCTGGTTTATACGGTTATCTGTCCGGTTTTTTATACCGGAATACGGCCAGCCTGTCATTACAATCCCTTATTTTCGGCAGTGTGCCGAACAGCCAGCCTAAAAACGTAAATGTCTTCATGACATCATTAAAGCTGTTCTCCCGCAGCAGGCTCAGACCCGGGCACAGCGTTTCCAGCTCCTTTCCCGTCTTTGTTCCCCACCGGAAGGTAGCTTTGGTGCTTTTAAGGGTATCGTGGTGTTTCGCCTGCTTTACGGCAATCGGCGGCATCAGTTCCGCCAGCAGAACATATTGAGGAAAGGCATCTGCAAGGATAGAAAGCAATGTTTTTACCTGCTCCCGGCTGAAATACATCAGCACCCCCTCAATGATAAAAATTACAGGTCTCCCCTTCTCTACAGCCTCCGTCCAATCTGTCTCCAAAATAGAGGCCGCAATCCGGCGCACCCTCTCCTCCTCCGGAAAGAACTGCTTTCTGACCTCCATCGCATCGGGAAGATCGATGTCATACCAGAGGAGTTTTCCATTGTCGACACGGTAAAACCGGGCATCCAGGCCGCAGCCCAGATTCACGCAAACCGCATTGGGGTATTTTTCTAAAAATGATTTCACCTCCCGGTCAAACATGATGGTCCTGGCCACGACCCCCTCATGGCTCATGAATTTATCATACTTTTCCGTCTCTATCTGCAGCCTGTTTATAATCTCAACCGCTTTCCCGTCCCTGATTCTGGCTTTGCTGCGAAGCGTTTCATTGGCCTTAATTACCAGGGGGATCAGCATGGTTTCCTGTACAACTCCAAGATTTGGCGCCATATTTATACTCGTCCTTTCTATCGAAGATTTGTTGTTACAGCAACAGTTAGTTTCAGCTAACCATATTTTACCATAAATGCGTCTTCTTGTCCATTGACCGTATATGATAAAAAATAGCAGTAAAAATGACGGCCTGGGGGGATATCAATATTCTATCGGGCGGTATCAATCATTCCCGCCCCCATTCCCACTCCTTCAGTACCTGCAAGTAAGCCTCCAGCGCCTCATTCTGACCATATTCATACTCTGCCCACTTAGATAACATCTCAAAAAACTCATCTTCCGTAAACAGCTCCTTCGGAATCACAATCCCACAAATTTCTTCCTGACTCTCCTTGTCCGTTTCAATGATCTCACGCATCACATAAAAAAGTTCACGAGCCGCGTTACTCTTAAGATCTCTGAACAGCTCGGCCGTAACCCGTAACAACTCCGCCGCCTTATCCCGGATCGTTCCCTCGGAACTATTAAACCATATGTCAAAATTGTATAGTTCCAGGGTTTCATCATACTCTTCTTCCACATTGTCAAGCTTGTCTTCATATCTGCTGTAGTCAGAGTATTTTCCCACCGCATACAGCAGACGTTCTTTAAGCGTTTCTCTCTTACCTCTTTCTCCCGTCGCCTGCCCTATTTTTCCGGTCATCACTTATCTCCTCCGCAATCAATTTGCATATATTGTTCCAGATAGTAAGCATTTTGTCATAGATTCCAAAATACCTTAATAAACCTTTCTCCTTCAATTGTATTACGCTGATTTCCCACTCCCCCTCGTCCATGCCGGCAATATCCGTCAACGTCCTCATCTGTTCCTCCGTCAGTTCATCCGGGAAAACATCCAGGAAATCTTCATCAAAGATTATCTCCGATATCCAAAAATATTTTTCTAAACTTCCGGAACCTCCGGTCCATGTTCCATCCATCGCAAAGGTGGCTTCTATATCAAAAAAATCCACCAGGTTTGCGGCAATCTCTTCCTCCGTATCTGCATGCAATTTATCATGCATATGCTTGGCCAGCGGTACCATGACCCGGTCTAGAAACACATCCGGATTCAATTGATAGAGCAGGGAAATAAATTCTCTCTCCTGTTGAGAAGAATTCAACCATCGTTTTCCTGTTTCAATCAGCTCCATTAAATCTCCCGGCTGTGTTGGCACTGATTTCAGCGCCTCTTCTTCCTCCAGAAGTATATAATAAAAATATGTTCCCAACATTTCCGGAGGCAGAGCACGCAGACGTTCAATATGGAAACTAAGCGCGGGAATGCGGTTCGAAAGATAATACCACTTTTGACGATGCACTAAAACATGAATTTTCTCCAGTTCCCGAATCACTTTGTCATCCCACAGAATGAGCTCCGGAAACAATTGCTCCAGCTCACTCTGTGAAAAAATCCCTTCCTCATTGCCGGATAAAGCCATTGGGGTTAAGAAATTTTCCAACACTTCTTTCGATACCTTACACTGTTTAGCAATAAACTGCACAACCGCGCACGATGCCGTCAGAATATCCACCGGTAATTTTCCGTTCCGCTGAATAAAGCCAATCATGAAATCCAATGATTCTTCCTCATCCATAAAGGAAGACCAATATTTATTCCAGGTCAGCTCTCTGGCCGTCATAACCTCTTTTATTTGAGCCGGTATTTCACGGCTTCGAAGCCATTCCGCCGGATCCTCCACCCTTGTGGGCAGAATTACATCCAGATATCCATCCTCGAACTCCTGCTTAATCTCGTTTACCGTCCATTCAGGACGTTTGGGACGTTCATCGGTTTTATCCTCATTGTCTTCATACTCACAACCGTTTTCGGTTTCCTGCGTCAGCCACAGGTCATACTTTTGGATTTTAGCCAGTAAAGCCTCCGGCAGCTCCAGACCAAAGTCATGATATGCATCTTCGCATTGAATCTCCCAATCAGAAAATTCTCCCTCATCTTTTTTAACGGCCGCCAGGCACAATTCCGCACCATATAGCTTTTGCAGGTACGCCGAAATTTTCTCTTTGTTAATCTCGATGTACCGATCCCATTCATTTCTGCAGCTCTGTTCGAATGCTCCGCCCTCCAACTCCATCCTGTTTCGCATCAGACTATCCATGTAAATATCGATCAGCCACTCCCTGTCCCTGCAGATTCCCATCTCTATCATCTGAACGGCAACATCGGGAAAAAACTCTAAATCTTCACTAAGGACAGACTCCGGATACTGCTCCATGCTCTGAACAAGCGAAAAAAAGCTCTCTTCAAACCAGGGATTCAGCGCCGGGCATTTTTTCCTGTCATAAAGCATAAATAATTGCAGCCAACGGCCAAAACTCTGCTCCGCTCCTGTCTGTTCTGTTCTGAATGTCTGAAAATAACGTTTCATCTCATTATTAAGCTGTAGAATCTCCTTATATCTGTCATAGAAAATGATGGAATCAGAATCCAACAGCATAATTGCTTTGTTCATCACCTCATGATACCAGGCATCTGCATTTTTCATCCCCTTCAAAAGTTTCAAGAATTCAATACACTGAGTATAATAAATACAGCTCTGTAACAAAATTGGTCCATATTTTTCTATATTTCCCCTGATTATATCTTGAATAAAATCCTTGACGGATGGATTTTGAAAAGTAATTGCATACAATGCTCCGGAATCCTGATTATACAAGTCGGTTCGAATGACCGTCTTTTCAAGTTCCACGACGACTTCGGTAAACCCCTTCCACTCTAAAAATTTGTCATATGCCTTAAGCACCGCAAAATAACATTTTTCCAGGATCATCCACTCCAAAGGAAGCGGCATAATTGCCATTAAGAGGTATAGAACCTTCGCCTCCTGGGACAATTCTTCAAATATTTTTTTCCAGAAATCCATTGGACAGTTCAGATATTGAAAGAACTCCTTCACACAATCATCGGGCGTCATATCCGGAGTAATCGTTCCAACAAATGTTTCAATCACCCGCGGATTATAATTAGGTGATTTTATAATTTCAGGACCGGCGCCGCTAAGCCGTTTCACCTGAATCCAAGTCAGGGACGCGTTCTTTAAATGTCCATAATAAATCCTCAGCTTATCTGGATTGGAATACTGCTCGACACGGCAGTCAAGTTTATAATTCTCTACCAGCCTCCTGAATTCCTCATTCTTCTTCAGTCCCTGTTCCAAAATATATTCCCGGGTAGTGATAATCAGGATACAGTCTTTTTTCTTTTGAATATGTTCAATAAATGAAATCAAATCTTTCGTTCTTTTTCCATTCCCAAAAGTATCAAAACCGGTATCTCCCCAAAAATCATCAAAAACGATCACCTTTTTAGAATCGGCGCTCTCCGCAATATACAGATCATCCACCGATGCTGCATAAATAAAGGACTGAAATTTAAACTTAGTATAGTAATACAGCGCTGTCTGATTCGCCAGAGTTGTTTTACCAACCCCCGGCGCTCCTGATATAATTAAGGTTCGGCTGCGCTCCAGTTTCCTTATTGCCTCCTCATAAACGTCTGTCTCTACAAAAAATTTTGCCTTTTCAATGGCTTCCTCAAGATTGATCCTGGATCGTTCCACCAATGGACTATGTACCACTTCATGAAGTGTACGTCTTAGCGTATTCGCGTTTTGTATCCAAAGCTTGGGATATTTTTCCTCAACAGCCCGGTATTTTACGTCTCCACTGCTCAAATCATTATTCAAATCCGCTCCGGTTACTATATCCTGCGGCGTTACGATATATGGGGAAAACAGTTCCATAACATGTGTCTTTTTCTTCACTCCAATATCATCGGAAAGCACCAGAATATAACGGCAGATCTTGACTCCCTGCTCTGCCAGCCTGTCCAGTTTTCCCTTTTCTGCTTTAGCTATCTTTAATATCGTTCCACTGGTAATGCGCCCCCATTTGGCCTGGAGAATGATTACGCTTCCATCCTTCAGGACACATCTTCCGTCTATCCCCTGATCCGGTCCGCCTGCAAAAGTCTCAAAAGTAATTCCCTCCCGTTTTTGTACCATATCCCGGGCAAAATTCTGAAATTCCATTGGTTGAAAAATCTCGTAAAAATTATACCCCGCCATACTTTATCTCCTGTATACAACCATCCGGTCCTTTCCCATATGAAGCGGGGGCAGATTGCGGTCACAACCATAGTCCGCCCCGATTTCATATAGATATATTCAAATTATATCATAGAAATCCAGGCTTGACGATCTGATAAATATTGCCCAGGAATACCTTAAACCGCGATACAAAAAACGGTTCTGCCAACAGCTCCTGCAAAAATAAAGCCCTTGAGCAAGAACTCAAGAGCATCATTTTAACAATTTTTAGATTTTAAATGCAGGCGGCTGCATACCGCGCAACTGTCCCTTTTCGAAAGGGACAACGGCAGTTCCAGCTTTACCGGCAAGGTGTGCCCGCATTCTATCCTGTCGATCAGGATCTTGGCTGTCTGCTTTCCAAGCTCCGAGATCGGGATATGGACGGTCGTCAGCATCGCCGGTTTTAAAAATTGGCAACAACGAAAAGCACGCTTCGCGAACTTTTCATTGCCACACATTTTCATTGCCACACAATAAAATAACCGCTGCGCTGACTCCTGCCACAACGGTTATTTTTTGCCTATATTTATATTGTTTGTCTAACTTTTTCAGGTGTTATTTCCAAAACACGAGTAAGGAAGGAATACTTTTCTTTCATCATGTCAAAATCGGCGCCCTCCGTGAGGAACTTAGCTGTTCCGTCTACAACAAAGCCCGTGCCCATACCCATTTTACCCTGTACCTCGTGACTGCCTAAGGTGATGATAACTTTGTTCTGGACATCAACATTTTTTTGTGTTCTATTAAACCAGGCGGCTGGAATCAGGATTCGGTTATCTGATGTAATGTGCAGATAACTGTTCCAGGTGTTGGCAACATGCGTATTCTCATCTGACCAGGATGTTACGGAAACAACGCCCTCGTGCTTTAACACTTCTAAAAATGATTCATTAAACATAAAGTCCTCCAATTAAGTATATTACAGATATATGTTATCCGTAATATAACTATATCATACTAATATTGAAAAGTCAATTGATACTAAAAAAATATCGTGCTATAATAGATATAGATTATCTGTAAAGGAGTGATTTTATGCAATTAAGCCAGGGTGTGGAGTATGCTTTTCACTCGCTTTTTTATATGATTGATATGCCTGTAGGCACAACAATCGGAATCAAAGAGCTTGCTGAACTAAACCAGTTATCCGAAACGTATCTCTCTAAGATTTTTACAAAACTGCGGAAAGCCGGTATTGTTCGATCCATCCAGGGAGCGAAGGGCGGATATGAGCTTGCCAAACGCGCTCAGAACATTTCATTTTGGGAGATTGTTGAAGCAATTGAAGGTCCTTCTTATATGTTCCAGTGCGCAGAAATCAGGCAAAATAATATTCTGGCCGACGCAAATGATGCCTGCAACTGCAGCAAACCCTGCCTGATTAAAGTTGTTATGCACGAAGCGGAAGATCAGATGCGTAATTATCTGTCCAACAAAAATCTGGCATGGCTGAAGGACGAGGTTTACCGGGATTTTTCGGAAGAAAAAAAACAATCCATAGAGGATTGGCTGGGCAAATCGATTCGATAGTGTTTTGAAATGCCGCCAGAGATGATGAGGCTGATTTTAAGTTTGATGCCATGATTTGTGGATTTTAGAAGGGGATGGACGGTTTTATACCGCTCATCCCCTTGTAACTTCCATTTACGTTTCACTCGTGATTCCGATTTCAAGAAGGTTTCCCTCCGGGCCGGTAAACTAAAATCTCCTTAATCTTATCCGGTTCTTTCCCGTATATTACCCGACTCTTGTTCCGTTTGGCACAGGTTTTTCCGGCATCGCCAGAACCGGGATTATTCCGTCCTCATACCCTATATCCCACAGCATCCCGTGTGATATAACACCGAACATTTCTCTCGGTGCCAGATTGACAACAAACAATGCCTGTTTCCCCTCTACTTCTTTTGGGTTTTCTCTTTCTTTTTTCAATCCAACAAGAATTGTCCTTTTAAATGTTCCAAAATCCACAGTCATTTTTACCAGCTTATCTGATTTAGGTATGTCCCCGACCAATTCTATCGTTCCTACCCTGATATCAATTTTTTCCAAATCATCCATCTTGATTTCTGCTTTTATATTTGCCATCACAGTTCCCCCGGTCTTCCATTCTTTCACATCGACGGGTTGGCTTTCGCCGTCAAAGGTGTACAAAGCCGTGCTTCTGCCCGTTCTGTTCTAAATTCCTATTTTTCCCCTCAACAAATCAGTGGCATCTCCCTCGTATCCGCCTATTAACAAACTGTCATCTTGTACTACAGAATAATATAGCCAGAATACATATTCATCTAAATAATCTTCATCTTCTTTCAGACGCTCTTCAAAATCCTTTTGTTACCCGATTTGCAGCATTTCGGCAATCGATTTCGTTTGTGTTTGACAGTGATAGAGTGACTATGCGGATAAGGCATAGTTTATTATCAAATTAAACTGAAATTTGTGATTATGTGTACTCAACTATCACTACCTCGTTTTCATCAAGGTCTTTTAAACGGACTTCGTAAGTACCCCAGTCATATCTAATAGGATCTGATAGTGTAACTCCTTTTTCCTTTAAACATATCATTGTTGTATCGAGATCTTCTGTTTGAAAAACAAATGATTGATATCCGGTTGGTTGTGCGTTGAATGCTTTGCAATCCCATATACAAAGAGTGGGGGCATTTTCTATAAAGCCAAGATAAACTCCATTTGATTCGTCCACATCAGTCTTAATAAAAGGAATTTCTAATATATCCCTATAGAACTCAATAAGTTCTTGCGCCCGCTCAGAAAAAATATTGGTACAATAGTATCCTGTTATCATCTGTTCTCCTCTTCAAAATCAAATCTGCTTTGTTTTCTGTATTTATTTCCTTCATGATTTTAGCAGATAGTTATTTTCCCGATTCGCGGCCTGCAAAGCAACTAATTTATAGGTTGCATATCCTCCGGTAACCAGAGGTTCCCTACTGCAAAGTTCTTCCGCCTCCTCACGGCTATCTGTTTTCAGAATATACATGCCCGCCATCCCCGGATACCCCTTAAACACACCGCAGAATTCCAGCTTTCCCTCGTCGTCCAGCTTTCTTATGTTCTCAACATGTTCTGTAACTACTTTCCCGGTCAGCTTATTATAGGTCTTGGTTTTCTCGATCATCATCATGTACATTAACTTTTCCATACTGCATTCTCCTTTGCAAATATATGTTTTATGTTTTCCGGTTCCGCAGACCAGGAGCTGATTAATCTATGACAACTTTAACAGAAGAACATGTTCCGCTGTTGCACTTGCTTTCAGAAACACTGCATGCGGCAATCCCTAACCGGATATCCATTTGTGCTTCCAACACAATCTTGTCACCCGCTTTAGACATCGGTTTTTCCACTGAAATACTGCCGTCGGTGTTAATTCTCGTGTGCATGAACAAATTGACCGGTGTGATAATAGTACGGTGTTCTTCAAGTGCCTTATTTATATTATCCAGGCAGTTGGGATGCCCTTTTCCATTGTGATAGAAAAAATCATACATCTCCGGTCGGCAGCATGGATGGAACAAATCATGTTCTCCAACATCATCAGAAAGTATCTTCATCATAGGCCGGTATAAATTTGTATAGATAACATCACCGATGTTCAGTTTCAAAGATTCGTTGCAGTCAATCGTTACTCCGGTTGAAAGAAATTCATCTGCGTTTCCATTTACCTCTGCAAAAAAATCCACTACCTGGCCGCCTTCAATGTCAATCACTGTTATAGTTTGGCCTTGCCCGACATCAATTTTTATTCCGGAACATGCCGGAATCATATATTCTTTACACAATTAATTTTCCTCCATCATTTCCCGTTTGTGACCTCTGCAGCTTCCGTTTTAAGCTGGACAAACCGAGATTTAATCATTCGGAAATGTGTCGTATCTGTTCCAGATTGCCGCTGCATAAAACCTCAAGATTGATAAATAATTTCTCAGGTGGCCAGTCCCACCATTTTAATTCCTTCAAATATGAAATAAGTTCATCATCAAATCGTTTTCGGATTATTCGGGCCGGATTTCCGCCTGCAATATGATACGCAGGGATATCTTTTGCTACAACAGAATTGGCGGCGATGATTGCCCCATCACCAATGTGAACTCCGGGCATAACCGTAACATTTTGCCCAATCCACACATCATTACCAATAACGGTATCTCCTTTTATGGGTAAATCATCAAGTGCAGGGGTGCATTTCTCCCAACCGGCCCCCATAATATTAAATGGGTATGTGGTAATGCTTTTCATTCTGTGATTTGCCCCGTTCATTACAAATTCAACACCCTTTGCAATGGCACAAAACTTACCGATTATGAGTTTATCACCGAGAAATTCGTAGTGATGAGTTACACGCTCTTCAAATTTTTCCGCACCATTTATATCATCATAATAAGTATAATCGCCTATGATTATATTCGGCCGTGTGATTACATTTTTAATAAAGCATACACTTTTAATTGCTTCATTCGGATAAATTGCATTGGGATTGGGACCATATTCCATATCCAGCACCTCCTCGTTAAATTCTAATTTGTCTGCACCTGAACGTAACTATCGTATCCTGAATTCGTTTGAAAAGCAATATCGGTTTGTAAAAGCCAAGAAGTAAATCTTCCAGGGTTGTATCCGATCCTGCCCATATTTCCTATACCTATATTTCCTATACCTATCTTAACATCTATAATTGACTCCAGCCTTCGCGGCCTGGCTCATCTGATCCTTGCGCTCAATGCAATACAAACGATTTCCCTTTTTGAAGTTCGCTCCGGCCTGTTTAAACCAGAAAGGGACATCGTATTCCACACATTGCTGCATTGTGTTTAAAATCCATGCAAATCACAGATTCTGGCCTCTGGTCCCGACTCTCCGCCACAGGTGACCATTCATTTACTACAATTTTCCAAACAGGCCTCTATTCAGATTCTCCATAGACCATCAGGTATTCTTTCTCGCCTGTCTCTTTTTCCGTCATGCTTTGTTGAATCTTGAAACCCGCCGCCCGGTAAAATGCCACCGCTCCGGAGTTTCTTTCATATACATGTAATGACAGGCGCTGTTTCCGCTTTACAGTCTCAATCAACAGACGGCCGATGCCCCTGCCCTGATACTCCTCTTTTACAAATAATCCGGCAATATAGTCGGCATCCATCCCAATGAATCCCAAGATCTCCCCCGCTTCCTCACATACATAAACTTCCGCATTAGGCAGAACCGATTTAACTGATTCATAGTTCTGCTTCCAGTGCTCTTCCCCTATAAATGCATGGGCCTGCAGGTTTCCCTCCAGCCAGATCTCCATTATTTTATCTAAATCCCGAAACTCAAATAACCGTATCACGTAAATGCTCCTTCCTGTTTCTGATCCTATTATACAGGACCGCGATGAAGAGTGCAATAGCAAAACAGAACAAATGTTCTGTTTTGGTTTATTCTAAATAGGATGGACTTATAAGCGACGATTCCGTTCCTGTCTTATTGTGCAACTTACGCTCTTTGATTCCAGTCCTGGAGGACTTTGTTTCATTGCTCCTTTACTCCTTAGTTCCTTTACTCCTTTGTTCCTTTGTCCCTTTGCTTCATGGTGTGCCTCTTTTTCCTCAACATTATAAGTATTGTCCGGACCATTCTTTTACTTCTCTGTTTTATTACATTTTTCCATGTATATCATACCCTAACCAAATCCCTGTGTCCGTGAAGTTCATTTGAAGAATGGCTCTTGATGGCTCTAAGCTTTGCCGTCATAATGGATGCCTCCGTCTCCGTGAACTCCAGACACATACAAGCATAGCCCTCTGTCTTCCTATAGCATAACTAACCTAAGAATCCAGCCGTGTCACGATACCAGCTATTTTGTATGATTCTTTTCATCTCCTGTTCTAAAAAGACATTGTTCCCCTATTTTTTTTTAATTAGAAATTATTTATAGTATGAAAAAACGTAAAAAGAAAGGCTGCCATGACTTTTGAACACTTTGTCATTACAGCCTTTATCTATATTAGCATATATAATTGAATCCAGCCTCCGGAAATGGCTTACCGCCACGGGTCACCTGCTCAATCTGGCCTGCTGCCAGGTATTTACGGGTATTTGCGGATATTCTCAGCCTCCGGCACAGGTTCATGGAGCAAATCAAATCAAATGAAATTTTTCCAGCTCCGCAAACCGGAATTGTCAGCGGGTTTCACGTTCATTTCGACGTCCAATCCCACATTTATAATTCTCTAATCGCTGTTTATAGTTCAGCGCAATTAATTTCTTTTCCGTGTGACTGCCATCAGCATTAACAATAATACCTTCCTCATTATTCCATGCCTTAATTGCGATATCGGCTAACGGTTCAACAATTCTCATCGGCAATTCGTCAAGATTATCAATGGCAATCCACGGAAATGCACGAAATTTTTTCTCATCACCGATAAGGAACAAATAGCCTATCAGTTCCTTGTCCCTAAAAACAAAATAGAACTGTGGCATCTTATCCTCAACTGACTTGTCCATTATATTCTGCATCGTTTTTATCTTTCCGTGGGCAGGATGAAAACCGATTGAGTCTAATGCATACAAAGCTGAACGCCTTTGTTCGGAAGACATATCTTGATAATTTATAATCTGCTCCATATTTTACCCCCTGCAACATTTAAGTTGAAATTTCTGACTATAAAAATGATTTATTTTCACTAACTATCTGAGCTGCATCATTACACGCATCACAAGGTAAAGCTCCTCTTGCCCAATCCTTACCGCCTCCGGCACAGCCCTTTTAGGATTCCTGCAAGGATAACCTTGATACACCCGGCGGCAGAAAAGAAGTCACGGCGGCATTTTCATAATCGACAGCTTTCAGTAAATCATATCCAGGTAGTTAGTTTTTTTAACCAAATGCCTTTCCAGACTGGTTCCCTATCGGTTCTCTAAGTAACCGTGTAAATTTCTCAGCGTTCCCATCTGTCTTTTTATCACAAAACACCGAAGAATCGTCGTTTTCCTCATTCCATTAACTGGTAATAGTTTGCTTCATGTCTCACTGTATTGTTTCATGCTTTCTTTTTTCCTTCTCATAGAACACCAAAAACTCCTCACGGTTTTTGGCATAAAGTTTTTCTAATTCATAAGACAAGAAAAAAGGATCATAATCGCTGAAAATGTCAGGCATGTATTGATGTATCTTCTCAGCAATGCGCTCTACGTGTTCGATATCGACTCCGGTCATATTGAAAATCTTCTTTTCAGTGAAAATCAGAATCCGCACAATAAAGGGGCCGCCCTTTTGGCCAACCTGGGCACAGATCCAATAAATCTTATCACGCGGAATTGCCGTCACCTTCATTCTGTCCCCGCATAGCAGCAGATAAGAGGGCGTCAGTACAATCTTTTCTCCGTGAGGTTTCTTTCCTTCTTCGATCTCGTATATGTATTCCTCCACCTGGATTTTACCTTCCAATGCCTCCTGGTCGATAATTTGTCCCACCGCTTGTTTTGTACCTTCTTCAAAAGGCAGAATCAGATTTTCTCCATTCGTAGCAATCCGGCTTGCTCTGAATAACCTTACGGCCAGCGCAAGAAAAACAACCACGGTAAGAATTTTCAAAATAGAAAATATTTCCCGGTAGGATGGGTCATTTAAATCAAAGGAATCCCTCATAAGAAAATAAAGAATCGCGATAAGGACGACATATGCAATGCCTACTCTGGAAAATATTTTCTTTGTAGCCTCATTTGCGCGTTTTGATTCCTGTGTCAAATATCCCTGTGTCATAATAGTTTCGCTCCTTTTCTTCGTTTATGAACCGTAATTTAATTAATTGTTTTTGCGCGGACCAGTAAATTCATGGAAAGCATACGCTATGATTTGATTGTTTCTTCCTAATATGCTCCCGAGCTGGAATCGGACGAAACAATGAGCTATTTTTCCGGCAAGACTGAAATTATTTTTTCAAATGCTGCATTTACTTCCTGATCCATACTTGGTAAAACGACACGGTCAAGGGGTTGAAAAACATTCATGTCCAAATGGCCTGATATATGAAACCATTAGATATTCTGGAATAAACATATTTTGCTCCAATAAAACAATGGTTTCTACATGTAATAGTCAGGCTAACATATCATTGCCTTTTTGTCCCGAAACAGTGTCCTATTTCAATTCTAAAAAGAGCTTGGCTGCCTTTCTAATATAAACCTTACAACATCTTTCAATTCATCACTGAATTCTTCAAGAGCATCAACATTTATTAAACCGTCATTAATTAGAGAGATGATATCCCAAACCATTGTGGATCTTTTTAAATCAATACATACGCCCGGTCTTCTTTTATCATTATGAATTCTCTTTTCTAATTCCCAGAATTTCGTTGATGCCGGCAAATCCTCAGATAAAAACTCCGAATATTGCTTAATAAGTCTTTCCATATAAGCTTCCTGCCACCCAGATATCTTTTCTCTATAAAGTTTCCAATCTTTTTTCGTTGGTTCTATCATTTTCCCCTTCCCTCTGCAGGACTTCTATCTCCTACCGATACTGATTCATACTCACCCAGAATTCATCGATTCCCTTCAAATATCACTTCTGTGCCGGATACCAATATATAGCAGCATTTTTCCTTATCGACCAGTTCAAACGTTTTTGTTACTGGAAGCGTAATATCATCACTCCCCTGGCTTTATAATTTTCATTTTTCTTTGCCTCCCAGGCCCTCTGCAGCATAACGCTAAGCTGAAACGTCTTCCCGATGCATAAATATTTCGCAGTTCCATAATACTTTTCTGAACATCGTTGAATATTTTGAAGACCAAGTCCATGTTATCACGCCGGAGCATTTTATTCAACAATGTCTCCTCCCGAATCCCCCCCCTATATCCAGCCGTCACCATGGCAATGGCTAACAAAAAGAACACCACGGCGGCAACCCAAAATCACAAGAAGAACAGCGCCAAGTAATGTTTTTCATACCATTTGTTGTCGAAGGCGTAAAACACACCGTCCATTGAGGTCCCCATATTTTTCTCAAATTTCCGACAGGTATTTTCTGGCGGCGCTTGAAACATTCGCTTTTCGGCCGATTGGCAAAAGGACCTTATTTCCCCGCTCCAAATCAAAAACATCGTTCTGCGGAATCTGCGTCAAAATAAAAGTACCATCTGCCAATTCCAATAAATAGTATTGGTGGTAATCATCATGTATATTGAATGAAGAAGTAATGACTGATGCCTTACGTCTCCCCTTGGCAATACGGCCGTTCACCCAGTCCAACGGCGCTGCCGAGACGGGCGCATCATCATAAATCACAACTGATGTGCCACGGTTCCAGCCGCATGCGGAAAGAAGCAGGAGCAGGCAGAGCGACATCAATGTGAGTGTTCGTTTAATCCTGGTCATAAGTTTACCTCCGTTCACTCTGCTCATAAGCATATGGGTTCCGTTCCAAGTTTATAGTCTTGAGCTGTTGATGCCTAATAGTCAGACCGTGATGTGCTTCAGGAAATCCATAAAATCCCCGAATACTTCTGAAAACTCCCACTTGCCCATACCATGCAGCGCAAAGTAGACAGGCGATTTTTCCTGCAACAGATCAATACAAAAAGGATCGGCTCCTCTGTCCGCTATCACAATATACTCTTTCTTCCAGCTGTCAATACTCTCTTTTTTAACTGGATTATAGCTGTAGCCCTTCTGACATTGAATAAGATTATGGGCCCCGTATACCGTAACATGCCCACGATATCCTCTCAGTTTGAAATCCGCCCTAAGAGGAGAAGCCTTCGAAAGAAAGTCCCTGTAATCTTCAGGTAAATGCCATTTCCGGCTAATCTGCTCCAAATCGGTTTGTTCCGCTTTAACCAGCCAGTTTGTGGGACAAGCCAGATTTTGTTCCTTTGTCCGTTTCTGTTCCAGCTTTTTTTCGATTTTTGCATAAACCTTTTCTTCGGCTGTTTCCGGGGAATCCAGGCAAACATGGCGGACAGGCTCCGCATATCCGTTACCGCAGGGGAATCCCTGTTCTGCCCAGTTTCGTATCACTCCATAATCTATATCGCTCTCTTTCCAAAATCCGGGATCCACAGATTTGCCCTGTTCAAATGTATTGTTGGTTGCCTTTGACAACTGCAAAATAATATTTGCTTTGCACTCCAGAGGAAAGTCATCATGAAATATAAATGGAATCAGAGCATCACAGGCCGCTCTGCCAACGGCTTTGACGTATCCCCCAATTGCCCAGTATGCCTTGCTGTCCCCAGACTGGATACAAGACATAAAAAAATCACGGTATTGAACGTCCCCCTGCTCCATCAGCGCAGCGACTCTCTCCACCGCAAAACCACGTTGAAATTCAACCAGTCCTTTGTCACCATACTGCATAAGAGCCCCATAATTTTTTCCCGATTCTCTTCATTGATTCTTTTCTCAATATAAGAAATTGCATTATACGCAGCGACACCGTCTGTTATCTGTTCCAGCTTTTCTATCTTCTTGTCTATTAAATCCATACCCCTCCCCAACTTTCCCGTTTCATTTTTCTGTCTTCTGTTATCTCTTCTTCGAGCCTCATGGCTCTCTTTAAATCACTCCTTTCCTCAAAATTTCTGTTTTTCTTTTTTATCCTGTGTATAGAGAGCATCGTCAAGGCTCCTGATATCAGGAAAAAACTCCCATGCCAAATAGCTGTGTGGCAGCGTTTTTAAAACCCACCCGGAAAACTTTCCGGATGACCGCTCCTATTTCATCACAAGTCTTCCTTTTTCCGACAGAATTTCATAAGGTAATTATATCGTGTGCAGAAAAGCTCTGCGGCTCTTTTCATATCATTACCATATATCGTTCATTACACCGGCGCCGTATTCAGACTACTTGATAGCCAGCGCCTGACAATACAGTGATCGCTTTTTCAAAATTTTGTTTTTTAATCAAAATATAGTCTGTATTATAGGTTGATATCGCAAAAATTCCAATTTCATTATCTGCCAATAACGTAGATATTTTAGATAATATCCCTATAAGCGAAAAATCCAAAGTTCCTTGTATTCTGAAGGCTTTCCAGCCATCGTCACGCTCATCGGCATTACCCGGTACACACTCCGTTAGGCACACCAGGGATTTTTCCTCATCTGTTTTTCCAGTGAAACAATATTCACGTTCAATATTAACCTGTGAGTAGTCCGGTACTTTACATACCGTAAAATCATGGTTTATTCTTTTTATTACCATAGAAATCTCCTCTCTAATCTGGAATTAATCCGTCTTTTAATACAGTCCTTTATTTTGCATTTACGACAATGCTCTGGCTTTCTCTTATCGCTATTCAAGCAACCAGCGCAATGCTTTTATGTATCCCTTGCACGTTCATATGCATGGCTTATGATAGGGCACAAAAACCGAATGGGATAAAAAGAAAAATATTAAGTATAAAACTCAAATCAGATCCATCCAAAAGGCAAAGTATTCAATAGCCTCTGCATATTCTTTCGCATTTAAATAACCTCTGAATTCAGATAATATTTTAGGCAATTTTTGTCCTGCTGGCTGATGCATATAATACTGAAATCGTTCCATAGATCTGTTGTACAAGTTCTGTAATTCATCATAGAACTGCGTCCTGGACAACACAGCATTCTCCTCCACAGGATAATCATAATATTGAAAATATTCTTCAAATTCTGTATTCTTGAACATTCAGCTTTGCTACTCTGCAATAGCTGCTTCAGGCAAGATTTTCGTACATAAAGCTGAGAGATAGTTCAATATATTAGGCTCATCGTCACAAATACCCATCCGCAACATAATCGTTCTCCTAATCCGTTCGTAAAATTGTCATACTTTGCCGTACATAGCACCCCCATGCGTAACATTTAGTTGCGGGTGCCTGAACGGGTATAATTTTACCATAATTTTGTCTTCGATTCAAAGAAAATGTAATGAATCATCCGCAAGACATACCTATAATTGTGATATATTTATTGTGTCCTGTCGAACGGAACGCACCTATTAAGGTGAGAGGAGAAAAAGATATGTTTACATCTATTTTTCAGGAAACAATGGCAGAGGAAAACTGGACAAAGTTTCAAAATACGCCGCTTCTGTTCCCACTCGGCTATGCAGGAAATCCAGTGGGCTACAAGAATGTCAGCCGCCATGTAGAAGATATGATTTGTTTACAGGTGGATGATATTGTGAAAAAGATTGACGGATTCATTTCAAAAAGGCGATAAAGAAAAGGAGAACGAAACCATGTATTTGATTCTATTTTTTTGTGTTCCACTCATTTTAGCGCTTGTGCTTATTAAGGTCACGGAAAAGAAAACGCAACGAAAACATGCGATGCTTCTGCAGTCGATTATAGAAGGTTCCGAAAGCGCGGTTCCGGAAACAACTGGTTTTGAGATTGTGATGGCACAGGGGTCGAAGGACGCGGTATCTACGATGAAAGGCTATGACAGGAGCTCGACCGGATATTTCCATATGCTAAATTTGATCGTCCGCTACCGTGAGGGTGAGATGTATATCATGGCGGTTCCCTGCCCGTCCATGACAAAGATGGAAGTAGATCCGGATTTTATTTTACATGTCACCGCCAGCATGTTGAAAGAAGTAAAATTTGGAGCAATGGGCAAAGTGGCTTTTTACTTTAAAGACGGCAGCCAGTTTTTTGCAATGACGGTAACCGATTTTGCTATCCCTCTTGCAATGCAGCCCGCAGGACATAAAAACTTTAAGCCATATATCAAAGAGTTTGCCGGAAAAGTGAATGGGAATGGACAGGAGTCGCACAATGATGCAATTTGAAGCATGTGGTTTACTAGATAGATAGGTTCAAAATGTGATTGAAAATCGCGTTCCGCCATCTGTGCGTCACACTCTGTGGGGCGTACAGATGGCTGGGTTGTACCTATGTTGTGATTCCTGGCTCAAAGTATGTGAAGAAATCTCTGTAAAAGCAGATCTTCTATGATAATATTGGGGCTGAAGGCGCTCTTTGTGGCTTTTGGCCCTTGGTTTATTATAGCACAAGGATTGTCGACATGGAGTGTGTGAAGAAATCTCTGTAAAAGCAGATCTTTTATGATAATGGCAGGGCTGAAAGCTTCTCTATGAGCGTACAGCCCTTGGTTTATATAGAGTCCGTATTCTAAGTCATCATAGAAACGTCCCGCCTTCCTTTGATACTCCCATTATATCAGAATAGAGCTATAAAAACCCAAAAACAAGAGACTTTATAGCTCTTTTAATGACAAAATCCTCGGACTTTGTCTATAGGTCTGTGGTGTTTCAAAAAACACCTTAGAACAAGTCAGCTTAGTAAACACATCACCTATTTGCCTAGCAACATGCTTTTGTTCTATCATTGTACCAATTTCGATATTTCCCTGCTGCCCATGATAGGATAAATTTACAGATGCTATTAACGTCTACAATGTTCTTCCATCCAACTAATAATTTACTTGATTATCGATATAATTGCATCCGCTATTGCAGTCACTTCCACTGTAGTGTTTAATCTTCCCAAGGATATCCGAATGGTTCCTACCGCATACTCTTCTTCAAGTCCGATTGCCTGCAGAACATGCGAAATCTTTGTATTCTTACTATCACATGCAGATCCGGTAGACACGCAAATTCCTTTAAGATCAAGCCGATGTAATAGCATTTCGCCTTCAAAACCTCTGAAAGAAAGACTCAGTGTTCCTGGCATACAGTTCTTTGAACCGTTACGAATATAGTCAATACCCACCTCATCTAAATGGTGCAATAGAGTCTGTTCCATTTCAAGAAGATGAACCTCGTTATCCTTAATAGTAAGATTATTTTCATACAATGCGGTTGCCATTCCCACAATAAGCGCAATATTCTCTGTTCCTGCTCTTTTACCAAATTCCTGTGCGCCGCCATCAAAGTAAGGTGCAATTTCTGTTCCTTTTTTAATATACAGAAAACCTATACCTTTCGGCCCATTAAATTTATGGGACGACGCTGAAAGCATATCTACTCCAAGTTCTTTGACATCTATGCGAGCATGACCGACTGCCTGTACTGCGTCTGTATGGAATAACGCCCCATAAGTATGTGCAATCTTAGCCAGTTCCTTTATCGGTTGAATAGTTCCTATTTCGTTGTTTGACAACATTACAGTAACCAGCTTGGTCCTGTTTGTAATATATCGTTCTAGTGTGTCTGATTGAACAACGCCTTCTGCATCTACTGGCAAATATACTACAGGATAACCCATTTTTTCTATTGTTGCAGCACTATTTAGGACCGCATGATGCTCTATCCGCGAAGTAATAAGCTCCCGATTATCCCCATATACAAACATTGTACCCTTCAGCGCCCAGTTATCGCTTTCTGTTCCACCTGAGGTGAAATAGATTTCTTCAGGTAACGCATTTATACACTGTGCAATCATTTTTCTAGCTGATAACAGTGCTTTTTTTGCTGACCGCGCAAAGGAATACGGTTCAGAAGCATTTCCATATTCGGCTTTTAAAAATGGCAGCATAGCTTCCAGTGCCTCTTGTGAGAGTTGTGTAGTAGCTGCATTATCAGCATATATCAATTCGATCACCTCTGTTTACTTAAAAAGGATACATCCTTCTTCTTTAAATTCTTCAATTTTATCCTGCAAATCTTCTACTGTACAGTCAAGATAAGTTGCCAAGCAATCCAGGCAATAAAATTCTGTAATATTCTTGCTCAAAAGCTTCTTGTTTAGACCGATAGTGTCTTTATCAAAATCCTCTCTTCCACATACAACGCACTTAATCTTCATTAGACAAATCCCTTACTGCAAATTGAGGAACGCTCTTTCCTCTATATTCAATATCAAGTATACCCAACTGTGTCTTAATGATGCCTCTCATCTTGCACGCCGGTCGCAGACAATACAAATTAAAATTATGCATTGTTATATCCTTAGGTGACCGCACATTAGGGAACAATAGCTTGAGGTATGCGGTACAAATACGTTTTACAGCCTCTGTATCTCTGGTATCCGCTCCATCAGGTAATTCCACCAGTGCATCTACTACAGCTCGATAACTTATATCCTCACGTAGATGATGCATAATAGAGCTAAAATACTCTGAATTCAATGCCCATCCGCAAATCTTCAAGTCATCATTCATTCGAGGAATATCCCATCCTTTGATAAAGCCATGAATTCTATCAAGCAGAGCGCTTTCTTGGAAAAGTTTTGGAAGTTCTGTAAACATATTGGTATATTCATCCATATTGTCCTGATGAATATTTCCAAGGAACACAACGCCAGCATCGGATTTTCCGTCGTATCCACCGATGTTAAATGTTCCGTATTCCATGTAGCCCTGCATAACGGAACGCATTTCATTTACATCACCAAACTGGACAAGTTTTACCTCATCTATTACCACAAAATCATTGCCAATAATAAAGCCTGGACTTCTACGCGAAGTATCATAGAACATTTTTGCTCTTGTTACTTTTCCACCATCTGTCAGCATACCATATTTGCTAACATGGCCAAAGACATATGATTTCCCTGTTCCCTTAGGAGCTAATTCGATAATATTTAAACGTTTTTCAACAAACGGAAGAAGCCTTGACAACATCGCAAGTTTTTGTTCCTTGTTTTTATATCCCGAGGCATTATAATCGATCGCACCAAGCAAAATATCGATCCATTCATCAATATCAAACTCATTTCGAACATCCTTATAATATTCAAGATCAATTGTATACGGGCAGAAATTCTTAAAATTCGTGAGTTTAATTTTGCCTTTTTTGCCTTTCTTAACTCTATCTTCTTCGAACTGCTGATCATACTCATTAGGTGCACGATATCCAAGTTCAATCATTCCCCAAGTTTCATGTTCAGCAATCAGCTCGTCCTTCACTTGCTCCCATACGCTATCATCGATAATAGTATCCTTATCCGTCAAGCCAAAATCAGGAAGTGTAAATGTGATTTCACTTGTCTGAATATCAATATCAACTGTTATTTTTGCTAAGATTTGAACCTTATTACGTTCAAAAATAATTTTATCCTTAATCGCCGTCCAATCTTCTTTTCTTGGGATATATATTTTCACAAACTCTGAAATCTGCGCTGGTTCAAACCCCCCATCTTCATTCTGAAACTCTGCGAGAAGCCAGTCTCTCATGAAGGACGGAAGACTTAATGTTGAAAAGAAATTGTTCTTTTTAAGATCTTTATAAACAATCATTCCGTTGAAACAATCTCTAAACTTATCTATCATTACTTCTTTTCTCCTCCAAACATCATATTACCAAGTTCAAATTTTTGTGATTTTTCGACACCTTCACGCTCAAGTTTAAACTTTACTCCCGGCTTAACACAATTGCTCGAAAGATAAATATCAGCGCTACAGTCACATGCTTTTTCAGGCTTGTCCAATTCAAACCTGAATGTTTTCTTATCCGCATCCTGTTTCCCTACATACATCTTTCCGTTAACTTTCACAGAAAGATTGTTTAGCTCATTCTTAGACCAGATAACAAGAACCGGTTGCGTTTTGTAACTGAATAGCACCTTGTGTTCATCATTCATCACCTTAAATTCCCAGACAATATTATCCATTGTAATCCTGATAACAGGAACTACAACCTCCTCAAGTGTAGCGCCGCCATGAGTTTCCACTGCGGAAGGTCGTGAACCATCGAATCGATCATATCCCGCCAAAATGCAAAGTCCACCTTCATGAATTGCATGTGAAAGCTTCTTGGTTAATTCATTGTCCTCACAAACTCTTCCCCCGTGAGTTCCAGTCCTTTTTGATTCAATAGGCAAAATAGACTTTTTGATAACCGCCAATCGGCTCGCTCCATGGTCAGAAATAATATAAGCCTGATCATACTTATCCGAAGAAAGTCTTTTGCAAATATTAGAAAGTACCTTATCAATTTCTGCAAGTTCATCAATCAAATGAATTGGATATTCTGATTTTTCAAAATTATAGTCGCCAATTGCTTCGTGCTTATCTTTGTCTATTTTCTTAATGAAATCCACTATTTCAGCATCACACGCTTTAAATGCATCAACGAACTCTTTGTTTCCTAATGTAATAGAAGGAAGATTGCATTTTCCGACTTTGGGTTCAGCAAACAGGCCTTTCGCAGCACATTTTTGCAGAATATAGTTAAGGAATTCCACCCCTAGTGCA
Organism: uncultured Clostridium sp.; assembly: GCF_900547735.1. Classification (GTDB taxonomy): domain Bacteria; phylum Bacillota; class Clostridia; order Lachnospirales; family Lachnospiraceae; genus Otoolea. Next base: position 19,166 of record NZ_URHZ01000001.1, on the reverse strand, counting down.
TCTACGAAATATAGAATAGAATTATGCTTATCTGCATCACCGACAATTTCTGCCCTAGTCGGAAGTTCTACAAAGTGCTGTTCTTCAACCTCAGTATTAACAAGTTTCTCAAACTCTGGATATATTACATTCCGAAGCTTCTGCATTGTATATTGAGAAAAGTAGTAATCCAACAAATCATTACCGAAATAAAATGGACTGACATAATTATAGAAGTCAAGAAAATTACTCTTAAGTACTCCCAGTAACGTTTCATCATCATAATCAGCCTGGTATGTTCCTATAAGTTTAATCGCCTTTTCCTTCTCCATCTTGGTCAAATCTGAAAGATAGTACAATGCATCCTTTCCTTTCTGATCCACGAACTCACAATAATCTGCAACTTCCTCTTCCGGGATATTTAACCTGTATCTCAGGGACTTCCACTGCTTATATATCTGAGAAAAAGCTTTTCCGTTCTGAGGATAGTTCAAAATTGCCCTTATTAAATTACGTATAACTTCGGTATGCTTATTGGAAGACGAAACCGCATCTCGTATAATTTGGTTCTTTGCATCCGGAAAGGCTTTCATCGCAATAAACAATAACCACTGCATTCTGTCCTCATAGGTATACCATTCCTGCAGCATATATTCATAGTTATTGACATTACTGAAAAGTGCTATTACTATTGCTCGGAACGAGACCTTGTTTTCACTAAGATTTAACAGATATCTCCAATAGGAATCTTCGGCTTCATCATATTTAAATCCCCCAAGCTCTGGGTATTTATTCTGAAGTATCTGCAACGGTGTATCCAACGTTGCAATGGCGTACTGTCCATTCGCAAAAACAGATGCCTTTTTAGCTGTCCGAATATATATTTCTGGTTGAACAGCATTTTCAATCGTCTCAGGAAGGAACTCCACGCCTTCCACAACTTTCGCTGAACCAAAAGAAAATTCCTGAGCCACAAATGTGATATGCGGTTTTACAGAATCAACTGTGGAATCAGCTGCAACAATACGCTGTGCTACTCTTAAATCCTTTTGGATCATCTTTTTTAAGATCTCATCACAATGAAAGCATACAATTACTGCTTTCTTTGCAATGCTCATATTGCAAAGTGTCTGCATGGTCTTTTGAAGCTCTGATCCGCTAATCAGCTTAAGATAGGTGGTTAATTCAAACACAAACATATTGCCAGAAGCGTGTTTTATGTCATCAATTACTCCCATCACATTAGGCAGGCTATCCTTCTTAGCAAAATTAGCAATATGAACGATTGTATTATCACCCACTCCGTAATAGTCTAGGATTTCCATTTTTTGCGCAACATTCTCCACATTCACAAAGAGCGGGTATGTTATATTCTCGTCCTGCAGATAATTATTGATTCTTTCAATACAATCGTTCATCAAAGTCACCTTTCGTTACTTTCGGTCCGCATTTTTGATAATACTAAGGCCAACCGATATGTCATCCTGAATAAGTTTTTTTAAATATTCTTTTAACGTGTTAATATCATCCATTGCATCAACAATATTGGTCGCAATAACACTGCCCTCAGTATCGTATCTGGCAGAAGCATATTCCCTTATAAGCTTATCAACCATCGGATTTGAATACCATTCATGGGGCTGTGCTGTTGCGCGTTCCTTCAAATACGCCCTAACTTCATCGGCTTTAAGTAAAACTGCATACTCTTTAAGGATTTTCTTATTGAAGGCGTCATCTATTTTTTTCGAATCCTCCAAAGCTTCATAAAATGTTGCAGATTCAAGGAAACTTATAGCTTTTTCAGTTTCGCTATCTTCCGGGTGCACGCGCGAAAGTGTCAAGAACGCCTGACGAGCCGCATCATAGTCCTGTGCATCGATCATGCAAACGATAGGTGTTAAATTACTCTTAGACCACTCTTCTGGTGATTCAGTTCCGGTTCTAGCCTTCCACAAATTTTTGAGTTTAATTTTTCCTAATGTGCTCTTAAAGTCCTTCACCGCCTTTTCGATCATTTGAAAATATTGTGCTTTTTCTTTGGTGAATGTGTCTCCAGTCGGCAGTGTCATGAACAAGCTGTTCTGCTCTTCTGCATCAAACTCACTCACATAGAAGCTGCAGACCTTCACAAAAAGATTAAACTGTCCTTTATAATACTCATCAAAAAGGTCGCCCTTGTCCTGCAGCCCTTTCAGGAAAGCTGCTTTCTGTGAATCAAGAAGGGATCCCTGCTGCTTCAAGTCGTACAAAGCCTTGACAAGCGGTTCAACATCTCCAAGATAATTTTTAGAAGCTTCATATGACACTCTTATATTTCCGCATTTAGACTTCCAACCATCCAATGCCTCTCTAAGTGTTTTTGCCTTTCCAATGAGCCGGTTGCTCTCTGCTATGATAGTATATTCCGCTATAACTTCAGAAATCTTCTTGTCAGCAGTTTCTTTAATCCATACCCAATTGGCTGAATCCGCATCAAATTTTTTCTTTACTTCATTAAGGAATTGACCGTCATCCTCAATTTGCTCTGACAGTTGAACAAGTTCGCCATCATTGTATTCAGCCAAATAATAATTCATGCCAGCCCGACACATATCCTTTGTAAAAAGATACGGTAAATCTTGAATCAGGGTCGGGTTGTTCTTGTAAAGAGTACCGATTTCTTTAGCTATATCCGATTCCGCTTTTCCCATATTAGCATTGTTTGCTAAACCAGAATAAAGCTGAATCACACTAGCTACAACTGATTTGCTGGAAGCTAATGAAACATCATTAAGGCAGTATTCCACACACCAAATAGGGAATGTCCGTTCTTTCATTTGGTTTCGGATATAAGTTCTGGTATTAGGAATATTTGTGCACTGTTCGGCGCTAATTCCAAAGGCAGCGCAAGTCAATTCGTTAAACTTACGGATTTCCTCCGTCATTGTAACAATGTACTTCTCTCGATATTTTGTGTCCTGACCAGCAGCATACTTAATTACCCATTCGACCATAGCCTGCAGGTTTGCCAGATTCATCTCGCCACCTGCGATACCATCATCATATCCGTACTTATCTCCAACGTAATCCTTTAAAACAAATCCCAGAAGAAACGCCGTCAGATTACACGGCATGAAACCGAATGGCGCTTCTGTCAATTTGTTGTAGATAGTAGAAATAGCCACTCTATCACTCTGAGCAAATTCTTCAGCTATAATCTTCTCTACGCATGTCTTAATCTGGGAAATATGTAAATGCATCTTCTCTTCCCAATAGCGGTATTCCGCAGGCATTCCCCATGCGCCCTCTAATGCCTTCTCAAGTTTTTTCTTCGGCTGAGGGGCATTATAAGGGCCTTCGATCTTTCCATTTACCGCAGACTTTACGCCCTGCTTCAATGCGCTAATGATATAAACACCATCTATTAGATCATAATTCACCTCTGGCGCTTGCGGATAAGTATCTCTAATGATGGTATACAAACCAGAATACAAATCATCAAGATTGCTTCTTCGTTCACGTTTAACAGTACCGTTAGCTGCCAGTCGGCAGATATAAAAAGCGCCACTATTCTGCATAGCTTGTTTCCAATCCTCTATGACTTCAGAAGCTTTCAGCGAATAATTCTGACTCTGAGTATTATCGTTCTTATCGAATGATTCACTCTGAACCATATAATCAATAAAGGTGTTCCACTTGTCATTGCCAAAAGGGGTCGCACCTGTATCGACAATGATCAAATTCAGTTCCTCATTTTTCGGTTCTTTCAAGCATTTGCCGATTTCGACTTCTATTTCTCTGCTTTCTTCGTCATTCTTCGAATATACGCATAGACAGTTGAAGCTGCCCTTTCGGTAAGCAAGCTTTTTAAATTTCGTGATGCAGCTAGGTATAGTGTCCAATGTTGCAGACATAAAATTATATCGAAGTTTCAATGCCCCAGGCCATGATAATGGATCGCTAAACTTAGGATCTTCAATCAATTTTGCCGTAGACCATTTTGCTTCAACATCTTCCCGACTAACCGTGAAAGTAGCAATCAACTGCACAATATAAACTGTTTTCCCCTGAATCGTTTTTGGAAAAAGAATATCTTTCTTGCAAAGCGTTTCTGCAATACTGGACGCGCTATTACCGATAGGAGTTCCTTCAAATGCCAAATTCAAATTCTTATCGGTTGCATAGAAACACTCTACCGCATCACCATTCATATAAGATATAGCCTGCATAAGAAGAACGGTTTTCAGAATTTTGGTCTGATCATCATCCAATTTATTGCTTTTCGATTTACTGATAGCTCTAAGAATATTTCTAATCTCTTGACGCAGATAACGACCTTCATCCTGATAGAAATATTCCCAAAGCATATCTATTGTCACAAGCGGATCCCCCGTAAAAGGTCCATAAGTATCTATGTACCACTGGAAATCTTTCAATTTCACACCGGAATCATTTTTAATATATTCAAACATGCTTCTGGTGTTCTCTTGAAAGGACGATGCAATATATTTCAAGATAAGTGCAGCGTATGGATGAAGGGGCAGGATATTCATCATATCCTCATCTGTAATATCCTCATCTGTCAGCTTATTAAGCTTATCCATGACAAGTTTTCTACTGTTGGCTGTATCAAAAAACTGGGTTTCGCAAATCTCTTTCCATTCTTCCGCAATCTGCTCATCATCATTTTTTTCAAGTGCATGTCCAATCAGCTTGAACGCAATATTGTCAGGGAGATCAATGACCGATGTTGGCTTTACAAAGCGATTGATCAGTTTTTTATCGCTTCCACCTTCTTTGGCCACGACATCTTCACTAACACCCGTATGCGTCACAACAAGGAGACAGAAATTATTTGTCTCCGTTACCTCCATAATTTCCTGAAATCCCGTTAGATCATGGATATGATTCTCGAAATACTTTGTAAACTCATCCCAAATAAAGAACAAGCTTTGCAGATTATTTCCTTTGATAATATCTTTCAGCCATTTGATAAAGATTTTGACATCGAGTTTCATCGGCTCAATGCCATTCTCCTTGCCAACCTTGGCAATCTTTCCCATGAGCATGGTCAACGCTTCACCCGTATAGGTATTTAATCCATCAATAACGTCATCAGCCGTCTGTCCAATAAATCGACTGTCCTCAGAAATAATTGAATTAAAATATATCTTATTACGATTTATAGAAAGCCAATTTAAAGCAGCATCCTTCAAAGACGCCTGCCCAGTATGCTCACATCCCTCATTTTTTAATTCCTTGAGAATGCTCTGCTGCATAATTGAACATAGATCAGCATCACCATCTATCGATGAAGTTCCGTAGCAATGAACAGTTACAATCTTCTTAATTTCACCGCTATCATCCTTGCGCTCTTTAATAGCACAGAAACGCTTTTTAAGGGTCCTATCAAGCTTATATCTGTCAAAATACGCTTCTGTTGTTTCTTTATCTGCTTTCAAAAGGCTGCCAAGAGCCAAGGCTGCATATGACTTCCCTGTTCCGTATCCACCCTCGACCCAGATACCCAAAGGTTGCTTTCTTTCAATAACATTAGCCGCTGTCTCAAGCAGATTTACAAACGTAGGATGCGGATAGAAATCGCGCCAATCCACATTGCCTTTTCTAATCAGTTCATCCGTAACACAAGGATAGTACTGTTTCTTAATATTAAAGTACTTTCTATAGGTACTGGTTGCCATGTCCACATCCCCCCGCTTAAAATAATTCAAGAACATCCTCTGATGATTTTTCGCTCTTTAGGTAAATATTATCTAAATCAATTGTAAATGACACTGTGATGAATTCCGAGTAGTTAGCAGCCAGGCCATTTAACAACCGAACCATTGTCTCCCGATCCAAGCCGAAAATCTGCGTAGGGCTGATGCCATCGCTATCAACGTCATGATCAAGCAAACGGCTAAGTGTAAAATTATAATATCCTCCACACTTTTCGGCAAACTTGTACAAGGAATACAAAATCACCACTGGATCCGGATTGTTCCATGCTGTCCTATACACTGCAACCAGCTTATTCTTCTCCCTTTTCCCAGTCCCCATGCCTATATTTCCAAAATGAAGATCCGTAAATCTATTAAAGCAACTCCAGATGTCTTTTGCCCATGTTTCTTTGGCGCCAGCATCCTGTAACATAGCAATGGTATAATCCTTCGGATAATCTGTATAAAACTCCAGATTTCGCACGAACCACCGAAGCTGCGGTGAATAAACAGCGTTCGCAAGCATAATTCCCCAAGCCGACAGATTACTAAGTCCAAGATTCTTTACCACCCTTGCGACTGGCGAAAAATGATTGTTAATAATCATACTGCTATCACGTAGAAACCTCTTAAAGAAGCTATACATCTGTGATCCAAGAGAATGATTATCATCGAATTCATCTTCATATTTCAGGAACTGTTCAAACCACTCTATTTTTGGTGCAAAATGGGAGTAACTATTCAAACTCATATCTTTCATATTTCCTGTTTCTCCTTTTGGCATCTCAATTGAATTGTAGACTAAACATCCTTTTAAAGCTTTATGACATTCTGAACAATGTTTGCATTTATCACTAATATGGACTTTCCCATTTTCCATGGTCAAACATCCATTATGACAATCAGCTTCGCACTCATGACATCCAATACATTGAGATGCTTTTTTAAATACATTTTTAAAAAATTTAATAAACAGCGGATCTCTTTTCGCTATTTCATTCGCAATTGAAACCGTAATATTATCAGCACTTTCAATCACTTCAAAACAATAACATTTGCCTCGATGTATAATGCTAAAGCTGCCATTGTCTTCTTGAAGAACACCAACCGTTTTCATCCATATCTTCCAATCCATATTGGGATTATTGAGCTGAATGATAATGTTATCCTTCTCTATATGGTCTGAGTATTTAGGGAGAAAGTGCAAATCCCTGCCGTTTTTTCTTGCTTTCCAACCGCCGTTCTCAATAAACTCTTTTAGGCGTTCATCGGACTGGAAATTCTGCCTATAATGGTCTTTTATTTTTGAGATTAGTGCATCAAACTCATCACAATAACAAGCTCTAGCCATATACTCATTTCTTTCCGATGCTCCTGGACATACTAGGCACCCTGCTCGTCTGTTCCCTTTTTTATAAGCCTCATTAAGGATTAGACTCCTCGTAAATATATATAAATAAAGTTCTGCAGAATTCCATTCTAATATTGGATTGCAGCTCCATTGTCCTTTGTGTTTTTCACCCAGACTGACATAGTCATATTCACTTCTTGCAATACTTTCGCTTCCTCTAACCCCGACAAAGGCCATTCCTGTAAAGTCTTCTTTCCCAGTAACTTTTCGAAGCATCAGTATTTGTGGGGAAGTTTTATGAACACTACAGCACCATCGAATAACTGTAGCCGGCGGGCCGAATTGGCTCCATGTATATTCAGGATTGAATTCGGATTTTGACCTCAAGAACTCAATGTTTTGTGCTCCACACCATTCCTCAATATTATTTGCTGTTTCATAGGTATCTGGGAACTCCATCCCTGTATCGCCGAATAAAACTTTAAAATCATTATGTGGCAATGCTCTCGATACCAAATCCAGTGTAACAACACTGTCTTTACCTCCACTAAAAGCAACATAGAAAACATCCACCTTATTACGAAATTCCATAAAGTAATTGTAGATTTTCTTTATTGTCTCCTGTGCAAGGCTTTCCATAATTTCGCGATTCTTTACAACCATAGCCGGAATATCTACAAATCGCAGGTAATCACCATCTGGTTCCGGTTCATCTATCAAAATAATTTCTGGTTTCTTGTATAAAGAGCCACCTTTTGTTTTTGCAACCAGCCGCCCGCGATAATAGTAATTATTTGCTTCAGCCCACATATATGGAAAGACATCACTCGTCACATCGGTTTTCTGCCACTCATCCGGATATCCAATGAGGATCGTAATATTGTCCAGCTTTTGAGAGCCTCCTGTTTCGTGTTTTCTTCCATCCAGTCCAGGCGTCTTATACGGTCTTTAAACACATCGATCATCATATCAGCCATCTCTTCTATCCCTGCCTTGGATTCAGAAGAAAAATACCGTTCTACGTAGAGTTCCCCCAATTCTTCGGATAGAAACATCTGAACCGCACTATTCGCAGCATCGCTGACAGCGGCCTGTCCATAGTAGAATTCAAATGCCAGCTCTTCGCTCAGATAGCCGCTGAATCCTGTCAGGAGCACCATCTTCTGGTATGCCTTGAATAATTCCAGATTTTTTGGAGTAAACCAGCCGGCAAAGGCTTCAAATTGTTTCTCATCAAACGCCTGCATAACTACATCCGGGCTTAAACCAATGGCGGCAAGCAATTCGGACGGTCTCGCCTGAGGCATCAGCGCATCGAGGCTTTCCGGTGTGTATCGCTTTGGCTTTCTCTGTAAATCTCCCAGCTCCTTCGGGTCAGTCGTCTGTCCGGCAAGTTCACGTTCCATCTGGATGATGGCGTTTGCAAGCCGTTTTGCTTCCTGCAGGCTGTCTCCAGCGACTGTTAACTGTCTTATTATGGATTCCCGGTACTCCTTTAGAACCTCACTGTCTTCATTGGTATAATCTTCTAAAGACAGGTTAGCCGGCATGGTCAATAGCTGCATGATATAACAGCTGCTGTCTTCCGTGTCGGCTACCGCGATCATCGGAAACAGGCCGTTCCCGGAATTCCCCAGTTCATTAACCGCCAGCGCAATGGCGGCATTTAGCTCGGAATAGTCCCGGGCGTTGTCAACCGCCGAAAAATATTTTTCAAGAGGCTTTATCCCCTGCCGGTTCCTAAGCTCTGTATCCAGCACACTTAGATATAAGTCACGGATTTTCTGTTCGGAGCTGCCGATGGGATATTCGTTCCCGCTTTCCGTGAGCTCCAGAATCAACTCATGAAGCTGCCGGTTTGTATTAGCAGTCACCGCGCTTGCACCTCCCGCAAACATTTCCCCTTCCGGAATTTCAAGACGGTCAAAAAGCTCTTTATTTACTGTATGGTAAAAATCATCGTTCAGACTGGTCCCCAACCGTGCATGGAAACGCGATGTGAGGTTCTCCAAATCTTTCATGGCAGCTGGTTTTTCTGTATCCGCCGAAGGATTCTGCTCTGCGGATATTTCTGTTTGTTCCGCCTGCTCCAGATCGGAAGGAGCCAGTATCCCACCGTTGGCCAGATTTTGCAGCTCTGCCTCAGCCCACTCCGGGACACCTGACAGATCCACCGACGGCGGCGCCATCAGCTTAGCGGCTCCTTCCGGAGCAGGCAGTTCTCCAAATGCGCGGCCTGCCAGTACCAATAGCTGCATCCATGTGACTGCCTCCTCTTCCTGAAATCCCGCCAGAACGTCTGCCCGATCCGAGGCTCTCCCGTATTTTTCGGCAGCCTGAATCAGATAATCCGCCGCCTGCCCTGCCGTAGGGTTATCGGAGGACGTTTCCTGTCCTTCACTGGTTATAATGTCTGCCGCTATGGAACTCTTTATTCCCTCTGTGCCAGGCGCAGCACAGGCAGTCAGAGCAATAGACGCTGTCAATACCGCAGCTGTCAATTTTATGAGTCTGTTATAATTCCTGTTTTTCATGGAAATCCCCTTTCTTAATCACAACCCTGCCTGTTATATGGCTGGAAGTCTGATTAAGAATACCATATGCTATGTTAGATTTCCGTTAGATTCTGATTTATCGTTTTTGGTTTACCAATTTTGATTTACCGTTTTTGATTTACCGTTTTCAAGATACAAAATTTCAGGGTTCTGAATACCGTTATTCGCGCGGTTCACAGCATGCCACCTGAACATCTCGTATCTGATAGATACCGAAGCAGCCTGGAACACCATACTCTGTTCCAGGCTGTATTATTTCCTTGAAATGGTCCGTACATTACGGTTGACAGTCTGGTACATTGATAGCCCCAGAGTAAAAATCATCCCTGTACAAAATAATTGGTGTTATAGTTCAACAATCTCCGGACTAACAAGTTGTCCTATATGCTTACAATACCGTGGCTGTACTTTAATCCATTCAATATTGAAATAGTATTCTAAAGGCGGAAAATTCTCGCCCGTCCAGTCCCCGCAATAATTACAAGCCGACACATCTATTGATGGTTCAATTTCAGAAGTCACATATTTAATAACAAAGGCGGCTGGAAATGGCATTTCTTGAATGATTGAAGAAATAAGTTCTGTCCATTTTGTATTGTTCATTATGCTATATAAATTTCTCTGTTGAATAATATGAGTAACTTTTTCGCACAAAGACTGATTCAAAAAAATCCCCCCTCAACTTCAAATTTTTCTTCCCGACAAGCTGGAAGTTGGCAGGCCATTATCTCCTTGTCCATTTTGCTTTGATAGATTTCCACATCATCCTACCATCTATATATTCATCATCAATTACGTAATTACAATATTCGGCAAGATAAACACAATCAAGTTTTTTTCCTTGAGTATCATATAAGCAATAAGGATAAAGGAATAACTTGTCGCATGAAGTATCGTTTTTTTCGATACATTCTTCTGCAATATAACCTTCTTCCAATAACAATTTTTCACCTGTATTCAAAGAAACGCCTTGAAGAATATTTAATATAATCATTTTTTCACCTTGGCAAAATTCCAATTTTCCTTCCTTATCAGGTGGGATTTGCACTTTACTTGTACTCCCGATAAAAAAACATAGAAATCAATGCAAAAATCATAGGCACACAAGCATACCCTGCATTAACTTTTCCACCATTAAAGAGGACATATCCAGCTCCAACAAATGTTAATATTATAAATATTACGCTTAATATCAAAGCCAACTTTTTTATCATAATTTTTTCCATCAATTCTAATTTTCCAATCCCACAAACCTGGAATTTGTAACATTATGAACATTAGTTATATGATACGTTCAGCATATATTTCCGCATTTATATACCAATCGCCATCATCTTTTACAGTAATGTTTTCCCAATGAAAACGATTATCCTCTATATTCGTAAAAACCCACTTTCTTCTTTCATCATTGACGAAGGTGAGCATTATCATGTCATCTTGTTTTTTTGCTTCAAGCTGTATTATTTTTCCAGTATAACCATAAGCTACATCCCATGCGTGTGTATCGGGATTATAGATACGCAACGATGTCCCACATTCATAATCGGGCAGAATAATAACATCTTGAATCGCCATTCCTTCAAGAACCCATGAGAAATACCATTCCCCTTTAATTGCAAGGGAATTGTTACCCTCAATATAGTTTATCGCCCAACTGCCGATAAGTTTTCCAAAATAATTATACTCGTCAGGTAATGCTGTGTTTTTACTCTCACTTGTTAATGCTTCAAAAAAATCTTGCATTGGTAATTCCTCCTATATAAATAAGCTCTATTACAAATTCAAATTTATCTATATCCATACTGTCGTAACTATCATATTCTTAGTTCATTCGGAAAGTAATGTCTATTAACAAAAGCTAAGAACAAAATCTTCCAGAATCGTATCTGTTCTTACACATCTTTTTATACCCTATGTTCATGTCTATAATTAATCCCAGCCTTCTCGGCCTGGCTCATCTGATCCTTGCGCTCAATGTAATACACACGTTTTCCCTTTTTGAAGTTCGCTCCGGTCTGCTTAAACCAGAATGGGACATCATATTCCATGCACTGCTGCATTGTATTTAAAACCCATGCAAAATCACAGATTCTGGCCTCCGGCCCCGACTCTCCGCCACAGGTTACCTGCTCAATCTGACCGCCAGCCAGGTACTCGCGGATATCCACTGCCTCCAGCATAGGCTCATGGATAATAGTACGATGCCGGATGGGCAATTCCAGGAAAATCGGCAGCCTGGCGTCCGCCATCTTCTGGTTTTCACAGGTGCAGCAGATGGTAACATGGTTATATCCGCCTCCCCAATCCTCTGGAAGACCTACGCGAAAGCGATGGATTCGTTTTGTGATAATCACAAACTGCAGATCGCTGCGCTCCCGGATCATGTTCCATACCGCGAGCCTCCACTCATCGGCCTCCTCCAAAAAGAAATCCGAGGTCATGCAGGTATAAACACATTCTCCTCCGGGCTGGAGCTTATACTCACCGCTTCGGCTGCGCTTAACGGGCAGATGAAAGCTGACCGTTTTAGATATAATGCTACTGTCTTTTCCAAATTCCGCGTCTCTGCGATACACATAGCAATTCAGACAGCCCGGACTAATTTTCTTACAGCCATGCCAAGGGTTCCACGTTGGCATCGTACCACCCCCACAAATTACAAAACAGGTAACGATCTTTACTATAGTTTTCCAAACATACCTCTATTCCGATTCACCGTAAACCATCAGGAATTCTTTCTCCCCTCTCTCTTTTTCTGTCATGCTCTGTTGAATCTTGAAACCTTCTGCCCGATAAAATGCCACTGCTCCAGTGTTTCTTTTATATACATGTAGGGACAGACGCTTCTTCCGCTTTACAGTCTCAATCAGCTGGTGACCGATTCCCCTGCCCCGGTACTCCTCTTTTATAAATAATCCGGCAATGTAATCGGCCTCCATTCCAATGAAGCCCCGTATCTCCCCCGCCTCCTCAAACACATATACTTCCGCATTGGGCAGAACCGTTTTGACTGATTCATAGTTCTGCTTCCAGTGTTCTTTCCCTATAAATGCATGGGCCTGCAGATTTCCCTCCAGCCAGATCTCCATTATTTTATCTAAATCTCGAAATTCAAACAACCGTATCACGCAAACTTCTCCTTCCTGCTTCTGATCCTATTATACAGGACCGCGAAAAAGAGTGCAATAGTATTCCAGAACATTTGTTCTATTCTATTTCATTCAGAGAAGAATGGACTTATAAAACTTTTAAATGGCGATTCCGATTCCTCGGTCACTTCACCTCTTAGCCGGCCCGGATGAATACCATCTGGAAATTCCCATTTAAATGCATCCTCAATTTTTATGAACAGATTGTCATTATTGTCTGTGTCCCAGAATCCGATATAATTTTCCCCTCGCTTGGTCAGTATCGGGCGGTAAAATAAATCCTCTCCCCAGCCACCGTCTGCCATGGTTCTCCACTCTTCTCGTAATGCCTCCAGCTCCCGCTGATTTAATTCCCCGTATGTTTTTACGGTAAGGACTCCCCATAACTCTCCCCCATATTCCTCAACATTTGGGTACATGGTAAAAATCCTCTTACCCAGCAGTTCATTTGAGAGGTACATTGCCAGCCCCTTCTCCGAACAGTCACCCAAGTTTTTATTTATCTTCTCCTGTATCAAATCTTTAAAAAGAATTGCCGTCTCACCGCCCAATATAACCGCTAAAGTGGAATCCCTGTCATTCCAATAAGCAGTCAAGGCCAACGAATTGTAGAACCGGAATTCTTGCAAGTCTGCGTTGATTTGTGGGATCGGGCGGACCTTATCGACCAGAACATCATAGTAAGTATTGACAGGGCCATTTTCCCTCGTTTTCTGCCTTCCAAACTCCTTCAAATCATAGAAAATCTCCATTTTCAGTTCGATTGCCACATGATGGATCCTCAATATATACTTTGCAAACTCCTCTGGGCTCAGATCATCTATCGGCAAAAATTTATAATCTCCATGATTTCGTATCACGCTGCACACAGCGTCTATATCTCTGGGAACCTCTGCCTCCAGCGAAGCCAGCAGCTTTTTCCTTGACATCTCCAACCTATCGCTCACTTCTCATATTGCTTTTACCGCCTGGTTCAATTCCACTACGGTATGCTTGGCGGCAGATAATCTGGTAAATATGGAATCTGACTTCGGATTCGGTGATCAGTCGGTCAGCCCTTGATTTTTACTCCATATCTCCTTTTATCTATCTCACATCTGTGGAAGAGCCAAAAAATCGGGGTCAAAATCGGCCGTTTTTAGCCTGATTTTTCTCCCGATTTTTCCGCAAAAACTACTATATGTTGTAGTTTAAGTCTCTATTTTTTCTCCAAACCACAATTCCGCATCATTATTATACACTCGACATGCCTTGAGGAGACAATAAGTATGCTGCCAAGACCTAACAGTTCCTTGGCGGCAACACATCTTCCGTCATAAATGAGACCTATTCATCTATTTTTCTTCAAGCTTTTTAATGGTATCTGTATTGATTTGTTCTATGGTTTTCAATTGTCTGATTGCCAATTCATTTAGCAATTTTAATCGCTCCCCCTGCGGCTTTCCTTGCTCAATTAGAATAGCATTATAGCTTTCCATATTAGACAAGACAAGTAGCTGGTTTAGTGTAGCATCATCTCGCATATTGCCAGCTTTACCGGGGTTTTGCTCTCGCCATTCTTTTGCGGTAATACCAAATAATGCAACATTCAGCACATCTGCTTCACTGGCGTAAGTAACGGATATCTGATACGGCGTCAGCTGCGGCGGAATAAGATTCCCCTTAATTGCATCTGTGTGAATTCTGTAATTCAGTTTTGCAATTTCACGGTTTAAATTCCAATTTAATGAAAGGCGGCTACTATCATCACTTTTCAATCGTTGATAGTCTTTAATGATATACAATTCAAACTCAGGGGAAAGCCATGCTGCAAATTTTAATGCAATATCTTTATGTGCAAAAGTTGCAGCATATCTTCCTTGCTTTGAGGTCATTCCAATTGCAGCTGTCGTTTCAATCCAACGCTTCGGTGTAAGCACAAAAGCATTACGACCTGCTTCTCGGTCAATTCCCTCGAATTCGAGGGAATTGAAATCAGGGTTATGTATTCGCTCCCAAATCCCCAAATATTCAACTGTGTTACGATTACGCATCCAATTATTAATCACATCACTTGGATAATCTGCATTTTTATAGCGTGCAATATCCGTCAATGATAAAAATTCATCTTGAAAATTATGTGTATATATGGTTATATCTACACCTTTAGCATGAATAGTTTCTTTTACAGGCTTTTTCATAGTGATTTTCCTCTCATGTTTATTCGCTAATCTACACACTTTATTTTATATCTTTTTTTGCCTTATTACAACATCAACCTTCTTGTTCTAATAATTGCAAAGACTAAAGCCCTCGACACGCACCAAAGGCTTTAGTCTTAGCAATTTTATCATAGGAGCGGGGAACACACCCCACTCCTATTTTACTGCCTATTCATAGTAGTCTACTTCCTGTTTTACCACAATCCCCGAGTGGAATTGTATCTCCAGTTTCATGCCCTTATGCACTCTGATGGAGGATATGAGCCGTTTTACAAGGTCTTGGTCGAACTCTCGCACCTGTGGGTTTACCGTGGTGATTGCCTTATCCAGCTGATCCACACGCTCTTTGTAGTTTTCTGCTTGTTTCTGTGCCTGTACCATTTGGATTTTGGCTGTTTTTAGCTCATTGATCTGCTCGGATAATTGCTTATATTCTGCATCGAAATCCTCGCTGACAGCTCCTTGCTTTGCATTATTTTCTATGAGTATCAGCATTTGCTGCTGCAGCTTTTCTATCTGCGTATCATATTCGCTTGTAACTCCTTGGGTGCTGTAGCTGCCGATTACTCTGATGACATTTTCTCGGAAGGTGCCTATAAATTCACCTGTATTTTCCACCACACTGTTTATGGCTGTCATGATGGCATCGTGTAGCTGTTCCTCTTTTAAGGTCGGTGAGTTCTGACATCTTGACTTTTTACCTTGCTTGAGCCTATCTTCGCATCTCCATACTGCCGATTTTTCACCGTATTTGCTCCATATCTGCCTGCGATAGGCGTGTCCACATTCCGCACAGACCATGAGGTCGGTCAGTATGTATTTGGAGCTGTATTTGCTTTTTTCTTTTTCCTCTTTGTTTTTCTTTCGGGTTACCGCCGCTTTATTCAGAGAAGCTCTGCGGAGCTTTTCTTCCTGCACCTGATGGAACAGCTCCTTGGGTATGATAGCTTCATGATTATCTTCGATATAGTATTGTCTGACATAGCCATCATTTTTAACCTTTTTCTTGGTGAGGAAATCTACGGTATAGGTTTTCTGCATACAGGCATCCCCGCACAGTTTCTCGTTTGAGAGCATTTTATCTATGGTTCCTGGGTGCCAGTGGTCAAGCCCTGTTACTGTTTTAATGCCATCTCGCTGGAGCCCTCGGGCAATGTTTATAATACTACTGCCCTCAAGATATTCTCGGAAAATCCGCTTGACGATGACTGCTTCTTCCGGCACTACCACAAGGTTTCCGTCCTCATCTTTGGTGTAGCCTAAAAATTTCTTGTGGTTGACCTGGACGATTCCATTCTCAAATCTTCTTGTCACACCCCATCTTGTATTTTCGCTGATGTTACGGCTTTCCTCTTGTGCCTGGCTGCTTAGAATGGTGATGAGAAGCTCTCCACCGCTTTCCATTGTATTCACGCCCTCTTTTTCGAAGATGATGGGGATACTTTTCTCTTTCAGCTTTCGGATGTTCTGTAAGGCATCTACGGTATTTCTGGCGAACCTGCTGACTGATTTGGTAAGGACTAAGTCTATTTTACCTGCAAGGCAGGCATCTATCATGGCATTGAAGTCATCACGCTTATTGGTCTGCGTGGCACTTTTGCCGTCGTCAGCGAATATACCGGCACACTTCCAGTTGGGATTGCTGTTTATTTTATTGGTATAGTAATCTACCTGAGCTTCATAGCTGCCCTCCTGCTGCTCAAGCAAGGTGCTTACTCGGCAGTAGGCGGCTACACGCAAGGTTTTCTGCTCTACTCGAAGCTGTTTATCATATTTCATCTGCGGCGGTATAATCGCCACATTCTTTTTCTGTACTGCCATTAGGCTCATCCTTTCGTTTATATTCTAAGATTTCACTGAATTTCAGTCCATTGATAAATTCTGTTTCTATTTTTCCATCTTTGTAGATGGTGATTTTTTTGATAATCTGCACCATCAGTTCTTCGTTAAAATCCGTCTGTTCGTGGATTTCCTCTATGCTCTCCCTAATCCGTTGGGTGGCAAATTGATAATCCTCTATTTTTGAAGCTTTGTAGGTAAGCTCTGCTCGTTTGAAGATAAGCGTTGCAAGATCCGGCGAGGAAAACTGTTCTTGTTCCTCCAAGTCTGCAACTTGCATCTCTACCTCTCTTAGCGCCAAATCCTTTTTCAGAGGTTCTTTTCGATAAGGCTTATCCAGTAGCTTTCTTTTTTGCAGCAGTTTATTGATTGCTGATATAACAACAGCCTTTATTTCATCCTCAGTATAAAAAAGGTTTCTGCATACAACTCTGTTATTAAAAATGTACTTTTTACATTTCCAGCGTACCTTTTCCTGCGGCTTACCGCAGTGTTCCACATATTTGCGGTACGGCTCTCCGCACTCTCCGCAAAATATTTTGTTGGTGAATGCGTTATGATTATTCATACTGTTGAGCTGTGCCGTTCTCCCTAACTGTGCTGTTTTTTGCTGCCGTTTTTTCTTTGCCTGATGGAACAGTTCCTTGATGATAAGTGGGGGATAAAGGTCATCACCCATGTACTTGATGTTTTGCAAGATTTTTCCCACTGCACCATGCGTCCAGTTGGTTTTATTATTGGCATTGGGTACATTATTTTCTTTTAGCTCTTTTGAGATAGCGAGTATGGATTTTCCATTGACATATTCGCTGTAGATTTTCTTTACAGTAGCTGATTTTTCCTGTTCAATCTGAATTTTGCCATCCACCATTTTATAGCCAATGGGTAAGTGTGTTTGCACTTTGGTTCACCCCCTTATAATTATTTCTGTCAGTTCAAGGCTATTAATCAGTCGGAAGGTGATATCTCCGTTATTTCCGATTAGCACCTTATCTACGGTATGGATAAATAATTCCTCTTGATATTCCTCCATAATGACAGGGTTATATTTAATAATTTGCAGCAGCCTGTTTGTACCGTCAATTTCTTTTTCATACCCATTATCATCAAGCAGGGTATTTCTTCGTTTCTTGTATTCTTCAATTTGTACATTCAAGGTGTTTTGCTGTTCCATAAAAATAGCAGAGTCGATATATCCCTTTTGCACAACTCTGCTTAGGATACGACTCTGCTCTGTTAATTCCGTTATTTTATTATTTAACTCTAATATCTGCACTTCCTGCTCTGGGCTGGTTCTGAGACTCTTTAGCGATTCCAAGAGGGGATAGAGTATTTCACTGTAATTGCTGACCAGCTTATTCCACATGGTGAGATAGGCGTTCTTGATCATGTCCTCTCTCACTGCTTTCATTTTACACTTTTTGATGTTCTCTATGTGAGTAATGCAGCACCATTGTATTTTCTCGTATGGTTTTCCAATATAAATTTTTTGCCTGCGGAATACTCCGCCGCATTCTTTACAGATGATTTTACTGCTGAATTCATAGCGGTTTTGGTATTTGCCACTGTCATCAACACCCATCTGTATTCTGCGGTAGGCATAGATTTCTCTCACTCTTTCTGCCTGCTGTTGTGTGATAATAGCCGGGTGATTTTCTTTGATAGAATACATTGGCAGTTCGCCATTATTTCGCTTTTTGGTAAAAGGGAGCACCTCTGTCGTATAAGTTTTCTGCATAAGCAGCTCACCCTCATAGATGGGATTTTGCAAAATCGCCTTTACCACGCTGTCATTCCATTTTTCTGCATTGCGGATGGTTGGAATGCTATCATAGTTTAATTCTTTTGCAATGGTGTAACTACCTTTTCCTGCGAGATATTCATTGAAAATCCTGCGGATGATTTCTGCTTCATCCTCTTTTATGATAAGCTCGCCATCTTCATCCTTGGTATATCCGTATGCAACGCAACCGATATTGAAGCTGCCATCTTGAAATCGTTTTTGGATGCCCCAGCGATTATTAGTAGAAATGCTCTCCGATTCTCCCTGTGCGATGGAGCTTAAAATGGTCAGCATTTGCTCGCTCTGCTCGGACATGGTATTGATATTTTCCTTTTCAAAAAATACCGATATTCCAAGTGCTTTCAGCTTTCGGATGGTTTCTATGCTGTCTACCGTATTTCTGGCAAACCTTGTGACGGATTTGGTGATAATCATATCAATATTACCTTTTTCGCATTCCTTCATCATCCGTAAAAATTCGTCACGATTTTTTACCTTAGTTGCGGTTTTCGCTTCGTCAGCAAAAATTCCGACATACTCCCAATCCTCTCGACTTTGAATATACTGCTGATAATATTCTGTCTGTGCCACATAGGATGTATGCTGCTTT